>JBMOMC010000003.1:0-1145 GCA_049325335.1 Nitrospirota bacterium
TGATAGTAGACCTCAAGGCCCTGATAGCTCGCGAGGTCGGGTGCGCTGTAGGGCAGGTGTCCGGGCTCGCACGGCGAGTAGTCCTCGCTGATGAGGCGACCGGCGCCATCGTAGCTGTAGTTGACGCCGCAGCCGCGCGCGTCGCTGGTACCCACCAAGTCACTTGCGTCATTGTAGGCATACCGCCAGGCGTGGAGGCCGTTGGCGCTCACGCTCGCATCCGCGCTCAGATCGGCCGTGAAGTTCGCGGTGGTGTGCGGGTCCACGTTGAGCACGAGGCGCCCGAGGCTGTCGTAACGCATCCAGCGCACGACCGGAGTTGCCGTGGAGCCCACGTTGACGCGCGTGATCGCTTCGGGTTCACCGCTGGGCAGGTAGCGAGTGCACACGTCATGTTGCTCGAGGGCGTTGTTCTTTCGGATGCGCTCCGTGGTGCACGTCGTTCGACCATGGCCGTCGACACAGGTCGAAGCGTACGTGTCCGCGTGGCTTGGATCTCCACCTTGACTCTTATCGGCAGCGTCCCAAGCGTCGCTACACAGCGCGTGATAGTCATTGTGTAGCGTCAAAATGTTCTCGCCAGGCGCGACGTGGTACACGTCCTTTGCCCGGCCGAATGCGTCGTAGATAGTCGCGACGTACGGCGTTGGCGGTGCTCTCGTGGGCAACGGATCAGTTGCCTGAGCGTTGACAAATATTGGCTGATATGCGCGCGCTGCAGCGCCTTTGGCATCGAACGTGACGACGCCGGCCTCGATTGCCGAACCTGCGTCGCGGCCCTGCAACGTATCCGCTTCGGAACGTGTCAAGCGCGTGCGCCCCATTCCATCGATGAACGCAACCGACCATTGGGTCTCCGTGCCCGACGTCGTGGCAGCGTCTTGTGTCAACGTCGTCACAGTCGAATAGGGGCGTGTCGGCGTTGCGAGCGAATACGTGACGCTCAGCGAGTTCTGCGTTTGTCCTCCGTCAGCAGTCGGGCGTCGCAAGGTCGCGAGCCTGCCGAACTCATCGTAGCTGATGACGCTGCTCTGCCCGGTTGCGTCGGTTACTACAGTTGGCTTCGCAAGCCCGCGGTCGTACGCGGCCGCTGTGATGAGGCCCGCGCCGTCGCAACCATTCGTATACAAGATTTCCGAGATGAC
>JBMOMC010000003.1:1245-4561 GCA_049325335.1 Nitrospirota bacterium
AAGGCGTGAAACACATCGCGCCCGTCGCGACCGGCATACAGCTTGCGCAACCGATACGCGATGCGCTCCGTCGAACGCACCACACCGGTTTCGTCGTACTGCTCCGACGCAACCGGCAGCCCTTTCAATGCTTCGCGCGGATTGTCCAGCGCGGGATCACCGCAGTCGCCGTTCGAATCGACAGTGCCGTTGCGGCACTCCCCCAACAAAAACTGTGTCTCCGTGTAGTCGCTCGGGCTATTGCTATCGCCCACTCGACGCGAACGTGCCCGCCCGAACCCCCTGAATTCTCGCTGCCGCCCGTCGTAGGCCGGATCGCGATAGCTGTACTCCGTCACGATCTGGTTCGGCCCAACGCCTCCCGCGGACAAGTTGTCGCTATCCGTGACTCGCTTCACCACCTGCGCAACGATCGGCATCCGCGTCGTCCACGGGCTCGACCACGTCGTCGATCCGCCAGCACGATCGGCAGCCAACATCTCCTCAGTGGACGTCGAGTATTCGATGTCAGTCGTCTTCCCGAGCCCGTTCACCACGCGCTTTAACAATCCAGCGCGCTTGCCACCTTGCAAATCGATGTACTGATACCCGCGCGCGTCCGCCCACAAAATATCGCGCGTTCCCGAGCCATTGATGTCAACCAACCGCACGCGGTTCGCAAACGACGGGCTCGCCGGCGTCCCATTGATGATGTGCCGGTTCGTCCAGCTCACACCATCGACGTTCAGCCACACGTCGACGGCATCCATCCTCACCTGCACCAAATCGTCCAATCCGTCACCATTCACGTCATCGACGCGCAGCGACGTGCCGTTGATGTCCGAGTACTGAGGACTGTTCTCCATCAGCACATCGGAATTCGCGCCAAACGTTCCCGCCGCGCAGTCATTCCGATTGCCGGTGCCAAAGTAACCGTTGCCGCGCCCCGGCCAGTACCGAATCGCGCCGCGCTGCACGCGCACGATGTCTTGCAAGCCGTCGCCGTTGAAGTCTCCGAGCTGGAACTCGCGATTGCCGAAGTCCACTGCGCTCGCATTCCACGGCAAGCAGGTTCGCACCGGGTCGTTGCTGCCTGCGGAGCTAGTCGCACCGGTGAGCTCCGCCCAACCGAATTGGTCCCTCTGACCAGGGAAGCGCCCCAGCGAGAAAAACGTTTGCAGCTCCGTGCCGGTAGAAATCACGACGTCTACCAAGCCGTCCGCGTTGACATCGAACACGCGCGTCGCAAGCGCATCCCGACCCAAATCAAGCTTGGGGCTCTGTTGACTCGCCGTCGTCACACTGCGTCCCGTGACGCCTCCCGACAACAGCGCATATACCGCGTACGTCTTAAAAAGCGGCATGTGCAGCAAATCAACCCGCGCATCGCCGTCCAGATCCAGCACCGCGACGTTCGGGTTGCTTAGCTTCAAGCTGTTCGCCGTATCGCCGGCTACCCCGCTGACACGCAGAGTCGACGCACCCGAAAAGCTGTCGCCATGACCACCTGGTGAATTCAAAAATTGCCCGAACCCAGCGCCATACAGACCTGGCGCGGTGACGAGCACGTCCGGCAGCGCGTCTCCATTCAAATCGAAGAAGTCCGTCAACTCCTCATCAACAGAGTGCGGTGGCGTTCCGGATATATCGCGAACCTGATGATCGAACCCTTCGTATCCCGGCAAGTCCGACGTTGCAGCGACGTGCGTGTACTCGAACGACATCGCCGGCAATCGCGGACAGTTCGTCTTCGCAGGCGAGGGTAAAACGCCGCTGAAGTCTTCACTGGGTTGGCTCGCCGATTCGCCTCCAGCGCACCGCCCTTCAACCTGCACACCCACCAAGTACGACGAGTGATACGCCCGGTCATACTCCAAGTGATAGCGCCGCACCTGCTGTCGCAGCAGCACATCGCCATTGTTGAAACTCTTGCTCGTCACGTCGACGCGCGCGAGCCGCAAGCCGTGCCGAATTGCCCAACCCGCCCGATACGACGTCGTCGGATCCGTGCGCGCTTCGTATTCGAGGTGCGTATGATGAGCGAACCGCTTCAGGTCCTTCGTGCTCGGCTCGGCAGCAGGTGGCGTGTCGTAAATGTCGCTTAGTAAACTTGCGTTACCGTCGTCCTGCCGGTACCGGTACACCACCACATTGTGCGGTGTTGGCGCCTCCGCAGCCGAACTAGGATTGGCCCCACCCTGCGTGTCGTATTGCCTCACTAAGTTCCAGCGATAGATCTCGCTCGCATTCGATGGATTCACCTCGAGCCCGCCGCGATAGCTCAGTTCGTCGAGCGGAACCCCGAACTCCATCGTGATCCCCGACTTGTCCTGAACGCGCCAGCTCAGGTGCGACGGATCCCAAAAGAAACGAAGAAACGAACCTTCGACGCGAGGCCGAAAATATTGAGATCCAGCGCTCCACGCAGGCATCTCTTCCCCCGGCAAAGCCTTGTCGCACGTCAGCGCCGACCCAGTGCTCGCCACCGTGCAAATCGGAACCAGCTCCTGCCCGCCATTGAACACGAAGTGATCTTGGTTCGGCCCGTAATCGGCGCCATCGGCATAGTGCGGAATGCCGCGATCAGTCTGACGCGCAATGAACGGCACCCCCACATCCCAACCAACGCCCGCCACTCCCCACCCATTTGCGGACGAATAACTCAACGCAAGGCTCGGCTGCGCTCCCCCGCGCGCCGCAGGCAACGCAAACGGCACCTGAAACGTAGCAACGCCGGTCGACAGCTGCGTCGAGAAACTCTCGCCCAGCCCTTCGATTGTTCCCGCGCCCTTCGGCACCGAAATCGCCTGACTCGACGCACCAGTCTTGTCCCCCGCCGCGCCCGGTGCGACCGCGAGATAAGCCGTCTTCTCCGATTCAGCACTCGGCGTCGGATTCTGCGAACCCGCCGTCGCTGCACTCGTTGCCCCCACTCCAGGCAATCGCTTTGCAGCAGCCGGATTCGACGAGCCCGTGTTCGAACCGCTCTGCCGATTGATGCGCTCCCTTGCCGTTGCCTCCAACTCGCGCGCTCTCCCCGCGTCCGACTCCGCAGCTTCGCTTTGCGGTGCTTCTCCCGCCTGAGCCAGCACGCGCAGTGGAACCAACGTCGGCAACACCAGCGCCCAACTCGTTACCAATGCAACCGGAGCGCCCCGCCGACGCAGCCTCGCCAGCGCCTTCGACGCGCCGCAACTGCGTTGCTGGTAGCCTGCTTGCGTCATCTTCATCTGCCTGAACTCCGAAACAGCGATCGATTGAGCCAGGCCACCGGGTGCAAACCAACGGCCTGGCTCGGCGTTCTCGGTCAGTTGAAGCGCGTCCAGTAGCGATACTT
>JBMOMC010000004.1:0-4017 GCA_049325335.1 Nitrospirota bacterium
TGTGCGCGTCGCCGCTCGTCGACTTGTTGAATCGTTGGGGAACGGAGACGACCGGTTTCGCAACGGGATGCGCGGTCATCCTCGCGACGTGATTTGGAAGATTTGTCCTGTAAGCACCAGGCGGCAACTGAGCATCACGTTCGTTCTTCTGTTGGCATCAAGCCACGTGTGCTCGATCAAGCTATACGGAATTTCAATTGTATGGTTTCCGTACTCCAGTGGTACGCTAAGCGTGAACGACTCGTCATTCCTACTGGTAAGCTGTGCGGGGCCCGCTGTCGTAAGTGGCTGAAGTGGCGTGCCATACATTCCATGCTGCACCCAGTAACCGTCAACGAGCACGATGTGCGGTGATGGTGCGCGAGAGATGACATGAGAAAACGTCAGGTAGGCTGCTCGGGATCCGTTCATCAGATGCCTTTCCATCTCGTCCGGATTCATCCACGCTTTTCCTTGGCTTGTACGTCGAAGGAACTCAGCTGTGTGGCTTTGGCGGTCCCAAACGGAAACCAAATGCCGATATGCGGGAATATTTACGGCTAACAGGCGCCCCCCCGCGACCGGAATCTCCGTGAGCTCAAAGGAGAAGGTGGAGGGAATGAGAAACTCGGCAACCGCACCCTCGATCCATCTGCGGAGATCATCGACATCGGCGATCGGTGAGATTCGCGCAGCGATGTGAGCGCCGGAAGAGTCAACGCCCTCGTCGATGCCGATCAACAGACAGCCGCCGTCCGTGTTGGCGAACTGTGCGATGTCGCGCGCGCATTCCTTCCGGCCCTCGCGTCGATGCTGGTCGCGAGTAGCCGCCCCCTTCGGGATACTTCGCTCGGCGTAGTCACTCTTGAACTCGAGCACGCGAGACTCGCGCGTCTCTCCAAGAACCACGCAACTGCTGAATTCTTCCACGCTGCGCACGAACGTGACGGGTGTCATCGGTCAGCGCTACCTCAATCATTGCACGAGCCGTAACTTCGGCTCTCTTGAGCGGGCGCTTTGCCCACTGCCCGGTACCGGCTTCAAGCCGAACGTTAGCGCGCGCACCTCGCTCACAGGTAAGTCAAGAGCTTGAGCAATTGCCCTGAGGTCAAGACCCTCTTCAGCCAAGGCAGCCAGCGCCTTCGCTAGGACCACAGACGTTTGCCGTTGGAGTGGCGCCGGTTCGTTTGCCCGCCCCCTTCGCGAGAGCTCCTTGTTGAAGAGCGTGTAGTGGTAGCTGGTCATCAAGCCCAGGTCGTGCAGACGTCGAGCAATCGCGGCAGCGGATGCGCGCCACCGGCCCTTCAATTGAGCGACAGCGGTTACTGTTGGTGTCCGAGGTGCTTCAGCGCGAATCGCCGGTTCGGGCAGCAAGAAACAGCTTGCGAATTGATCCGCTGCGGCTTCGGCATCATGGCCTTGCGGGACACCATGACGATGGAGCACTAGGTGCCCGAGTTCATGCGCGGCGTCGAAGATGCTGCGTTCAGCAGTCTTGCGTGTGGTCAGGAAGACAAACGGAGTGCCGTCATGCCAAAGCGAAAAAGCGTCGATGGCGTCACAATCTTCCGAGAGGGAAAAGACGCGAATGCCACGCGATTCCAATTGGCTGACGAGATGCGGAATCGGACGCTGGCCGAGGCCCCAGTGCTGCCGTAGCGATTCCGCCGCTCCCGTCGGAGTCTCGTTGCGGAAGTCGGGAAGATCCAAAGGTGGCAGCTCGAAGCGTTCGCTTAGAAACGGATACAAGAGCGAAACGGCGAAGGTACCGGAAGCCACGGCTCGATTGCGAACTGTGGCGCTGGCCTTGCTCAACGCACGAAAGCTTGCTGCCTCCAAGCAGAGCGCCTCGATTGGATTGCCCTCGAAAAACGTCGGCGGGTACCGAAGAGCGCGCGCAATGCTGTCCAATGCATCACGTGAGGGACAGATCTGCCCCGCCTCATAGCCCTTCAGTGCTCGAACCGAAACGCCTGCGAGTTCGGCGAGTGCTCGCTGTGTGAGCCCCGAGCGGTTTCGCGCGATGAGTAACCTGCTCGGCTCGAATGTTTCGATGCCATCGACGTTCATGCTTGCTTCTTACGAATAACGGGCACGTCCAGTGCGTCGCTGCGGGTCTCGTCGCTCTGGTCGCGACGGCGGCCGGTGAGGTTGTTGGGATCTAGTTCTGGAAGGATGATGCGCTCGAACCAAAAAGAGACGGACTTGTCGCTGATCTCGGAGCCCAGCGATAGCTCCGATCGCACGGTCGTTGGTGAGGCATGGACGAGCAGCATCCAAATCTCATGTTGTGGTCGCGTGGCGCCTTGCGATTGCAGCCATTTCGTTTCGAAGAGCGGCAACGTCCCGTTCAAGAGCGCCGCCGCGCCATCGCCAATCTCGCCCTTGGGTTGAGGGATCGCGTCCTTTAGGCCGACGGCAGCATCGCCGCCGCGCGTGATGATAGAGTGGCTTCCGCTCGCTGCTACAATGAGCTCGAGTCCGTTCCGGCGAGCGAGCTCCCATCCGTGGGGGCAGAACACTTCTCGAAGCGTGCGAACGCGAGCCTGGTACGCGTTAGTGCCGGCGGCAGTGATGGGATCGTAGAACGTGGCGTCGGCTCGTGCGAACTCTCCCGCTGTGACAACGCGCAGCAACTGTTCTAGCTCGAGGCCGAGCGTTCCGAGCCTCGCCTCCGCCGCGAAGCCCTCGTGAATGACCGTCTCCTCGAGCATGGCTGCACCTTTCTTCAACGGGGGACACGGTAACAAAAGGTGCAACCATGTCAAGGCTGGCGATCACCTCACCACCGCTTCTCCTGCTCGCGCGGCGGCAGGTTGCTTGGCGGCTTCCCCAAACACCCCTCCGTCGATCGCGCTCCTGACGTTGTATTCTGGGCAGCGTGTCTAGCGTGAGCAAGCCGCCTGGTACGGCGCGAGCATCGTCGCTCGTGCAGTGCGCAATCTTCAAGATCAGAGCGGCAGCGCCTGCTCTCAGCAACCCCGTCAAGGAAGTGATCGCCGTTCCTCATCGACCGAGGATCGCGCTCATTGATCCAGAGGCCGGCTTCTATCGGTCCGCGCTCGCCGAGCTGCAGAAGGCCTACGCTTCCTCGCGGAAGGATGGTCCGCTGATTTCTCATGAGTACATCCAAGAAAAACTGAACGAGGCGATTACGACAGCAATTGGGGAAGATGGCCAAGGCCACCCCGAGCCTACGCGAGCGTTTCTTGATCGCATGACCGCGGCGATAGCCGCGATGGAAGCCAGCTTGGCAACCGCCCCGACGAGTTGGCGCGTCTATGTTCCTTTGCATGCGCCGGTCGTAGATCGAGTCAAGCGTTTCGGCCGAGTCTTCTTTCTACCGAGAGCCTCCCGGAGGGCACGGCGGCTGCAAAACCTCGATCACGTTGGCGATGCCTTCGATACGGAGATGACGGCAATGACGGTTGTCTCAGCTGTGGACGGAGCCGCTGCACGCGCGCTGGGCGGGCACGAGATCCGGCGAACAATCGACGTGCTGGACTACTTTGGCCCGACGATCGAGGCTGCATACCTGGATCCGATGACGGCGTTCGAGGCCGTCGAAGGCGGAGCAGTGTCGGGGATAGTAGCCGTGCGCCATGGGCGCGCCGACCTCGGCAGGATCCAAGCGGGCGCAGCCATCAGACGACTGGATGAGATGGGGATAGGGAGCCACAGCAAGGCGTACGTCGCGATGAACCGACTCTTGAGAGCTGCCTCGAAGGAGTCTTTCGAAAGTCGGCTTGTCAACGCGGCCGCGTGGGCAGGGCGAGCGAACGTGCAGCGGCGTCGGGATCAGGTCTTCTTGATGAGGATGATTGCCTTAGAATCTGCACTTTCAAAAACTGACGAAAAGGCAGCTCCGACTGAACGAATTCGGCTCCGGACGGCCCATGTCCTTGGTGGCGATCTCGCGAAACGGCGCGAGTCGTATCGGAAAGCAGGGGAGCTCTACAAGATCAGGAGTGACATTGTGCATGCAGGCCAGTCGCCTGATCTGAACGAGGACAGCCTCGGCATGATGAAATCGCTTCT
>JBMOMC010000005.1:0-3850 GCA_049325335.1 Nitrospirota bacterium
TGGGAGTGGATTGCACCAGAAGTAGGTAGCTTAACCGCAAGGGGGGCGCTTACCACGGTGTGATTCATGACTGGGGTGAAGTCGTAACAAGGTAGCCGTAGGGGAACCTGCGGCTGGATCACCTCCTAAACCTTAGACCCTCGCGCTGCATGGGTGTAGCACTCACACGTATTGTCTGTTCCGGCCTGTTGTTGATGGGGGCTTGGGTCTGTAGCTCAGGTGGTTAGAGCGCACCCCTGATAAGGGTGAGGTCGGTGGTTCGAGTCCACCCAGACCCACCAGGTTTGCGTGGCATGTTGCGTGGACTGGGGCCATAGCTCAGCTGGGAGAGCGCCTGCCTTGCACGCAGGAGGTCAGGAGTTCGATCCTCCTTGGCTCCACCAGTGCGCGAGTGGTGAGAAAGCGAGACGGTGTGGTAGAGGGCAAGCGAGCAGAAGCAAGCGGTTTGGCGGCAGCCAGGCAGGCTGTTTGGTTCTGGTCTGTTGGCCTGACGGTGCGTGGGATGACCACGGATCGGTTCTTTAACAAGGTGGAGCGAGTCTGAGGAAACAAGCGATTGTTTTCGTAGATTGATCGCAAGCGTTTATAGGTGTTGCTTGTGTTGGCGCTGGGTATTTGCTTGTAGCTCGAAGCGCAGGTGCTGGAAGGCACAACGTTTGGGGTTATATGGTCAAGTGACTAAGCGTGCATGGTGGATGCCTTGGCAGTCAGAGGCGATGAAGGACGTGGCAGCCTGCGAAAAGTTCCGGGGAGTTGGCAAACAAGCGTTGATCCGGAAATGTCCGAATGGGGAAACCCACCTGGAGTAATCCAGGTATCACGTACTGAATACATAGGTGCGTGAAGCGAACCGGGAGAACTGAAACATCTAAGTACCCCGAGGAAAAGAAATCAACCGAGATTCCCCTAGTAGCGGCGAGCGAACGGGGAGCAGCCCTTAAGCGCATCACGATTTAGCAGAACGGTCTGGAAAGGCCGGCCACAGTGGGTGATAGCCCCGTATGCGAAAGGTCGAGGTGCGTGAAAACGAGTAGGACGGGACACGTGAAATCCTGTCTGAAGATGGGGGGACCATCCTCCAAGGCTAAATACTCCTGACTGACCGATAGTGAACCAGTACCGTGAGGGAAAGGCGAAAAGAACCCCGGAGAGGGGAGTGAAATAGAACCTGAAACCGTGCACGTACAAGCAGTGGGAGCCCGCAAGGGTGACTGCGTACCTTTTGTATAATGGGTCAGCGACTTATTCTCAGTGGCGAGGTTAACCATTTAGGGGAGCCGTAGGGAAACCGAGTCTGATAAGGGCGACATAGTCGCTGGGAATAGACCCGAAACCGGGCGATCTATCCATGGCCAGGGTGAAGGTGCGGTAACACGTACTGGAGGCCCGAACCAACTCCCGTTGAAAAGGTAGTGGATGAGCTGTGGATAGGAGTGAAAGGCTAATCAAGCTCGGAGATAGCTGGTTCTCCCCGAAAGCTATTTAGGTAGCGCCTCACGTATTACCCCAGGGGGTAGAGCACTGTTACGGCTAGGGGGTCATTGAGACTTACCAAACCGTTGCAAACTCCGAATACCTGGGAGTACAGCGTGGGAGACACACGGCGGGTGCTAACGTCCGTCGTGAAGAGGGAAACAACCCAGACCGCCAGCTAAGGTCCCCAAATTCCAGTTAAGTGGGAAACGATGTGGGAAGGCTCAGACAGCCAGGATGTTGGCTTAGAAGCAGCCATCATTTAAAGAAAGCGTAATAGCTCACTGGTCGAGTCGGCCTGCGCGGAAGATGTAACGGGGCTCAAACTGGATACCGAAGCTGCGGATGTGCGCAAGCACGTGGTAGGGGAGCGTTCTGTAAGCCTGCGAAGGTGTGTCGAGAGGCATGCTGGAGGTATCAGAAGTGCGAATGCTGACATGAGTAACGATAAAACGGGTGAAAAACCCGTTCGCCGGAAGACCAAGGGTTCCTGCGCAACGCTAATCGGCGCAGGGTGAGTCGGGCCCTAAGGCGAGGCCGAAAGGCGTAGTCGATGGATGATCGGTTAATATTCCGATACCACGCATCACTGCGATGGGGGGACGGAGAAGGCTAGGCATACCGGGTGTTGGATGTCCCGGGGAAAGGTTGTAGGCAGATCCTCCAGGTAAATCCGGAGGGTTAATGCCGAGAGCCGAGACCACTGCAGCTTTGCTGCGGGAAGTTGCTGGTGCCCTGCTTCCAGGAAAAGCCTCTAAGCTTCAGGTGATGTGTGTCCGTACCCGAAACCGACACAGGTGGTCAGGGTGAGAAACCTAAGGCGCTTGAGAGAACTCGGCTGAAGGAACTAGGCAAAATGGCACCGTAACTTCGGGAGAAGGTGCGCTACTGGTTGTGAAGGGTTTACCCCGTAAGCGATCGGTAGTCTCAGTGAAAAGGCCGCTGCGACTGTTTATTAAAAACACAGCACTCTGCAAACACGAAAGTGGACGTATAGGGTGTGACGCCTGCCCGGTGCCGGAAGGTTAATTGATGGGGTCAGCGCAAGCGAAGCTCTTGATCGAAGCCCCGGTAAACGGCGGCCGTAACTATAACGGTCCTAAGGTAGCGAAATTCCTTGTCGGGTAAGTTCCGACCTGCACGAATGGCGTAACGATGGCGGCACTGTCTCCAGCCGAGACTCAGTGAAATTGAATTCGCCGTGAAGATGCGGTGTACCCGCTGCAAGACGGAAAGACCCCGTGAACCTTTACTATAGCTTCACACTGGACTTTGAACCTGCTTGTGTAGGATAGGTGGGAGACGTTGAAACCTGGACGCCAGTTCGGGTGGAGTCGACCTTGAAATACCACCCTGGCATGTTCGAGGTTCTAACCTGGGTCCGTAATCCGGATCGGGGACAGTGTGTGGTGGGTAGTTTGACTGGGGCGGTCTCCTCCCAAAGAGTAACGGAGGAGCACGAAGGTGCGCTCAGCGCGGTCGGAAATCGCGCAATGTGTGTAAAGGCAAAAGCGTGCTTGACTGCGAGACCTACAAGTCGAGCAGGTGCGAAAGCAGGTCTTAGTGATCCGGTGGTTCTGCATGGAAGGGCCATCGCTCAACGGATAAAAGGTACTCCGGGGATAACAGGCTGATACCGCCCAAGAGTTCATATCGACGGCGGTGTTTGGCACCTCGATGTCGGCTCATCACATCCTGGGGCTGAAGCCGGTCCCAAGGGTATGGCTGTTCGCCATTTAAAGTGGTACGCGAGCTGGGTTTAGAACGTCGTGAGACAGTTCGGTCCCTATCTGCAGTGGGCGTTGGAGATTTGAGAAGAGTTGCTCCTAGTACGAGAGGACCGGAGTGAACGAACCTCTGGTGTTCCGGTTGTCACGCCAGTGGCATCGCCGGGTAGCTACGTTCGGACGGGATAACCGCTGAAAGCATCTAAGCGGGAAGCCCCCTTCAAGATGAGATCTCCCTGGAGCGTTAAGCTCCCTGAAGGGCCCTTGAAGACGACAAGGTTGATAGGCGGGATGTGTAAGCGCCGCGAGGCGTTCAGCTTACCCGTACTAATTACCCGTGAGGCTTGACCATATAACACCCAAGCGTTGTGCAGGCAGCACCGAAGCTTGCGGTCACGGACACGAAGATGCTCACGTTTGTATCCTCAGAATAAACTCGCTCGAATCCTTGTTGGCACAACAGACCATTCGTTTTGCCTGACGACAATAGAGCAGTGGAACCACCTGATCCCTTCCCGAACTCAGAAGTGAAACGCTGCATCGCCGATGGTAGTGTGGCATTGCCCATGCGAGAGTAGGTCATCGTCAGGCACTTATCCCAAAACCCCGCTCAGTAGACTGAGCGGGGTTTTTGCTTTGGCAGCGGATAA
>JBMOMC010000006.1:0-191406 GCA_049325335.1 Nitrospirota bacterium
CGGCTGCCCGAAGGGGTGACGCCGATTCTCGGCCCCGACGCGACCGGCGTGGGCTGGGTGTATCAATACGCATTGGTGGACAAGACGGGCCGGCACGATCTGGCCGAGTTGCGTTCGTTCCAGGATTGGTTCCTGCGTTATCAGCTCCAGTCCGTCCCGGGCGTGGCGGAGGTGGCGTCGGTCGGCGGGTTCGTGAAGCAGTACCAGATCGCGGTCGACCCGAACAAGCTGCTGGCCTACCACATCCCCCTCACGCGGGTGATCGACGCGGTCCGCATGAGCAACAACGACGTGGGTGGGCGCGCGATCGAGATGAGCGAGCGCGAATACATGATCCGGGGCCGCGGCTATCTGCAATCGCTCCAGGATCTCCAGGTCGTGCCGCTGGGGACCTCCGCGACGGGCACGCCGATCCTGCTCCAAGACCTGGCCACGATCGCGCTCGGACCGGAGATGCGCCGCGGGGTCGTGGAACTCAACGGCGAAGGCGAGGTCGTCGGCGGCGTCGTCGTGATGCGCTACGGCGAGAACGCGCTCGCGGTGATCGACCGGGTGAAAGCCAAACTCGCGCAATTGCAGCCGTCCTTTCCGGAGGGCATCTCCGTGGTCGCGACGTACGACCGCTCCGACCTGATCCACCGCGCCATCGCGACGCTGCGCGAGAAGCTGGTCGAGGTCACGGTGGTCGTGAGTTTGGTGAGCATCGTCTTCTTGTTTCATGTCCGTTCGGCGCTGGTCGCCATTCTGACATTGCCCCTCGCCTTGTTCCTTTCGTTCATTGCGATGCAGGCCTTGGGGTTGACGTCCAACATCATGTCGCTGGGCGGGATCGCGATCGCGGTCGGGGCCATGGTGGATGCCGCGATCGTGATGATCGAGGGCGCGCACCAGCGGCTCGAACAGGACCCGGCCGCCGCGCGCGACCCCGCTCGGCGCCGCGCGATCATCATCGACGCCGCCAAAGAGTTGGGTCGGCCGTTGTTCTTCTCCCTGTTGATTATCACCGTGTCGTTCCTCCCGGTCTTCACGTTGGAGGCGCAGGAAGGGCGATTGTTCAAGCCGCTCGCGTTCACCAAGACGTTTTCGATGTTTTTTGCCTCGATCGTGTCGATCACCGTGGTCCCGTTGCTCATGGTGGCTCTGATTCGGGGCCACATTACTCCCACCGCCAAGAACCCGATCAACCGTGCCCTGGTCGCGCTCTACGCCCCCGTGGCGCGCGTGGCCCTGCGGCATGGCGTGGTCGTCATGGCCGCGGCCGTGCTCCTCCTGGTCACGACGATCCCGATCTACCGCTCGTTGGGGTCGGAATTCATGCCGCCGCTCAATGAGGGCACGATCCTCTACATGCCCACTGCGCTTCCCGGTATTTCCATCACCAAGGCCACACAGGTCCTCCAGCAACAGAACGCGTTACTCAAGACCATCCCCGAAGTGGACACCGTGTTTGGGAAGATCGGCCGTGCCGAGACCGCCACCGACCCCGCGCCCTTGTCCATGGCCGAGACTACGATCACGCTCAAGCCCGAGTCCGAGTGGCGTCCCGGGATGACGTGGGATGGCCTCATCGCCGAGATGGATCGGCTGGTCCACTTTCCCGGTATGCCCAACATCTGGTGGATGCCGATCCAGACCCGCACCGAGATGCTGGCCACGGGCGTGCGCAGCGCGGTCGGGATCAAGATCTTGGGCCGCGATCTGACGGACATCGACCGCGTGGGTCAGGAGATCGAAGGCGCGCTGTCGGATCTTCCCGGGACGCGCAGCGCATTCGCCGAACGGGTCACCGGCGGCTACTACCTCGACATTACGGTGGATCGGGGACAGGCGGCGCGGTACGGCCTCACGGTCGGCGACGTGGAACACGTGATCGAGGCGGCGATCGGGGGCGTCAACGTGACGACCACGGTGGAAGGCCGCGAACGGTACCCGGTGAACGTGCGATACGCCCGGGGGTTGCGCGAAGACCCGGAGAGCCTTGCGCGCGTGCTGGTGCCGACGCCCGGAGGCGCCACGGTGCCGCTGGGCCAGCTCGCGACCGTCGAAACGACGATGGGACCCTCGATGGTGCGTGATGAAAACGGCTCACTGGCAGGGATCGTGTACGTGGATGTAACGGGCCGTGACTTGGCCGGCTACGTGGAGGAGGCCAAACAACGCGTGGCCGAACGGGTCACGCTGCCTGCGGGGACGTCGCTGGTCTGGGCGGGTTCGTACGAATACCTGCTGCGGGCGCAAGACCGGATGAAGGTCGTGGTGCCGGTGACGCTGTTGCTCGTCTTCGTGTTGCTCTACCTAAACTTCCGGTCGGTGGCGCAGACGCTGATCGTGTTGCTCTCGATTCCCTTCGCCGTGGTGGGCAGTGTGCTGTTGCTGGGCCTGTTGCACTACAACCTCAGCGTCGCGGTGTGGGTGGGCATCATCGCGCTGGCGGGCGTGGCCGCGGAGACCGGCGTGGTTATGGTGATCTACCTCGATGAAGCGTTCCACCGTCGCCGGCGCGAGGGGCGGTTGCGCTCGCGCGCCGAGCTGCTGGACGCGGTGATCGAGGGCGCGGTCCTTCGGGTGAGGCCGGTGGTCATGACGGTGTCGGCGATCATCTTCGGACTCATCCCCATCATGTGGAGCCACGGCGCAGGGGCGGACGTGATGAAACGCATCGCCGCGCCCATGATCGGCGGCATGGTCACGTCCACGTTGTTGACGCTCATCGTGATCCCGGTGATCTATCTGTGGTGGAGGGGACGCTCGTTGTCCGAGCCAAGTGCGTTCTCTCCGAGCGGAAACGACAATGCGGCCGTTGAGGGGACGTCGGTCGAACGCTTCGCACCATGACCCGATTGTTCTGCAACCGATTGGCTGAGTTACCGCTTTTGTTCACGGGGCTCGTTTTGGCTCTGGATCTCCTTCGAGGAGAGATGGATTACTTGTCGAGTCCCAATATGTGGTGGATGCCGCTCCAGGCCTTGGCCGAGATGCTGTCAGGGCGCGAGTGCACAGTTTGCCCATAGGCTGGCTAAATGAAAAAGATTAGGGTGAAAAAGAGAAGGCGTTGGATAGAGCAAGCGGTCCTGTGGTCACTCATTACGGCTGTTGGCGCCATTATTATGTTGGGGGTGTTCTATTTTGGCGACAATCGCGGTGGCCACATGTCCACCACCGACACGGAAACCGAACGGGCTTCTCCAGGCGAACCCCAGGAGGAGTCGATGGACACCGTTTCTTCTGGCGTCGGAGATCATGATCCTCGTGCTCACAATGCGCACTAGGCTGGCGATAGGTTTGGTCGCCTCAGCCATTGTTGTTTGGGACGCCCACTCGCGAAAACCGTCCTCGTCCCTTGCGATACAGGCGGTTTCGCATACGCGTCACCGGGGAATACCGCGCGTTGACTTTCAGTCACTTGTCGAGTAGGGTTGGATACCGACACCGGCGATGAAGAGAGACATTCCCGTGCGATCAACATATCATCGGTCATCAGCCATCGGGATTTTGACCCTGTTGGCGGTTTTGATCCTGGCGCCATGCCTGCACGCGCAGGGGACGGAGATCGTCGAACCGCACGCGCCGGCGTCGCATGCCAGCGATCGGGATCCGTGCTGTTTTGATTCCTATACCCATCGGTTCGTTGAATCGCATCCGCCGTGTGCCGATGCCGTGACCGTCGCGCGGGGCGCCTTGGACCGAGAAACCACCCAGCCAGTCACAGCCGCTGTTCCGGTTCCTCTCTCATTACAGGACTGGGACCAAGTTGACGTCGATCTGACGACCCCGTTCCGCGAGGAACGCGGCTTCAAAGCCCAATCCGCCTCCCTGTATACCCTGCACCGGCAGTACCGTCTCTAAACCCGTCTCCGCACCTCAACGCTAGGTAGGTTCGACTCAGCGTTCCCGACCAGGGTCCGCGGCTACGTTGCACGCGCCCGGGTCTGGACCCCTTTGCTGCGGAGCGTTTAATGACCAAGGATCTTTCCACACGACGAGTGTTTGTCGGTTTGGTGTTTATGATGTCTGTGGCGGCCTGGAGTCGGCCGGTCGTTGCCGAGGACCGCGCAACTCATGAAACGCCGCGTGCCGTCAACGTTGAAGAAGCCGTTGAAACAGCGCTCCGGCAAAACCCCGAGTTGAAAAGCCGGGAGCAGGAGCGGGCGACCGCCCAAGGCGTGCTGCTGCAGACGGGGGCGTACCCCAATCCGGAACTCGATCTGGACCTGGAGACTGATCGGTTCTTCGCCGGAGACGGAGAAGGGCGACGGTCGATCGGTATTACCCAAACCATCGTGACGGCCGGCAAGCGAGGTCAACGTCAGGACAACGCCCGTCTCGGCGTCACGATGGTCGAGCAGACTGTCGACGACGCGAAGCGGCGATTGATCGCGGAGGTCGAGGACGCGTTCTATCGGCTGCTGTTCACCCAGGAGCGCATGACGTTCGCGCGTGAGCAGATCGACCTGGCCAACCGCTTGGTTGTGCTCAGCGAGGGGCGCTTCCGCGAAGGGTTCGCTCCTGAAATGGACGTGACCCTTGCCAAAGTCGAGTACCACACCAGAGTGCAGGAGACCGTGGCTCTCGAACAGGAACTGGTGGATGCCCGAGCGGCCCTCAACACGCTGATGGGCCGGGCCGCCGAGGAGCTGATCACGGCCCAAGGCACTCTGCGCGCGGCTCCCGTTGTCATGAAGCAGAACTCCGCCCTTCAGAATGAGGCGCTCGGACGGAGGCCCGATCTCCGCGCCTTGACCGTTGAATCTGAACGAGCGGAGGGTGAGGTCGCGCTCGTTCGAGCGGAGCGCGTTCCGGATCTGGCTGTCTCGCTCGATGTGACCGAAGAGCGGACCATCTTCGACGAGCCGGGTCTCTCTGACAGCGACCGGCTCTTGGGGGTAAAGCTCTCGATCCCGCTCCCGCTGTTCGACCGCAAGCGAGGGGAGTTGATGGCGGCGCAATCGCGTCTGCGGCGAGCCGAATCCGAACGCGCGGCCTTGAAAGCCCGCATCGCGCAAGAGGTCCATGTGGCAGTCGCCCGCATCGCCTCGGCCGAAGAGCGGCTCCACCACTTTGAGAACGACGTGGTGCCCCTCGCCAAAAACAATCTCGATCTCACCCGACAGGCGTACGAACAAGGGTTGGCCGGGATCCTCCAGATCATGGAGGCCCAGCGGCGATTCGCGGAGACGCAACTCGGTTATCTCGGCGTGCAGTATGAGCACCAAGTGGCGCTGGTGGCGCTGGAGCGAGACATCGGCGGCCGGATCGGTGGAACCGCACCCATGAGTCGCCCAGACGAAGGAGACGGGCCATGAAACGATGGACGAACGTGAGGAGATTCGGATGGCGGGTCATTATCGGCGTGTTCGTGTTGGTCGTTGCGTTGCGGATGGGAAGTGCCTATCCGGTTCGCGCCGATGAAGGGCACACCCGTGCCGAGTCCAAGACAGAGCAGCCCCATGCTGACACCAAGGAGGCCGGCGAGCCGGACGGTCATGCCGCGGATGAAATGGAAGGCATTCGCCTGAGCGACGAGGCGAAACGCAACATCGGCCTGACCGTGGAACCGGCTGCGGCCCGGACGATCCAAAAGGTCATCAGCATCAACGGCGTCGTGAAACCCCAGGCCAACCGGTTGGCGGCCGTCGGGCCCAAGACCGAGGCCATCGTGGAGCGCGCGCTGGTCAATCCCTGGGATCGCGTGAAGCAAGGGCAGCTCTTGGCCGAGTTGCGGAGCCGGCAGTTCGGCAACCCGCCCCCGTTGATTCCGCTCACCGCGCCGATCGCGGGCGTGATCTCCAAATGGGATGCCAAGGTCGGCGAGGCCGTGGGGCCGGGCTCGGTGCTGTTCGAGATCATCGATCCCTCGGTCATGTGGGTCGAAGGCGATCTGCCCGAGCACGAATCGCAGCAGGTCCGGGTGGGGCAGACCGCCCGCGTCAGCGTGGTGGCCTTGCCCGACCACGTGTTCGAGGGACGCATCGTCCGCATGGGCGGGATGGTCGAGCCCGAGAAACGCACGGTGCACGTGTGGGTCGAGGTGCCCAATCCCCGCTATGAGCTCAAGCCGGAAATGTTCTCGCAATTGGCGATCGTCGTGGGCAGCCGATCCCAGGTCCTGGCGATTCCCAAGCAGGCGGTCCTCCGCGCCGGCGGCGAGTTGGTGGTGTTTGTCGAAGCAGGAGACGCGTACCGTCGCCGCAGCGTGGCTACCGGGACTCAGGATGACCGCTACGTCGAAATCGTGCGAGGCCTTGAGCCGGGCGACCGCGTCGTCACACAAGGCCACTACGAACTGCTGTCCTCGATTGTGATCAAGGGCGGCGTGCAAGAACACGGGCACTGAGGAGGATGCGGCATGTGGTCCAAGATCGTCGACTTCTCGCTGAAGAACTGGTTGCTCGTGGTCGCCGGGGCGCTGCTCGTGCTCTTCGCGGGCGCTCGCGTGGCGTCGCAGATGCCGGTGGACGTGTACCCCGATATCACCGACCCGCGGGTCACGATTCTGACCGAGGCTCCGGGCTGGTCGCCGGAGGAGGTCGAGGCGCTGGTGACCTTTCCCCTGGAAAGCGTGTTCAACGGCATGCCGTTCGTGACCCGTGTCCGGTCCTCCTCGGGGATCGGGCTCTCGGTGGTGATCGTGGAATTTGCGTGGGGCACCGACGTGTTCCAGGCCCGACAGATCGTCACCGAGCGCCTGGCCACCGTGAAGCTCCCTGCAGGGGCCGAGGCGCCGTTCATGACGCCGATCGCGTCGCGGCTGGGCGAGATCGTCGAGTTCGCGTTAGTGGACGAGAAGAACAGCCTCTCGCCACTGGAGATGCGGGATTTGGCCGACTGGGTGATCCGGTTTCGGCTCCAATCAGCCGGAGGCATCGCCAATATCCTGAATATGGGCGGGTTCGTGAAGGAGTACCAGGTGGTCGTCCATCCGGTGCACCTGACCCACTACGGCCTCTCCCTCAGTGACGTCTTCGAAGCCCTCGAGCAAAGCAATCTCAACGCCGCGGGCGGATTCTCCCAGGAGCGGCAGCAGGAGTATCTGATCCGCGGGCTCGGACGGATTCAGACGTTGGCCGATATCGAGAACGTGGTGATCACCACCCGGGACAGCGTGCCGATCTATGTCAAAGACGTGGCCGAGGTCAGAGTGGCGGGGCCGGCGGTCCGGCGGGGAGCGGGGAGCCTGAACGGCAACGAAGCCGTGCTCGGGCGAATCGTGAAGCAGCCGGGCACCAACACGCTGGAGTTGACGGCCAAGGTCTTCGGGATCTTCGATGAGCTCGAGACCACCCTTCCGGACGGCGTTCGGATCGCCACCGAGTACGTGCAGGCCGAGGTCATTGAACGGGCGATCCGCACGGTGCGGGAGTCCTTTCTCGAAGGCGCGGTCCTGGTGGTGGTGATTCTGTTCGTCTTTCTGTGGAACCTTCGCGCCTCGCTGATCACGCTGACCGCCATTCCTTTGTCATTGATCCTCGGGGTGCTGTTCATCGCCGTCCAGGGAATGACGCTCAATGTCATGACCCTGGCGGCGCTGACGATCGCGATTGGCCTGGTGGTGGACGATGCGATCATCGTGGTCGAGAACATCCACCGGCGCTTGCGAGAGGCATCGGGCCAGTCCTCGCCGGTGGGGAACGACGCCAGGCGAGAGATCGTGCTGGCGGCCACGAAGGAGATCGTGGGCTCGGTGGTCTACGCCACGATCATCATCATGCTGGTCTTTCTCCCAATCTTCGCGTTCAAGGGGATCGAGGGCCGGCTCTTCGGGCCGCTGGCGACCACCGTGATCGTGGCGATGGCTGCCTCGCTGCTGGTGTCGGTCACGCTCAATCCCGCGCTGAGCTACCTGTTCCTGGCGTCCCAGTCAGGGTCCGTGCACCGCGAAAGCCCCATCCTGGCCTGGGTGCATCGCTGGTATCGGCCGCTGCTGACCCGCGTGCTCCGGCATCGCTGGCCAGTGGTCGGGATCGTGTTCGTGATCATCGCCGTGGCCGTGGCGCTGACGCCGTTCGTGGGCAAGGAGTTCCTGCCGATCATGGACGAGGGGACGTACGTGATCAACGTGCGCATGCTGCCCGGCACCTCGCTTGAGGAGTCGTTGCGCATCGGCAGACAGGTGGAGCGGGCGCTCCTGGAGATCCCCGAGGTGGTCTCCACCTCGGCCCGCACCGGGCGCGCGGAGCAGGACGAGCACGCCGAGGGCGTCAACGTGAACGAAATCCTCGTCAACGTGAAGCCGCCGGAGCAGCGCACGCGGCCGCGCGAAGCGCTGCTCGCCGATATTCGCGAGAAGCTGGAACAATTCCCCGGCGCCGCGACGTTCGTAGGCCAGCCCATCCAACACCGGATCGACGAACTCCTCTCCGGCGTGACCGCGCAGGTGGCGATCAAGCTCTTCGGTCCCGACCTCGAGGTCCTGCGCTCCACGGCGCAGAACCTGGCCGCGGCGGTGCGGTCGGTCCCCGGTGCGGCCGACGTGCTGGTCGAACAGCAGGTGGATATCCCCCAACTCCAGATCCAGGTGGATCGCAACGCCGCGGCCCGCTACGGGCTGTCGGTGGGCCAGGTGTCGCGGTTTATCGAGACGGCGTTCAAGGGAGAAGCGGCGACCCAGGTCATCGATGGACAACGCACATACGACCTCACCGTCATCTTCGATCAGGCCTATCGCGACGACGTCGACAAGATGCGGCAACTACTCATCGACACACCCGCTGGTCCGACGGTGCCATTGGAACGGGTCGCCCAAATCCGCTACGGCAAAGGTCCCAACACCATCAACCGCGAGAACGTGTCGCGGCGGATCGTCATTCAATCCAATGTCCAAGGTCGGGACCTGGGCGGGTACATCGAGGAGGTGCAGGCCGCGGTAGCGCAGCGGGTCAGGTTGCCGGAAGGGTACTTCGTGGTCTACGGCGGGCAGTTCGAAGCGCAGCAGGAAGCCATGCGGCAGCTAATTCTCCTGGGCGGCCTGATCCTGGTGGCGGTGTTTCTCCTGCTGTATATGAGTCTCGGGTCGGTCACCTCGGCCGTGCTGGTGATGTCCAATCTGCCATTTGCGCTGGCGGGCGGCGTCTTTGCGGTCTTCCTCTCGGGCGGCGTGCTCTCCATTCCCTCGGCCATCGGCTTTATCCTGCTGTTCGGGATCGCGATCCGCAATGGGATCATCCTGATCATGCACATCAAGACCCTCCGGGAACAAGAGGGGCTGCCCCTTGAGGAGGCGATCCTGGTGGGCGCGGAGCACCGCGTGAGTCCGGTGCTGATGACCGCGTTGGCTGCGGGCATCGGCATGGTGCCGCTGGCGCTGGCGACCGGTTCGGGAGCCGAACTGCTCAAGCCGTTGGCGACCGTGATTGTAGGGGGCATGGTCACCAGCACGGCGCTGACGCTCTTGGCGCTTCCGGCGTTGTATGACTTGGTGGAGAAACGCGCGTTTGCGTCACCCCGCAGGCCGCCGGCGTGATCGGGGCATCACACTGGCTCCGCAGTCTGACCAAGGGTCCGGGCTGTTCGGCGCGAACTTACGCACCAATGGTCAGAACCGCCAGCTCACCCTTCATCTGCGGGTGCAGGTCGCAACTGAACTTGAGCGCGCCCACGTTGTGGGGTTCGAAGATGATTGCGGCCTTCTCGCCAGGGCCCACGTACACCCCTTTGATCCCGCGGCCGTAGGTCACAACGCCGTGAGCCTCAACGCGCACGTCCACGTCGGCCAATCCCGGGGTGGTGAAGCCGTGCTCGATCTTGTCCGTGTTATGCAGGACAATCCGAATCGGCGCTTGCAGACGCAACACCCGGGACTCGACCTTGAACGCTGAATCGCGGATGGTAATCTCCACGGTCTGGATCGGCTCTTCCCCGCCCGCCGGACTCCACGCCCCCGGGAGGACGGCCCCAGCCGCCACCGCCGCAGCCAGAATCGCCGACCCCGCCAACTTGCCGATCTTAGGCATCGTTTCCTCCTTATGTTGATGAATGTTGACAGGCCCGATCTGTTGGTAACCCAATCTCTTGATACGTGGTTAAGCACACCTCTCTCGCCATTCAACTGCTCCGGCTCTGGTAGTCGAGGGTGGCGTCAGGCGCTCGCGATTATAGAACAGCGCGCCGTGGGCGGACAACACCAGGCTGTGCGACGTCAGCCGGGTCTGGTAGGCAGCAGTTACCCTTGTTTTTTGGGGGGGATGAGTGGCCCTTTGGGTGGGGGTAGCTGGCCCTTGTGCATGGCGAAAACCCTCCTTTTGGGGTATAGCAGGCCGAAAGCCGCGAGTGCTAGGCTCAACTCCGCGATTGGAACGTATAGTCGCTTTGGATTGCTTTTTGAGATGGGATTTGTTATCCGTAGCGCCTAGACACACCGGGGATCCTATATGACTCGAGTACCCCGCACCCAGGGAAGCGCGTTCGGATTGCTCGCTGCGTGGTTCGTCGTCTGTCTCCTCTGCCAGTCATATCCTGTGATGGCCGAGGCACATCATTCGGCTTCCTCCGAGGCCGACCACGCCTGCACTACCGTGGCGGAGGCCGTTCCCAGCGCTCCTTCCACTCCCAACTTGGTGGGCGAATCGACGCGGAGTACTGACCAGGTTTACGATCTGGTTCTGACGGCGTCACCACTGCTTGACGGAATGTTCGGGAGTGTAAGTGCGCGATTTCAACGCGACACATCGTCGTCCGTAAGCCACGTCAAGCTCTATCAACTCAACCGCGTTTACCGTATTTAACCCCACCGCCCCTCCGGGCTGATGTCCTGATCGTTCGTTTTCAGAACTTCTGACAACGTAGTACGCGGTGTCGGCTGATTCCAGTTCCGGCCGCGAGGAGATCCGAATGGGGCGTGCCTCATCGGTGACCGTGATCCAACTGGCTTTGGCGGCAACCGGTTTTCTGATCAACGTTTCTGGGAAATGGTCCAGTCGACGCCTAATGACGGCGTGAAGCGCGGCCCGTCGCGTGATTTGGTTGGAACAGGCCATTCGACCGTTGCGGTCTGAGAGCCGGAGTGAGGGATAACGGGCACCATGGCCTCGAGACAAGGAGGGACAAAATGACACGAACCGCATGGAAATGGATCGGGCCTGGCCTTGTCGTGATCGTCGCACTCTTCATCGTAGTGTCCTATCTCTACGACCAGAAGGTCCATATGCAGGTTATCAGTCATATGCCGGACCCTCCGGATGTGCCTGGAGGCGGTGTGTACGCCGGAACGCTCACCGATTCCGACGTGGGCAAGGCCTATTTGCGCGTCTGGGAGGCCAACACTCGACGGCTGAACGGACCGGAGTATGACCTGGAGATTCGGTTGAACGATGCGGCGTTCTTCGAGGCCTTGGCCGCCGTCGAGGGTAAAGACGCGCGCGATACCGGCGCGCGGTACCAGGCATACAAGGATCGATATCATTTCAACCAAAGGGTCGTTTTCACCGTGGAGATGCACTCGCCCAAGGGACGCCTCTTCGACGTGAAGCCCGAGCGGCAGGCCACGCTTCGGCTGGACTCCGGGGAAGAGTACGAGCCGGAGCGCTGGTCCGACTCAAATAGGTTCAGCGAGTATCGCCGTGAAGGCGTCTTGAACTTCGCGCGACATGATGGGCACCCGATCCTCGCTTCAAGCACCAAGACGATTGAACTCGTTTGGCGTGATCCGGCCACCCACGAGGAGCGGCGTGCCGTGTGGGAGCTACAGCAAGAGCCGTAAAAGGCGGAGGGCCGATCGAATGAACGCGGAGAGGCCGGTGCACGATCCGAGAGGGCGGTGATGGAAGAACACGCCTGGTTACTCTGGTCCCTGGGATTCTTGGTGGTATGGGTCGGGCTATATCTGATGACGCCGGCGAGGAGGCAGATGGTCCGGACCAGTCTCTGGACCATGCCGTTGGGCCTGACGGAGCCGCTCTTCGTGCCGGAGTATTGGAACCCGCCGACCCTGTTCGATCTCGCCCAGCGCACCGGCTTTGACGTGGAGAGTCTCATCTTTACCTTCGCCATCGGGGGTATCGGCACGGTGCTGTATGAAGCGATCGTGCCGGTTCGGCACACCGTGATGAATCATGCGGAGCGACACCATCGCCGGCACCGGTATCACTGGCTGGCCCTGATCAGCCCCGTGCTCG
This sequence comes from Nitrospirota bacterium, assembly GCA_049325335.1. Classification (GTDB taxonomy): domain Bacteria; phylum Nitrospirota; class Nitrospiria; order 2-01-FULL-66-17; family 2-01-FULL-66-17; genus JBFLXB01. The sequence goes on from JBMOMC010000006.1 coordinate 12,111, forward strand.
TCTTCGGCCTCCTGATGGCCGGAACCAGCTGGAATCCGATTTACGCGGGGAGTCTCGCAATGTTTGTCGGTGCCATCGCGTCGTTGTTGTGTCGACCGGATCTCAAGACCAAGATCTGGGTCGGAGGCGGCGTGTTTCTCCTCCTCTACTTTGCGTTCTTCCAATTGTTGGACCTGGCGTTTCCCGGCTACGTCGAGCGGGTCTGGACCCTGTCGGCGCTCTCCGGGGTGTTGATCTGGGGCGTACCGCTGGAGGAGTACCTGTTTGCGGTGACCTTCGGGATGATGTGGTCCAGCGTGTATGAGCACGTGTCGTGGCAGAAGATCGTTCCGGTATTCGGGAAGGGACAGCATCAGAGACAACCGTGGAGTACGGATGACGTTCGCGGGGAAGTGCGGTAGCGCGTCACGGCGGTGTCGAGGCTGCAACGCGTCTTGACACAGGGAGGGTGCGCATGAACCGGCTGAACTCACGATGGTGGATAGCTTCTGGGGGGCTGATAATGCTTGCACTCACGATGACCGGGTGTCCCAAGACCCCGAAGACAGCGACGCAAGTGGCGCATCCGGCCGAGGTCACTGTTTCCTCGGCGGCTCCGCCTGTCGCCGAAGAGGTCTCCCGTCCGCCGGTTGCCGCCAAAGAGCGCGAACACAAGGCGCCCGCCGAGGTGACCCTCCCGGAGATGCTTGAGGATGTGTACTTCGACTTCGATCGCTCGGATATCACGTTGGTTGCGCGCGCCAAACTAGAGCACATGGCCGAGTGGCTACTGCAGAATCCCGGCAAGGCGGTGCGCATCGAGGGACATGCCGATGAGCGCGGAACCAACGAGTACAACTTGGCGTTAGGCGAACGGCGGGCACAGGCAGTGAAGCGAGTATTGGTCGCGCTCGACGTGGCGGAAGAGCGACTCTCAACCGTGAGCTACGGTGAAGAGCAGCCGGTGTGCCGGGCTCGCGAAGAGTCGTGCTTCCACAAGAACCGGCGGGCGCACTTTGCGGTTGAATCGCCGTGATACACGGGCGCCTATCGGGGCTCGCGACTACGAGGCGATACCAGGAGGTCTGATGTCCGACAACACGATTGAGATCGTGGGGGCCGGCCCGGCTGGGCTTGTGGCGGCGATCACGCTGCGGCGGGCCGGGTATGCCGTCACAGTCTATGAAGAACGGCGGGATGTGGGGCTGCGCTTTCACGGCGACTTCCAGGGGATCGAGAACTGGAGCCTCGATGAAGACGCGCTGGACCAGCTCAGGCGGATGGGACTCACCGTCAACTTTCGCTGTGCGCCCTTCTACCGAGGGACGATCTTTGGCCCGGATCGTCAACGGACCGAGCTCCGGTCCGACCGCCCGCTCTTCTATCTGGTTCGGCGGGGCGTGGTGAACGACTCGCTCGACCAGGGCCTCAAAGCACAGGCGCTCGCGTTGGGCGTGGAGATCGTATTTGACCGCCGGATGGAGAAGATGGAGGAGCGCGCCATCATCGCCACCGGCCCCAAGGGGGCCGACGCGATCGTCAAAGGAGTGACGTTCGAGACGGACCTGCCGGACCAGGCGCTGGCCATCATGGACGATCGGCTGGCCCCGGGCGGCTATGCCTATCTGCTCGTTCACCAAGGCCTGGCCACCATGGCCACGGTGCTCTTCCGGGAGTACAACCGCGAGAAGGAGTACTTCGAGCGAACGCAGGCAGCCTTTCGCGCGCTCGTGCGGTTGGATGTAAGAAATCCTCGCGAGTTTGGCGGCTACGGGAATTTTTTTCTCCGATCCACGGAGCAGCACAATCGCCGCCTCTACGCCGGAGAATCGGCCGGCTTCCAGGACATTCTCTGGGGATTTGGCATGCGGTACGCCATGCCGTCCGGCTATCTGGCGGCCCAAAGTGTCCTCCACGGAGCAGACTATGACCGGCTCTGGCGCGAAGACCTGCTGCCGCGGCTGCGAGCCGCTCTGGTGAATCGGTTGCTGGTGGATCGTCTGGGGCACATCGCGTACCGATACCTGCTCTGGCGAGCGCGACGTGCGGAAGACGTCCGGGGATTCGCGAAACGGCTGTATGGGCCGAGTTTCTGGAAGCGGCTGCTGCTGCCGTTCGCGAGTCGCCACTACCACAGCCGCGTGAAGGACGAGCGGTGCGGGCACGCGGAGAACTGCGACTGCGTCTGGTGCCGCTGCCAGCGGGCAGAGCCCCGATGATGGAGGCTCGATGCCGTGGGCGGAGGATCTCTATTTTGGTACGGAATGCGCGGAGGAAAAGTTCTTGACCTGTGTGGTGCACCCAGGTCTTACACTGGCCTCCTCGGTCAAACGCGGTGAGTGGACATGATGACCGTACGTGAACTCTCACGAAAGGCCAACGTGACGCCTGATGCGATTCGGCATTACGTTCGGATCGGGCTGTTGACCCCGGAGCGCAATCGTCGCAATCAGTATCGGCTCTTCCCGGCAGGTCAGGTCAAAATCGTGAAGTTCATCCGCCAAGCCAAGAGTCTTGGCTTTACGCTGAACGAGATTCGCGAAATCCTCGCGCATGCGAAACAGGGACGATCGCCCTGCCCAACGGTTCGCGCACTTATCGAGACACACATTGATCGGAATCGCCGGGTCCTGGCCGAGGTGCAGGCGCTCCAGACGCGCATGGAAGGGGCGCTGGCGAAATGGAAGACCATGCCGGACGGGGTGCCGGACGGCGACGCGATCTGCAAGCTGATCGAGTCGGTGATGTAGCGTGCATTAAGGAGGTGAGTAGATGAACACGAGCGGACTGGGGGGCCTCTTTTGGTTCCTGGCTTTGGGGGCCTTCTTCTACTTCATGATGCGGATGGGCGGTTGCGGTGGCGGCCACGACAGACAAGAAGAGGAGTCTGAAGAGCACGGGCGACACCGCGGGGAGCGGGCCGGGGGCCGGTCGAAGGACCCTGTGTGCGGGATGGCGGTAGAAGTCACTGCGGCCAAGACCAGCGTTTACCGCGGGCAGACCTACTACTTCTGCTCAAACGAATGTCGGGAAAAGTTCGAAGCGACTCCGACTTCATACGCGATGGCCGATAAGGGAGGATGCTGTTAGGCGAGGGAGGACACGTCATGCGCCTTGACTGGAAGGTGTTGGGATGCGCCACGGGAAGCTTTCTGGCGGTGACCTACGTGCTGTGTATCGTGTTCGATCTGGTGACCGGACTCCGCATGTACGAGGCATGGGTCGCGCTCCTGCCAGGCTTCACGTGGATTTCCTGGGGAAGCTTCACATTGGGGCTGGTTGAGAGCTTCGGCTACGGGATCTATTTCGGCCTCGTGTTCGCGCCGCTCTACAACCTGTTCCTCGTGAGGGTGTGGAAGTACGCGAAGTAAGCGAACGGGCCTATTGGTCAGGAACCGACACCGGCAGGGGCCGATGGCGGTATGGACGGAATCACGACAAGGAGGAGAACAATGCATCGTCGGATGACACAGGGTTTTGTCGTACTTACCATCGTGATGATCTCGGTTACGGCCTTTGCCCAGATGGGAAAGGAAGGCAAGGGACCGTCCGGGATGATGGGGGAGGGCATGATGGGCGGCATGATGGGTGGTGGCGGTATGGGCATGGAGATGATGGGCGCCCATGGCGCGGGGATGGGCATGGACATGGGCGGGATGGGCGGGATGATGAAGATGATGGGGGCAGCGTCCAAGCTGAACCTGACTGCCGATCAGAACAAGAAGCTCCAACTCTTCACACTCCAACACCAGAAGGAAGCGATCCCGATTCTGGGGCAGGTCCGCATGGCCGGTGTGGAGATTCAGGAACTGCTGCTCGCCGATCCCGTGAATCTGGACAAGGTCAAAGCCAAGGTCAAGGAAAAGTACGACGCGGCCGCGAAGCTCGAGATGAGCCATCTCGCGCTGGTGCAAGAGGTCAAGAAGATGCTGACTCTGGAACAGCGGCAGAAGATGGATTCCATGATGATGCAGATGGGGCCGATGATGGGGTCCATGCCCATGATGGACTCCATGATGGGATCGTCGTCGGGTTCAACCAAGGCGGAACCCTCGCCACAGACAGCCCCTAACAAGCCGGCGGAAGGCGGAGCGACGGAGTCAAAGGACCCGCACGGGCATTGAGGTGCCGACGACACGTCGGGCAAGGGAGGAGGACATGGCCACTGACCCAGTTTGCGGCATGACGGTCGACGAGGCGTCGGCCGCGGGCACGTCTGTATTCGAGGGACGATCGTACTATTTTTGCTCTGCTCACTGCCTGCGGGCGTTTGAGGCGAACCCGAAGCCATTTGTTGCTCCGGGCCGAGGTGGTGACGCCATGCCGGAGGCTCACCCCGCGAACACGACCGCCAAATCCTCCAAGGACATGGCCAAAGATCCCATCTGCGGGATGGTGGTGGACAAGGCCACCGCGCTCAAGACAGAGCGCGCCGGGCGCGCGTACTACTTCTGCAGCGCCGGGTGCCAGCGGACGTTCGAGTCGCCGGAACAAGAACTCAAGTCCATGCGCACACGGGTGACGATCGCGCTCACCGGGGTGCTGGCACTGGCCATCCTCCGCGCCGGCGCGTTCCTGGCGCTTGCAACCGGGGCCACCATCGTCACGTGGGCGCCCATCCCCGCGCTGCCGTGGTTCACCTGGGGCATGTGGCTGTTCCTGTTGGTCACACCGGTGCAGTTCATCGGCGGCTGGACCTTCTATAAGGGCTCGTGGTTCGCGATCCGCACCCGCTCGATCAACATGGATTTCCTGATCGCGCTCGGCACCACGGTCGCCTACATCTACAGCGTCGCCGTGCTGTTCTTCCCCGACGTGCTGCCGGTGAAGGTCGAGGAGCGCGACGTGTACTTCGAGGTCTCGGCCGTCATCATCGCCTTCGTGCTGCTCGGCAAGTACATGGAGGAACTGATCAAGAAGCGCTCCTCGGCCGCGGTGCGCAAGCTGCTCGATCTCAAGCCGGCCACCGCGTGCGTGATCCGCGAGGGCCAGGAGATGGAAGTGCCCGCCGAGAGCGTCATGGTCGGCGATATTTGCGTCATCCGCCCGGGCCAGAAAATTCCCACCGACGGCGTCGTGTTGGAAGGTCGGTCGTCGGTGGACGAATCCATGTTGACGGGTGAATCCATGCCGGTAGACAAGGCGGCGGGGGCACCGGTCATCGGGGGGACGTTAAATCGGGCGGGCCTGTTGCACTGCAAGGCCACGCGCGTGGGTGCGGAGACCGCGCTGGCACAAATCATCAAGATGGTGGAGGAGGCGCAAGCCAGCACCGCGCAGATCCAGCGCATCGCTGATCAAGTCACCGCCAAGTTTGTCCCCGCCGTGGTGGTGGTCGCGTTCGCGGCGTTCTTCGGGTGGTGGCTCGCCGGCAATTTTCCCCAGGGACTGCTCTCGTTCATTGCAGTGCTCATCATCTCTTGTCCGTGCGCCTTGGGTGTAGCCACGCCTGCCGCGCTCATGGTGGGCGTTGGCAAGGGCGCCGAAGCCGGGATTCTCATCCGCGGCGGGGAAGTCCTGGAACGCGCGCAGAAGCTCACCACGATCGTGTTCGACAAGACCGGAACGTTGACGCGCGGCGAACCCAACGTCACGGATATCGTGCCGTTCTCCGGCGCGACCGAGGAGCAAGCGTTACGGTTGGCCGCCGCGATCGAAACCGGCTCCGAGCACCCGCTCGGCGAGGCCATCGTCCGTGCGGCGCAGCACCGCGACATTCAATTGCCCAAGGTCACGGGTTTCGCGGCGATTCCCGGCCACGGCATCCAGGGCAACGTGGACGGCCATCACGTGCTGCTCGGGAACAGGCGGCTGTTCCAGCGCGAGAAGGTCGATGCGGCCGAGGCCGAGGCAATCATGACGCGCCTCGAACACGAAGGCAAAACCGCCATGCTGGTGGGTACGGACGGTGCGCTCGCCGGCGTGATCGCCGTGGCCGACACGTTGAAGCCCGAGGCCAAAGAGGCCGTCGCCGCGCTGCGCCGCGAGAAGGTCGATGTCATTATGCTCACGGGCGACAACCAGCGCACGGCGCAGGCGATCGCACGCGAGCTGGGCATCGAGCGCGTGATCGCGGAGGTGCTTCCGGGTGACAAAGCCAAGGTCGTGCAGGATCTCCAAAAGCAGGGTAAGTCCGTCGCCATGGTGGGCGACGGGGTGAACGACGCGCCGGCGCTGGCCGTTGCCGACATCGGCATCGCCATCGGTTCCGGCTCCGATGTGGCCAAGGAGACCGGCGGCATCATCCTCATCAAGAACGACGTGCGCGACGTCGTGTTCGCGATCCGGCTGTCCCGCGCGACCATGCGGAAGATCAAACAAAACCTGTTTTGGGCCTTCATCTATAACACCGTAGGGATTCCGATCGCGGCGCTCGGCTTCTTGAACCCCATCATTGCCGCGGCCGCGATGGCGTTAAGTTCCCTGTCGGTGATCGTGAATTCCGCCCTTCTGAAACGGGCCCGGATGGCCGGCGCATGAAGCGCGTCGTGGAGCGACCATGTACTGGTTCCTAATCCCATTGCTCGTTGGATTCGCCTTTGCGGTCGCCAGCGCGTTTACCGCCGCGTACTCCCGGCGCTTCGGCGAACGCGGCGGCCGACTGACGACGGCGGTTCTTCGTAACCTGGTGGGTATCCCGCTGTGGCTAATGGGCTTCATCATGGCCTGGCAGGCACCGTCACCCCGGTTATGGGCTTCTCACGCGATGTCCGCTCCGCGGGCCTGGATTCTTATCACGATCGGCTCAGTCCTGGTGGTTTGGGGCCATCTCCAGCTCGGGTGGCGCACCCACATGCCCTCGGTTCGGGACACGCTGGTGCGACATGGATTGTACGCCCATGTCCGGCATCCGATTTATGCGGGAAGCGTTCCGATCTTTGTGGGGCTGGCGCTGCTCAAACCGACAGGGACCGTCGTCGTGGCCTGCGCGATCGCCATCGCGTGGCTCTTTGTCCAGGCCCGCCTGGAGGAGATCGATCTGCTGCAGCGCCTGCCGGCCTACCGAGGGTATATGCAGGAGGTGCCGGGTTTCGTGCCCTGGTGGCGGAGGAAACGATCATGAACGAATGGATGAGGACGTGCGCGCGCGAGTGGGCCTGGCTCTGCCCGTTCGTCATGCTGGGGTTGGCCGCGGTGATTTTGATCTTGTTCGGCGTCACGTTCTGGACCGCGATTCTGGTCGCGCTCCTGCTGGTCTGTCCCGCGATCATGATCTGGGGTGCTCTCTATCTGAGGCGCCGCGCGCCGAAGAGGTGACGTGAAGACCGACCCCTTCAGGCTCAGATTCACCGACGTCAACCGTCTCCGCGCGATCCTGATGATCGTGATCGAGTCGGGTGGAGCCGTTGCGATCGAGCGATTGCGGCTCAACTACCTCCTTCCGCTCCGGTACCGCATCGTCAGTCTCATGAGACGAGCCCCGGTCGCGCGCCGCTCAGACCGTGGCGAGGCGCCGCCGATCTTCTCTCCTCCAGCTCTGCGGTCGCTGTTGGAGCGCCTCGGCCCGACCTTCATCAAATTCGGGCAGATCCTCAGCATGCGGGCCGATCTGGTGGGCGCGGACCTCTCCGAGGAGTTGTCCAAACTCCAGAGCAACGTCGGCCCGTTTCCCTATGAGAGGGCACGGGAAATCATCAAAGCGGAGTTGGGCGGCTACCCCGAAGACCTCTTCACCTCGTTCGAAAAGGTCCCGGTGGCCGCGGCCTCCCTGGCACAGGTCCATCGGGCCTTTCTCAAAGACGGCGCCGAGGTCGCGGTCAAGGTCCAGCGGCCCGGCATCCAAACGATCATTGCGCAGGACATTCACATCCTTTACTTCCTCGCGGGGATGGCGGAGCGGTTCCTCCCGGAGCTTCGGGCCTTCAGGCCGACGAGGATCGTGCAGGAGTTTGCGGATTGGACGTTCCGTGAGCTCGATTTCAAGGAAGAAGGCCACAATGCCGAGCGATTCCGGTACATCTTCCGTGAGAACCACGACATCTCCATTCCCAGGGTCTATTGGGACTACACGACTTCCCGCGTGTTGACCGCCGCGTTTTCGCACGGGGCCAAGGTCACGGATCTCGATCGGATCGCGGCCTTCGGCGTGGATCGCAAGAAATTGGCGTCCATCGGCGTGGACGCCTTCTTCCAACAATTCTTCGTGGCGGGTTTTTTCCATGCCGATCCGCATCCGGGGAATTTCTTCGCCATGCCTGACGGCTCGCTCTGCCTGCATGATTTCGGGATGGTCGGGTATCTGGATCAGACCTCGCGGCGGGAGCTCTTGAGTTGCCTGATCGGGTTCGTCAACAAGGACATCGAGGCGTATATCAAACACGTGATGCATCTGGCTGTGACCGACGATCGCAGCGACGTTGTGGGATTCGAAAAAGATACGGCGGGGATTCTGAGCGGGTTCTTCTTCTCAGAACATCCGCCGAGCGTGGCGTGGGCATTCTTCCGGGTGATCAACAACGCGACTCATCGCGGGATCAGGTTTCCAGCCGATTTGGCGCTTTTTGGGAAGGCGCTGGTGACCACCGAAGGAATGGGGAGCAAGCTCTACCCCGAGTTCGATCTCAATTCGGAGTTAGCTCCGTTCGTGACGAGCGCACTCAAGGGCTACTTCGCTCCCCAAAAGGCGCTCGAGCAGCTCGAAACCGATCTGCTCGATTACGCGGCCGCCGTGAGGACCTTCCCCGATCGGGCGCTCAATGTCTTAGCCAAGATCGAACGGGGAGAGATCGGCGTGAAGCTGGACACGGGAGATCTGGACGGGCTGAAGAAGGAGTTTGATCGCCAGAATGATCTTCGGATGTTGGGGATGGTCCTGACGGCGGTGATCTTCGCGACGTTCGCATTGCTGCATTTCGAGGGGACCACAACATTGCTCGGCGTTCCTCTAAGCCGGCTGGGCCTCGCCGTCGCGGGCATCTTGGTTATCTGGTTCTTGATCCGGTTGAGGCAGGGACCGCGAAAATAAAGGAGGTCACTCATGAAGCATGACCATGCATCCACCACACGCAACAGGTGGCGCTCAGGCTTGGCGCTGATCGGGTTTCTCGCGATCGGCGCGTTTTTCTTCCTGTCAGAGCATCGGGCGCACGCTTTCGGCATTCTGCCGTTTGTGCTGTTGCTGTTGTGCCCACTGCTCCATCTGTTCGGGCACGGCGGACACGGTCGACATTCGGGTGAAGGAGATCAGCGATGAATGATTCCGCTCCTGCGTATGGGTTGTGGTCGTTGGTCATCATCAATTCGCTGGTCTTCATTATGTTCGCGTTCAGCTTCACCAAACCGCGTACCGCCCGCGATTGGCGATCGTTCAGCGCGTTCTCGGCGTTTCTGGTGGCGCTGTTTACCGAAATGTACGGCTTCCCCCTGACCATCTACCTGCTCTCGGGCTGGCTGCAGAGCCGCTACCCCGGCGTGAACTGGTTCGCGCACGACTCCGGGCACCTCTTGGAGATGCTCTTCGGCTGGCGCGGCAATCCACATTTCGGACCCTTTCACTTGCTCAGCTCCGCCTTCATCGCCGGCGGGTTCATCCTGCTGGCCAACGCCTGGAAAGTGCTGTATGAGGCCCAGAGGACGCACACCTTGGCGACCACGGGTCCCTACGCGCGCATCCGGCATCCACAGTACGTGGGGTTTGTCCTGATCATGTTCGGGTTCTTGCTGCAATGGCCGACGATCCTCACGTTGGCCATGTTCCCGGTGCTGGTCTTCATGTACGTCCGGTTGGCGCTGCGTGAGGAACGTGACGTGAGGGCTGAGTTCGGGGAGGGCTACGCCCGCTACGCAGAACACACGCCCCGCTTCTTCCCGCACGTCGGCTCCGGCGCGGGGACGCAAGCACGCAGTGCCCGAAGCGGTGGGCATCACTAAGAAAGAGTGGGGGATCGAGGGAGTCACCATGCCACGCCGTATCGTTGTGAGGGCGTTGTCTCGCCTTCCGATCGAACAACACGAGGTCGAGTTGTGCGAGCACAAAGGGATCGGGCACCCGGACACCATCGCGGATACGGTCTGCGAATCGGCATCACGCGAGTTGTCGCTCGCGTACATGACGGCTTATGGCCGCATTCTGCACCACAATCTGGACAAAGGTTTGCTCGCAGCGGGGAAGAGCGTGCCGCGGTTCGGCGGCGGCACGTGCATCGAGCCCATCAAGATCATCGTCTGTGGCCGAGCGACGAACGGGAGCCCGGCGATCAATGTGCGGGCGATCGTGGGCGCGGCGGCGCGACGCGCCCTGGAGCGCCACATTCGATGCGATGTCTCGCACTTCGATGTGGACACCCAGATCCGGGAGGGCAGTGCGAATCTCAAAGAGGTCTTTGCGCGGGGGGAGAAGACGCCGCTGGCAAACGACACGTCGTTCGGCTGCGGCTACGCCCCATACTCCCGATTGGAACAGACCGTGCTCGCGCTCTCGCGCCTGTTGAAGTCGCCCGACTTCAGAACCACGTTTCCCGCTGCCGGCGATGATTTCAAGATCATGGGGCACCGGGTGAACGGGACGCTACGCGTGACGATCGCGCTGGCGTTCGTGGATCGCCACGTGGAGGGCGTGGGGTCGTACTTTGCGATCAAACGCGCGATGCATGACTACGTGGCCGACCACCTAGATGCGCCGGCCGAAATTCGGATCAATACGTTGGACGATCCAACCGCGAAAAATGAGGCGGGCGTGTACCTCACCGTGACCGGATTGAGCGCGGAGATGGGGGATGATGGTCAAGTCGGCCGGGGCAATCGCGTGAGCGGCCTGATCACGCCGAACCGGAACATGTCGCTGGAGGCCGCGGCGGGCAAGAACCCGGTTTCGCACGTCGGCAAGCTTTATAACGTCCTGGCCACGCTGATCGCGAAGGACGTGTACGACCGCGTCGAGGGGCTGGATGAAGTCAGCGTGACGCTCTTGTCCGCCATCGGGGAGCCGACCGACCAGCCCCAGGTCGCGGCCATCGAGATCGGAACGCGACACGGTGTGTCCGCGGAGTTGGTCAGAAGGGCGACGGGAGTGGCAGATGAATGGTTGGGAAAAATCGGGACGGTCACGGAGCTGATCCTCAACGAACAGGTGACAGTGTACTGACTGATGGAGCTTCTGGGACCCCGTGTCTGAAGCTCCTGATGAGCGGATAAGGAGGTTCTAGCCATGTGGAAAAAGAAGGACATTGATCCGGTTTGTGGGATGTTGGTCAAAACCAGCGACGCTCGATTTACGAGCGTGTATCAGGACAAGACCTATTACTTCTGCGAATCAGGCTGCAAAGAGCGCTTTGACCAGGACCCCGCTCGATATCTCAAGTCGTTTGACGGGCGCGAACGCACATGAAACTGACGAGCGGGAGTGAGGGGCATCGATCGAGTGACACGGGGGGGGAGCGTATGAGGACGACAATGACACGACGCGTAGCCGTTTTTGTGGCGCTGGTGATCACGTCCACGGCGTGCGCCCACTGGATGGGCTGGGGAAGTATGCAACCTGGGCATATGAGAACGGAGGATGGAACCGCACAGGCGGCCGATCGTCCGATGCCTATGGGAACGACACAGGCTCCGGTCCTTAAGACGGAGGGCGTGAGTGAAGATCAGATGCGGATGTTGTTGGACGTGATGGTGTTGATGCGCGACATGATGGAAAGCATGAAGGGCATGACGGTCGATCCCACGACCCAGCACAAGATGGACCAGATGATGAGCAAAATGGATGAACTCATGATCCGGCATCGGGCGATGATGAAGGAGCACGGAATGACCGTGCCTCCGGTTCTTCACTAGCAACCGGTTGATCTGAGGGGATGATGCACGCGATGACGACCCGTCGGCTCGGCTCCGTCAACACGAATGAGGCAGCTTAAAATGGGTAAGCGACAGGCGGAAGACGATACCGTATCGAATCGTTGCGGGATCATTCTCGCTGGAGGGGACGGGCTGCGCCTCCGCCCCTTTATCCGGAGGGTCCGCGGCGACGCCTTGCCCAAGCAGTACGTGAACTTTGTCGGCAAGCGCTCCATGTTGGAACACACCTTCCACCGCGTGGAGCGGCTGATCCCGAGCGACCGTCTCTTCACGGTGGTGAGCCGCGACCATCTGAAACATCCCGAGGTCCGGCGGCAACTGGCCGGCCGCTCGAAAGGCACCGTCATTCTCCAACCCGAAAACAGAGAGACCGGTCCCGGACTTCTCCTGCCGTTGGTGCATCTTCACGCGCGGTATGGTGACGCCGTGGTGGCGGTGTTCCCATCGGATCACTTTGTCCTCCATGAGGCCGCGTTTATGGGACAGGTGGATATCGCCTGCCGCGCGGTGGAGCGGGATCCGTCTCGCGTCGTGCTGTTGGGGGTGGAGCCGGATAGGCCGGAGCCGGAATACGGCTACCTGCTTCCCGATGGAGCCAACGGTCACGACGTGCCCGATGGCACCTGCCCATTGTCGGGTTTTGTTGAAAAACCCGGGATTGACGCCGCGCGGGACCTGGTCCTGCGAGGCGGGCTGTGGAACACGTTGGTCATGGCCTTCCGAGTCAACACGCTCCTGAGTCTGGTGCAGGAGGTGACGCCGAGCGTCTATCGGACCTTTGAACTGATCGAGGCGGCTATCGGGACTCCCAGCGAAGGCGAAGTCGTTGAAGGCGCCTACCGGACGATGGAACGAGTGAATCTTTCACATAACGTGCTGGAAGTGTTGGCGCGGCGGCGGCCGTCTCCTCTGCTGGTGATTCCGGTCAAGGGCGTCGGCTGGAGCGATTGGGGATCGGAGGAGCGCATCGCAAACGTCTTGCAAAGGAACGGGTGCGTGAGTCGATCTCCTGCGCCATCCCGTGTCGAAGACGTTGGACGTGGCGCAGAACGCCTGAACCCACAGGTATAGATTGCAATTACGGAAGACACATGTCGAGGAGTCGCATGTTCTCGCATAGGGGAGATCCTCCGACCTGTCCGATGAACGGTCAAGCCACCAAACCCGTTGGGCGAAAGACCGTCGAGAGCTTGATCAAGCCGGAAGTGAGGGGAACGTTGACGCCTCAACCGTATTACTTCTGCGATGCCCCCGACTGCGATACGGTGTATGTCTCGGCGTTGGGCGATCACGTGGTCGCCAAGGAGATGCTCACCGTGCGCGTGGGGATCAAGGAGACCGAAGACCTGATCCCGCTCTGTTATTGCTTCGGTTATGACCGCCGGGCGGTCCGGGATGACATCCGTCGCACGGGTGACACGGACATCCAACGGATCATCACCGAGCGGGTGAAAGCCGGCGAGTGCCGGTGCGAAGAGACCAATCCCAGTGGAGGGTGTTGTTTGGGTAGCGTCGCAAAGGCCATCAAGGAAGCTCGCGCGATGAAGGAACAAGGACTTCTCTAGTCGAGCACGAGGAGCAGGGTAGATGCAACCGAAACAGCAGCAGTTTTCGATCTGGTACTTTGTGGTCGCTTCCCTGGTGATAGTTGCCATTCAGTTCGTCCTGTTCGCGCCGCACATCGAGAATCTGGCGTACAGCGACTTCAAGGTGCTCCTGCGAGCCGGGAAAGTGGCTGATGTGGATCTCGGTTCCCGCGTGATCAAAGGCACGTTGAAGAAGGAGGGCTTGGAGGGACTCCTGCCGCAGCAGAAGATCGACGAACTCAAGCAATTCGGCCAAGGGGAGCACCGGTTTGTCACGGTGCGGGTGGATGATCCTGCTCTGATTCAAGAACTGGAAACGTTGAAGGTGCGGTTCGCGGGCGAAGTGGAGAGTACATGGTTTACGACGCTATTGTCCTGGATCTTCCCGGCCCTGATCACGTTAGCCCTTTGGGGATTCTTGATGAGACGGATGGGTGCTGCCAGCGGCGTGATGGAGATCGGAAAGAGCAAGGCCAAGGTCTACCTGGAAAAGCAGACCGGCGTGACGTTTGACGACGTGGCGGGAATCGATGAAGCGCGCGGCGAGTTGATGGAGGTGGTCGAGTTTCTCAAGACTCCGGAGCGATACCGCCGGCTGGGCGGCAAGATTCCCAAAGGCGTCCTGATCGTCGGCGCTCCCGGCACCGGAAAGACCCTGCTGGCCAAGGCCGTGGCCGGCGAAGCCGGTGTGCCGTTCCTCAGCATCAGCGGGTCCGAATTTGTCGAGATGTTCGTGGGGGTCGGAGCGGCGCGCGTCCGGGACCTGTTCGCCCGGGCGCAGGAGAAAGCGCCCTGCATCATCTTCATCGACGAGTTAGACGCCCTGGGAAAAGTCCGAGGGATCAGCGCGATCGGAGGGCACGAAGAACGCGAGCAGACGCTCAATCAGTTGCTGGTGGAAATGGACGGGTTCGACACCAACAAGGGTGTCATCATCATGGCCGCCACCAACCGGCCTGAGATCCTCGACCCCGCCTTGCTCCGTCCCGGCCGCTTCGATCGGCACGTGGCGTTGGATCGCCCGGATCTCAAGGGGCGCGAGAAGATCCTTCAGGTCCACGCTAAACACGTTCGCCTCGCGCCCGAGGTCGTACTGTCGGCCGTCGCTGCGAAGACGCCGGGGTTCGTGGGAGCGGATCTGGCGAACCTCGTGAACGAGGCGGCGCTCTTGGCGGCACGCAAAGGCAAGGAGGCCGTCGAGATGACGGACTTCGACGAGGCGATCGACCGCATCGTAGCGGGTTTGGAGAAGAAGTCCCGGCTGATGAATCCCAAGGAAAAGGAGACCGTGGCGTACCACGAGGCCGGCCACGCCCTGGTCGCCGAATCGCGCCCCCACGCGGACCGGGTTTCGAAAATCTCGATCATTCCCCGCGGGGTGGCTGCCTTGGGCTACACCCAGCAACTCCCCACGGAAGACAGGTACCTCCTGAAGAAGGCCGAACTGCTCGATCGGCTCGACGTGTTACTGGGTGGCCGGGTGGCGGAGGAACTCGTGTTCAGCGATGTTTCCACGGGGGCTCAAAACGATCTCCAGCGGGCGACCGACATGGCACGGCATATGGTCACGCAATACGGCATGAGCGAGCAGTTGGGTTTGGCGACGTTCGAGGAGCCGCGCAGCGCCTTTCTGAATATCCCGGGGCCCCAAGGCCGGCGAGAGTACTCCGAGCGGACGGCTCAGGCGATCGACGAGGAGATCGGGAAACTCCTGGCGGACGCCCGCGCTCGGGTGACCGAGACTCTCACCACGAAGCGCGCCGCACTCGAATCGCTGGCCAAGCTCCTGCTGGAACGAGAGGTCGTCGACCGCGCGATGCTGGACCAGGTGTTGGGAGTCCGAAATGGGTGAGGCGGGGATTCTTCCATTTCCGGAAGAGGAGACCTTGTGACGAATGGAAGAAATGGAAGATTTGAGTTCAAGGGTATTTCCTGACCGGGACGGGGTAACTTCGCGCCGCTGGCAAGGTGAAAGGAGACCGCGATGCATTTCGACGGCTGGGGATTTTTCGGCATGCACGTATTCTGGTGGTTGTTCTGGATCGTTCTGATCCTGGCGTTCTTTTCGCTGCTGACTCCGGTGCCGCGCCACAAGGCGCGCGAAACGCCGCTGCAGATCCTCCAACGGCGCTACGCCGCGGGCGAGCTCTCGACTCAAGAGTACGAAGAGCGCAAGGCAAGGCTTGAACGCGATGCGCCGAAGACCTAGTCCGATGCAGTCTGCTGGAGCTGAATCATGAAGACGAGCGTCGTGGAGGTCGGCGGAATGGTGTCTGCCTTGAGCGCCCGCGGCGTGGAGAAGCGGCTCGCGCGTCTGCCCGGCGTGCAGCAGGTGGAGGTCAACTACGTGGCCGGGAGCGCCACCGTGACCTACGACGAAGCCGTGGTCGACCTGTCCACGATCAAGAAACGGATCCACGAGTGCGGATACCACTGCGCCGGTGAACGGCTTCCCAGGCACGTGTGTGCGCCCGAGGATCCGCCGGCCGAAGCCGTGGCGCTGCCCGCGGGTGCAGCGGCCGCTCACATCGGGCATGCGGAACACGTCGCGCACGAGCCCCGTCGGGCGGAGCCTGTCGCACGTCCGGCCCATGTTGAGCACGGGGAGCCCGCGGCACCGCCTGCGCACGCCGAGGCCATGGCGCACGAGATGGGGCACGGCGCCGGCATGGATCTGCAGACCATGGCCCGCGACATGGGGGACCGTTTCTGGGTCGCGCTGGTGTTTACCGGTCCGGTATTTCTGTATTCACCCATGGGCGGCATGTTCACCCCGCCTGTGCCGCCGTTCGGGCTATCCCTCAACACGTGGCTGTTCTTCCTCACCAGCGCCGCAGTGCTGTACCCCGGCTGGCCGTTTCTCGTCGCGGCGTGGCGCGCGCTCAAAAACGGCGTGCTCAACATGGCGGTGCTGGTCGTGCTCAGCGTCGGCACGGGCTATCTGTTCAGCGTGGGGGCCACCTTTTTCTTCGAGGGCGCGCAGTTCTACGAAGCCGTGTCGGTGCTGTTGGTGTTCATTCTGCTCGGGCACTGGTTGGAAATGCGCGCCCGCGCCGGCGCCTCGGAGGCGATCCGCGCGTTACTCGATCTGGCCCCGCCCATGGCCACCGTGATCAGGGGGGACCGGGAGATCGAGGTCCCGACCGCCGAGGTCATCACCGGGGATGTGGTCGTGATCCGCCCGGGCAACAAGATCCCGGTGGACGGCGAGGTACTTGAAGGCGAGTCCCAGGTGGACGAATCCATGTTGACCGGCGAATCCATGCCGGTCGGCAAAAAGCCGGGCGACACCGTGATCGGCGCCACGATCAATAAGAGCGGAAGCTTCCGCTACCGTGCGACCAAGGTCGGCGCGGACACGGCGTTGGCGCAGATCGTGAAATTGGTGCAGGAGGCGCAGAACTCCAAGGCCCCGGCGCAACTGCTCGCAGACCGCGCCTCGCAGTGGCTGGTGATGATCGCGGTGGTGATCGGGCTGCTCACGTTCTCCGTCTGGTTCTGGTGGGTTGGCCAGCCGCTGCTCTTCGCCCTTACGCTGACGATCACGGTGTTTGTGATCGCCTGTCCGGACGCACTGGGGCTCGCCACGCCCATGGCGGTGATGGTCGGCACCGGCCTCGGCGCCGTGAACGGCATCCTGTTCAAGAACGCCGCGGCGCTCGAGGACTCCACCAAGCTCGACGTGGTGATTTTCGACAAGACCGGCACGCTCACCGTGGGGCAGCCGGAGGTGGTGGAAGTGGTGCCGGCGCCTGGAGCGACCGAAGAGACCGTCTTGGCGCTGGCTGCCGCGGTGGAACAGGGTACGGATCATCCGTTGGCCCAGGCCATCGTGCGGCGCGCGGCAGGGCTGTCGAAGGAAGCCGTCTCTGCGTTCAGCATCATCGAGGGCAAGGGGGCGCGCGCCGACGTGGCGGGCCGCGCCGTGCTCCTCGGCAACCGGCGCCTGATGAACGAGCAGAACATTGATCTTGGCGGATTGGAACCGAGATCTACTGAACTCCAGGGCGCGGGACGCACGGTGGTGCACGTGGCGCACGGCGGCAAGCTGATCGGGCTGATTGCTATCGCCGATGCCGTTCGGCCGACCGCGATGGCCACCGTCAAGACGCTGCGCGAACGCGGGGTTGAGGTCGCGATGCTGACCGGCGACAACCGCGGCACCGCCGAGCGCATCGCCCGGGAGCTGGGCATCGGCATCGTGCTCGCCGACGTGTTGCCAGGGCAGAAGGCGGCCAAGGTCAAGGAATTACAGGAGGGCGGCAAGAACGTCGGGATGGTCGGCGACGGCATCAACGACGCGCCGGCGCTGACCCAGGCCGACGTGGGCTTCGCGATCGGCGCCGGTACCGACGTGGCCATGGAAAGCGCGGACGTAGTGCTGATGAAAAGCGATCCCTTCGACGTGGTGGGCGCGATCACACTCTCGCGCGCCACCCTGCGCAAAATGCACCAGAATCTCTGGTGGGCGGTGGCCTACAACGTGGTCGCGTTCCCTGTCGCGGCGGGCGTGTTCTATCCCGTGGTCATCAGCCCGGAGGTTGCGGCGCTCGCCATGTCGGGCAGTTCCGCGCTCGTGGCGGTCAACGCCCTGTTGCTCAAGCGCACGCGGTTGGCCGGCATTCATCGGATGTCGTCGGGTGAGGCTCGGACCTGAGAGGGATGTGATGGATCTGCGTTTTCTCGGAGCAGCCGGAACCGTGACCGGATCGAAGTACCTCGTGAACGCCGGGAACCGGAAGGTCCTGGTCGACTGCGGGCTCTTTCAAGGCTTCAAGCATCTGCGCCTGCGGAACTGGGCCCCGCTGCCGTTGGACCCAGCCGCGCTCGATGCCGTGATCCTCACGCACGCGCACCTCGATCACAGCGGGTACCTACCGCTGCTGGTCAAGCACGGCTTCAGCGGGCCGGTGTACTGCACCCGCGCCACGCGCGAGCTGTGCCGGATCTTGCTCCCGGACAGCGGGCGGCTGCAAGAGGAGGACGCGGCCTACGCCAACCGGCAAGGCTTTTCCAAGCACAAGCCCGCGCTCCCGCTCTACAACGAGAAGGACGCCAAACACGCGCTGCGCCGCCTGACGCCGGTGGCCTTCGAGCAAGACGTGGATCTCGGTGACGGCGTGAGCGTGCGACTTTCGCCCGCCGGACACATCCTCAGCGCGGCGATCGTCACGCTGACCCACGGCGGGACGTCTGTGGTGTTTTCCGGAGACCTCGGGCGTTCGAACGACCTCTTGATGCCGCCGCCAACGGTCGTGCACAGGGCGGATTACCTGGTCGTCGAGTCCACCTACGGCGACCGCCGCCACGACCCGCGCGACCCCCAGGCTGTCCTGGCCGAGATCTGCCATCGCACGTTTGACCGCGGCGGCGCGCTCATCGTGCCCGCGTTCGCGGTCGGCCGCTCCCAGGCCCTCATGTATTGCCTCCACCTGCTCAAGGAGGCGAAGGCCATCCCCGACGTGCCGGTGTATCTGAATAGTCCGATGGCGGTCAATGTCACGCGCGTGTTCCACAACCACCGCGGGGAGCACCGACTGACGCCGGAACAGTGCGACGGCATGTGCAATGCAGCGCGTTACGTCAACACGGTTGAAGAGTCCAAGGCGCTCAACAGGCGCCGCGGGCCGATGATCATCATCGCGGGCAGTGGGATGGCGACCGGCGGTCGGGTGCTCCATCACCTGAAGGCGTTCGCCCCGGACAGCCGTAACACGATCCTGTTCGCCGGTTTCCAGGCCGGCGGCACGCGCGGCGCCGCCATGTTGAACGGCGCCGAGTCCGTCAAGATCCACGGCGAGTACGTGCCGGTTCGTGCCGAGGTGGCGAATATCGCCAACCTCTCGGGACACGCCGACTCCGCCGAGATCCTCGACTGGCTCGGTCGCTTCGAAGCGCCGCCGCGCCAGACCTTCGTCACCCACGGTGAACCGACCGCAGCCGACGCGCTGCGCCATCGCATCGAGGAGCGCTTCGGCTGGGCAGCGCGCGTGCCCGAACACCAGGAACGGGTGACGCTGCGGTGAAAATTGGTTTGAGACCCGAAATGAGAGGCCAGACCTGGATATGGAACGAGACCCTGTCTGTCTGATGGCGCTCGACCCGCGCCAGGCCAGCGCCATGATGCAACACGGCGGGCGAGCCTATTACTTCTGCTCCGAGGGTTGCAGGGGGAAGTTCCTTGTCAGCCCGGAGCGTTTCCTCAATAAGGCCCCGGGCCTGCGTCTGACCGTGGGGATGATGGGCGCGGCCGACGAGCCGCAGCCGCCGGAGATCGAGGGCAAGGTCCGCGCCCTTGGCCGAGCGGTCGCCGAGCACGGCTTCATATTGATCACCGGCGCGTGTCCAGGGCTTCCCTATGCCTGCGCGCTCGGGGCGCGGGAGGCTGGTGGGTTGTCGATCGGCATCTCGCCGGCATTGTCGCTCGACGAGCACGTGCACAAATACCTCTCGCCCTCGGACGCCTTCGACGTGCTGATCTACACCGGCAGCGGGCTCATGGGGCGCGAGGTGACCAATATCCGGTCGAGCGACATGGTGGTGATCGCGGGCGGCCGCTCGGGCACGCTCGGGGAGTTCGCCATCGCGTACGACGAAGGCAAACTCATCGGCGTGCTCGAAGGCAGCGGAGGCATCACTGGCCACCTGCCCGAGATCGTCCGGGGCTTCGGCGGTAAGGACACCGGCGCGCGCCTCGTGTACGAGGCCGACCCAGCGCGCCTCATCGCGCAACTTGCGAACGCCTACACGACGAACCACTTTAAGCGGCCGTCGTGTTTCTGCGGCGAGCAGGCTGCGGCCTCTGGTTAGCGGAGACAGCGTCGATCTCCCGCGCAGAGCACGTCAAGTAGTTGATGCACGACAAGCGGGCCGAGCACCGCGAGTACATTGAGCGCCACGGCCAGGACATGCCAGAGGCTCTGGACTGGCAGTGGGCGTCAGGAGACTAGAGGAGGAGGCATCATGCAACGCATTGGGTCTGTGGTTCTGGGAGTGGTCGTCGCGGCGATGGCCACGCCGTCCGTTGCGGGGACGTACAACCTGGTGATCGACGAAACAACGGTCAATGTCACGGGCCGGGAGCGCACGGCGGTGACGATCAACGGCGCCGTGCCGGGCCCCGCGCTTCGGTGGCGCGAGGGCGAGGAAGTGACCCTCCATGTCGCCAACCGGCTCAAGGAGCCGACCTCCATCCACTGGCACGGCATCATCGTGCCGAACACCATGGACGGCGTTCCCGGCATCGGGTTCGAGCACATCGGGCCCGGCGAGACGTTCACCTATCTCTTCAGAGTCAAGCAGAGCGGCACCTACTGGTATCACAGCCACTCCGGTCTGCAGGAGCAATCCGGGATGTACAGCCCCCTGCTCATCGACCCGGCCAAGCCCGAGCCGTTTCAGTACGATCGCGAGTACGTGGTCATGCTCTCCGACTGGACCGATGAAAATCCCAGTCGAGTCATGGCGAAGCTCAAGAAGCAGAGCGGGTACTACAACTTCAACAAGCTGACGGTCGTCGATTTCTTCCAGGACGTGGGTCGCGAGGGTTGGCGTGCCACGCTTTCCGATCGGCTCGCGTGGGGCCGGATGCGGATGGACCCGACGGACCTCGCGGACGTCACGGGGTACACGTACACGTTTCTGGTGAACGGCGACCCGCCCCGGAAGAACTGGACTGCGATTTTTAAACCAGGGGAGCGGGTGCGCTTGCGGTTCATCAACGCCGCGACCATGACGTACTTCGACCTCCGCATCCCCGGGCTCAAAATGGAGGTGGTGCAGGCCGACGGGCAGGATGTGGAGCCTGTGACGGTGGACGAATTCCGCATCGCGGTCTCCGAGACCTACGACGTGATCGTCGAACCACGGGAAGAGAGGGCCTACACGATCTTTGCCGAGGCCATGGACCGGAGCGGCTACGCCCGGGGCACACTGGCTCCCCACGACGGGATGTCCGCGCCGATTCCTTCGATGCGACCGCGACCGGTCCGCACCATGGCCGACATGGGGATGTCCGGGGCGCACGGGAAGAAGCCGGAAGGCCAGGCGCCGGAGCAGGAGGTTCCCGTGCAAGGGATGGATCGCGGAGGGCAAGGCGATATGGGCGCCATGCCGGGTATGGATCATGGCGCGATGGAAGGCGGGGAGATGGGTACTATGCCCGGCATGGCCGGTGAGGAGCCCATGGTGATGCACGGTCCTGACACCCACGGCAAGGGCAACTCCATGGTGGCGATGACGCCGCGAAGCCGACTTGGCGAGCCCGGCGCCGGCCTCGAGCACACGGGCACGCGCGTGCTCATGTACGCCGACCTGCAGGCCCGCGAGGCCGGCTACGATCATCGCCCGCCCGAGCGCGAGATCGAGCTGCACCTCACCGGCAACATGGATCGTTACATCTGGGGATTCAACGGGAAGAAGTATTCGGAGTCCGAACCGATCCGCATGCGGTATGGGGAGCGGCTGCGCGTCGTCCTGGTGAACGACACCATGATGGAACATCCCCTGCACCTGCACGGGATGTGGATGGAACTCGACAACGGGAACGGCGAGCACAACCCCCGGAAGTTCACCATCAATGTGAAGCCGGGTGAGCGGCTGTCCTTCCTCATGACGGCCGACGCCCTGGGTGTGTGGCCCTTCCATTGTCACCTCGGCTACCACATGGCCGCCGGCATGATGGTGAACGCGGTGGTCGCCGACCGCGCCGCGGAGGCGCACTGATGAGCGGCGCGAACGCAGTGATCAGCGGCGGCGTGCGACTCGCGGCCGCGTTCCTCCTGGCCGTGATTGCCTTGGCGGGGCGACCGGGGCCGGCCGAGGCGGGAGAGGCCAGCCTTCTCACGTTCCTTGAAGTCGAGCAATTCGAGTACCGGGCCGGGAATGGAGCGGACACGTTCAGTTGGGAGGCGCAGGGCTGGATCGGCGGAGACTACGACAGAGTCTGGCTCAAAACCAAGGGAGACGACGTGGTCAATGGCGCGATGGAGCGGGCCGAGATGCAACTCCTGTACAGCCGGACTATCGCCGCGTACTGGGACCTGCAGCTTGGCGCGCGCTACGACGTGAAACCCAACCCCTCGCGCGACTACGTTGTCCTTGGGATCCAGGGGCTGGCGCCGTATTTCTTCGAGGTGGACGCGGCGGCGTTCGTGAGCAACAAAGGCGACGCGTCGGCGCGCCTGGAGGCGGAATACGAGCTCCTTCTCACCCAGCGGCTGATCGCCAAGCCGTCCGCGGAATTCAACGTCGCCGTTCAGGACGTCGAGGAACTGGGTATCGGGTCCGGTTTGACCGATGTCGAACTGGGGTTGCGGTTGCGGTACGAAATCGTGCGCGAGGTCGCCCCGTACCTCGGCGTGGCCTGGGAAAGCAAGATCGGCCCCACGGCTGATATCGCGCGACGTGCCGGCGAGGACGTCGACGACCTGACGTTCGTCACGGGCGTCCGTTTCTGGTTCTGAGTCACGTGGTCGGAGCGTAGATGCAGATCTGGCAGTCCACCGTCGATGCCCAACGCACTCCCCGGAATCCGAGTCCTGGAGAGCGGGTGGAACTGACCATCGGCACCTATCCCATCGAACCGGGGCAGGCCGTGTGGGTCGCCTACCAGGTCGAACGCTCAGACGGCACACTGCGGGAAGACCAGGTGGCGGCATCCTGGCGGTACAACCAGGGCAACAACAGCTACTGGTCGGCGTTGCTCGGCCCGTTCGCGGACGGCGATCGGGTGCGATACCGCGTCCATGGTCGGTCCGGAGACCTGGAAGTCGTGAGCGAGGAATTTGCGTTCGTCGTGGGCCCCAAGCTCCATCTTGCGCTTCTGTGGCACATGCACCAACCGCTCTACAAGGACCTAGCGGGCAAGCGCCCGCACGGCAGCTATCGGCTCCCGTGGGTGCGGTTGCACGCAATCCGCGATTACTACGCCATGGCGGCGCTGGTGGCGCAGCACCCCGAGGTGCATCTCACCATCAACCTGGTGCCGTCGCTGCTGTGGCAGATCGAAGATTACGTGGAGCGGGGGGCGACGGATCGGGCGCTGGACCTCACCCTGAAACCGTCCAAGAAATTGACCGGCGCCGAGAAGGCCTATCTGCTGGAGCACTTCTTTGAGGCGCACTGGCACAATCAAATCTTCCCTTACCCGCGGTACTACGAGTTGTTCCAGCGACAGATCGAGGGATCGATGTTCTCCGACCAGGATTTCACCGACTTAAAGATGTGGTTTAACCTCGCCTGGTTTGCCCCCGAGTTTCTTGAGGAAGAGACGAGTATGCCGGACGGGTCGATCGTGTCCCTCAAGAGATTTGTGGAGCAGGGCGCCGGGTTTGGCGACGCGGACATCGAGCAGATGGTCGCCCAGCAGTACGCCATCATGCGAAACATTGTTCCCCTTCACCGAGCGCTTCAGGATCAAGGCCAGATCGAGATCGCAACCACGCCGTTTTATCATCCGATCCTGCCCCTCGTCTATGACTCCGATCAGGCGACGATCGACCGCGAAGGCAGTACGCATCCCGCGCGATTTTTCTATCCCGAAGACGCCCGTGCGCAGGTGCGGCGCGCCGTCGAGTATTACCAAGCGGCGTTCGGGCGCTCGCCCCGAGGGATGTGGCCGGCGGAAGGCGCGGTCAGCTCGCCGGTGGCCGATCTCTTTGCAGAGGCCGGGATCGCGTGGATCGCCACCGACCGCGGGGTGCTCCAGCGATCAGGGCGCTGGGGATACCGGGTCGATGATCCCAACGTGCTGTGCCGGCCCTATCGAGCCGGAGAAGGTGAACGCGGGGTCTCGGTGTTCTTCCGAGACGCCACGCTGTCGGACCGGATCGGGTTTCACTACCAGAGCTTTGACGACGCCGAACAAGCGGCCGCTGATTTCATCGCGGAGATCAAGGCTCGCTTCGCGCATCGCGTCGATGATCCGCCGAATCGGGTTCTGTCCGTCATCCTCGACGGGGAGAACGCCTGGAGCGCCTATCGCGAGTCGGCGCGGCCCTTTCTGCACGCGCTTTACCGGCGGCTCGGCGTCGATCCCGAAATCAGAACCGTGACCCTCGCTGAGTTCCTGGAAGGAAATCCCGCGCGGCGCGTGGTCCCGCATCCCGCGTCGTCGCAAGAGAAGGTCTACGACCTGTTCTGCGGCAGCTGGATCGACGAGATGGGCTCTCGCCCCGGCGCGGACCTGGGGACGTGGATTGGGGAACCGGAGGAAAACCGGGCGTGGGAACTCCTGGGTGAAGCCAGGCAGGCCCTGTCTGAGCGAGGCGCGGCGCCGGAGCGGCATCCGGCCGCGTACGAATCACTCTACGCCGCCGAAGGGTCCGATTGGTTCTGGTGGTATGGAGACGACCAGAGCGCCGATCATGAGAGTGAGTTCGACGAACTGTTCAGAACGCACGTGAAGCAGATCTACCGAGGGCTGGGCCGCAGGCCGCCCCGAAGTCTCTCGCAGCCTCTGGTGCCGCGAGTCGTCGTGTGGTCGTTCGAACACCCGATCGGGACGATTGAGCCGTCCGACCGGTTGGCGATCCAGACCCATTGCCGGGGCGTGCTGACATGGACCCTCAATGACGAAAAGACCGAGCAGCGCGCCGAGCTCGCGGCGGTGGGTGGGGTCATGGCGGGCGTCCGCCGGTATCGGTTGACGCTGGGCCCGTTCCCTCTCGGCGTGAAGCGGATTCGATTTGCGTTCCGATGCGCCGAGCAGGGCTGCTCGGGCGATCGACTCTGCTGCGCCCAACAGTGGTACACCGTTCGGATCGACACCCGATGATTGCTCGACAGCCACGAGCAGAATCATCCCGACGGATCTCCAGGACGTAGAAAGGAGAAGCGCTGATGACACCGCGGGCTCCGTACATTCGATGGTTTGATGAAATCGGAATCGACGATATCCCACTGGTGGGCGGCAAGAACGCTTCGCTGGGGGAGATGTATCGCGAGCTGGCTTCCAAAGGCGTGAAGGTGCCGAACGGATTTGCGATCACCGCCGAGGCCTACCGGGACTTTCTCCGGCAGACCGGCCTGGATCAGCGGGTCCGGGACATCCTGAAGGATTTGAACACCCATGACCTGGACAATCTTCGCCAGCGGGGACGCCAGGTGCGGCAGGCCATGCTCTCCGTCGGCCTACCCCCGGATCTTGAGCAGGGCATCACGGAGGCGTACGACCGCCTGGGTTCGGCAAACACCGGAGCGTTGGATGTCGCGGTTCGGAGCAGCGCTACCGCCGAGGACCTGCCGGATGCCAGCTTTGCCGGGCAGCAGGAAACGTATCTGAATGTCCAGGGCCATGCGGCGTTGCTGGATGCCTGTCGGCGTTGCTTTGCCTCGCTGTTTACCGACCGGGCCATTTCCTATCGGGCGGATAAGGGATTCGATCACTTCAAGATCGCTCTGTCCATCGGGATCCAACAGATGGTTCGGTCGGATCTGGCGACCTCGGGGGTGATGTTTTCGATCGACACCGAGACGGGCTTCCCTGATGTGGTCCTCATCAATGCCGCCTATGGGTTGGGGGAAAACGTGGTGCAGGGGTCGGTGAATCCCGACGAGTATTACGTGTTCAAGCCCACCCTGAAGCAAGGCCACAAACCGATTCTCCAGAAGATCCTGGGGAGCAAGGAGTTCAAGCTGGTGTATGACGTGGGGGGAAGCAAGATGGTCAAGAACGTCCCGGTCCCGCCGGATGACCGGTCCCGCTTCGCCCTTACGGAGGAGGAAATCCTGACTCTGGCGCGGTGGGCGTGCGTGATCGAAGACCATTACAGCGCCAAGAAGGGACGGTCCAGCCCGATGGACATGGAGTGGGCCAAGGACGGCCGCACCGGGGAACTGTTCATCGTGCAGGCGCGCCCCGAGACGGTGCAGTCCCGTAAAGATCGAGACGTGCTGGAGATCTATCACCTTGGTCAGCGCGGACGGGTCGTGGTCACGGGGCGGAGCGTGGGGGAGAAGATCGGCCAGGGGCCGGTGCGGGTGATCAAGAACGTCCAGCACATCCACCAATTCAAGGACGGCGAGGTCCTGGTGACGGACAAGACCGATCCGGACTGGGAACCCATCATGAAGAAGGCGGCCGCCATTGTCACCAACCGGGGAGGCCGGACCTGCCACGCCGCGATCGTGAGCCGCGAGTTGGGCCTTCCCGCGATCGTGGGCGCCGAGACCGCCACGGAGGCGCTGAAGGACGGCCAGGCCGTCACCGTGTCATGCGCCGAGGGCGACACCGGGTTTGTCTACGACGGCTTGCTTCGGTTCGACGTGGAACGGGTGGAGCTCAAGGGCTTGGGTCGTCCCAGAACCAAGGTCATGATGAACGTGGGTAATCCCAATGAGGCGTTCGCGCTGTCTTTCATTCCGAACGATGGGGTGGGTCTGGCGCGGGAAGAGTTCATTATCACCACCTCCATCAAGATCCACCCGATGGCTCTGCTGAACTACGATCGGCTGGAGGATCCCACGGTGAAGGCCGAGATCGATCGGTTGACCGCTGGCTATGCCGATAAATCGCGCTTTTTCGTGGATCGGCTTGCACAGGGGGTTGCGACGATTGCGGCGGCCTTTTACCCGAAGGACGTGATTGTCCGGCTGAGCGATTTCAAAACCAATGAATACGCCAACCTGGTCGGCGGAAGGTCGTACGAGCCGACCGAGGAGAACCCGATGCTGGGATTCCGCGGGGCGTCTCGCTACTACGATCCGCGTTACCGGGAGGGTTTTGCGTTGGAGTGCCGGGCGATGAAGAAGGTTCGCGACGAGATGGGGCTCACCAATGTGAAGCTCATGATCCCGTTCTGCCGCACGGTGGAGGAGGGGCGACTGGTCCTGGCCGAGATGGAACAGAACGGGATGAGGCGGGGCGAGAACGGGCTGGAGGCGTACATGATGTGCGAGATCCCCAGCAATGTGATCCTGGCGGAACAATTCGCCGAGGTGTTCGACGGCTTCTCGATCGGCTCGAACGACCTCACCCAGCTCGTCTTGGGCGTGGACCGGGACTCCGAGATCGTCGCCCACATTTTCGATGAGCGCAATCCAGCGGTCAAAGCCATGGTCGCCAGCGTGATCCGCGCCGCCAAGGCCAACGGGCGGAAGATCGGAATTTGCGGCCAGGCGCCCAGCGACTATCCGGAGTTCGCCCGGTTCCTGGTGGAGCAGGGCATCGACAGCCTCTCACTCAACCCGGACGCGGTGATGAAGACCACACTCGCGATCTTGGAAGTGGAGAAGGTCCTGGCCGAGGGTCAGCAGGATTCAAAGCGGGTCGTGAAGTGATCGGTCCTTGAGGCGGACATGGCAACGATTGAAGGGACCATACGGTCAATCATTTTCCTGGAGGTTGAGTCCTGGGAACAGGAGTTTCTCATGAAGTCCTGTCCCTCCCATTGGCAGGGCCGGTTTTACCCGGAGGAGGCCGACCGCATCGACCCGGAAAAGATCAGTGACGCCGAGATCCTCTCGGTCTTCATTTACTCCGATCTGGATGCCGCGTTCCTGAGTCGACTTCCCCATCTGAAAATGATCGCCACCCGATCCACCGGCTACGATCACATCGATGTCGCCTACTGCCGTGAACGCGGGATCATGGTCTGTACCGTGCCTACGTATGGGACCAACACGGTGGCTGAACACGCGTTCGCCCTGATCCTGTCGCTCTCGCGCAAGATTTATCCGGCCCGCGAGCGCACCGTCCGCGGCGAGTTCTCCTTTCACGGACTTCAGGGATTCGATCTGATGGGAAAGACGCTGGGGGTGATCGGCACCGGCCAGATCGGCCGGCATGTCATCCGGATCGCCAACGGTTTCCAGATGCGAGTGCTCGCCTACGATGCCAGGCCCGAGCCGTCCCTGGCAGACCTGTTGGCTTTCCGGTACGCCGATTTGAACGAGCTCCTTTCGCGCGCGGATGTCATCTCGCTTCATTGTCCCCTGACGCCGGAGACACGGCATCTCATCGGAAGGGATCAGTTTCAAAGGATGAAGAGGGGAGTTCTGCTGATCAACACGGCCCGCGGGGGCCTCGTGGATACTGAGGAACTGCTCCGGGCACTGGAGGAAGGCATCGTGGGCGGAGCGGGGCTGGACGTCCTGGAGGAGGAAGAGGCGATCCGGGAGGAGCGGGAGCTGCTCTCGGCGCGTTTCGACGAAGAAAGGCTACGCTCCGTGGTCAGAAACCACATCCTGCTCAAGCGGGACGACGTGATCATCACGCCGCACATCGCGTTTAACAGCCGCGAGGCCGTGGAGCGGATCCTGATCACCACACTGGACAACATTGCGGGATTTCTCGAAGGCACGCCGCGTAATCGCGTGGCGTGATGCGCGTCGGGGAGGCGAAGCCCTCCCATGTCATTCCAACCGATTGAAGGAGGCGTGATGCCCAAGGTCAGAACGGCGAAGCATGCGATCACGACGATCCTGGTTCCAACCGATTTCTCCGAGTATTCCAAGCAGGCCCTCAGCTACGCCGAGATGTTAGCCAAGAAATTTGATGCCAAGATCGTCCTGATTCACGTGATCGACACCGTGAGCTACATCGTGAGCGAATCGGTGCAGTGGACAGCAGATGTCTCCGCCCGCGTGCAAGGCACCATCCAGCCCATGCTCGATGATCTGATTCGCGACGCGGAGAAGAGGGGTATCGTGGCATTCAGTCAATTGACCCAGGGCGTACCCTACGACCAGATCGTCAAGGCTGTCGAGGACATCCGCGCCGATCTCATCGTCATGGGAACCCATGGCCGGACCGGCATGCGCCACGTGCTGTTGGGAAGCGTGGCGGAACGAGTCGTCCGGTTGGCGGCGTGCCCGGTGTTGACCGTTCGAAGCAAAGGAGGAGACACATGAACACGATCAAGGTAGCGGTCAACGGCTACGGAGTCATCGGCAAGCGCGTGGCCGATGCGGTGAGGCGGCAGGATGATATGGAACTCGTGGGCGTCGCCGACGTGGTGACCGATTATCGGATCAAGACCGCAGCGGTGTTGGATGTTGACGTATATGCCGCGCTGCCCGAGAAAAGTCGGGAGATGCGCGCGGCGGGGATTCCGGTCGCTGGAACGCTCGACGAGTTGCTTGGACGTGTGAATGTCATCGTGGACTGCACCCCCAAGAAGATCGCCAAGGCCAACAAGACTCGATACGAGCGCGCGGGCGTGAAAGCCATTTTCCAGGGCGGCGAGTCGCACGAACTGACCGGTCATTCGTTCGTGGCGCAGGCCAACTACGAGAGCGCGCTTGGCCGTCAGATGACGCGGGTGGTGTCGTGCAACACGACCTCGATCGTTCGCACCCTGACCGCGCTGAAGAAAGCGGGCCTGCTGAAGCGGGCGCGCGGCACGCTGATTCGGCGGGCCTCCGACCCCTGGGAAGGACATAAGGAAGGGATCTTGAACACGGTCGTTCCCGAGCACGTGATCCCCAGCCATCAAGGGCCGGACGCCCGCACCGTGGACCCTGATCTCGATGTGGTCACGATTGCGGTCAAGGGTCCCATGAACGTCAGCCACCTCCACACTTGGTGGGTCGAGTTGGCACGGCCGTCGACCAAGGACGAGGTGCTCTCGGCGTTCCACGCCGCGCCCAGAATCGCGTCGATCCGGATGAGCGACGGGGTGGAAGCTCTCAACAGCACCAAGGAACTGATGGCCGACCTGGGCCGACCTCGGGCCGACATGTGGGAGGTGGCGCTCTGGGAAGACGTGTTGACCGTGACCGGCAACGAGGCTTATTACGCCTACCAGGTGGACAACCAGGCGATCGTGATCCCTGAGACCGTCGATGCCATTCGCGCGCTCTCGGGCATCGAGCGAGACGCGATGCAATCCATTGCGAAGACGAACCAGTCGCTGGGTATCGTCAAGGAGTTCCTACCGCTCAAACAGGGCGTGTCGGCGGCGTAAGGGGTGGTGAAGGCCGCTCCGGTTTGAAAATTGGGGGGAAGGGGGAGAACCCATGAACGTGCTTAGGACCGGTCTGCTGCTGGCAGTGCTCGCGGGCATCCTGGTCGCGGTGGGAGGACTGGTGGGCGGGCAGGGGGGCGCGACCTTTGCGCTGATCCTCGCGCTAGTGATGAACCTCGTGGCCTACTGGTTCTCCGACAAGATCGTCCTGGCCATGTATCGGGCAAAACCGGTGTCGGAGGCTGAGGCGCCGGAGCTGCACC
This sequence comes from Nitrospirota bacterium, assembly GCA_049325335.1. Classification (GTDB taxonomy): domain Bacteria; phylum Nitrospirota; class Nitrospiria; order 2-01-FULL-66-17; family 2-01-FULL-66-17; genus JBFLXB01. Next base: position 42,639 of record JBMOMC010000006.1, read on the forward strand.
GGATCGTGCGAAACCTGGCGCGCAAGGCGGGGATTCCCATGCCTCGCATCTATCGGATCGAACACCCGACGCCCAACGCGTTTGCGACGGGCCGCAATCCCTCGCATGCCGCCATCGCGGTGACCACGGGGATCGAAACGCTTCTGGAGGCGGAGGAACTCGAAGGGGTGCTGGGCCACGAGCTAGCGCACGTGCTCCATCGCGACATCCTGATCAGCACCATCGCCGCGACGATCGCCGGGGCAATCAGTTATCTCACCTATTGGGCGCAGTGGAGCCTGATGCTGGGGGGCAATCATCGGGACCGTGATGGGGGACCGGCTCAGTTGATCGCGGCTCTGGTCGCCATCATCGTTGCCCCGCTTGCCGCGATGCTGGTTCAGTTGGCGATCTCGCGCGGGCGGGAGTACCACGCGGATGAGGGCGGCGCGGCTCTGACCAACCCGCTGAGTCTGGCCTCGGCCCTGCGCAAACTGGAGGCGGGCAATCGGCGGATTCCGCTCGACGCCAATCCTGGCACCGCGCACCTGTTCATCGTCAACCCCTTGCGCGGGGGCGGATGGGCCACCCTCTTCTCAACCCATCCCCCGATTGGCGAGCGGGTCGCGAGGCTGGAGGCGATGGCGGGGCGCCGCCTCGTTCGGTAGCGGATCACGGTTTTCGAAGGCGCGAATCGAGGTTTTCTGATTGGCCGACGATGAATAGAAGATCATCCACTTCTATTGTCTTGATTTCTGCCGTCCTCGTTTCGTGGGCGTTTGCCTGGGCGGGAGACGAAACCGAGATCATCGATCTCGGCCTCTCATCAAGGGACTATCGAGAAGGTCAGGTGCCCTCGGGTTGGACATTGCGCAAGTGGTTCGGCCTGCCGAAGGGAGCCAGCGCAGCGTGGGCCATCGAGAATGGGGTGCCGGCCGTGAAACTTCGTTCCAACGGCGCGCTGACCTTTCTCGAGAAATGGGTTGACATCGATATCCAGGCCCACCCGGTCGTGACGTGGAAGTGGAGGGTGCGAAATATTCTTCAAAGGATTGACGAGACAACGAAAGCGGGCGACGACCATCCGATCAGACTGCTGTTCGTCTTTGCCCCTGACGAATCTCGGCAATCCGTTTGGTTTCGGTTCAAGCGGTTTGTCTATCTCGACCGCGTTCATGGGCATCCGATGGGGAGCCGATTTATCGAATATCTCTGGAGCAGCCGTCTTCGAGCCGGTGACGTCATCGACGATCCGGGGAAGTCCGGGCAGAAGCTGGTAGTCGTGGAGAGCGGCAGCACGAACCTGGGCAGATGGTTGTCGTATCAGAGAAACCTGTATCGGGAATTTCAGACACTGTATGGAGAAGAACCTCGGCGACTCGTGAAGATCGGCATCATCAACGACACCGATCAAACAGCGCAGGAAGCCGTCAGTTACATCGTCGATCTGACCTTCGGTCGGTCGGGAACGGCCGACTGATTCCATAGCGCGCTGCAACTGGAGAGGAAGCGATGAACGTGTCATGGCTCACTGCAAACTCGACCGGCTGGCTTCAGTGGCGCAAGATGCGTCCATCGGTGGTTCTCATTCTGGCCGCGCTGGGGGGAAACAGCGGGATTGCTCTCGGCGCCGAAGGGGAGGCGCCGATCGTAGCGGCGCTCACCTTGGAGCAGAGCCTTCGGTTTGCCGAGGAGCACAACCCTCAACTCGTTGCGGCCCATGAGAAGGTTCGTTCCGCCGAGGCCGGTATCGTGGAGATGCGTTCCGGCCTGTACCCGCACCTCGACGCCAGCGCCGGCGTGTTCCACCTCGAATCTCCTCCCACCCTGACACTGGGTCCTCTCAGTGTCCCGATCGGCCGGGAGGACATGAGGTTTATCAACGTGGGTGCGACGCAGACATTGTACGCCGGCGGCCGCATCCAGGGTGGCATTGAGTCGGCGCGGCTCGCCCGGGTTGACGCCAAGGAGCGGCTCCGGGCCTTGAGCCGCGAAGTAGCGGCGCAGGTGAAGAACGCGTTTTACGGCGTGCTGTTCGCGCGCGAACTGGTCAGGGTCAGGCAGGACGCGCTGGCCCTGTTGCAGGAGCATCTGGCCACGACGCAAGCGAGGTTTCGGCAAGGCACCGCGGCCGAGTTCGATATGCTGCGGGCGGATGTGGAGGTGGCGAACGCGCGTCCGCCGCTGATTGAGGTGGAAAATCAGTTGGCGACGGCGGAGGAACGCTTCAAAAGAGCGCTGGGTTTTGATCTTGACAGCGCCGTCAGCGTTAACGGCGAGCTTCGGCAACGGCCGGTCCCGTTCGCGGGCGCCGAAGCGGCAGCAGAGTCGGCCGCCTACGCCTGCCGTGCCGAAGTCGAGGCGGCCAGAGCGGCGGTTCGGCTTGCCGACACGCAGACCCGCATCGCGCGGGCCGGCGACAAACCCACGGTGTCGCTCTCTGCGAACTACTTCGGCACGTCGCCGGAGTACTTCATGGCGCCGTCGGAGGATTTGCGCTGGAACTGGATGGCAGGGGTCAACGTGACCCTGCCGCTGTTCTCCGGGTTTGAAACCCGCGGGCGGGTCGCCAAATTTCAGGCGGAATCCGCGGGGGCACTGGCCCAAGTTCACGACGTGGAGCAGCAGGTTCGGCTGGAGACGCGGCAGGCCTTCCTGCGAATCAAGGAGGCGGAGGAACTCGTACGCTCGCAGGCCCAGAACGTGGTGCAGGCGGAGAAGGCGTTGCGCATTGCGCGCCGGCGCTATGAGCAGGGCCTGGGGACGCAGCTCGATGTGACGGATAGTCGGGTGGCGCTCACCCAGGCGCGGGTCAACGAACTGTCCGCTCTCTATCGACATGAGCTCGCCGTCGCCGAGCTCGATCGGGCGGTGGGCTGCCCACCGGGCACGCCAACGGAGGGACGGGAAGGAGACGAACCGTGAGGAGGAACACTCAACGCGGCCTGTGGGCACTGGGACTGCTGGTGATCGCCGGCGCGATCTGGGGTGCTTGGCGTTGGTTCGCACCAGCGGGCCTGCCGGAGGGCATCCTGGAGGGGTATGGGCGGATCGAGGGGACGGAAGTCACCGTGAGCAGCAAGGTGTCGGGCCGCATCGCGAAGTTGGCCGTTGCTGAAGGCGATCGTGTGGAGCAGGGCACGCTGATCGCGGAGCTGTCGGCCGATGAGATCGAGGCCCGCCTGGCCCAGGCCAGTGGCCGGTTGCTGGCCGCCGAGAAACAGGTCAAACAGCTGGCCGCGCGCCTTGCGACCCTCGAACACCATGCGTCCAAGGCGGAAACCGACCACCGGCGGTACCAGGCCCTGTTGCAGGAGGGCGCCGTCTCTACGCAGGAATTGGACCGATCGGAAAACGCCGTGCGCGCCGCGGAAGGGGACGTGACGGCCGCCCGCGAACTCCTGTCTGCGGCCCGGGCGGAGGTGACCACCGCACGCGCCGCGCGGGATGAGGCCCAAGTGGCCGCGACCGAGACGCGCATCACCTCGCCGCTTGCAGGGACTGTCACCACCAAGCCGGTGGAGGCCGGCGAACTCGTGTTTCCGGGCAAGCCGATCGTGGTCCTGGTGAATCTGAACCGACCGTACCTGCGGGTCTATTTGCCCGAACGCGACATCGGCAAGGTCAAGCTGGGTGATCCCGCGCGTGTGTACATCGACTCGTTTCCCGATCGGCCGTTCGCGGCCACGGTGACCGAGGTCGCCAACAAAGCCGAGTTTACGCCCAAGGACGTGCACATGCCCGATGAGCGCGTGACCCTGGTGTACAGCGTCAAGCTGGAGATCACCAATCCCGAGGGGATCCTGAAACCGGGCATGCCGGCCGATGCGCTCATCCGTTGGAAGCCGGATGCGGACTGGGGCCGATAGGCTCATGGCCGAGCAATTCGTAATCGAGACGCGCGCCCTCACCCGCCGGTACCGCGAGCGCACGGCCGTGCAGGGGCTATCCCTTTCCGTTCGCCGCGGCGAAGTGTTCGGCCTGCTCGGTTCCGACGGCGCCGGTAAGACCACGACGCTGCAGATGCTCGCGGCCATCCTCGACCCCGCCGAAGGATCGGCCACGGTGTTGGGGTACGACACGGTGCGCGAGGCGCCCGCGGTGACTGCTCGGCTCGGGTATATGTCGCAGACCTTCAGCCTCTACGGCCGGCTGTCGGTGGACGAGAACCTGGAGTTCTTCGCCGATCTCCATCGGGTGCCCGAACCGACACGAAGCGAGCGCACGCGGCGGTTGCTGGATTTCGCCCGCCTGGTGCCGCACCGCGGCCGGGCCGCGCGCCACCTGTCCGGTGGCATGCAAAAGAAACTCGCATTGTGTTGCGCCCTGATCCATCAGCCAGATCTCTTGATCCTGGACGAACCGACCACGGGCGTGGATCCGGTCTCGCGCCGCGAATTCTGGAATATTTTGTATCAAGCGCTTACCGCGGGAGCGACTATCGTGGTCTCCACGCCCTACATGGACGAGGCCGAGCGCTGCACGCGCGTGGCGTTGCTGCACGAAGGCCGACTTATCGCCTGCGACACCCCGGCGCGGCTACGCGCCGAACTGCCGGGCCGCATGCTCGCGATCAACGCGCGGCCGCAGCGTCAGGCGCTCGCGATCCTCCAGGAAACCCTGCCGAAGGCGCGTCCCTATGTGTTCGGCGAGACCCTGCACCTTCACCAAGAAGAACAGATCATGTCGGACACGTCATTACAGGACTTGCTTATCTCGCGCGGCGTGACGGTCGCGCAGATCCGTCCGGTCAGTCCCAGTTTGGAGGACGTGTTCGTCAGGCGTCTGGCGGAGGCCGCACCGGTGTCTCCGCCGTCTCCGGTCGCGGTCTCCACCAGAACCGGCGCGGAGATCGCGGTGCAGGCACAGGATCTCACGATACGTTTCGACAGCTTCACGGCCGTCGACCGAGTCAGTTTATCGGTGCGGCGCGGGGAGATCTTCGGATTTCTGGGTCCCAACGGGTCGGGCAAGACCACCACCATCCGCATGTTGTGCGGGTTGCTCGCGCCAACGGAGGGGCGGGCCAAGGTGGCGGGATTTGATATCGGCCAAGAGCCTTCGGCGGTTAAGGCGCGCATCGGCTATATGTCACAGCGTTTCTCATTGTACGACGATATGACGGTGGACGAGAACCTCGCGTTTTTTTCCGGCGCTTACGGCGTGCCGGTCGCTGAGCTGCCCGCACGGCGCGAGTGGGCACTGATCTTGGCGGGGCTTGCGGGCTCGGAGTCGCGGCCGGTGCGCTCCCTCTCCGGCGGGGTGAAACAACGCCTGGCCCTGGCCTGCGCCGTGCTGCACGAACCGGAGGTGCTGTTTCTGGACGAGCCCACGGCGGGCGTTGATCCGCTGTCCCGGCGCCGCTTTTGGGAGCTGATCTACCACTTGTCCGATCGGGGCGTGACCGTGTTCGTCACCACGCATTACATGGACGAGGCGGAGCACTGCCACACCCTCGGGTTGCTCTACTCCGGGCGTCTGATCGCCCTGGGTTCGCCACAGGCGCTGCGGGACGGTATGCGCGCCGGAGAAATGCTGGAGTTGGAGTGCGATCAACCGATCCAGGCGCTGGCGATTTTTCAAGAGGCAGAAGGGATCCGAGCCTCCTTCTTCGGCGATCGGCTGCATCTCCTGGTCGACGACGCGGAGGCGGCGAGGCCGCGGATACTCGATCGCCTGCAGCGGGAAGGCCATCGGGTCCACCGGGTCGAGCGCGTGCCCTTGAGCATCGAGGACGTGTTCATCGCCTTCATCGAGATGGAGCAGGCTCGTCTCGAAGCGGCAAACGCGCGGGGAGGGTAGCCTGAGACCCCCGCAAAACAAGAAGTTTGGCTTCAGACGAGGCGCGGCGCAGCTGAGCAGCGGAGCATACACGACAGTATGTGAGCAGCGGAAACAAGCCGCAACGAAGTATCAAGACAACATCCGCAGTTTTGCGGGGGTCTCAGGATGAGAAGCCTGATCGGTGCGGTGATCTGGAAGGAGGTGCGCGAGATCCGCCGCGACCCCGTGATCATCTGGGTGGCCGCGGTCCTGCCGCTCATCATGCTCTACCTGTACGGCTCAGCCCTGTCGCTTGACGTCAAAGACGCGGCGCTCGCGGTCTACGACCAGGACAAGAGTCCCGAGAGCCGTGCCCTGATCGACGCGTTTCCGCATTCGGGCTATTTCCGCCTCGCCCACGAGATCCGCGCGAACGCGGACATCGGGCCGCTGCTTGATCGGGGCCGGGCGCGGCTGGTATTGGTGATCCCGAGCGATTTCTCCGAGCACCTCGCGGCCGGCGAGACCGCCATGGTCCAGACGCTGGTCGACGGCTCGTTTTCCGCGACGGCCATGGTGATCGCGGGGTACGCCGCCGCCATCATCCAGAACTACAACGTGGAGCGGACACACCACATACCCGCCCCCATCACCGTGGAAAGCCGCGTATGGTTCAACGCGCCGCTCAAGAGCGTGAACTACATCGTGCCGGGCTTGTTTGGGGTCATCCTGATGGCGTTCCCGCCGCTGCTCACGGCGCTCGCGGTGGTGCGAGAAAAGGAGGCGGGATCGGTGCAACAAATCTTCGTCTCGCCGATCCGGCCGTACCAGTTCATCGCCGGGAAGATGGTGCCGTACGCCGTCATCGCCTTCCTGGAGATGCTCCTGATCCTGGTTGCCGGTCTGTGGGGGTTCGGGATTCCGTTTCAGGGGAGCCTGCCGCTGTTTCTCGCCGCCACCACGATTTACGTCTTCTGCACGGTGGGCCTTGGCCTGTTGATCTCCACGGTCACGCGCAGCCAACTCGTGGCCATGCTGCTCGCGCTCATCGTGACCCTCATGCCCTCGTTCTTGTTCTCCGGGTTTCTGTTCCCGATCTTCACCATGCCGAAGATGATGCAGATGTACACGTATCTGTTCCCGGCGCGCTATTTCATCGAAATTGTTCGCGGCATCGTCATGAAGGACGTGGGCCTGGAGTTTCTGTGGCCGCAGTTTCTCCTGCTCGTCGTCTACACGACGGTCGTCTTCACTGTCGCCACCCTGCAGTTTCACAAGAAGATGGCCTGATGATCAATACGGCACGCCTGGCAGCGGTCATGCGCAAGGAGTTGATTCAGTTTCTACGGGACCGCTTCATGCTGCTCCTGATTGTCTTCCTGTATACGGCCGAGATCCTGATGTGCACCTATGCCTTGTCGTTCGACGTGCGCCACCTGCCCACGGTGGTGGCCGACTTCGACCGCTCCGCCGCGAGCCGCCTGCTCACCGAGCGGTTCCGCAGCTCGGGATATTTCGACATCAATCACCAGACGACGCGTGACGCTGACCTGGCCGCCCTCCTCAATCGGGGCGAGGCCCTGGCGGCGCTGGTGATCCCCCCGGAATTTTCTCGGCATTTGGCAGCCGGGACGCCGGTGTCGGTGCAGCTCCTGCTCGACGGGGCTAACGCCAATACGGCGAGCGTGGCCCAGGGATACGCCCAACGCATCGTGCAAGCGTACGCCCTGGATCGCCTCCAGGCGTTCGCACCCGAACCATTGGCCTTGTCGGTCGAGCACCGGCCGCGTATCTGGTACAACTCCGAGCTCAAGTACGCCTACTTCATGGTGCTGTCCATGATCGCCCTGGCCGGGATGATGGTCGGGGTGATCACCGCGGCGGCCGGCATCGTACGCGAGAAGGAGTCCGGCACCATCGAACAGATGCTGGTTACGCCGGTCAGACCTGCCGAACTGCTCGCGGCCAAGATGCTGCCCACCCTGCTTGTCGGATTGCTGGCGCTCGTGCCGAGCCTACTCATTGCCGCGTGGATCGGCGTGCCGATGCGCGGGAGCCTGGCGCTGTTCTTTCTCCTCTCCGCCGTGTTCCTGGTCAGCAGCATGGGCATCGGTATCCTGGTCGCGACCTTCGCGGACACCTTGCAGCAGGCGTTGTTGATGTCGTTCTTCGCCCTGTTTCCCATCCTGTTCCTGTCCGGAACCCTGGTGCCGGTGGAGAGTATGCCGGTGTGGCTCCAATACCTCGCGGAGCTGAGCCCGCTGACGCACTATATGGACGCCACGCTGGGGATCTTCCTCAAGGGCGTTGGGATGGAAGTCCTGTGGCATCCACTTGCCGCGATCTCTTTGATTGCGTCAGCACTGTTGGCCGGTGGGATTTTGCAACTGCGGCGTCGTATGCGTTAGAACGAGAGCGTTTGGATTCAACAAGGAGACACGACCATGGAAAAAGATCCGGTGTGCGGGATGCTGGTGGACGAGAAAAGAGCCGCGGCCACCAGCAGCTACAAGGGGAAGTCCTTCTGGTTTTGCTCCGCGTCGTGCAAAGAGAAGTTCGAGAAGGATCCCGGAAGGTTTATCACACAACCATAGAGGAGGAACTCACATGAAGATCCGGACAATCGGAGCGCTGGTGTTTGCCCTGCCCATTGTGGTCGCCCCCGTGGTATCCGCCCAGATGATGGGCGGGGGGACGGAGATGAAGGGGGGAGAGATGGGGATGATGAAGGGCATGGACCGGGACCAGATGATGCACGAGATGATGGGCATGATGCGCACCATGATGAAACGGATGGAGGGGATGACGCAGGATCAACAAATGAAGCGCGAAATGGGCGACATGATGAAGCAGATGGACGAGATGATGAAACAGCACGAAGCGATGATGAAAGGGCCTGGCATGATGCAGAAGGGATCGCCGAAATAGACGACGAAGCAGGCCACTTGGAGGCCAACGGGATGTGAATCAGCCCGGCCTGATCCCACACAATACACGGTTGACGCTCCGGGGCTTGCCGATCAGCATTCGGTGGCTGTTGAGCTGCTTCCTCGTCACCATCGGGCTGGGTTATCTCCTTGCCTTGACCTACCTCTTTCTGTTGGACGTCGAGCCTCATCGGACGATGGGGATGAACCTGGTCCAGGCGACGATCGTGAAGTATTACGGGAACCGAGGAGATACGCGGCTGGAGGCTGCCCTGAACGGCTCGATGGCGGGGAACATTGACTCGGCCGAAAAGTCCGACGTGATCGTATGGATACGCAACGGCGCATCAGCCACAGAATATGAAAAGGTCCAGCCGTTGTTTGCGAAAAACTGCGTGTCCTGCCACAGCAAGGATTCCGGCTATCCCGTTCCACCGCTGACGAGTTATGAGGAAGTCCGCAAATTCGCTGAGGTGGATGTGGGACAATCCGTGCGTACGTTGGCCCGTGTCAGCCACGTCCATTTGTTCGGCATCGGTTTCTTGTTTCTTTTGACCGGCTCCATTTTCGCGCTGAGCCAGATCAATAAACGGCTGCGTCTGGCCATTGTGGCTCTTCCCTTCATCGCGATCTGGCTGGACATCGGATCCTGGTGGTTCACAAAGTATCAGCCGGTCTTCGCGTACACCGTGGTGATCGGAGGTGCGTTGATGAGCCTGGCGCTCGCGGCCCAGATCCTGATCTCGCTCTGGGAAATGTGGTTGAAAACAGAAGCCACGGAGACGACCTGAGTGCTTTTGGTTGTAGACATCGCGGACGCAGTTCTCCAATACTGACGCATGAGATCGCCTCGGATCGGCGTGGTGCTGAGTTCGGGTGGCACACGAGGCGTCTACGCGCACACCGGCTTTCTGATCGCGCTGGAACGCCTGGGTGTTCCAATTGCTGCTGCCACGGGATCAAGCGCCGGGGCGGTCGTTGGCGCCATGGCCGCAAGCGGGACCGATATGATGGCGTGGTCGGAGACCATCGCCCATATCGCCCCCGCGCGATTTTGGCGACCAGACCCGCTGCTGTATGTGCTGTGGCAGTTCCTGGTCCGTCGCGGGCGAGGCTATACCGGATTATCCGGTACTGACGCGGCGATTGAGTTCTGCCGCGGCCAGTTGGCGGTTCAGACGTTTGAAGAATGCCGGTACCCGTTTTACGCCTTGGCCGTCAGTCTCGGTCGAGGACGCAAGGTCGTCTTTTCGCAGGGACAACTGGCGCCGCGTATCGTGGCCAGCGCCGCCGCGCCGGTTCTGTACCGTCCGGTCGAGATCGAGGGGGATTGGTACTGCGATGGCGCCCTCGCTGATCTGGCTCCAACGGACGCCATCTGCTGTAAACACAACCTGGACGCACTGATCGTACATCACGTCTCAAGTCGCTATGAGGGGCAGAAGGATCTCAAGCGTATCAGCGAAGGCCCATGGTCCATGTTTCGTATACTGGAACGGCTGCTGTTCCGCCGGCGGCCATGGTATCTGTCCGATGAGCGGCTGGGCTTTCGGCGATGTCCGTGCGGTTGCGGAGCCGTCGTGGTTGTGGTGGAACCGCAATTGCCTGAACTTCAGTGGACCCCTGATAAGAGCGGTCCCCGGATCCAAAAGACGGCCATGGAACAAACCCAAGCATTCTTGGCACCTCATGTGGATGCCCTATTGAGCGATCCGAAAAATCGTTTGCCGCCGGGGCACACCGATCGTCCTGACCACACTCTGACGGAGGAGACCTTTCGACCACCCGATTGATCACTTGTCTGAGACCTTCCTGACGGCGGACGGGGGGAGTACCGCCGTGTTAGGGTGAGTGGTGCGATGTCTGTGCGGGCAGGTACTGCAGGCTCCTCTTGAGCGATGCGAGTACCGGCGTCCGCGAGACATCTTCCTCGGCGCAGGCGCCCAGGAGCCGTTCGATGGCTGATCGCAGATCCGCGACAGCGTCGTCCGGCGTCCCAGCCGCCTGCGCCAACATCCGGTAAGTCCGGCGGGCCTGCTCCAAGAGCGTCTTGGCCCGCCGGAGGCGCTCTCCTTTGGCCATCGTGGCCAGTGCGGCGAAGAGCGCGCGTCGCAGGGCGTCCCGGTTCGGCAAGGCCCGATACACTTGCCTGGCCTCGCCCAGATCCGCGAAGCCGCCCCAGGTGAGGATCTGGGGCCGATAGCCGGTGCGTGGCCGCTCCGCCGCGACGCTGGATCCCCGAAACCCGCCGTAACGGGATTCGAAGAGTGCCAGCGCCGCGACCCGCTTTGCCCCTGCAGGTTCGACGCCCACCGGTCGCATCCCGGTCCGAAACGTCTTCACGAAGATCTCCACGACGGGATCGGATTTCCTCTCCCGCCGTCGTTTCACGGCTCGCTTCAAGAAACTGAAGAGCCGCGACGCGTAGAAGTCTTCCATGAAGCGATCGAGCCGGCCGAATCGAGCCGTCGCGTCGTCCGCTGCGAGTCCCGCAAAGGCAAGTGCCTGGGCCTTGTAGCTCGGATGATTCATCCGGCCGTAGGCTACGGCCGCCACCTCCGCAACGACTTCCGCCGGCACGGTCGTCGGAGCCTGTTTGTTCCGAACGAACGCCGCTGAGGCCCGGCACACGTCCAGGTGCAGCCGGTAGAACCGGGCCCGCTCGGTTCGCGCCAGATCCCGCAGTGGCGCTTGGTCCAGGTGCCAAGCCTGCGCGATGTAGGGGAGCTTCCGATTGAGCTGGGCTTCAAACACCCCTTGTTCGGGGTGAAAGAAGCTCGACTCTTTCATCAGCACCCGCAGCACGCGCCGCCGCTGGTCCCGGAAGAGCCGCACCGGCCGCAGATCAGAGGGCAGGATGCCCGAGCCCATGACGCGCTGAGGATCGCCGTCCGGATCCTGTGTGAAGAACAGAAAATCGTCTTCAGACAGGCCCGATAGCCACCGGCTGACTTCCTCTTGCGTCGAAGAGTCGGTCTCCATCCACCGATCGCCGACCAGGCTCCACAACAGCGCCAGCGCCGACACCGGCCGATCAGGATCCACGAGCGCCGAGGCCGCCGCCCTCCGGTACAGCGGATTGCGGCGCCGCGCGAAGAACGCGGACACGAGCTGACGGTGTGCCGTCATGAAGCGCTCGGCCCGCTCTTCCGCTTCCTCAGCCAGTTCCTCCACGTGGAAGCCTTCGCGGAGTGCGGCGAACCCGGTGGCGTCGTCCCGGTCGACGAGCCGCTCGTCCGGGCCTTCGAACACTTCCCAGACGAACTGGCCCCTCGCGGCATCCGGGGCGCGATGGGACAGGACCTGAACCGATGGTTCAGGTGATAGGAACGCCCGTTCATAGACACCGGATGCGTTCCCCACGGAATCTTCTCCGGCCTCCAGGCTGTATCCGTCTGGAGACCCCAGGCATGAGCGATGGTCTTCGTCCATGAGCTGTTCTCCTTTCCCCCCGTCCTCCCGCGGGCCGACAGCTCGGCCAGCGAGAGGGCGAGGAGAACAGGAGAGGAGAAACGGTTTCCCCGTCCGCCAACAGCAAGGTCTCACGATTCAGTTGTCAAAGAACGGGTGCTGCTACGGGCTGAGCATACAGGCTGCCGCAACGAGCGAGCACGGGCTGGGCCGCCACTCAGCGCTTTGTTTTGGCAGGTTGAACGCAAGAACAAGGGATGGATTAGGAGGGCAAACGCTGTCCACATCCCGGACAGTGATTGCGACATTCTGTGTCCGGTGATTCCAGTTCGTCATGTTCGCCGCGATTTTCAGGTCCTGGACGCGTCGCCCTTGGAGGGCACCGACCTTGCACAGAAGACTCCTCACAAGGATCGTCCTCGGGCGGGGAGGTCAACCATGGGAGCGGTATGCTGGCTTCTGACAGTGGTCTTTGCGGTAGCAGTATTGTTTAGCAATCCACAGGAGGTCGAGGCGTCTGGCTTTTCGGTTTACGACTTTGGAGCGGCTGAGCAAGCCAAGGGGAATGCCGTGGTGGCCCAGGTCGATGCCCCTTCGGCCGTGTTCTATAACCCGGCAGGGCTGGCCGGGCTCGAAGGGACCGATCTCCAGGTGGGAACCACGGCCGTCTTCCCCAAGAGCAGCTTCCACAGCAACGTCACGGGCCTGGACACGGACGGCGATGCCGGTGCCGCGTTCCCTTCCTATCTCTTCGTGTCACAGCGACTGGGCGGCTCTTGGGGCATGGGGCTCGGTCTCTTTGCGGCCTCGGGGAACAAGGTGGACTACCCCGAGGACTGGGAGGGCCGTTTCGTCGTGACCTCCGCAGAATTGCGCCAGGTGCATCTGGCGCCCTCGATAGCGTACCGTGTCACGCCGAACGTGTCGGTTGGAGCCGGCGTGGTGGTCACGCGAGCCGACTTTCAGCAATCCAGTCAACTCGACTTCTCGACATTCAGCCTTCCCGAAGGCAGCGCGGACCTGGAGGGCGACGGCTATGGACTCAGCGCGAACGCCGGTCTGCAGGCCCGGTTCGGTGCGACCGCGGTCGGCGCGGTCTATAAGAGCGCATCCAGTATTTCGTTCGACGGGACCGCCAGCTTTCAGGTACCGGTACCCGCGGCCGCGTTCTTTCCCAACGGCGGGATGGAAACTTCGCTCAAGTTTCCGCAGATGGTCATCGTGGGAGTAGCGAACCGGGCGATTCCGCGGCTGACCCTTGAGGGCGACGTGCAGTGGAGCAACTGGAACACGTTGGACAGCCAGGCCATCCGCTTCGACAACAACACGCTCGCGCTCCAGGACACCAGCGTGGCACTTGACTGGCAGGACACCTGGACATTCCGTATCGGCGGCCAGTACGACGTGAGCGATGCCGTGGCCATCCGGGCCGGATACACCTACGATCCCAGCGCCGTGCCGGATGCGACGCTGAGCCCCGTGTTTCCAGAGCCGGATAAGCACGAGGTGAATATGGGCCTGGGCATCACGCGAGGATCGTGGACCATCGACCTCCTGTACGGGGTCCTCATCACCGAGAGCCGCCAAGCGAACAACTCGCTGACCGGCCTTCCGAATCACAACGGGACCTACGACAGCTCCGCGCAGGCCGTCGGACTCTCGGTGCGCGGCCGGTTCTGACTTGTGGAAGTCCGCGGGCTTGTGCTAGATTCGCGGCACGTCGGCGTCCGCGGAGACTTCTCGTGCCTCATCCCTGACGCTCCCCCAGCCGACCTCGGACCGGAACGCCGATCTCATGAACGCCTGGCTGAAGAAGGACGGGTCATGCGCGTTGGAATGATCCCCGAAAATCCCTTGGAGTGGGTGGCGGCGCGAGCCAACGCGCTGCCGTTTCCCGTAGCCGATACGTTCGTGGCCATCATCCAGGCCCGGGCGATCATGGCCGCGACCCGGCTCGGCGTGTTCGGCGCGCTGGCGAAGACGCCGGCCTCGGCCGCGGAACTGGCGGCCAGGCTGTCGTGCACGGAAAAGGGGATCCAGATCCTGCTGAACACGCTCGTCGGGTGCGGATACGCAGTGGAGACCGCCGGGCGCTACGACCTCGCGCCGCGCGCGCGCAAGTGGGTCACGCCGGATGACCCGCGGTCCATGAACCACTTCATCGACTTTCAGTACGATCACTGGGAGTGGTGGACCCGCCTTGAAGACGCCATTCGCACCGGGGCGACATTGGACCTGCACGCGGGCATGCTCGATCCGGCCGGGTGGCGCCGCTACATCTACGGGCTGCACGATCTGTCCAAAATGGCGGCCAAGGAGCTCGTGCTGCGATTCCGGTTGAAGCCAAACCAGACGCGCCTGCTCGACATCGGGGGCGGCCACGGAGCGTACGTCGCGGCGTATTGTCGCCGATACCCCAATCTGCAAACCGTCATCTTTGATCTGCCGCCGTCCCTCGATGTGGCGCGCGAGATCGTCGGAACCCTGTATCGTGACGTGGCGGATCGGATCGCCTTTCGCCCGGGCGACCTGGTCAAAGACGACTTTGGCTCCGGCTATGACGTGATCTTTCTGTTCAACGTCCTGCACCACTTCGACGACGCGGCGATCCGCCAGACGTTCCAGAAAGTCGCCAATGCGTTGAATCCCGGCGGGACGTTCGTGATCCTCGATCAGTTCAAGCGCGACAAGGCCGCGGGCCCGGAATCCTACGCCGCGGTCCTGACGCAGCTCCTGTTCCTGGTCACCAGCAACGCGGGAAGCCTGGATCTGGGCAACGTCCGTACGTGGCTGGGGGAGTCAGGTTTTTCGACCGTGCAGTCGAAAAACCTTCGTGTCGGTCCCGGAACCTCGTACGTCACGGCGATCAAACGCTCGTGAAACCCGTGAGGTCGCTCCATGACGATCGTGCCCAAGGGCATCCTGATCGTCGGCATCGCCATCGCGACGGCGGCGATCGGCATCTTGGTCCTCAAAGAGCGCCGCGCCGCTGCCAATGTGGCGGGCTTCTTCTTATGCCTGGCGGCCGCCTTTCAGGCCTTGTTCCTCTTCGGCCGCGAGTGGCTGCTCGACCGGAACCAAGTCCCGCTTCCGTGGAATAACTTCGCCGACGCCAGCGGCGCGCTATTTTCGTTTGCCGCGGTGTCGTTCGCGCTGGCGTTTCCCAAGCCCATCCCTCATTTCCGCCTGGCGGTCATCCCGCTCGCCGTGGTCTCGGCGCCCATTGCCGGAATCGCGCTGGCCGGCGGCAATTTCGCCGAGCACGCCGTCGTCGATGGCGTCCACGTCTTCACCACGACCACGTTCTATCAGGTCTATGTCGCCTACGCCTTGCTCTCCATGGTGGCGACGTTCGGCATCCTGGTGGCCAAGTACCGCCAAGCCGGGACTGCGAGCGCGAACGAGACCGCCCGGAAAGCGGTCGGGACGGTCCTGATCGGCTTCTCTGGCGCGATCGCGGTCGGGCTCATTTTCGCATTCATCCTGCCCCTGCTCTTCCATGAGGTCCGGTACTTCTATCTGCAAACGCTCGGGTTTCTGATCGCCACCATCGTCGTCTTCTATTCCGTGGTTCGGTTCCGGGCGTTCGACGTCCAGACCGTGGTCCACAAGACCCTGAGCTGGCTTGCCCTGTCCTCGGTGCCACTTGCGGTCGCCTTCTGGGTGGGGTCGTGGCTCAAGCCGCGCATGGCGGAGGCATCGGCGTCGGAGTGGGGGCTGGCCATCGGGGGAATCGGATTTCTTTGCGGCCTGTACCTGTACGTCGCGCAACCTTATATCGACCAGCTCTTCGACCGGAGAAAGCATAACCTCCGGCGGACCCTGGAGGAGATGATCACGGATCTGGCTGTCCTCCAGGAACTCCGTCCCATGGCGGAGGGCATTCTCGCGCGCGTCTGCCGCGTACTTCCGGTCGAGGGCGCCAGCGCGCTGGTCCTTGCCGATTCCCGCGATCGGCTAGTGGTCGTGGCCTCGCAGGGTCATGGCGCGACCGACTCGATCGGGGTTGGTGCCGCCGTCCTGAAACGGCTCGAAACCGGAGACGTGTTGGCGTTCGATCGTGCCGGTGACGATTCGGCGCGGCAGTGGCTCGAGACATCGAACTTCGCGCTCTGCTTCCCCCTGGTCCAGCAGGGGCAAGTCGTCGGAGCGATCGCACTCGGAAAGAAACGGAACCTCCGCCGGTTTGCCCCGCGGGAGATCGCGTTTCTCTCGCGAGTGGCTGCCACCGCGACGATCGCGTTTTCCAATTCGCTGCTCCTGGAACGAGTCCGTGAGCTCGACCGTCTCAAGACGGAATTTCTCTCGGAGATCGCCCACGAGTTGCGCGGGCCGCTCTTCGGCATTTCGAGCATTGCGGACGGGCTCACGGCGGACGACGATCACGCGCTCACCGAAGACCACCGCCGGTTGATCGATGTGATTCGCGTGACGGCGGTGGAGATGAAGGAGCTGGTAGAGCATCTCTTTGATTTGAACAAGATCGAAATGGGCATCATGAGATTCGATGTCCAGCCAGTGGACGTCCCCACCGTAGTGCGTCTGGCGGCCGATTTGGCGCGGGATTCGGCTCGGGCGAAGGGCCTCAGTCTCGAGGTGGCGTTAGACGATGATCTCCCGCTCGTCGAGGGAGACCGGACGCGGATCAGGCAATGCGTCACCAACCTGCTCTCGAACGCGATCAAGTACACGGACAAGGGCACGATCCGCCTGTCCTGCGGGCTTGAGGGAACCGGCGTGCGGGTGGCTGTCGCGGACACCGGACCGGGGATGGCGCCGGAAGAAGTGAAGACGGCGTTCGATCGCTACCGCCGCGGCCGAGAGGTGGGGGCCATCGAGGGGACCGGCCTGGGGTTGGCGCTCACCAAGGAGATCATCGAGGCCCACGGAGGCAGTGTGGCGGTTGACAGTGCGCCGGGGAAGGGAAGCACGTTCTTCTTTGATCTTCCGATCCAACAGGCGACGCCCCAGCGCATGACGGATGGGGCGCACCGGTGGCCGGGCCGGCCGTTGCTCAGAACCCACGCATCTCTGGGGACAGGGCTCCAAGGCGGCTCGTCGTGGACCATGCCGGAGTCCCTGCATGGCCGTGGCGAAACTGTTCTTGTAGCTGATGATTCTGAGACGGATCGCGAGGCGCTCCGAGCGTCGCTGGTGGGCAAGGGCTACACGGTCCTGGCCGCGAAAGACGGCATGGAAGCGCTGGATCTGGTGCGCACCCACAAGCCTGGTCTGGTCGTGACCGACTTGATGATGCCCCGGCTGTCGGGCGCCGAGCTCTGCCGGCTGCTGAAAGAGGATCCCGACACGGCGTCCATCCCCGTGATCCTGGTAACGGCCCGGAATAGCCTGGGCGACATGGTGTTCGGGATCGAGATGGGGGCCGATGACTACGTGGCCAAGCCGTATGACGCGCACGAACTGGCCGTGCGGATCTCCGCGCTGCTGCGTATGCGGCGGATCAGGGAGGACCTTGAATCAGCCCAGGCCCGTCTAGTGGAGATGGAACTGATCGCCACCTCGGCGGGGACCTTGGCGCACGCAGTCAAGAATCCCGTGGTGATCATCAGAAACTACGTGAAGTGGCTGCGGGACGCAATCGAGCGCTCGGACAGACGAGAAACTGGTGACGCGCTGGCACGGATCGACGCGGCGGCCGCGGCCATTGCGCGGATCATCGATGGCCTCAAGCGGGCCCACCTGGATCGGCCGCGGAAGACTTGGGTCCACCTGCCGGAACTCCTGGATGGCACGCTTCGCGAAATGGCGGAGACAGCGGCCGGGGCGGGCGTCCATGTGGTCCGGGACTACGAGGAGGGGCTGCCTGCGGTGGAGGCGGACGCGGCGCAGCTCGCGATGGCGTTCACCAATCTGCTGACCAACGCGATCGAGGCAATGCCTCATGGGGGGACCCTGACGCTGCGAACGTTTGCGGGATCTGATGGTATCCAGACCGAGATTGAGGATTCCGGGCCCGGGATTCGAGAGGAGTTACAGGAGCACCTGTTCAAGCCGTTCATCACAACCAAGATCGGCGGTACCGGACTTGGGCTTTGGACCACGAGGCGGATCATCGAGTCGCATCACGCAGGACGCCTGACGATCGACTCGGTCCCGGGCAAAGGCACCGTGGTCCGGGTGTGGATGCCGACGCGAAGCCCGGCGAGCACCGCTCTGCGAGAGGTGGTGAGTCATGGAACGAGCTGAGATTCTGGTCGTTGAAGACGACCCCAACTACGTCGAACTGTACGGAGCGGTCTTGAAGGCCGCGGGATACACGACCGCCGTCGCGTCCGATCCCCAAGCCGCGCTCGCAGCGATCCATCGGCGCGCACCGGACCTGGTGCTCCTCGATCTGACCTTTGAGGGCACGCCGCAGGCCGGGTTGGACTTCATTCCTGACGCGCTCCATCGACAGCCGGACCTTCCTATCACCGTGGTGAGTAGCCAGGATCAGAGCGCGATCATCACCAAGGCCCTGGAACTGGGCGCGGTGGATTACATCGTGAAGGATCAATCGCTCTACGACCTGCTCGCGTTCCGGGTGGGGCAGACGCTGACCCGCACGCGCCTGGAGCGGCGGATCAAGATGGACGGCGGGTTCATCTTCGACGCGGGCCGGGTGATCATCGGGCGGTCTCCAGCGATGGTGCATGTCTACGACCTGATCGAGCGCGTTGCCCAGCACCGGTCCACCGTGCTCATCCTGGGGGAGAGCGGGACCGGGAAGGAACTGGTGGCCCAAGCCATCCACGCGCGCAAGGGGCTGCCCAGCGCGCCGTTCGTCTCGATCGATTGCGGCGCCGTACCGAAGTCCGTCTTGGAACCCGAGTTGTTTGGGGTGAAGGCGAATTACCCAGGCTTTCACAACAAAGAGCGGCTGGTCGGCAAGCTGGAGGCCGCCGGAGAAGGAACGCTCTTCCTCGATGAGATCGGCAACATGGAGATGGACCTGCAGGCCTCCCTGTTGCGCGTACTTGAGGAGCGCCGGTTCACACCGATCGGGGACACGACACCTCAATCGCTCAAAGCCCAGGTCGTCGCCTCGACCAACGTCAACATCGACGCGGCCATCCGAACGGGAAAGTTCCGCGAAGATCTCTACTATCGCCTGAACGAAGTCCCGATCGTGTTGCCCCCGCTGCGCGACCGGAAGGAGGACATTCCCTTGTTGGTGCGACACGTGCTCGCTCAACACGAGGTGCGGTCGGGCGATCGGATCGAGATCGTGCCGGAGGCGGTGGAGAAACTGATGGCCTACGATTGGCCCGGCAATGTGCGGGAACTCGTCAAGACGTTGCAGCGAGCGGCGACATTGTGCCGGTCCCGTTATCTCACGCCGAAAGATTTCGATCTCAGCCCGTCCACGGCCAAGCCCACGGCTGGGGCGATCGAATTTACACCCGTTGACGAGTCGGTCCTGTCGATTTCGGTTCGTGTGCCGTTCGAGAGTACGCCGTTGGCCGAGTTCACGCGCGCTGCGAGAAGGGCATACGCCAAGCATGCCATGGCGCAGTCCAAGGGCAATCGGCTCATGGCAGCGGGGCTGTTAGGCGTCGACATCAGAACACTGCGACGGTTGCTGAATAACCGCAGTGGAGACGAGGGGACGTGATGGAAAGAGATCGCGCTTTGCAGCTCCCTCTGAACACCGCTTCTACAGGCAGTCTTGCCGCGAGTCTCTGCCGTTCGTCTCCCCGCCCTCCAATGCCTTCAACTGAAGAAATTGAACGATCTTGACTCAGGAAATTTACAATTAGGATTTCTAAAGAGCAGTCCCTCATTGTAGAAGCGGCTAACGTTGGTAGTCCTCTCGCTTCTGACTTCTGACCAATAGCCTATTGCTGCGACGTGAGAGAGCCCGGGCTTCGCAAGCTCAAGGCAGGTCATGATTTGCAGGGCGCTATCCGTATTTAGACCGTGAAGATCATCTATCCCTTCTAAAAAACACCAAATCAGACCGGGTCGTGACGTATCTAATTGCCCAACAGCATTGGAAATCCTATCCCTGATGCCAGATACGACATGATCAGCCTTGTTCGACTTCAAGATCAGTTCAACGGGATCAACGGGGTGCCCACCGTGGCCCCTTGCGAAAACTGCCCCGTGAGCGTGGTGTTGCTCTTCCTTGTTCAGCTTTTCGTACAGGTTGCTGTAGCACGAAGCAAAATCCACAGCGGCTTTGCTCGATCTCTCTAGCTCTACGTGTAATGTCCCTTGATCGATAGACCGAAAGCCGTGGTTTCCCGTGGTCCTTATTGATTGAATGACTGAGTGCAATAAGGTGTCCAAGTACTGCTCATTGGTATGAAGCCGGTCGTTTAACGTGAGATCAATTGTCCCCGAATATCCCATCTTCTCGATTTCGGGAATCAGCTTTTCTGCAAGTCGGTAAAAGTCTCTCCGTCTAATCTTTCTGGACGCGTCTACGCTTATTCGTTTGCACTCAACATTAAATTCTACCGTGGGGGCTTTCACTAGGAACTCTGAATGGCGGCGAGAGTCGTCACTGTGCCATTGAATTGAATAGCCCTTCACATAAAAAGGCCATGCCGCTGCTATCTCAAACAGAGCGTCATATGATCGTTCGTCAACAGTAAGGTCCCGACGATATTTCTCTCTGATCGAGTCGGGCATCAGTTTCTGAAGAGTAGTTATCTTTTTCGCATCAGCAGCTAGGTTCTTCAGTTCGCCCGTAAGGTTTAATCGTAGAGACTTGCCAGCCTTGAGCAGCGCACGATACTCGCTAAGAGCTTGCCACCATGGATGCCTATATTTTAGAAAATACTCCCGATATACCGGGCCAGCCGATCGGAGGGCCTTTTCGTATCTTTCGAGTTGTTTCTCCACAGTAATTGGCCCTAGAAACCGAATGAGTTTCCTGACCAAATTCGACACCTCAGTGTCATGAAGCTCTGCAACTGACTGCGTCATTTTATGGCGCGGAGTTTTGAGAGTTTCCGCGTCTCACGGCAACCTTGATTATGGTAACGGAGCCAAGAGACCTCTCCTTGACTTGATGGTGATCGCGTCAGATGGACGGCGCTCAAAATCTTCATCCGAGATCTTGTGCATTATTTGGGGTGTGCCTCCGTCGGGAGGAATGAAGAGGACTGTTGCTGCGGCGGAACCAGACCGCATGACGTCCGGGCCTACCGCAAAGCAATCGCCAAATAGAACGCCTAGCGGCCCGTCAAAGCTATGATCCTTGTAAAACTTCAGCACGCGGCAGTTGGTGAGTTGTATCTGATCGGGATCGATCCTAGAGAAACGATCATAAAAGTCTCTTCTGTCGACGGGCGGAAGAAAGACGACTCGATCTGCGATACCGGCAACAAGGGTAAGTTCTTTCCCCACAAGGCCAATACCTATCCATGGGCTATCGAATCCACCATTTGGACAGCGGGCTATGAACGGGCCCTCCAAGATTTGTTCCGTGGGTCTGGTGATCTGTTCTCTGAGTGGATTGAGATGTTTCTGAAGCGCCCACGAATATCCCAGTTCCCGAAACCACAGAAGATATGCCGAGGTCAGAAAGCCAATCGCAATCAGCCGTTGTTTTTCCTCTTCCAGGATCGGAATCGGTACGGTAACGGTGAGGTGGCCAGGGCGAGCGGCTTGCAGTTCTTCTAGTCGTCTCAGCGAATCTGGAGAGGTCTTGTCTGCCCAAATAAGAAATTGGAGGCCAGTCGCAGGCGTAAACTCGAAACTGCCACTAACCCGTATACCCGAGACTTCAAAATAGCCTCTTGTCAGTCTTGTGTTTAGGACAGACTGCTGACCGTCTCTTCGCAGTCTTAGGTACTCTCCGAACCATTTATCCTGCCGAGTTCCGAACGTACTGTTGCATCGTCTACAGATAAGGGTCTTCAGCGTCCCCCCTGCGACGCGTGGGATGACGTGAGCCTCGCTAATTTCGTCAGGTTGATCACCCGGAATCGAATTGAGACAAGTCGGGCAGAGAAAATGGCCTGCGAATTGCGGATGGAACAAAGCGAAGCTTCTTGCAAGCTCTGAAATGACTCTCTGTTTCGTCCGTTTCATGTTGTCGAGAACAGACCCCGCTTACCAGAGTCCCACTTGCGCGCTACATCTGAGCAGCTCGCGTAGATCGTCGAGCAAGGACACGCCAGCATAGACTCTAGCCGAGCTGACAGTCAAGAAATCGCCGAAGAACAGCGTTACGAGGGCTCTCCCCCGGTGTATGCTGCTTCCGGATTAGAACGCTCATGCGGAAATCCCGAAGTTCCCATCGACGCTCATGGGCTCCAGCGCGTGTCCGTCGGGCGCGCGTCACGCCAAATCCGGATTCACGCTGGCCGGTTTCCTGCGTTCGAGCCCGCGTCTCTCCCGGTATGATCACTGCGAGCGCCTAGCGCCTTCCGCGCTTCGGGCCTTTCGAGAAGCGGTCAGAGGCGGCCTTTTCGCCGCACGGCGTGTCCGGCACTGTCCTCATCACGGCCGGAAGGCGTGAATTCTGGCCGCTCCGGGAGGCATGGTTCTGGCAGTTTCTCTCTGCGACCTGTTTGCGTCATGGATGACGTGCCAACGCCGGGTGAGAAATACAAGGCCCTGAAGGAACGGCTCTGGAACCAACCGCGTCCTCGCCAGATTCTGGAGCGACTCGAGCAGCACCGCGCCAGCCCCCCGATGTTGGAAACCGTGGCGCAGACCTTTGTGAATGGGCGGCACGGGGAGGCGGAGATCAGATCGGCCATCTACAGCGAGCTGCTCCGCAATCGCGACCGGACCGCGGTTCTCAAACGAATCGGCGATCTCCGCCACTGCCTTATGAAGATTCAACAGGATCTGTCCCACGTCGCGCGCGAGTTGCATCAACTCAAGGTCTGGGAGGGACACCGCGTCTTGGGATACGAGTCCTGGGGCGACTGTCTCGAGAAGGAGTTGGAGTTGTCCGATCAGGTGGCGAGGATGCTGTTCTTGGCGGAGGAGCAGGGGGAGCGGGCCACGTTCGACGCGTTCGTGCGGACGCTCATCAAAGGCTACGCGGCGACCCGGCCGGCCGTGGCGGTGAAATGAACGAGGAACTGCCCGAGGCTTGGTGCTGGGAACGGTTACGGAGTCTTCGCTGGCCGGCCCGTGTGGTCTGCCCCCACTGTCGCCGACCCGCAGGCCGGCATCATCGAAGGCGGCATGCGCTGTACTACCGGTGCGCGCGGTGCCAGCGAGTGTTCTCCGACCTCACCGGTACGCCATTCCAGGGCAGCCCGCTGCCGCTGGCGTGTTGGTTTCGAGCCATTGCGTGGCAAATGATGAGTGAGTCCGGCAGCGCCGCTGCGCTCGCTGAGGCGGTTGGTGTGGACCACCGAACCGCAAGGAAGATGCAGCATCGGCTTGCCATGCTTGACCGTGATCCGTTGTTGCGGGCCATCGGAACGAGCGTGCTCTGTCAGAGGCCGGAGTCACATGTGCACATCGGAGTGGGTTTTGACACCGTGTCAAAACCCACTCCGTAATGCTTCGCGCAGGAGAGTGAGATGAGCATCGAGCAACAGAGTGAGCATCGCGAGATGGACCGGCTCATCGAACAATACGTCGCGGATCCGCAGAGCCTTTCGTTGGAGGAGCAGCGACGGATCTACGACCACTTTCTCAAACGCGTTGGGGCGGACGATACCGAATGCGAGCAATTGAAGCTCGCGCTGCAGGCGGTCGATCAGGCATTGGACAGGGCCAGGCAAGGGGATGCGGCCTATCGGGTCACGCCACGGGGGACGTACTGGCGTCGCGACGCGGAGATGAAACTGGTGCCGATCGACGCCCTGTTTCCTAGCGACGACAATCAGGACCTGTTTCGGGACATGGAGGGTGAGGACTTCGAGCAGCTCAAGGGCTCCATTCAAGAACTTGGCGTGATCGAGCCGTTGATCGTGGACGAAGATATGCGGCTCATCTGCGGGCACCAGCGACTGCGGGCGGCCAAGGCTGTGGGCCTGCCATCGGTCCCGGTGGTGATCCGGTCTGTGGGAGAAGCCGAGACCCGGGCCATGATCACGATCGAAGAGAACATCCGCCGGCGCCAACTCCAACCCTCCGAGATGGCTCGAGCGATCAAGAAATTGACGGAACTCAAGACCCGCGCCGGACAGGTGGCGGAAACCGTTGGGCTGTCCGACCGCCAGGTCCAGCGCTATCGCAGTCTCTCGGACCTCATCCCCGAGCTGTCGGTCCTGCTGGACGGCGGCACGCTGACGCAGCACGTGGCGATCCAATTGGCCCAGTTGGATGAGACGGCTCAGCGCGAGTTGTACCACGCCATGAAGGACCGGATGGCCAGGACCTTGGAGGGGCAAAAGGCGGTCGAGTTCGAAACGATGCACGCCGGGCTTTTGAAGGAACTGGACGGGCTGTCCGCCGAGGTGAAGAGTATCACGCAGCGCGACGGCGAGCTGACCGCGCATCTGACCGAATTGCAGCAGCGCCTCGATCGGGCGGAGGGTCAGGTCGGGGGCGAGATCAAGGCGAAGAAGCTCTTGGAGGAAGAGCTGGAAAAAGTCCGTGCCGAGATGTACCGGAAGGTCCAGGAGAAGCAGGCGCTGATCGACAAGCTGACGAAGAACACGGAACCGACGGTCGTTCCGCCCGCTGATTACCAGGCCCTCAAGGCTGAGAACGTCAAACTCAAGGCTGCGCTGAAGGAACGCGGCGAGTCCGTCGCGAAAGCAACGCCACAGGCCGGCGCCGTCGTGGCCGAACTGGATGCCCTCATCGGCACCCGGTTATTGGCGATCGATCCCGAGGCCCTCACTCGGAATATCTCACCCGCTGTAAAAGATCAGCTCCAATCCCTCCTGCGAAAACTGGAGGCCTGGATCGCAGGCGTCAAGCAGCGCCTCGGCGCTCCTCGAATCGCCAGCAAGAAGTCGTGAGGTCGTCGTGTCGCCGCTCGATCCCGACGACGAGCCGACCGACAAGGATTCAGCCCCGCAACTGTTCTCCGACGAAGAACGCGACCTCCTCGTGAAACGCCTGGCGCTCTGCGGCCTTCCCACGCGGGAAATCGTCCGCATCACGGCTGCGTCCGGCCGAACCGTGGCCCGTATCATCCAGCGGTGGGGGATCCGGCGGCCCAGACCGGGGTACCGGTCAGTCGCGAGAATGCGACGAGCGCAACGCCTCACCGAGATCCTCACCGGTTATTACGCCCTGAACGAGGTCACGCTCGATTCGCTCGATCGCTTGGCCAGAGAGCACGGCCTCTCGGTCAAGGAGCTGTTCGATCTGATCCGCGAGAACGTGTCGCCATCCCGCTGGGCGATCCGCGCCTGCCTGGCCTGCGGGCAAGTGGCCCTGACGTCGTCGGCGGCTGATCGGTATTGCTTGGCGTGCAAGGGCACGGTGAAGAAAGCGCGGGGGAAAGTAGACGAGGCGGTTCTTTACGAGTAATCGGCGTCGTGGTTTGCATCAACAAATTTCCGGTGCAATTGTCGTCTTGCATCACTGAGCAGGCACATACTGACGTGTAAATCTTAGGGAAACGCTGCCCAGTTTTTGGGCGATGTGCTCGGGCCACGATCATCAGGGCTCTCCACTCGTGTTCCCACAAGCTGTCCACACGATTTTTCACAGCATCTGTGGAGGAGATTCTTGCGATCAAAGGGCACGGACGGGTGGTTTCCTTGACCCGTGGAGCCGCGACGGGCTATGCTGCGGTGCGGTTTTCGAGGGGCCTGCCTTGCCTGAACCCGGTTCCAGCGCCGTCGAGCGCGCATCGTTGTCCATCACGTCCTACCACGCCAAGTTTCTCGCCCATGAGCTGACCAAACGCTGTGCCTCCGATACCATCGAGAAACTCGCCGGCGCGTTGGTGGACGCCCAGGTGGACCTCAATCCGCACCAGGTCGAAGCGGCCCTGTTCGCTTTCCGATCGCCGCTGTCCAAGGGCGCGCTGCTCGCCGACGAAGTCGGGTTGGGGAAGACGATCGAGGCCGGTCTGGTGCTCTCGCAGAAATGGGCGGAGCGAAAGCGGCGAGTCTTGGTGATCACGCCCTCCAATCTCCGCAAACAGTGGCATCAGGAGTTGACCGAGAAATTCTTCCTCCCGTGTCATATTTTGGAAACCAAGTCGTACAAGGAAGCGATCAAACAGGGGCGGCCGCATCCGTTTCACGCCGACGCGATCATTATCTGCTCCTACCAATTCGCCCGCGGCAAGGCGGCTGACATCAGTTCGATCCCGTGGGACCTGGTTGTCATCGACGAGGCCCACCGACTGCGAAACGTCTACAAGCCGTCGAACATCATCGCGAATACGCTCAAAGAGGCGCTCAAACACGCTCCCAAGCTGCTGCTGACCGCCACGCCGCTCCAAAATTCCCTGCTGGAATTATTCGGCCTGGTGAGTTTCGTCGATGAACACGCGTTCGGGGATCTGAAGAGTTTTCGCGAACAATTTGCCTCGGTGAACGATCCCGCGGTCTTCGGCGCCCTCAGGGCGAGGCTCCGGCCGCTCTGCCATCGGACGTTGCGGCGCCAGGTTCTTCCGTACGTGCGGTATACGAAGCGGCTGCCCATCGTCCAACCCTTTACGCCGGAGGAGGGCGAGGATCGGCTCTATCATTTGGTCTCCGACTACCTCCGTCGCGACAATCTGCAAGCCCTACCGTCAAGCCAGCGCACGCTCATGACGCTGGTGTTGCGGAAGCTGCTGGCCTCATCAACGTTCGCGATCGCCGGGGCCCTTGAGACATTAAGCGGACGGCTTCAGGAGCGGTTGAAAGCGCAGGAGCCCGCGCAGCCCCTGGAAGACGAGTTGGACCAGGATTACGAAGCGCTCGACGAAACGGCCGAGGAGTGGTCCGAGAACGGAGGCCCTGAACCAATGTCAGCCGCCGATCGTGAAGCGATCGGGCGCGAGATCGCTGACTTGGACCGGTTCCGGGAACTGGCGGTCTCGATCACCCACAACGCCAAGGGCAAAGCCCTGCTCGTGGCGCTTGAGCGCGCCTTCACCGAGGCTGACCGACTGAGAGCGCCGCGCAAAGCGATCATCTTCACCGAGTCGCGCCGCACGCAGGACTACTTGCTCCGAGTCCTGGCGGACGGGCCGTATCGCGACAAGATCGTGCTCTTTAACGGCTCCAACACCGACGAAGGGTCTCGTCGCATCTATGCCGAGTGGGTCGAGCGGCATACCGGCACCGACCGCGTGACCGGCTCGCGCACCGCGGACATGCGCTCCGCGTTGGTCGACTATTTCAGAGAGCAAGGCCAGATCATGATTGCGACCGAGGCGGGGGCGGAGGGCATCAATCTCCAGTTCTGCGCGCTCGTGGTGAACTACGACCTGCCCTGGAACCCCCAGCGCATCGAACAGCGAATCGGCCGCTGCCATCGCTACGGCCAACAACACGACGTCGTGGTAGTTAACTTCCTGAATCAGACGAACGAGGCCGATCAACGCGTGTTCAGAATTCTGTCCGAAAAGTTCCGGCTCTTCGATGGCGTATTCGGCGCGAGCGACGAAGTGCTCGGCGCCATCGAATCGGGCGTGGATTTCGAAAAGCGCATCGCGGACATCTACCAGCGCTGCCGGAAGCCGGAAGAGATCAACAATGCCTTCGACCAGCTTCAACTCGACCTGAGCACCCAGATCAACGACGCCATCACGAAAACGCGTCAACAACTGCTGGAGCACTTCGACGACGAAGTGCGGGAAAAACTCCGCGTGAGCGACGAGAGTTCGCGCCAGTACCTGAATTATTTTGAGCGGATGTTGATGCGTCTCACCCGGTACGAACTCACTGGTCACACTGAGTTCCTCAGCGATTCGGCATTCCGCCTGAACGCCTGTCCGTTCGAAGGCGACATCCCGCTCGGCCTCTATGAACTCCCGCGTCGGTCGGGTGAAGCCCATTTCTACCGCATGGGCCATCCACTGGCACAACGGATCCTTGACCAAGCCAAGAACCGCCCGCTGGCGCCCGCTCAAGTGGTCTTCGACCTGAGCCAATACGATGGGAAGGTCAGCGTCTTAGAACCGTTCCTCGGTCAGTCGGGCAGTCTCATGCTCGCTTTGCTCACGGTCGAATCCCTCGACCAGGCGGAAGATTATCTGCTCGTCGGCGCGGTGACTGATGACGGAAGAACGTTGGATGAGGACGCCGCACGCCGGTTGTTCGCCTTGCCGGGGCGCGTAGTCAAAGAGCTTGCTGGCGAGGGAGGCGACGCGGGATTGGAGGAGATCCTCCATCGGCGGCAAGAAACCATTCAGCGGACAATCGCGCAGCGCAATGCGGCGTTTTTCGAGGTGGAGGCGGAAAAGTTAGACGGCTGGGCCGATGATCTCAAAGTGGGCCTTGAGCGGGAGATCAAGGAAATGGATCGCCAGATCAAGGACGCCCGGAGGGCTGCGGCCGCATCGCTGACCCTGGAGGAAAAGCTGGCGGGGCAAAAGGACGTCAAGGCTTTGGAAGGCCAGCGCAGCGCCAAGCGGCGGGCATTGTTCGATGCGCAGGATGCTATTGATCAGAGGCGCGAGCAGTTGATCGCAGAGATCGAGGGAAAGTTGCAACAGCGCGTGACACGGACAGGACTCTTTTCCATTCAATGGGTCCTAACGTGATCATGATCTCTAAGTCCTTCAATCAGTCCGATTGATGCGATTGAACGGTGCTATTGAAACCGGTATGCTAGGCCCGTTTGGGACTCTGTAGAAAGGGTGCTGAGCGGCTTTGGCCAAACCGCCCAAGGAGCGCATCAGTCCGCAGATGGCACGATCTGATCTTCTCATATCGCTGGTCAAGACAGGGCGGGACAGTTCTAATCCGCGTTTCCGTCGCGCGGTCGAAGCCCTGATCGCAGAGGAGCGCGCTAAGAAGCACAATATGCTTGCAGACCAACTCGCCGCCGCTTACACTGACCAATCTACGAACGGTCCGCCACGGCCCCTAAGTGCGCCGTCGGGAACCGTAGCCGATTTGGTGTACGAGATTGCTTCCGACCGTAGGCTCGACAGCCTCGTCTTGCCTCAGATAGTGGCCCAAGAGTGTCGGAGTCTGATCGAGGAGCATCGGCGTGCCGACCTTCTGCGTTCCTTTGGTCTTGCGCCGCGCCATCGTGTCCTTCTCGTCGGCCCACCCGGCAATGGAAAAACGTCTCTTGCAGAGTCACTGGCTCACGAGTTGATGGTCCCATTGCTGGCCATTCGATACGAAGGCCTTATCGGCAGCTACCTGGGCGAGACAGCGGCACGTCTGCGGAAAGTCTTTGATTATGCCCGACAGCGAGCGTGTTTGCTGTTTTTTGACGAATTCGAGACGCTGGGCAAAGAACGCGGTGATGAACACGAAACTGGAGAGATCAAGCGCGTGGTCAGCACGCTTCTACTGCAAATTGATAGCCTTCCTCCGCATGTTGTGGTGGTTACCGCGACAAACCATCGCGAGTTGTTGGACCGTGCGGTCTGGCGTCGCTTTCAACTTCGTCTTGAGCTGCCTAGTCCGACGAAGAGACAGGTGACGCAATTCCTCGATCGTTTGTTCGCACAATTGGAGTTCGCGCGTACTCTGCCGGTAAGTACTTTCGCGGAGTCATTCCGCAGCGCGAGCTATTCCGAAATCGAGGACTTTGTGCGTGATCTTGCTCGTCGCTATGTTCTTGCAATTCCGAATGGCGACGTACGAAAGATCGCACGGGATCTGCTCGCCGCGTGGAAAGCTCGAGCGGGTTCCGAATCTCGATAATCCAGGGGCACCCCATTGCCCGACAAGCCGATTCTCATATTTCCAGCCGCGACTGTCGAAGCGCGAC
Source organism: Nitrospirota bacterium (assembly GCA_049325335.1). GTDB lineage: Bacteria > Nitrospirota > Nitrospiria > 2-01-FULL-66-17 > 2-01-FULL-66-17 > JBFLXB01. Next base: position 72,491 of record JBMOMC010000006.1, read on the forward strand.
GACCACTTCCACAGGGTTTCACTCCACCTCGTACACGACCGACGCAAGCACAGCAACGTAGACGTCTGGCAGCTCGATTTCAGGCACTTTCACAGAGCTTTGGGGTCGTCCGTGCAGATACGACTGGCCTCGATCCCGAGCAGGTCGTTGTTTTCGAGGTCGCTGGCGCCATCGCTGACTTTCAGAATGTCGTTAGGCGACTCGGGGGAATGGAGTGGCTTGGTGATTTTGAAGTCGAGATCGCCGAGCCACCTCCAGCATTTTTCGAACAGGGCGTGTCCGTAACGCCGCTGGCGGGTCGGCTGTTCGTTGTCGTCAGCAACCAAGCAAAGCTCAACGAGATCGTCCGGCTCTGGCGGCTCTGGTGCCGATCAAGCGACGAAAAGCTCCCTCGTAACTTTGGGAAGTTAGCCGAGGTCTTTAAGCACCTGAACGACGTGCGTCCATGGGGCGTACAAGATCGCCTTCGAGAGCGCCGCGCTCTCGATTGGTGGAGGGACTGCCTTGCAGCGAATAAGGCGACTATTCGCTTTGAGGTCGAACTCTGGTGCCGTCAGTCGGCGGAGAAACAAGCCGAGGCTTACCGACACCTTCAGGGTGTCGTTCAGGAGATTCATGGTCAGTGCGTCACGCAGGCTGCCATTTGGGAGATCGATTATCATGGTGTACTCGTCGATCTTCCAGCATCGGCGGTCCAGGCCACGATAGATGCACTCAACGCTCAGGGAGATACCAAGCTTCTGCGTCTCACCGACATCAAGTATTTCTGTCCGATGGGGCAAGTCGTCATAGCCCATCCGACAGAGTCGGCACCAGGCGACTTCCCCCAACAGCCGCGACCAGGCGGTGATCCGATTGTTGGCCTGTTAGATGGCCTTCCCCTCGAAAACCATGCAGCACTCCAGGATCGTCTCATTATCGATGACCCAGATGGCTTTTCTTCTCGGTACGGCGCAGGGGAGCAACGTCACGGCACGGCGATGGCTTCTCTAATCGTGCACGGCGAACTGGATGGAAACGAGGATGCACTTCTCCGCCCCGTGTATACGCGACCAATCATGTATCCCGGCAGCCCCAATATTAACCACATCCGATGGGAGCAGTTACCCGAGGGCAACCTGCCAGTTGATCTCACTTTTCGCGCGGTACGACGGATGTTCGAGAGTGACGGGGTGACACCTGCAGTTGCGCCAACCGTCAAGGTCATCAACTTCAGTATTGGTGACGCAAATCAGCTCTTCGATCGCGAAATGAGTCCATGGGCTCGCTTGCTGGATTGGCTGGCGTGGAAATATAAGGTGGTGTTTGTCGTCAGCGCGGGCAACCACCACGGGAACGTTACATTGGAAACGCCCGCAGATCAGTTGATGACACTCGGCGATGACACGCTGCGCGCCCAGACGCTGCGCGCGATGGCGCGGGATCAATTGCAGCGACGTCTGCTTGCTCCGTCGGAGTCCGTCAATGCGGTTACCGTGGGAGCCGTACATGCGGATCTTGGGCCGAATAGCCCGCCCCCGAGCCTTGTGGATCCTCTTCGGAATGCCCGCTATTGCAGCCCGATTTCCTCTGTCGCCGGTGGGTTCCGACGATCCGTCAAGCCGGATATCTTGGTTGCTGGAGGCCGTCAACATTATCGGATACAGATGACGACGCCGAGTGCGAATCCGGCCGTGCTTGAGGTGCCGGAAAATCACAGCCAGCTTGGCCAGCGCGTGGCCGCTCCGGGTGGCATAGCGATTCCCCCAAATCACACGACACGTGTATGCGGAACCAGCAACGCTGCGGCTTTGACCACGCGTCGAGGTGCCCAATTGTACGATCAGATTCACGCTCTGCGCACAGAGCCGGGCGGCGAAGTACTGACGGACGACCTCGTTTCGGTACTAATCAAAGCGCTGCTTGTTCATGGAACATCATGGAACGACATGGAAGGCGTGATTGGTTCTGCTCTGGATCAAGGCGACAACGGAAATACCCGATGGAATCGGGTGAAGCGCGCCTGTACCCAGTTTCTTGGATATGGCGAGGCGGATTGGGTTCGAGGCAGCGTGTGTACCGATCAGCGAGTCATCATGCTTGGAGTCGGTCGTCTTGAGGCGGACCGAGCACACGTTTACGAGGTGCCTCTTCCGCCAGCGCTGAGTGCCCAGCGTGTCGGCAGGCGCCTGACGGTCACCCTGGCTTGGCTGACGCCAATCAATACGCGTCATCGTTCATACCGCGTGGCCTCGCTATGGTTTGACCCGCCATGCGACGCATTACAGTTGGAGAGACGGGATGGTCACCACGACACAGTAAACCGGGGAACCGTTCAACATGAGATCCTTGAAGGCGACCGAGCGGTGCCGATCACTGTCGGCGATACCGCTACGGTGCAGGTCAACTGCCGATCTGATGCTGGAACAAAGCTGCCTTCTCCGATTCCATACGCGCTCGCAGTAACCCTCGAGGTCTCACGTCCCCTCGCGGTGAGTGTGTACGACGAGGTGAGGGTCGCTCTGGATCGAATCCGCACAGTATCACGTGTCCGTCCTCCCGTTCGCACAGGTGGTCGTGGGTAGCAATGATTCGTCGCGTTGGTATTTGAGACGCTTGTTAATACTGCACCAGTGACCTGCTAAGACATGGATAGACGCCAAAAACTCGAACTCACTTGGATCGGGAAGGAGAACCGGCCAAAACTGGAGCCGCGGATTCTGCTGGCGGACCCGAAGACGTCTTACCACGCACCACACCGAGTCACCGACCGCGACTTGTTCGACAACCGCCTCATTTTCGGCGACAACCTGCTCGCCCTCAAAGCCCTCGAACAGGAATTTTCTGGCAAGATCAAGTGCATTTTTATTGACCCACCGTACAATACCGGTGCAGCGTTCGAGCACTATGATGACGGGGTGGAACATTCGACCTGGCTGTCGCTGATGCGCGATCGGCTAGAAATCATCTGGCGGCTGTTGTCCGACGACGGTTCGCTGTGGATCACCATCGATGACAACGAGGCGCATTACCTGAAGGTGTTGTGCGATGAGGTGTTTGGGCGGGCCAACTTCGTTGCCTCGATGGTTTGGGAAAAAGACAGCGGGCGCAAGAACGATACAGACGTTTCTTCGTCGCACGACTATGTACTACTTTTCGCTCGCAATAGAGAGATATGGCGTAAGACGCGGAATCTGTTGGAGCGCAGCGACGAGCAGCTTGACCGGTATCAGAATCCCGATAACGACCCTCGGGGGGCGTGGAGACAAGGAGCTGACGGTACGGCAAAGAGTGGGAGCGAAAGTCTGCGCTATCCCATTACATTACCTTCGGGTAGGGTAGTAACACCTCCCTCTGGTAATTTTTGGAGGTTCAGTCGAGAAACCTTTGAAACGGCGGTTGCGGAGAATCGCGTCTACTTTGGGAAGGACGGCAATCGCCTGCCGATCATTAAGAAGTACCTCTCCGAGATTCAAACCGGTATTGTGCCCAAAACATGGTGGCCTGCCGACGAGGTCGGATCGAACCAAGAAGCCAGGCGAGATCATTTGAGGAAGCTGTTACCCGACATCGAACCCTTTGCCACGCCCAAGCCGGAGCGGCTGCTCAAACGAATCGTTGAGATTGCCACCAATCCCGGTGACTTGGTCCTTGACTCATTCGCCGGTTCCGGCACCACCGGGGCCGTCGCCCACAAGATGGGTCGTCGCTGGATCATGGTGGAGCTTGGCGAGCACTGCCACACGCATATCATTCCGCGTCTGAAGAAGGTCATCGACGGAACCGACAAGGGGGGAATCACCGAGGCCGTGGGCTGGAAGGGCGGCGGTGGGTTTCGTTATTACCGGCTGGCGCCGTCGCTGCTGGAGCAGGACAAGTGGGGGAATTGGGTTATCAATAAGGCGTACAACTCGGCGATGCTGGCCGAGGCTGTCTGCAAGCTGGAGGGATTCACGTACGCGCCCAGCGACGCGGCCTACTGGCAGCACGGTCACTCCACCGAGTGCGATTTCATCTACGTCACCACGCAGAATCTGAACCACGACCAGCTCCAGCAGCTCAGCGACGAGGTCGGCCCCAATCGCACGCTGCTCGTGATGTGCACCGCCTTCCGCGCCAAGCCGGATCGGTTTCCCAACCTGACGATCAAGAAGATCCCCAAGACCGTGCTCTCCCGGTGTGAGTGGGGCAAGGACGATTACAGCCTGCGCGTGGAGAACCTGCCGAAGGCGCCGCCCCCGATGGGGCAGCAGGAGTTGGAATTGGACCGAGATAAGAGATAGCGCGCGAATGAAGCGACCTATGCGGGCGACGTTGTATCACCGGATTCGGGAGATTCTGGAATCGGCCCGGACCCGCGTGGCGCGGACGGTCAACACCACATCCTGGGACACGCCGACATCACAACAATCGGAGATCTGGTACGCACCGTGTACCGAATCCTGGAAGCCGGGCCGGCTTCACCCGAACTTCGTTTGGACCCATTTGGGCTGGCATCCGGCGCGCGCACCGCGAAAGCGCACGCCGTGAACCGCCACGTCAACGCCATTGCCGGTCGCTTGAGCCTGCGGCCCCCGCAGCGCCGTTCGCTGGAGATCCTCGACCGGATCACCGAGATCGCGCCGCCCAAGAAGGCCGTGGACCTGTCGTCGGCACTCGCCGCGATCCGCAGCGAGTTTCCGACCGTGACGGATTTCGAGCGGGAATTCCCGTCGCTCTGCTTCGCCCTGGCCACCGGCGTGGGCAAGACTCGGCTCATGGGCGCCTTCATCAGCTATTTGCACTTGGCGCATGGCATCAACCACTTCTTCGTGCTGGCGCCAAATCTCACGATCTACAACAAGTTGATCACCGACTTTACGCCGAACACGCCCAAGTACGTGTTCAAAGGCATCGCCGAGTTCGCCACCGAACCGCCCCAGATCATCACCGGAGACAACTACGAGACCGGAATCGGCGTCCGTGAAGGACGACTGTTTGAGAGCGGCATCCACGTGAACATCTTCAACATCTCCAAGATCAATTCCGAGGTCCGCGGCGGCAAGTCCCCGCGCATCAAGCGCCTCTCGGAGTACATCGGCGAGAGCTACTTCGATTATCTCGCGGGCCTGGACGACCTGGTGCTGATCATGGACGAATCGCATCGCTACCGGGCATCGGCCGGGGTGCGGGCGATCAACGAGCTGAAGCCGGTGTTGGGTCTGGAACTGACGGCCACGCCGGTCGTGGAAACGGCCAAGGCCGCAGTGCGCTTCAAGAACGTGATCTATGACTACCCACTGGCGAACGCCATGGCCGACGGTTTCGTGAAAGAGCCGGCCGTGGTCACGCAGAAGAACTTCGACCCCAGACAGTTCACCCCACCGCAGATCGAGGAGATCAAGCTCCAGGACGGCGTGCGGCTGCACGAGAACACCAAGGTCGAACTGGAGACGTACGCCCGACAGACCGGGCAGCGGATCGTCAAGCCCTTCATGCTGATTATCGCGCGCGACACCACGCACGCCGGGCAACTGATGCAACTGATACAGTCCGCGAAATTCTTCGATGGGCGCTACAAGGACAAGGTCATCCAGGTGGACTCCAGCAGGACCGGCGCGGAAGAAGACGAGATGGTGCAGCGCCTGCTCGCGGTGGAGAGCCCTGATGAACCGACCGAGATCGTGATCCACGTCAACATGCTCAAGGAAGGGTGGGATGTCACGAACCTTTATACGATCGTCCCACTCCGGGCGGCCAATGCGCGCGTCCTGATCGAGCAGTCGATTGGTCGCGGATTGCGCCTGCCCTACGGCAAGCGAACCGGGGTGAGCGCGGTGGACCGGCTGAGCATCGTGGCGCACGATCGCTTTCAGGAGATCATTGACGAGGCGAATCGGCCCGATTCAGTGATCCGTCTGGCGCAGGTGGTTCTGGATCCAGCGACGGATCTCCAGAAGACCCGAACCGTGATTGCGCAATCGAACGTGGCCGCGCAGATCGGCATGGCTCCGGCAACCCCGGGGGGTACGCTTCCCGCACCGGAAACAGTGGTCACTCCGCTGTTTACAACCGAGGCGGAGAAGAAGATCGCGCAGGCCGCGTATGAGGTGATCCGGCGATACGAACACCTTCCCGCGTCGACCGACCTGCTCAAACCGGACATCCAGGCAAGTCTCGTGAAAGAAGTCGCGGAGTACTTGACTCCCACCCAGCAGGCGCTGCCGGGCGTCACCGAGCCGGCCGATATTCCGGCCGTGGTCGCCAAGACCTTGCAGTTTGTCGTCCAGCAAACGATCGACATTCCTCGCATCCTCGTCGTCCCCAAGGGCGACGTGACCACGGGGTTTCACCCGTTTACGCTGGGTTGCTCCGGCATCCGCTATCAGCCGGTTGAACGGGACTTGCTGATCCAGCATCTGCGAACGCACGCGCAGGAGACGTTAAGTTTCGGCGCCGGTCACCAACAGGAGCTGCGGCTCGAAGATTACCTGGTGCGAGGGCTCATCGACTTCGACGATGTCTCATACGACGAACACGCCGACCTGCTCTACGACCTCGCCGGGCAACTGGTGGCACACCTGCGGTCGTATCTCTCGGAGGAGGACGCGCGAAACGTGTTGATCTACCATCAGCGGCAACTCGCCGCGTTCATCCACGCACAAATGCAGGCGCATCAGTGGGAGAAGGCGGCGGGATACGACGTCGTGGTGAGCAAAGGCTTTACCGAACTCAAACCCAGTGCCCATACGGTCCGGGACGGCGACCCGATTCATGATTTCCGCCAGACCGTGGAGGACAAGAGCCGGATCGCGCAATTGCTATTCGGCGGGTTCCAGCGCTGTCTGTATCGCGTCCAGAAGTTCCAATCCGACACCGAGCGCAAGCTCGCCGTGATCTTGGACCGTGAGGCGCTGAAGTGGTTCAGGCCTGTTCAAGGGCAGTTCCAGATCATCTATAAACGGGGGGCGGACCAGCCCGAATACGTGCCGGATTTTGTGGCCGAAACGGCCACTGGAATCTATATGCTGGAGCCCAAAGCGCGGAGCGAAATGACGGACGCCGATGTCCTGGCAAAAAGGGACGCCGCGGTCCAATGGTGCGCCCACGCATCGAATCACGCCCTCCAGAATGGCGGGAAGCCCTGGAAGTACGCCCTCATTCCGCACGATGCGATTGCGGAGAACATGACGCTTGCGGGGTTGGTGAGCCAGTTCGCGATTATGCCTCAGGGGGCGATATAGGCGGGTAGGGGCAGTATCCTCCAAGTTTGGTGATCTTAGCGGGGCCCCCGACGAAGGCTTATCCGCCGCCGTAATTGAAGTGCAACACCACTTAAATTCCGACGCGATACGAGCATTGGCAGAGAGACGCGATACTGCTCGCACGCCGCGTCATCGGGAATCTGATGTCTAGCGATATAGAGCAACGCTTCTCTGGGAAGTAGAAGGCATCCTGAGAACCACGCTGCCTCATCTTCCTGTTTCTGGTCGTAGCTCCGCATCACCCAGGCTCCATCTTGCGAGATGACCAGCCGGCTTGCCTCATGGCCTATGAGAATATGTGCCAACTCGTGCATTTGATCGCTTGATTGTCGCCCGAAAGAATGTTTGGGATTGTAGACCACAATGTGTCGTCCAGCACTTTCAACCGTTACTGCTGACCAACCATCTGGATCTGCATTGAGAAGCTGGCGCTTGTGGGACGGTTCGAGCCCCTGGACATCATGTGGAGTAATCAGCTCAACTTTGAGGAATCGTGCCAGGTCCGGAGCAAACAATGGACCATGGGCCTGAACACCGAGTTCTCGCCGAACACCTACCGAGGTGCGCTCAGCCCAGATTTTGAATCCCCGGTCAAATGTCGCCATCTCGCAAATCTTGATCGGGTTGCGGCTGTGTCTCGGCAACCAGCGAAATCATCGAAACGAGGGCCTGCAGAGTCTCCTGCTTCGGCGCCCGGTCTGAACGAAGGTGTGCCGATACGTGGATTTTGGCCGGTCGACGTGCCTGCTCATCATGATGTTTGGCCTGTTCGACAGTAAATCCCATTAGTTCATTGGGATCAACTTGGAGCCACCTGCAGACCTTGGTGAAGGTGGCAATATCGGGCGTTCGGCCATTTTCAATCCGCATGAGCGTCGCCGGACTGATCCCAATCTCGCCTGCGGTCTCGCGCAATCGTCGACTTCCCCGTTTTGCCTTGACGAAAGCCCCAAGGCCTTCCAACGTTCGTCTCGCCATTACGCCATCCTCCTAGGCGTTTAACTAAAGAAACATAACTCTACCTCTTGACAATCCGCAGTCTCCAACGGTAGAGTTTCACCTGTGAAACAGATCTCAATCAACAATATACGTGATTCGGATGGTTTTGGGAAGGAATATTTTGGCGACCACGACCAGATGGAAAGGAGCACAAGATGGCCAATCAGCACGTTGTGCGTCGGGGACAAGAGTGGGCGGTGAAAGGAGAGAAAACGAAACGGGACACATCGCACCATCAGACCCAAGCCGAGGCGATTGAGGCAGCGCGCGAAATCGCGAAACACCAAGGCGTGGAAGTAGTGATCCACGGCCGGGACGGGAAGATCCGCGATAAGGATTCCTATGGAAATGATCCCATGCCACCACGGGATCTGAAACACTAATCATGTCTGACTGCGGGATAAGCCACGGAGTGATCAAAGATGCGATATAGCGACGAAGAATTAACCGCCATTTTTGATCGGGCGTCCGGTTATTGTCATCTCTGTCGAAAAAAGCTCGCATTCAAAAATTACGGCGTCCTGGGAGCAAGAGGCGCTTGGGAAGTTGATCACTCGCGGCCACGGGTTCGGGGAGGGTGTGACCTAGGAATCAATCTTTACCCAGCCTGCTGTGTATGTAATCGAAGCAAAGGGAGTGTTTCAACACGAACAGTGCGGGGTTGGAACGGGTACAGCAAGGCGCCTCTGTCGAACACCAGGCGCAAGCTCGAAAAAAGAAATAACGCAATTGTCGGTGGAGTCCTCGGAGGTCTTCTCGGATTAGTTGCCGGTCCCTTCGGGGCAGTTGCTGGTGCAGCAATCGGGGCAACACTTGGTCACGAGGCCAATCCCGACAGCTAACGGAGGGGGACGATGGCAAGGCAACCGAATACGAACGTACACGGGCAGCGATTTGATCAAACTGCGATAAATGCAGTTTGGGAGAAGGGGAATATCGTCCCTACGCATGACGTTTCGGTCTATCGGAAGGACGCCTGCGGAGCGTGGATTCAGAAATCGAGTTATGGGACGACGGGAGAGTATGGGTGGGAAATCGACCACATTCAGCCGGTTTCGAAAGACGGCGGGGATGCGTTGTCGAATCTTCAGCCGCTTCATTGGAAGAATAACCGGCATAAAGCTGACAATTACCCTAATTGGTCGTGTCTCGTCGGGTGACTCCTATGCGACCCTCCAAGCGTGTTTTGGTAAGCCCAATGTTTCGGGGAGCGGCAATCCTCGCCGTCCCCTTACTGGTCGCCTGCGCCTCCGTCCCCAAGGAGGTGGTGGAACTGTCCTACGTCGTGGGACACGATTTGGATGCTGTCCGCATCTCCTACCGAACGCTGATCCACACGCACTTCGACGACCTTCGCTCCCGCGCTAACGCCTTTCTTGAGGACCAGTGGGTACCCGCGTTTCTCTCGGACTTTGTCCAGCGTGGTCAGTTGGTCGAGAATGCAAGGGGGAGCGATCCAAGAGCCGTCTTAGAGGACGTCAGCATTTGGGCCGAGAGCGCAATGGAGGAAATCAACGACAAGCGACGGGTGCTGATCGAGCCCATCGATAGGGATGAGGCGTCATTGATGTCTTCGGTCGACGAAGCTTTTGATCGCCTGACGCGGGCTAATGCCACTATTACGGCGCACCTTAACAGTCTGCGCAAAGTCCAGGAGGTCCAAGACGAGGCCTTGAAGTCCCTACGCCTTCAGGACCTTCGTGAAGTGATCGATCAAAGGCTTGTGGCCGCGTCGGATGCAACTCAGAAAGCGATCGAGAAACTCGCCGAGGAACAGGAAGGTTTCGAGGGAGTGAAATCGCGTATCCAACGATCTCGGGGCACAGCCCCTGGAGGCGAGCAATGAGCAGCCGTGAGGAAAAGCGAAAACGAATGAAGGAGTTGGCCCGCGAGTCGGCCCGACGGACTGATGACTTATTAGAAAGTGATCTTGAAGCGCTCAAGAAGGCCACCCAGTCGGACCTCGACGCCCTGCGGCCAAAGGTAACGGATTCTGAGACATACGACCGGCTTGTGGAAGCTGTGAACGAGTCCACGCGACGAAATGAGAGCTTGGCGGAGTTGAAGGCGCGTTTGGAGAAACTTGGCGGCAGCGCTTCACAGCTCGTGAAGGAGGCGGTCAGGCTACTTCGTCCGTAGCGACAATCCAATCTGCTCTTGGGACCGTGAGAGGATTCACCGAGGAGTGTCGCCAAGATCGCTATTTTGTGAAGCACGAGGAGACCCGACGGACCCCTTTCCCATCTCCTCCTGCAAATCCCGATAGATCCGCTGATTGATCCGTTGCCACAAGCCGAGTGGCTGGGCTTCTTTCCGGCGAAAGCGTGGCAACACTTTTGCGTAGTCCCATCCGTGCTCGATTTCCGGCTCGACCCACGAGACGCGCGCTCTTCGAGGCTCGCCACGCCAGTTGATCATTGCTTCACCGACCGCCAGTTCGTGCAGCAACGCCTCCGGCCGCACGCGCTGATCGTACATCTGCCGATGCGTCAGTGATGACGTCCGGGAATCAGTTCGCCGTGGATTGACGTAACGACTGAGGCTGATCACCTGCTCCGCGTCCGATCGCGATTCTCCCGCCGAGACCTGCGCGAACCACCGTAATTCCTGCCCGAAGAACTCAGACGCCCAGAGCGCCGACTCCAGGCTCTTAAGGCGCATAAAGACCTTCGTCTCCGTGTTCCCCATCACGGTCTCCAGAAACCCCGTCGACAGTCCCTTCTCTCGATCCGCGAGTTGCGACGTCAGTTGGAAGGCTGCCACCACGGCCACATTTGCCTCCCGCGCCTGCTCGAACACCACGGCGAAATCGGGGAGGGCGTACGAGCCGAATTCGTCCAGCACGACCAGGCACGGCATCAACGGCCGAAAATCCTTCTCGCTGTAGACCGCACCGATCGATGATTGCAGGTCTGTCAGGATCACTTTGCCCAGCTTCTCCGACTTCTTCGTCTCCTGTAGCCGCGGGAGCGCGGCGTAGATGATCTGGCTCTTCTTGATCGCCTGGTAGAAATCCACGTCGCTCACCGGCCGGCACAGGAAGTCTCCCATAGGCGTGCTCGAGATCGCGCCCAGTTCCGAGATCAGACCGGAGAGCAGGTCGCTGACTTGTGCCGTGCCCTTGAACTTCCGCACGAACTTTTCCACTTCGATCAGCGAGTCTGATGCGTTATCGTTATACAGGTCTTGCTTCAAGATCCGGAACGCTTGGTCCGGTGTCTCGAAGATCGCTAGGATGTCTCGGTATGAGAACCCCCGCTTGAGATGGTGGAGCGCTCGTACCATCTTGAGAATTGCCGTGTAGGCGAGATTGGAGTAGTACGAGGCGGGGTGGCCTTCGGGGACCGAGGGCAGGAGGCGGTGGATCTTGTTGGCGATGATCCCTGCTTCGCGCTCGGCGTCGCGCGCCATCAGCGGGTTGTAGGCGTGGGAGAGTGTTGGATCCTGGGGATCGATCACCCGCAGGTCGCTTGCGCGGCCGCAGGCCTGGGCGAGCCAGGCCACCTTCGCGAAGCCGCTGTAGCGGCGCTTGCCGTCCATGAAGATTACGGCCCCGCCGCGGCGCATCTGCTGGTAGATCAGCGAGAGCAGGAAGCTCGTCTTGCCCGCGCCCGAGGAGCCGACGACCGCCATGTGCTGGGTGAGCAGGCGGTCGGGCAGCACCAGCTCCTCGCCGGTCTCGGCGTCGTAGCCGAGTGTCAGGCCCGGTCTGGGCCCGACAAAAGACGTCGCTTCAGTCCGCATCTCCATTTTGGTCTACAACGATCCTACTCCTGAGTTTGGCGACTCCTCTGAAGATCAGCAGCGCAGCGGCTGTTTCGTCGACCAGCACGAGTGCGATGACCCACCAAGGATCCACCCAGCCGGGGATCGGCACGACGGCGCGAAAGGGAAGAAAGAACACGGTGTGTATCAGAAACAGTGCCCCACCGCCCAGAAGCCAAGGCCAACGACGGCGTTTCTGTATACGCGGAGGGGATTCCACTGACCGCGTCTCTTCACGCACGCCGCGCTCCGCTCAACTTCACCTCGTACGGCTGGCAGCGCGTCCAGGACCGGACCGCGTCTGGGGCGAGTGCTTCCAACGCGGGCAGGGACAGGGCGGCCACGCATTTGTACGTCACACCGCTCGCGTTGATATTGAACAGCGCCGACGGATTGGCCTTCCGGCCTTGCGTGGCCTCTGCCAGGACGCCGTGCTCGCGTAGCACGTCGACCAGGAGCGGCCAAGCGGGATGGAGTTTGCCGAGCGGTCGCTGGATCGGGAGCTTTTCTTTGAGTTGCGGCGGCAGACGGTCGAGTGTCTTCTCGCGCAGCGCGTGTTCGAGTACGAAGACGGTCTCTTCCGCCGTGAACCCATCGGGATACCCGCCGCGGTGCCGGTTGATATTGAGATCAGCCACCGCCGCGCAGAACGCCTCCCACAGATAGGGCTTGACCCCCTCGACCTGTTGTCGGCTCTGAGACGTTTCCTGCTCGTGCGCGATCGCGTCGGCCTTGTGCATCAGCTCGAACAGGACCGAGGTGAGCGGCGGGGCCGATGTCGGGATCTCTTCGGGGTTGTGGTAGTAGCGCACGGCGCACAGCAGCGCCTCGCGGTGAGCCGGGCTGCTCTCGGTATAGAGCGCCGGCAGGCTGGAGAGGATCAAGGCCGAGATTCGATCGTGGGGCAAGCGCCGATCGATCCAGCCGCCGTCTGATCTCTCGTAGGCCAGCAGTTTCCCCAGGTCGTGGGAGAGCGCCATCAGCAGGCACAGCCGACGCTCGTCATCGGGGCGACCCTGTGCGAGGGTGGCCATGATGTCGATCGTCCTCGCCGTGTGCTCGATCAGTCCGCCTGGCACGTTGAGGTGGTCGGCCAGTGAAGCCGGCTGTTCCGGCGATGCAGCGAAGCACGCGAGAATCTGCTCGGTTCCCGGCGAGAGGAAGCCCAGCTTCTCGGCCTGGGCAGACAGCGGCGTGGATCTGGCGTTCGCCTGCGGCACGCGCAAGTCCAGCGGCTGATCCGGAGTGACGATCATCCGCGACGTGTGAGGCAAGTCGTCCGCCGAAGGTCGGCGGCGAACGGTTCGTGTTATCACCAGCGCCGCTACGACTCCGAGCACCCCGTTCAGCGCACCCAAACCGAGTGCGGTGTCCCGCATGACGATCCACCGCAAACCGTTTTCGGCCGTCCAGAGATTCCAGGTCGATCGAGCCCCGCCGAGTACTGTGTGAAGTCCGTCTCCATTGGTCCCGTGACGGACCGTGATCGCTCCCTCCAGCGCGGTCTGGTAGGCGCTCCAGGCTCCGGAGGCGTTTTCCCGCGACATGATCCCTGCGATTGCTGCACCCGCATGCATCGGGAACCACCGTGTGCCGCGCCACAGCACCTCCGCTCTCTGAGCACTTTCTTCGACCTGGGATCGAACGACATCGCCAAACGACGCGTGTGCCGACACCGGCGCAATCACGAGTGTCATCGCGAGGGTCACAGGAGCGAGTCCGGGAGCGAGGCGAACCAACCTTGAGGACGTTTCCACCATCAGATCCGCTGTAGTTCCGAAGAATCAACGGGGTCTCCCCACGATACCTGCCCCATCCAAGTTCTCCTGCTCTGAATCGCGCCAAAAGACGCCCTACGCCGTCCGGTTTGCGACATCAGCCGGTCACGCGTGGTTGCTACAGTCGCGCTCACACAACGGGGCGCTGCCCCGACAACCAAGGGAGGAGGGAGAGGAATGGGAGAGACACGTGGGGTGGGGCAGGTCGTAGTGTTGGCGCTGTTGGTGCTGGCCGTACTCGCGCCGACCGTGGCGCTCGCAGGCACGGCGGACACCGAGTTCCAACCGCTGTACCAGAAGTTCATCGACTGGGTGAGCGGGTATCTGGGCAAGACGCTCGCCGTGGCCGCGCTGATCGGGGGGTTGTTCATCGGCATTGTCCGCCAGAGCCCGCTGGCCGCCGTGGCCGGGGTGGCCACGGCAATCTTCGCAGCCTACGGTCCCACCGTCATCGAAGGCCTGGTCGGCGCCACGTTCTAAGCCCGTCCATGAACGGCCACCTGCTGCGTTGCCGCTGCGCTTCCGGTCCTCACGTACGCATTCAGTACGCTCCGGTCCGGTGCTCGCGGCGCCTTGCATCTGGCGCGCTCCTGAACGGGCTCAATCACCGAATACAGGACAGGTAGCAGACGATTATGGAAAGTCGAATTCCAAGGCATATCGATGATCCGCCGCAATTTCTGTGGTGGGAGCTGGACGAGCTGATGTTCGTCGTCGCTGGTTTTGGCCTCGGCATCTTTCTCGACTATCCCACCATCGGCGGTGTGCTCGGGATCGTTCTGGCCAGATTGGCCGGGAAGCAGAAATCGGGAAGGGCCGATGGCTATCTCTGGCACGCCTTGTACTGGGTCGGCGTCGTGGCGGGCCGACCGTCGGGACACATTCGGGAGATGGTGGAGTGAGGATCGAGCGGTATCTCGCGGGACAGCGGGAGCACGGCCTGCTCAAGCTCGCGGTCCTGGCGCTGGTCCTGGGGCTGCTCGCCGAGGGCGTGCTGGTGCTCCTGATGGCGAGATCACAGCGCATCGTGCTCGTCCCGCCCGTGCTCTCGGAGCAACGCGAGATCTGGGTGAGCGACGAGGCCGCGAGCGCCGCGTACTTGGAGGATCAGACGCGGTTTCTGCTGCCGTTGCTGGCCGACGTACACCCCCGCAACCTGGACGCGCAGTTTGCCCTCTTTCTGCGGTACGTGGCGCCCGAGTCGTACGGCGCGGTCAAGGCGCAGTTGCTCGCCCAGGCCGAGCGCGCGCGGCGCAACGACCTCGCGCAAGTCTTCTACATCCAGGATTTCGACGTGAAAGACCAGACCGTCCGAGCGACCGGCCTCTTGCGGCGTTTCGTCGGCAAGACATCCACATCGGAGGAGGTGGCGACCTATGAAGTGCGTTACGAGATGCGGCGTGGCCGCCCTGTGGTGGTGGGCGTTGCTGTCGGCGCCCCAGGCGTGGGCGCTCCAGAGCGTGTCGGGCCATGACGCGGCGGTGGTGAAGGTCAGCAATCGGGACCTCAATCGCATCGCGCTGCCGTCCAAGGTCCTCAAGGCCTACACGACCAAGCCCATCGACGTGAAGGTCGAGGGCCGCGACGTGTACGTGAAGGTGCCCGCGACCGTCACCGGGCCGATCGAGCTGTACCTGCTCACCGAAGAGGACACCTACACGCTCATGCTGGTCCCGGTTCCCGCCCCGGCCGAGACCGTGGTGATCAAGGCCGGACCTGACACCGGGCCCAGCCTAGAGGGCGAGACTTACGTGCGGCAGATCAAGGCCCTGCTGCGAGCGATCGCGTCGGGCGTGGTTCCGAAGGGCTATGACGGGAGCACGATCGCAGAGGGTAAGGAGGCTTGCACGGTCTCGCAGTGTTCCCTCACTTCGGTGCGACGTTACGTGGGCGCGCGCCTCTCCGTCACCGAATACCGACTCACCAACCCCGGAACGGAGCCGCGCACGTATGGAGAGGCGTCATTCGACCGGCCGGGCACGCGGGCGGTAGCCATCGAGCGCCAGCCGCTCGAAGCAGGCGGGGCGACGCGGCTGTTCCGGGTCGAGGAGGTCGGGCCGTGACGCTGCAGGAACGCGTCCGCGCGCTCGGTCGCAAGCCCCTGGTCGTGATGGGCGTCATCGCGGTCGCGATCCTGATTGTGGTTGTGCTGATCATCGGACCCGGCACTCCGCCCAGGCCAACTCCATCCAAGAAGCCGGTGGAAGTCAACGTCCTTGGCAGCGCGGACCTGGAGAAAGAGCACTGGCGCGCGACCGCCGAGAAGGATCTCGAAGCGATCAAGATCCAGCAACGCGCGATCGAGGAACAGCTCAAGGCGCTCGCCGAGAAGGGATCGGACCGGTCTTCACGAATGACGCCGTCCCCGACGACCGAATCGGTTCGGCGCGACCCGTTCGAGCCGAGGATCAAACCGGCGCCGATCCAGTCTCCGCCCCCGGTGGCCACGGCGATGCCGATACGACCTGAGATGGCCCCGATGCCCGCGCCGTTTCCCGCCCCCGAGCCGATCCGCATCTTCGGGCCGGAGTCCGGGGTCGGATCGGCGCTCACGGCGCCCCCCTCGAGACCGGTGGAAGCTGCGCACGCCACCGGGACGGGCGAGGAGTCGGCGTACCTGCCATCCGGCAGCTTTGTCCAAGGCATCCTGCTGTCCGGGCTCGACGCGCCAGCGGGCGTCACGGCCTCCAAGGAGCCGCACCCGGTGTTGATCAAGCTCTCGGACCTCGCCGTGTTGCCCAACCGCGCGCGTCTGGACATCAAGGACTGCTTCATCGTGGGCGAGGGGTACGGAGACCTCTCCTCCGAGCGCGCCTACGTCAGGACAACCACGCTCTCGTGCGTGAAGGCGAACGGCCGGAGCCTGGATACGCCGCTCAAGGGGTTCGTCGCGGGCGAGGACGGCAAGGTCGGGCTCCGCGGCCGCGTGGTATCAAAGCAGGGGCAGTTCCTGGCCAAGGCGCTGGTCGCCGGGTTCGCCGAGGGACTGTCGGACGTCTTCAGGCTCTCGGCCACGACCGTGAGCGTCTCGCCGCTGGGGTCCACCCAGTCGATCGACCCCGAGCGCGCCCTGGAGGCGGGCGCGCTCTCCGGCACGGGCAGGGCCCTCGACCGTTTGGCGCAGCACTACATCAACATGGCGGAGCGGCTGTTCCCCGTGATCGAGATCGACGCGGGCCGCAAGGCCGAGGTGGTCGTCCTGCAAGGGCGTCCGCTCGAATCCATGGAGGCCAAGACCCGATGAAGATCGTCCAGCACGTGTTCGCACTCGTGGTGTTCACCGCGGCGGCCACACCGGCCCTCGCAGCGGAGGAGATTCCGGCCGCGGTGCGCCAGGCGCTGCCACAGGTCGACATCGAGCGCGTCGAGGCGCGCGAGCTGGCCTCGCCACTCTACACCGTGGTGACGGCACAAGGCGTCTTCTATCTGGATGGCAGCGGCCGCTATCTCTTCACCGGCGACCTGTACGACCTGAAGACCCAAGAGAATCTGACCCAGGCCACGCTCTCGGCGCGGCGTCGCATCACCTTCAACGATCTGCCGCTTGGAGACGCGATTCTCTACAAGAAGGGGCCGCGCCGCCTGGCGATCTTCGTGGATCCTGACTGCCCGTACTGCCGCAAGCTGCATCAAGAGCTGGGACAGCTCGACGCCACCGTATACGTCTTCCTGTATCCCCTCGCCGAACTGCATCCCCTGGCCTATCGCAAGTCCGTGTCGATCTGGTGCAGCGAGAACCGGATCGTTGCGCTCGATGCCGCGCTGGGCGGACAGGTGATCCCCGCGCGCGATTGCGAACATCCGATTGACCGTACCGTCAGCCTGGGGACGCGGCTTGGGGTCCGGGCCACGCCGACCATCGTGCTCGATGACGGGCGTTGGATTGAGGGCTACCGCTCCGCCGCCGAGCTGGCCCGGCTGCTGGGCACGGCGTCTTCAGGAGTTCCCAACACCAATCGCTGAGGGATTCATCCACCATCTACCAAGGAGCTGTGACGCGATGACCCACGATCTGTTGTATTTCGTCTTACTCCTGCTGCCTATCGCGGGACCGACCTGGTACCTGCACGTCGAAGCCAGGCAAGAGGCCGCTCGCCTTGCAAGGGAGGAACGATCGTCATGAGGTTCGCGGCGGCGTGCGCGTCAATCCTTGCTGCGGCGGTCCTTGCGGGTTGCGCCGCCCGCTATAGCTGTCCCGCACCCAAAGGCGTGTCGTGCAAGCCGATCTCGGAGGTGTACCGGTCCACGCTCGGCAGCGCCACAACACCGAAGGCGGCGAAGAATGCGACGGCTCCGTCGATCCCAGCCAAGCCTCCTGCTACGCCCTCGCTCGCCGAGAGCCAGCCGCCGATCCGCTCGGCCCCCAAGATCCTGCGGGTGTGGATCGCGCCCTGGATCGATGACGAGGGCGACCTGCACCAGGAGGGGTACGTGTACGTGGTGGTCGATCACGGAGCCTGGGCGTTCGGGGTGCCTGCGACGACTCAAGAGGCGGGGAGCCGCGATGAGGCGAAGTGAACGACTGCAGGAGCTCTTCGAGCGCGAGGGGCTCTCCTCGTTCCTGCCGTACGAGGCCTATGACCCGGAGACCGGAGTCTTTCTGGTCGAGCACGGCGCCGGGGTGGTCTTTGAGTGCCTGCCGCGCTGCGGCGTGGGGATGGAGACGATCCAGGTGCTGGAGGCGCTCTATGCCGCGACCTTCCTACCGCCGGGCACCGCCATTCAGGTGATGCTCTACGCCTCGCCCTCGGTGGGGTCGTTGCTCGCGCTCTGGAGCCAGGCGCGCGGGACCGGTCCCTTGTTCGCGCGTATGGCGCAGCAGCGGATCGATCTCCTGCGTGGCCGGTCCTCGGGGGAGGGCGATGCGGGGCTCGGGCCCGCGCCGGTCCGCGACTTCCGGCTCCTGGTGAGCGTGACCGTGCCGGCGAATCACAACGGATCGGGCTCGTTGACCGATCGAGCCGGCGAACTGTTCACCAAGGTCGAGGGCCTCCTTCAGTCCATGCACCTCTTTCCCCGCAAGCTCTCGGCGCACGGCCTGATCGGCCTGGTCTTCGAGCTGCTCAATCCTTGCCATCCGGTCGAGCGGCTTCCGGTGTGGGACGAGTCGGCTCCGCTGGGCGAGCAGATGGTGTTCGCGGACAGCCCGCTGCGACTGGAGCCCGCGCATCTCGCGCTCGACGGCCGGGTCATCAAGAGCCTGTCGGTCAAGCAGTACCCCCAGGAGGCGAGCCTGGCCACCATGAACCAGGTGATCGGCGACGGCTTGAAAGGGATGGACCAGATCCCCACGCCGTTCTGCCTGACACTGAACGCCCTGGTCCTGGATCTCGACAAGGACGTGAAGGCCATCGAGGCCAAGGCTGGCCTGGTGACTTACCAATCGCTCGGCGTGCTGGCGCGCATTCTGCCCAAGATCCATGAAAAGAAGGAGCACTTCGACGTGCTGCTGAAAGGCCTCGGCAACGGTCGCCGGCTGATCAAGGCCTACCTGCACCTGGCCCTGTATGGAAGCGAGGTGCAGAGCCTCGATCAGGTCGCCCAGCAGGTAGTGGGCCTGTTTCGCAAGCAGGGGTTCATCCTGCAGGAGGATCACTTCATCACATTGCCCCTCCTGCTCGCGAGCCTGCCGATGGGCCTCGGCGCCGAGCACGAGAAGAAACTGCTCAAGCGCGCCAAGACCGTTCTGTCGTCCAACGCCGCGTTCCTCTCGCCGGTCTGCGCAGACTGGAAAGGCACTGGCTCGCCCGCGCTGCTGCTGATCTCCCGGCGCGGCCAGGTCATGCTGCTCGACCTGTTCGACTCGCCCGGCAACTACAACGCGGTGGTGGCGGCCAGTTCCGGATCGGGCAAGAGCTTTCTGGTCAACGAGCTCTGCCTGTCCTACCTGGCCGCGGGCGGGCAGGTCTGGGTGATCGACATTGGCCGGAGCTACGCCAAGCTCTGTCGCCTGTTGGATGGCGACTTCATCGAGTTCCGGCCGGACAACCCGCCGGGCCTGAACCCGTTCTCGCGGGTGAAGGACCTGGACGGCGAGGACACGGACCTCGATCTCTTGATCCCGATCATCGGCCAGATGGCCTCGCCCTCCAAGCCGCTCTCGGACTTGGAGCGTTCCTTCATCGAACGGGCGATCCGCAAAGCGTTCGCCCAGCACCAGCACAAGACCACGATCACGGCGGTGGCCGAGGCGCTGGCAGGAACCGACGATGCCCGAGCCAAGGACCTGGCCACCATGCTCTTCCCCTACACGCGCCGTGGGCGTTACGGCCGGTTCTTCGAGGGCGAGATGACGCTCCGATCGAAGAACCCGTTCGTGGTCCTGGAGCTGGAGGAACTGCGGGGCAAGGGCGATCTGCGAAGCGTGGTGCTTCTGCTGCTGATCTACTACATCCAGACCGAGATGTACCTGGGCGAGCGCAAGCGCAAAAAGCTCGTGGTGATCGACGAAGCGTGGGACCTGCTGGGCGAAGGAAACACCGCGAAGTTCATCGAGCACGGCTACCGGCGCTTTCGCAAGTACAACGGAGGCATTGTGACGATCACGCAGGGGATCAACGATCTGGCCAAGACCGACGCCGGCCGCGCGGCCTTGGAGAACAGCGACTTTCTGTTCCTGCTACGACAGAAGGCAGAGAGCCTGATGGCGCTCAAGGAGACGGGCCGACTCTTGATGGATCAGGCGTTGTTCGAGTTGCTCTCCAGCGTCCACACGGTGCCGGGGCGCTACTCGGAGGTCTTCGTGCGCACACCGATCGGCGCAGGGATCGGGCGGCTGATGGTGGATCCGTTCACGCACCTGGTCTACACGACCAACCCAGCCGAGTACGCGCGTGTGGAGGCGTTTCAGAAAGAGGGATTGAGTCTGGTGGAGGCGATCGAGCGATGTCTCGATTGATCGCCGTTGCGTTATTGAGCGCTGTGCTGGGTGCCGGTGCAGCGGCCGCTCTTCTCCGATGGGACGTGCCCAGTGCGAAGCAGGACCCAGGGGCTTTTCTAGCCGTTGTGGATTTGGCGAGCATCGTCGAGCGGCAGAGGGCGGCGGTGATTCGCGTGGCCCGTGATCCTGACTCGGCCGAGTCGATGATGGCCGAGCGGCTGGTGCGCCTCGCGTCCGTCCTCGCCGAGGCAGGCCAGACGCGCGTGATCTTGAACAAGCCGGCAGTGGTCAGTGGGACCCTGATCGATCTAACTGGGGAGATCGAGGAGCGACTCAAGCGAGAGGGGATCGATGCGCGTGAGCCGTCGCGTTGAGAGGTGGACGGTGCTCGTGTGGACGGTGGTGCTGGTGGTGATCGGGAGCCAAGCCGCTCTGGCGCTGTCCGCGGTCTCACTAGGCATCAACCCGACGGCGTCGCAGCCGTATCGCGTGTTCGTGGTGCTGCACGGACGGTCGTTCGGTCGCGATGACCTGGTCGCGTTTCGGTTCGGGGGAAGCCGCTACTACCCCGAGGGAACGCTTTTCGTGAAAGTAGTCAAAGGACTGCCGGGCGATCGCCTGGAAATCCGCGAGGACCGGACGGTCTGGCTCGATGGCGTGCGGCTGGATTCCGTTCGCGCGACCGATAGCAAAGGCCGCACGGTCGAGCCATTTCGGTTCGAGGGCGTGATCCCGGAGGACACGTACTTTCTCTACTCTCCCGCGCCAAACTCCTACGACAGCCGCTACTACGGTCTGATCGCCAAAAGCCAAATCATAGGGCGAGTCGTGCCGCTCTTGTGAGGTCTAAGCGATGAGCCGAAATGGGAAGAAGGTTGCGGCTCGGCTAGGGATCGTGGCGGCGAGCCTTCTAGCGCTACTGATCGCAGGCAGTTCGCTGAGGGATGTGGGCGCAGGCTCCGCTGGATACGCTGACCGCCTCGGTCCCACATACCCGATTCTGGAACCGGACTGGAGCACTTGGCTGCCCGCGCAGATGCAGAAGCGCTTAGAAAAGCAGTCCCTGGGCCTCCCGCGGGACCGAGTCCGTTCCGCCCTTCGCCGGCAGGACCGCGACCTTGATCTGCCAGAGGCGATGACGCCAAGGACCTATACCGTCGATCCCACCGTTAGAGTGCCGCGCCCAGCGACGGATCTCGTCGGTCGTAACCTTGCTGCTGGCGAGGCCCTCAATCCGATGAGCTACTTGGCGGGTTTCCGGCCGATCCTAATCATTGACGGCGGCAAGGACCGACACGTCCAGTGGGCCAAGCGAATCCTGGCCAGGACGAACTCGATCGTGCTCGCTCTCTCCGGCGATGTGCCTGCCCTAAGCGCGCGTCTCGGGGCTCCGGTCTACTTCGCTCCTCCGCTGTTGCTTGAACGGCTGTCAATCACAAGAGCGCCGGTGGTCGTCTCAGGGGAGGGCGGCCTTGTGCGAGTTGATGAGGTCGTTCCGTGATGGACGGAGATTTACTCCTTGCGACCGTCGATCAACTCGACGGCTATCGGGTCGATTCCTATCACGGCGTCATCTCGGTCCACGTGTCCTGCGGGATCAACTTCGTGCGCGGTTGGTTCGTGGCGTTACGTGATCTCGTGGGTGGGAAAGTGGGTACATTCGAGAACGAAGCCGTCCGCCTCGAGGAACGCGCCAAACGAGAACTCTGGGAGAGGATTCGCCAGATGCCGGACGTCAACGCTGTGATCGGCCTGCAGTTCACCTACCACCACATTGGCCAGCAGCGGAAATCCATGCTTGCACTGACTGTGAGTGGGACCGCCTGCCACATTCGAGCTGCAGGTTCTCAGCATCATTGAATTCAGTACGCCAACACCACTCCCAAGACACCGGTGTGCGTCTTTTCCGGGTGAGTGGCATCGCGAGGCTGCAGGTCGTGGGTGTACTCAGCGAGGAACTTCAGATTTCGTAGGTGGTAGTACGTCACGTTGGCGGTCAGGGTGCGACTGTCGAGCGTGGGAAGGTCATTCGACGAGACCTGATTGTACAGCAGCACGCCTGTCCACCGGTCGTTGAAGTGGACATCGGCTTCCACGAACCCGCCGTTGTGGGCAACGGCGGGTTCGCCCGGCGTGAACGTAGGGTGATCGTCGTGCCCGAAGATCCAGTTGGCCCTCAGGTCGGCCCGTTTTCCGAGTGGTGCATAGAGGTCGGGCCCGTAGCGGACGAATCGATTCGACTGGCCGTTCAGGAGGTCCTCGTCTTTGCCGTGGTAACCGAACATGCCGACCGTCATCCACGGTATGTCCACGGCGATTCGTGCCATCTGATTCTTGTAGGCGTTGCTATCGAAGTGACCATTGTTCAACTCCCCGAGTCCATTGCCGTTGGTAACACCCACCATCAAGAATCCGGGGCCCGCCGACCACGTCGTCAGCACCCCCCGGTCGTAGGCGAGTTTAAATCCCGGGTCGGTGCCTCCGGAGGCGGTGTTCACGACGTTGGCCGTGTAGATCGAGATGTCCTGAAACGTCAGACGTTGCTCCCGAGGGTAAAACGTGTCCATCACCTGGAATTGACCGACCACCGCGTCCCAGTCGTGTCCGCCGAGATTGTTGAAGTACAGGAACGCGTCTTCCAGCCCGACGACTTCGCCACCCTCGGAGGCGAGAAAGTAAAAGTAGTACGTAAGATCCTTGGCGAGATAGCCGGTGCTGAACAGTTTGAGGGTCAGTGGAGATTCGAAGTCCGTGGTCACCGCGGTGTCGTTTCGCGCGCGAAAGAACCCGTCCGCGCGGATCGCAAAGGTGGGGCTGGTCGGAAGATTGAGGAGCGGATCACCGGTTTCGACCGCGCGACCCTTCGGATCCTCACCGGGGAACTGGTAGCCGTTGCCCGCGTAGTCACGACCGAATTCATTGAGCTTGGGGAACGCTACGTGACAGACTGCGCAACTGACGTTATATCGGCGCGCGAAGCCAGGGTTGGCTTCGGCCAGTTCCACACACGCCCCCAGAGATGCGACCAAGATCAGGGCACAGTGGGCGAACCGCCGAAAACCATGCATCATGTGTTCATCACATACGGTGGGATGATTCACGTGCGCAGCATCATAGGTATCGGTTTCGATCCGTGTCAAGGCGCATCTGTCACCCCGCGACCCGTCGTCTCGGTTGACACGTCGCACGGTTTGCTGTAAAAACGATCGCATGCGACTCTCGCATACGAGGCTTCGGAAAGCTCCCGTCATCCTGCTCTCGTGTCTTTTGTTTTTCCAGCTCAGTGGTTTGACCTGCATTCAAGACGCCTCGGCTTCTCCCTTCAACGGGAACGCCTTCGACGTGGTGGCCGCGGTCGGCAATCCGTCTCCGGAATCCGCGCCCGCTTCGGGCAATGATTTAAATGATTCAGAGGGGAGTCTCCACCACGACTGTCCCTGTCACCATCTCAGTTCTCTTTCGACGGTGACGATCGAATCCGTGGTGTCTCCGGGTGCGCCCATCGCTCCGGTCTCCTTCTCCACTCCAGAGGATCTTCCGCAAATCCTGTTTCACCCCCCGCTTCTTCTGTAGTTCTCCCGATTCCGTAGTCGATTCCTAGCTCCGAAGACTTACTCAACGGCGGTCTGCGTGTCGTGCCGCCAAGGAGGCGTGTTGCAGTGCCTATTCCACGAGTGATGTTCTGCGCGCTCATCGCGCTGATCGTTTCAAGTATCTTCATCAGATTGTCCACCGCAGAGGAGGGTGGCAAGCGCTATTCCCTGGAAGAGATCTTGTCCCTTGCCGAACAGCGCAATCCGTCCCTTTCGGTCTTTCAATCGAATGTCGAGGCCGCTCGCGGTGCATTGACTTCCGCGCGCGCGTATCCCAATCCCGAAGCCATGGTCGAACTCGGCACCGCCAAGCCACTGGACCCACCAAACGCCGACAGTGGGCGCGAACATCGTCTGGAACTGAGCCAATCCTTAGAGTGGCCCGGGAAACGAGCGTCTCGCAGACGGGCGGCGGAAGCGCAGGTGGGGGTGGCTCGCGGGAGCCTAGACGACTTCCGGCTGGAACTGCGGGCTCGGGTCAAGGAAGCTTTTTTTCAGACCGTGCTCGCCCAACACACCGCACAGGTCGCGGCGCAAAATCTGGCAACGGCCCGGAGTCTGGTGGAGTCCGCCACATTGCGGGTCGAATCGGGTGAAGCGCCTGAGCTGGAATTGATCCGGGCACGAGTGGAAGTCTTCAACGTGACGAGGGAGGCGCGCCGCGCCCACAATCGTCTCCTCACCGCCCAAGCTGCGCTCAACAGCTTGCTGGCCGGAGCCTTGGGGGAGATTTTCTATGTGGTTGACGCTCCACCTCGTCTTGATGCCGCGTACGAGTTGCCCGCTCTGATCGAACGCGCCCTCGCCGCGCACCCGCTCATCACCCGTCAGGAACATGCCTTGAAGGCGGCCGGGTACACGCTGTCCGAGCAACGACTGGCCCGCGTTCCCGATCTCACCGTGACCGGATCGACCGGGGAGGAGATCGACAAACGCTCCTCAGCGATCGGATTGGCACTGGCCGTGCCGCTCTTCAATCAACGACGCGGTGACATTGCGGTCGCGAGGGCCGAACAGACAAAGGCCCAAGCGGAACTGGCGCAAACGCGCCTCGATCTCACGAAGGAGATTACACAAGAGTACGAGAACTATCGCTTGGCAATGGATCAACTCGCCACGTTCGAAGAGGGCTTGCTCAAGCAGGCGGACGAGGCCTTACGCATCGCGCAATTGAGTTATGAACAAGGCGAACTGGACTTGCTGAACCTGCTGGATGCCCAGCGGGTCCAGCGCGCCACCTTACTCGAATATTACGACGCGCAGTTCGAACTCCAGACATCCCTCGCACGACTGGAACGCGTGACAGGAGGTTTGCAATGAAGTTGGCAAGAGGAGCAGGAGGAACAGTCGCAGTGGCTCTGGTGTGGTTGGTGTTGGGGTGTCAGTCGCCTGCTTCCCAACCGGAGGCCGGGAAACAGGCCGAGCAAGCCGCGTCCCATCAGGACGAGCATGCTGAGGACGGGCATGCGGAGTCTGAGGAACGGGGAGGGCTCATCACGTTGAGCCCTCAAGCCCAACAGCTCGCCGGGATCACGGTTGAAGAGGTCGCCCGGCGGTCCTTACAGCGCGAGGTGCGATTGCCGGGCACGATCCAGGCTAACCAGAACCGACTTGCGCATGTCGGCCCCCGGATTCAAGGCCGTGTCGTGGTGGTGTCGGCGGGATTGGGCGACCGCGTGGAATCGGGCGCAACGCTGGCGATGATCGACAGCCCTGAATTGGGCCAAGCCGAATCCGACTTCGTGACCGCCCGAGCGAAGTTCGTCGTTGCCGAGAAGGCGTACGAACGGGCCAAGACCCTGCTCGATGGCAAAGTGATCGGCACGGGCGAATTTCAGCGACGCGAGGGCGACTATCTGGCGAGCAAGGCCGAAGCGCAGGCCGCGGAAGACCGACTGCGGCTGTTGGGCTTGGAGGATCCGGAGATCGCCGATGTGAGCGGCACCCGATCGGTGCGATCCCAGGTCGCGATCACCGCACCGCTGACCGGAACCGTCGTTGACCGGGACGTCACGCTGGGGGAGGTGGTCGAGCCGGCGAAAACGCTGTTTACCATCGCTGATCTGTCGGCGCTCTGGGGCGTGGCGGATATTTCGGAACGAGATCTGCCCACCGTCAAGAAGGGCTTGCCCGCCAAGGTCTCGGTCTCCGCGTATCCCCGTGAAGTGTTTTCGGGGAAGGTCACGTACATCTCCGATATCCTCGACCCCTCGTCGCGTACGGCGAAAGTCCGGGTCGAGATCGACAATGCGCGTGGGAAACTCAAACCCGAGATGTTTGCCACGTTTGTGATCCTGACCGAGGAAACCGAGGGCGTCCTCAGCGTCCCCGAACACGCGGTCCAACGGGACGGAGGCAACACGATCGTCTTTGTCTCCCAGGACGCGGGTTTTGAAAAACGCCTGGTTGAACTCGGGCCCGAACAACAAGGGTACTACCCGATCCAGTCGGGCCTCAAAGCGGGAGAGATCGTCGTCACAAAAGGCGCTTTCGTCCTCAAGTCCGAATCCGAGCGCGGGCAGATGGAGGAGGGCCATGGGCATTGACCGGATCATCGAGTTTGCCTTACGCCAGCGGATTCTCGTGCTGGTGGCGGTCCTCCTCTCCGTGGCGCTCGGCGTGGCCGCCTTTCGTGCGCTGCCCATCGACGCGTTTCCGGATGTCACCAACATCCAGGTCCAGGTCATCACCGAAGCGCCGGGGCGCTCGCCGGTGGAGGTGGAGCAATTCGTCACCTATCCCATCGAAGTGCAGATGACCGGCCTGCCCCAGCTCGCGGAACTGCGTTCGCTCTCGAAGTTCGGGTTGTCCATGGTCACGGTGGTGTTCGAAGACGACGTGGACATCTATTTCGCCAGGCAACTGGTGCTCGAGCGATTGATCGAGGCTCGAGAGAAGTTGCCGGTGGGCGTCGAGCCGGCCATGGGGCCCATCTCCACCGGACTCGGCGAGGTTTATCAGTACACGTTGGAGCGACCGGAGGACGCGAAAGGCCCTGGGAACGTCGAAGCCGATCTGACGGAGTTGCGGACGATTGAGGATTGGATCGTTCGTCCGATTCTCAAAACCGTCCCGGGCGTGACCGACGTCAACGCTTTCGGCGGGTTCGTGAAGCAGTATCAGGTGCTGATCGATCCGGATCGGTTGAAGAAATACGACCTCACCCTGCGGGAGGTGTTCGAGTCGGTCGCCCAGAACAACACGAACGCCGGGGGCAATATTCTGGAACACGCCTCAGAGCGGTACTTGATTCGCGGCGTGGGGTTGATCAGCGACTTGCAGGATATCCGGGACATCGTGGTCAAGGCGCATGACGGCGCGCCCATCTTTATCAAAGACGTCGCCGAGGTCACGCTTGGATCGGAGACCCGGCAAGGCGCATTGGTCAAGGATGGGCGTGGCGAAGCCGTCGCCGGGATCGTGATGATGATCCGCGGCGGCAGCGGCAAAGAGGTGGTGGCGCGGGTCAAGGAGAAGGTCGCCGAGATCAACGATAATCAGGTGCTGCCCGGTGGGGTCACGATCAAACCCTTCTATGATCGAAGCGAGTTGGTCGAAGCGTGCATCCGCACCGTTACCAAGGCGCTGGAAGAGGGCGGCGTGCTCGTGGTCGCCGTGCTGTTCTTATTTCTTGGCAATGTCCGCAGCGCGCTGATCGTGGCGGTGACACTTCCCCTCTCGGTCCTCATCACCTTCATCGCCATGCAGCAGGTGGGGCTGACGGCCAATCTGATGTCATTAGGTGGACTGGCCATCGCCATGGGGATGATCGTGGACGGCTCGGTCGTGATCGTGGAGAACATTTATCGTCACCTCTCCGAGCCGTCGGCCTCCAAGCGCGATCGCCTCCGCGTCGTGCTGGAGGCCAGCCGCGAGGTGGCGAGACCCGTGGTGTTCGGCATCACCATCATCGTGATCGTCTTCCTCCCCCTCTTCACCCTCGAAGGGATGGAGGGGAAGATGTTCGCGCCCATGGCGTACACGATCAGCATCGCCCTGGTGGCCTCGCTGGTGCTCTCGCTCACGTTGTCTCCCGTGCTTTCATCGCTTTTTCTCCGTGGCGGGAGTGAGCAGGACGTGTTCATCCTTCGGTGGGCCAAAGGATTGTATCTGCCGCTTTTGCATCGGGCGCTGCGCAAGAAGCCCGTTGTGGTGGTGGTGTCGGTCGGTTTGTTGGTAGGCAGTCTCGCCCTCGTGCCGTTTCTCGGAACCGAGTTCATTCCCATCCTCGATGAAGGCGCATTGACTCCCCAGGTTCTCCGGCTGCCCAGTATTTCGCTGGCGGAGTCGGTTGAGATGGAGAACAAGATTCAACAGGCCCTACTCAAGTTCCCGGAAGTGGAGACCGTGGTCTCCAAGATCGGATCGGCCGAGATCGCCACTGATCCCATGGGACCCAATGTCAGCGATCCGATCGTGATCCTCAAACCGCGCCGTGAATGGACCACGGCCACGACCAAGGAGGAACTCGTTGAACAAATCCGAACCGAGTTGGAGAAGATGCCGGGTGTGGCCTACAACTTTACCCAGCCCATCGCGCTCCGAGTTGATGAACTCATCTCCGGCGTGAAATCGCAGATCGCGATCAAACTGTTCGGCGATGATCTGGACCTCTTAAAGACCAAAGCGGACGAGATCGCTCGGGTCGTCTCGACCGTGCGCGGCGTGACCGATTTACGAGTCGAGCAGACCGCCGGCCAGCCGTACATGACGGTGGAGATCGATCGCCGCAAGATTGCCCGGTACGGGATCAACGTCGCGGATATCGCCGAAGTGATCGAGACCGCGATCGGGGGCAAGACCGCGACCGAACTCTTCGAGGGCGAGCGACGGTTTGCCGTGGTGGTGCGATTCCCCGAGGACCGGCGCGACAGCCTGGAGGCCATCGGCAATATCCTGGTGAGCACCCCCGGTGGCGCCAGGATTCCCCTGGCTGAGGTCACGAACCTCTCGCAAGCGGACGGCCCGGTGCAAATCAGCCGGGAGAACGGCAAACGCCGCGTCGTGGTCGAGCTTAACGTGGAAGGACGCGACATCGGCGGGCTCGTGGCCGAAAGCCAACAAAAGATTCGAGAACAAGTCCAACTCCCCGAAGGCTACTACCTCACGTGGGGCGGGGCATTCGAGAATCAGCAGCGCGCCATGAAGCGGCTGTTGATCATCGTGCCTCTCACAATCGGTCTGATTTTCTTTCTGCTGTTTTCCACGTTCAACTCCCTGCGTTATGCCGCGCTGATCATCATGAACCTGCCGTTCGCGCTGGTCGGCGGGATCCTAGGCCTGTTTCTCTCTGGGCTGTATCTCTCCGTCCCCGCTTCGGTGGGATTCATCGCGTTGTTCGGCGTGGCGGTGCTCAACGGCGTGGTACTGGTGTCGTACATGAACCAACTCGTGCAGGAGGGTACGCCGGTCTTCGAGGCCGTGGTGAAGGCATGCGAGCGGCGGTTGCGGCCCGTGCTCATGACCGCACTCGTCGCGATCCTCGGCCTGATTCCCATGCTGTTCGCCTCCGGCCCCGGATCGGAGATTCAACGCCCGCTCGCGACCGTCGTGATCGGCGGCCTGCTGTCATCAACCCTCTTGACCCTCGTGGTTCTGCCGACCCTCTATCTCTGGGTTGAACAACGTCGAGGTCGGGGGGACGGAGGCAACGGCCCGCGGCCCACGGGTACAGCTGTTCCAGCTACACACGCGGAGGTTGTGCCATGAAAGAGGTCAAAGCCTATATTCGCCACCACATGGTGAACCGGGTCATCGAGGCCTTGGAGGGCGCCGGGTTTGCAGACATGACTTTGATCGACGTCCAGCGGATCGCCAAAGGGGTCTCCACTCCCGAGGACAGGTATTCGCTTGAACTGGCGGAACAATACATGGATGTCCTGCGCCTGGAACTGGTGTGCCGCGATCAGGACGCAGTCACGGTGGTTGACATCATCGAACGGACGGCTCGAACCGGACGGCGAGGGGACGGGCTGATCGCCGTAATCCCGGTGGAGACGGTCGTCCGAATCAGTACCGGCGAGCGCGGTGACGCGGCGCTCAGACCGGACGCGAGTCATGAATCGGATGCGTAAATGCGGCTCATAAACGGCCGACACCTGTTGAGATCGATTGGCATTTTGGTGTTCTCGATGGCAATCGGCCCCGCTGTCCTGGCGTTCGCCGTCGTCTATTACGAGTGGACCGATGACGCCGGGGTGATTCACCTGACGGACGACGTGTCAAAGATCCCTTCAAAGTATCGAGGGCGCGTTCAAGAAGTCACCGTCCCCGACACGCAACCCTCCCCTGAGACCCAACCCTCTGATCCGCCGCAACCGTCCAGTCCACCGTCTACTCGCACCGAGGATCTCGATTCGAATGGACACAACAGGCAGTGGTGGCAGCAACGCGTCCAGGAATGGCGCGGTCGAAAAGCGACCGCGGAACAGAACCTCGCCGAGGCCCGAAACCGATATAACCGTCTCTATTCAAGACATGAACCCCTTGGCGGCGTCCGACAAGAGATCAGGCAGTATGAAATGGACATTCGTGAGGCGGACCGCATGATCGACGACGTCATTCCGGAAGAAGCGCGCAAGGCCGGGGCGCCGCCCGGATGGTTACGGGACTGAGCAGTTTGGGAAGAGGAGCCGGTGCGCGATGAGTAAGCAGAACGATCTCGAAGCGGTTCGCGCGGGTTTCGAAGGACCGTGGTGGCGGTTTCCGGTACTGCGTAACGCGCTGGCCGCCGGCCTGATTGCCGGCGCTGGGTTTCTCCTCGCGCACCTCGGGCTGATCCCGGCCACCGTTGAGAACGTGTTCTATTGGATCGCGATCCCGCTTGGGGGCTGGCACTGGACTCGTGAGGGGATTGAGAACCTGCTTGTGAGGCGGGAAGTCGGGATTGAGATCTTGATGCTTGGCGCGACCCTGGGTGCCGGCGCTTTGGGGCTCTGGGACGAGGCCGCGGCATTGGTCTTTCTCTACGGCGCCGCCGAAGGTACCGAGGAGTACACCTATGCGCGCACACGCCATGCGATTCGCGCGCTCCTCGACCTCGCGCCCAAAGAGGCGCGCGTGCTGCGCGACGGCAGGGAAATCACGGTTGCCGGGGAAAGTTTGAAGCCAGGGGACATCTTTGTTGTGCGGCCCGGCGAGGCTATCCCCACGGATGGCCTCATCCGGTCAGGCACCTCTAGTCTGGATGAATCGCCCGTCACGGGCGAGTCCATCCCGGTGGACAAGGAACCGGGCATGCAGGTGTTCGCCGCGTCGATCAACAAACAGGGCGCGCTGGAGGTCGAGGCCACGGCCGCGTTCGCCGACAACACGTTGTCCAAGATCATTCACCTGGTGGAACAGGCCCAGGAGCGGAAGGGCCGGGCCCAGCAGTGGATTGAGCGCTTCGGCCGCCGGTACAGCCCTGTCGTGTTAGGCGTCGCCGCGTTGTTGCTCGTGGTTCCCTGGGCCATGGGCCTGCCGTTGCAGGAATGGTCGCTGCGGGCCGTGGTGTTACTGGTCGCTGCGGCGCCCTGCGCGCTCATCATGTCCACGCCCGTCGCCGCGGCGGCCGGCATCGGTGCCGCCGGTCGCCGCGGCATTCTGATCAAAGGCGGGGTCCACCTCGAGCACCTCGGCCAGATCCGAGTGGTGGCTTTCGACAAGACCGGGACGCTCACGCGCGGCGAGCCGGTCGTGACCGACGTGATTCCGGTCCGAAGCTCCACCGCGGAGCTGCTCGCGATCGCGGCGGGACTGGAGCATCGGTCCGAGCACCCACTGGCCCAGGCCATCCTCCGCCACGCGAGGGCACAGGGTATCGAGCCACTCACGGCCGAGGAGTTCGAGGCGCTTGCCGGGTCCGGCGCCAAGGGCACCATCAACGATACGATCTGGTACATCGGCAACCCCGACCTGTTTGAGCGCCTGGGCGTGGGCCTCGCGGCGGTCCAAGCGCAGATCGCGAGCCTGCAGGGAGAGGGCAAGACCGTGGTGCTCGTGGGCCACGGCAGGCGGCTGCTCGGGGTCATCGCCCTGCAGGATCAAATCCGACCCGGCATGAAGGATGTGATCGCGGCGCTGCACGCGGAGGGGGTGCGCGTCGTGATGCTCACCGGCGACAACGCCCGTAACGCCGGCGCCGTCGCCCGGCAGCTTGGCATCGACGACGTGCGCGCCGAGTTGAAGCCGGAGGACAAGGTCGCGGCCGTGCGCCTACTGGATAAACAGGACGGCGCAGTACTCATGGTGGGCGACGGCGTGAACGACGCCCCGGCCCTCGCCGGCGCGACGTGCGGCGTGGCCATGGGCGCCGCCGGCAGCGATGCCGCCATTGAAGCGGCGGATGTCGCGCTCATGGCCGATGATCTCGCCAAGGTGGTGGAGGCGATCCGCCTCGGCCGCAAGGCCCGTCGCATCAGCGCGCAGAACATCGTGTTCTCCGTCCTGCTTCTTGCCGTGCTCATTCCCACGGCGCTCGCCGGTTATCTGAGTGTGGCCGTCACGGTGTTCATCCATGAGACCAGCGAACTGCTTGCAGTGGCGAACGGACTACGAGTGGCGAGATGGTGAACCGAGGGGGAGAGGCGGGGCGGATACACCCAGAGGAATTCCTACTCACGCGGAGGTCAGCTATGAGCAAGCACAACACCGATTCCCCTCATGAACAGCGAATGGGGATGGACCGCCGTCTCTTGAAAATCTCGCTGGTCATTTCTTTCGCGCTGATCGCGTCGGGATGCGCTGTGCTCAGTCCTCGTACGGCTCCCCACACGATTACAAAGGCCGATGCGACGCTCGTTATTCCTCGAGGTGGTCAATACCATTTCCGCCAGCAACGGTTGACTGAGGAAGAAAGCAAGAGGATCAACGACCGCCTGGGCCGTCAGGCGGTCCAAGCGGGGGAGACGATCAGCTACTATGCGGTCACCCGCCATCGAAAACGGATGACAGGGGACTCGGGACTCGTGTTTGTTGAAATGATTGACGGGCCACAGGGCCCTTTGCGGCTCGTGCTTTCACTCCGCCATCAAGTGGTCCAAAATCTTGCTGTGAAAGACGGTTCGGCGGTCACAATAATCCGGCATGAGTTTCTCGATCAATTTATCGGGAGAGACTGGGAGCATTCATTCAAGGTCGAGACAGACCCGGCGGCGTTTCACCGGATTCCGGTCCCGATCGCGCCGCTTGCCGGACACGTTGAGTTATCCCAACGCATTGCCGATGCGGTATTGAAAGTGGTCGTGCTCGTTTCGGTTCTGAAGCTGGGATGACTGGATGCAGGTGGTCGGCATCGCTGCCCGGAGCGCCGTCCCAAAGCAAGGGCACCCTGGTGAGGTGGTGCGGCCCGGTCCGCTGCGTTCGTTCTCATCCCAACTGCTTGGAAGAAAATGCTTGACCTCGTGGTTTATAGAGTGTTACGTTTTTAAAACAAATGCTACCACTGGTTGGATATATAAGAAGTGCTCAGGCGGCGTTGTGGATCGTCCTGCTGGCATTCGGGCTTGACGGCCTGGTCTGGGATGGCGGCCTCGTCAATCACGCCCACACCGATGGAGAGCGATTTCATACACACCGGGACCTGCACAGGGCGGGTTTGGAGTCTCACGTCCACGCCCGTGATCATGGGCACGACCACGGTCCGACCGCTGTTCCTCACGATGCTGACGCGCTGTCCGGTATGTATTGGACGGCGGCGGCCGGTCCCAACGACGGATTCCTTCACAGTCACGACGACGACCATGCGAGCGGCAAGTTTTTCCCGCCAAAGAAGGGCGAGGTATTCCACACGCCGCTTGGGGCGCTAGAAAACCCACCGCCAGCGTCATCCGACCCCGCGAAGCCTGAGGCTCCGCACTCGCGCGGCCCGCCTTTCCTGCTCGTCTAGCCTGACGTTTTTTTACCCCTTGAATGCAAGCCCGGCCGCGCGATCGGCTTGGAGAAGCCGGTCCGGGCCGACGAGACAAAGGAGAGCCTATGGAGCGCGTGATGCATGCCATCACGAGAGGAACGTGTGCGTTCGTGATGGCCCTGTTGGGCGCAAGCGTGGTGGGCGTGCCGGCCGCCAGCGCCCACACCAAAGGGATCAGCCTCAGTCGGTATGGCTTGATCGATATGTCGTGGACGGGCAACGTCTTGTACTCCAGCTACAGCGACTACGTGAACGCCTATCCCCAGCTCCGGCCGTACATCGGCGGGGCGTTGCGCCAGGGGTTGGTGCTCAAGAGCTTTGACGTCTCGGTTACGCAGGATCTGTATCAATATCCCGCCAAAGCCGCGGTGTTCCTCGCGTTCGGCCAAGATTCGGCCGCGATCGAGGAGGCGTTCTTTCTCTTCCATAAGATGCCGTATCAGACCCAACTGAAGGTCGGGCAATTCCGCGCCCAGTTCGGCAAGTTGAACCAGTACCATGACCACGAATGGATCTTTGCCAACCCTCCAATGATCACCACCGTGCTCGCCAGCGACGATGGGTTCAAGATCCTGGGCGGCGAACTGACATGGCAACCGCCCTTGGGGCAGTTCGTGGAACTTGCAGTGGACGTCGGCCGCCGGGACACGCTGGGCGTCTTTCAGGCCAAGCCCGATCCGGTTGATCCGACCGAGCCGGACGCGACCGACATGTTTGTCATTACCAAATTTACGCACTACGTGGACCTCACGGACGCGTCGAGCTGGGAGTGGGGCGCCACGTACGCCCAAGGGGGCAACAATTCGGATCCCGGCAACGACGATCAGGATCGCATCTACGGCTTAGATTTCACGTACAAATACAAACCAGCCCCGTTTAGTCCGTACGTGCGCTGGACCACCGAGTTGTTCCACGATACGAAGGAACTGACGCGCGTCGGGCTTCCGAATGAGATCGTCAAAGGCGTCTACTCTGAGGTCGACTATCGAGTGACCTACAATTGGGCACTTGGCGCCCGGTTCGACGCAGTCGCAGGCGACGTGGACCCGATCGATGCCGCGCTGGGTGACGTGACCCGCACGCGTTATTCCGGCGGTATCCGCTATTTCTTCAACCCGGTGTCGCGTTTGAACCTTCAATTTGATCATATTCCGTCGGCTGACTCGGCGCCGGCGTCTAACGTCGTCATCCTCCAGCTCAACGTGGGAGGAGGCACCGTAACCCCTGGTGTCGGGAAATTCTACACGCTATGGTAACCTCTTCGGTCGACGACCAACGAAGGAGAACGTCCATGCTGTCATCTCGGATCATCGCAATCGCCGCGGTGGTCGGCCTTCTGGCCTCAACGGCCGGCTCCGCCTCCGCAGCACTCAAGATCGTCACCTCGTTTCCGCAGGATGCCTCGATCGCCAAGGCGATCGGCGGGGAGCGTGTCGAGGTGGTAAGCCTCACGACGGGCGTCCAGAACCCTCACGCGGTGGATCCCAAACCGTCCTTTGCGATTCACCTGAACAAGGCCGACCTGCTGATCGTCAACGGCCAGAACATGGAGATGGCGTGGTTACCCATCGCCCTCACAACCAGCCGGAACCCCAAGATTCTTGAAGGCGCGGACGGCTACCTGGATCCGTCACAAGGGATTACGTTCATCCCCTACTCGCAGGACGAACTCCAGGCCACGCCGTTTTTTTCACTGAACCTGATCGTCGGCGATCCGACCAAGACGGGGAATCACCACTACTGGCTGGATCCGGAAAATGGCTTGGTTGTGGCGAAGAACATTCATGACAAGTTGGTCGCAATGGACCCAGACGGCGCCGAGATCTACACCGCGAATTACGAAGCGTTCACGGCAAAGCTCAAGGCGAAGATCACCGAATGGGATCGGATGATGGCGCCGTTCAAGGGAATGAAAATTGTGAGCTATCACCGTGACTGGATCTACCTCACGAAGCGCCACGGATTGGCTCTGTTCGCATACATCGAGCCGCGCGAGACGATTCCGCCGAGCGCGGGTGAGGTCGCGGCGCTGATCAAAAAGATGAAAGACAAGCACGTCCCCGTCGTCCTGGTGTCGCCGTGGCAGCCCCAGAAGATCTCGAAGGAGATCGCTCAACAGACGGGAGCCCACTTCGTGTCGCTGCCATCCACGGTCGATGAGCGGTTTGGCGCGAAGGATTACATCGGGCTGTTCGACGTGATCTACGGCGACCTGACCAAGGCGCTCACCGATGCGAACCCTGGGCGTTGATCTGCCCCCTCGGCTCTGAAGCCACGAGTATGACGACGCAGATCCAAGCCGAACATCTGGCGATCGGCTATCACGGGAGAGCGATCCTCACGGACATTTCCCTGAAGATCGCTCCGGGCTCGTTCTGGGGCATCGTCGGCCCGAACGGGTCGGGCAAGACTACGTTGGTGAAGACGCTGGCCGGCATCTTGCCTTCTATTGGCGGACGGCTTGATCGCTCGCCGGAGCTCCGTTTTGGCTACGTGCCACAGCGCAACAATCTGGACGATATCTTTCCGCTCACGGTCTTGGACGTCGTGCTCATGGGGCGGTTCCCCAGGCTCGGCGTGGGGCGGCGGGTCAGGAAGGCCGACCGCGACCTGGCGCTGGATTACATGCGCCAAGTCGCGGTCGATCACCTCTCCGACCGACCGTTCCGGATCTTGTCCGGCGGCCAAAAACAGCGCGCACTGATCGCACGAGCCCTCACGTTCGAACCTGACGTCTTGGTGTTCGACGAACCCACGACTGGGATGGACCTGTCGGGTGAGCTGGAGATGATGCAATTGATCCTTGAACTGCATCAGCGGTCGGGGCGCACCGTGTTGATGATCACGCACGATTTGAATCTGATTGCCAACTATGCCGAATCATTGATCGTGGTCCACGAGGAGCAGGTGATGACGGGGGAGGTCTCGCAGATCATGCGCGACGAGACGTTGGGGCGGATCTATCGCCAGAACATCCACGTCCACAGCATCCACGGCCGCACGCACGTCTTCGTGCATGGTCACGGCCGACACGACCGTTCGCGAGGGCGCGGGTGAGTATTTGGGAGGCCCTGCCGATCCTCCAGAATGGTCTGGCGGCGTGTGTGATCACCGCGCTGGTCTGCTCGTTCCTCGGCGTATACGTGGTGTTGAAGCGCGTGGTGTTCGTGACAGCCGCCCTGTCGCAGACCGCCTCTTTGGGAATCGCGGGCGCGATGTTCCTGGGAGCGATGATCGGCGGCACCGGGCCAGACCACATCGGTTCGGTTTGGCCAATCGTCGCCGCGGTGGCCGCGAGTTGCGGACTGGCCGCCGTCCTGGCGTTCCAGCACGCCGAGCGTCGCCTCACGCGCGAGAGTCTGTTGGGCGTGGGCTATATCGTGCCCTCGGGCATTGCCTTACTGTTACTGGACTACGTCGGGGGCGCGACGCACGACATCGAGAACCTGCTGTTCGGGAACGCGGTGTTTGTCTCGACGGCACAGGTGCTGGTATTGGCGCTCGTGGCCGCGGTGGTCCTGGGTGTACACGCGTTGTTGTACAAAGAGTTTGTGTTTGTGGCGTTCGACCTGGAGACGGCGAAGGCGTCAGGAATGCGCACGGGGGCGCTCAACCAGGCGCTGTTTGCGTCGATCGGGCTGACGATCGCGGTGACGATCAGCTCGGTGGGCGCGTTGCCGGTGTTCGCGTTTATGGTCGTCCCGTCCGCCGCGGCGCTGCTGCTGACCCGCCGGCTCGCGCAAACCTTCGTGCTGTCCGCGGCCATCGGGGTGGCCGCCGCGCTGATCGGATTTTATGCCTCATTTCAATGGAGGCTGCCCACTGGCCCCGCGATGATCGCCGTCGCGTCCGCGTTTCTCGTACCCGGCGTGCTGGCGAGGAGGCGCAGCGGATGAAAGAGCGAAATCCACATGTTTGGTATACAGCCATCACGGTGTTCATCCACAGACCAGGAGCTTCTTGCGACGGCCTTGCGAGTGAGCCGATTGTGTAGTGGCTCTCTCTGACGTATCGGCGCGATCGCTGCGGCATGACGACTGGCTCGCCCCTGAGAACGCTCACCCGTCTTTTCCCCACGTCGCCACCTAAACGCCCCTGTTCTAAGTCGCCAGAATCAGCGACTCCTTGACCGTATCCGGTGCCTCGGTGGAGGTCCGCTGAAGCGTAGGCTTGCTTCCAAAACAGGGGAGGCACCGTATGGGAAGGGGCACCGTCTGGCTGTTCGCCGGGGCGGCGATCGTCTTGCTACTCATGGTCGAGGCTGGCAGTGTGATGGCCTGCCCTGGCCGCGTCTTCAATCCTGTCACCGACGTGGACTGGATGGGCGTGTTCCCGATCAAGATCGGCGGGATGACGGTTGCGAGCTTTGATGCCGAGGACACCGAGACGGTCGGCACGTCTCCCATCTGTTTCTGCTCCGACCGCCCCCCTCCGCTCAACGCGCTCCCCGGGATTCCCGTCTCCTTCTGGGAGCCGGTCCGCCTGATCGAAGTCGTGCGCGATCCATACTGCTTTCCCTCGCTCGGCGGCATGGACCTCTCGCCCACGATCCAAGGTTTCGGCGCCAACTCCGGGACGCAGGCGACCGACGAGCACCACGCGTTCTATCAGGTGCACTACTACACGTACCCCTTATTTGCGCTCCTGGAACTCGTGCTCGATTTCGGCTGCCTGGAGAACACCGCGTTCGATCTCGCGTACGTCACCGAGTTGGATCCGCTCTGGAACGTCCCGGAACTCGCCGCGCTGCTGACGCCCGAGACGTTTCTCTTCGCCAGTCCCGCCTCGATCGCAGCGTGTGCGGCCGACTGCGCCGCGGCTACCGCGGGCTTTCCACTCGATGGCCTCTTCTGGTGCGAGGGGTGCTGGGGCGGGGTGTATCCACTCAACGGTGCGCTCTCGGCCGGGAATGTGAGTCCACAGCAGGCCTCGGTCCTCGTTGCGAGCCGGATGTTGTTCAAGCTCCATCGGGAGGGCTTGCTTTGGGGCACGGTCGGGGCTGATGGGCTTTGCCGGAAGTACCCCATGCCGATCATGCGCAAGAGCCAGTACAAGCTGCAGCTCGCGTACCCCAAGCGGGGGCGGGTGTTTCCCCTCGGACGAAGCGATCTGGCGTGGGGCGTGGGGGCGTCGTTTCCGGTCGCGGGGGAGGATTTTGTGTACGTGGTGTGGAGGAAGCGTGACTGCTGCGTGTTGTAGGGTGGGGCTCGCGCTCTGGGCTTCGGTCCTCATCGCACCATCTTCCGCACTGGCTGCGGAGCGGCTTTATTACTTCTGGTCGTTCTCGATGCCGGAGGCGAGTCTCAAGTCCGCCTTGGCGGACGGGGATAAGGTCGGGCTAATCGCCGTGCTGCGCGGGCTCCCAGAAGGGTCGGCCAAGACCTCGCTCGGCCGCCTCAAGCGCCTGTTAGGGAATCATAAGACCGAGGTCCTCATCGAGCCGCGTCTCTTCACGCTGTACGGCATCACCGGGGTTCCGTCTCTTGTCTACGCCGAAGGCGTCGATGCCTTGTGTGAGTCCTGCGCGCCGGTACCGCACCACGCGATCGTGACCGGAGACGTACCGCTCGGCACAGCCCTCGAATATTTGGCCCGTGAGGCACCTTCGGTCGAGCGATTTCTCGCCAAGCTCCGCGAGGGATTCTATGCGCGGTGACGTGCGTGTCATTATGAGGTGGATCGCAGCCGTCGTGCTGCTGTGTCTTCCACTTCCGGCCTGGGCGCAAAGCACGACATTCGACCAGGCGATTCAAGAAGGCCAGGCCTTCGGTCACGCCCAGCCGCAAGGCCAGGACGCCGCAAGCGGGCTGATCGATAGCGCGATCCAGAACCAGACGATTCCCGGCCTCACACCGCAAAGTCAATCCGACGCGGCCGCGCAGGGCAGCTTCTACCTCGACAATCCGAGCCAGCTCGACCTCCAGGGGCAGGGCGCGCTGTCCACGACCGAAGGTGGCTTGTTCCTCGGCCAGTCGTACAACCTCCGGTCGCGGTCGGTGATCGTGCCGGACGATCCCATCATCACGGGCAGCCAGCAGGCCGCGAGCGGCACAGGGGGCTGCATTACGCAGCGCGTCTGCACGGAGCCCACGAGTGAGGTGGTGAGCACCACGCAGCCGGTGACGTGCTCGATCGAGTACGCGGAGACGGGCGGCCAGTGTACCTATCCGCTTCCTCAGCCGGGGATCGTATCCGGAAGTGGGAACTCGGCGGTTTGCACCGATCACTATCTCTATGGGCGGGTGTTTCAGCCCGATGCCAGCACGGTCAACGTCCAGGTTCTGGACACCTCACCAAGCGGGTCCCCGCACTGGAACTGCGGTGGATCTGGATCGGGCCGCGGGGCCGGTGACTGGCACACGCTTGGCACGATGACGCTGCCGGTTCCGGCGGTTGGGATGGAGGTGTGTTTCTCCACGGTGGGTTCCGGGTGCAGCGGCACCAGCAACGTCTGTGTGTCGGGCGTCGGACAGACCGTGAACCTTGCCTCGTGCCCTCCGAGCGGGGCACAGTCCGTCCGCGTCTCGTACACCGCAACGATCAGCACCACGCCGCCACCCCTCGACCCCGCGACGGTGCAGGCTGCATGCGGCGCGTATCTCAATGACCGCTGTGCCCAGGTCAACGAGCAGTGCACTGCGGCCGATTGCACGCGCTCGTACGTCTGTGTCGATACGAGCCAGGTAGTCGACGGCTGTGCGACGTACCGGAGCCAGGGCTGCACGCTGCAATCCAGCGCTTGCTCACTGACCAGTACCTACGGCCTATGCCTTGCGCAACAAGAGACTTACGCCTGCACGACGCAGACGATCCAGGAAGGGTGCGCGCAGGAGAGCGTGCAGGTGATGTGTCCGGGCAGTCCGACTGGGATCAGATGTCTGGATCCGAACGACTGTGCGGATACGACCTCCGTCCCCAGCACCGACATGGCGCTGGCGACAAGCCACATGGCCAGCCTCAACGCGATCGAGGACGACCATACCGCCGATCCCCTCGTCATCTTTTCCGGCAGCGGGGAGAGTTGCCGGCGAACGATCGGAAGCGGGATCACGCGCGACTGCTGCGCGCTGGACACCGCCTTGCTGGGATGCAACGCCAACGAGGAGTTGCTGCAGACCCATCGGCAGAACGGCCAGTGCGTGCAGATCGGCACCTACTGCAGCCGCGACGTCAGTCTGCTCTTCGGGAGCGTGTGCGTCGAGCACACCACGAGCTTCTGCTGCTTCTCCTCGAAGCTTACGCGGATCATCCAGGAGCAGGGGCGGCCACAGCTCGGGATCAGGTGGGGGAGCGCCCAGAGTCCGGATTGCCGTGGGTTCACGCCCGAGGAGCTGCAACGGATCAACTTCCAGGCCATCGACTTCAGCGAGTACTCGTCCACGATCGTCGCCAATCCCCCGGATCCCGCGCAGTTGAGTAGCCAAGCGCAGGGCTCTCCCGCACTCACACCTGATCCGAGCGCTGTGCCGGCACCATCGAGCGGCATCAGCAACACGCAGGTCCAGCAGGACCTCGACCAGTTCTTCCAGACGCACACGCCATGAGAACCGTGATGCTCGGCGTCGCAGTTGTGATGGCAATGTCGCAGCCGGTCAAGGCCGAGTCCGGCGTGTTCTTCGACGGCAGCCGCGATGGTTGGTTCTGGTATCTGGAGCATCGCTCGGTTCCACCATCGAAGAAGCCGGCGCAGCCGCCGTTACCTCCGACCGTGAAAGCGATGCGGGAGCGCGCCGAGGAACTGCTCGCCCGGGCGATCGAGACGCCGACCGAGGCGCGGGTGGCGGCCTACATGGCCTATCAGCAGCAACTCACGCGCCGGTCGGAAGAGTTCGCGCGGGTGTGGCAGCGCGTGCTGTGGCAGCAGCCGGAACTGGACCCCACCGTGGCCGATCCCGTCACCGCGGCCGCATTGTCGCCGATCCAAGCGGATCGCGTCAGGCGGCAAGACGCCGCGCTCGCGGACCTCGCCCGGACCGCGGGGCTGTTCTATTTCTTCTCCGGGAGCTGCTCGCTCTGCGAGGTCCAGTCGCCGATCCTGGCGGCCTTTGCGGAGGCGTATGGCTTTCGCGTGATCGCGGTCAGTCTGGACGGCGCGCCGGATCCGTTGTTCGCGCAGGCCAAGGTGGACCGTGGGGCGGCGGAGAAGCTCGGGGTGACGCAGGTCCCGGCGGTCTTTCTGGCCAGACCGCCGTCCGAGGTGCGGCGCGTGGGGACCGGCCTGCTGACCATGGAGGAACTGAGTCGGCGCATTGTGCGCCTGAGCGAAGCGAGTGAGGAGAACAATGAAGAGGACATCGATGACGCGCTGGCTGCAATGGCCGATGATCGGGATGCTCTGCGGGCTTCTGTGGAGCGCGCCGGCGTGGGCCGATCTGCAGCAGCAACTGAATGACCTTGCGGATTCGCTGGGCGTGATGACCGCAACCACGACGCCGGGGGCGTACGAGGGCCAGACCCGCGGCTATCTCACGGGTGGCGGTATGTCGCTGCGGTTTCCGCAAGCGTCGCTGGATCTAGCCTCGATCAATCTTCCGAAAGTGCGGGCCGGTTGCGAAGGGATCGATCTCTATCTGGGCGCGTTCTCGTATATCAATACCGACCAACTCATCGCCAAGCTCAGGGCGATCGGGAGCGCATCGCTGGGCTATGCCTTCCAGCTCGCCCTGGAGGCGATCTCGCCGCAGATCTCGGGGATCATCAAGCACTTCGAGAACGTGACCGAACGGATCAATAACCTCAATCTCTCGTCGTGCCAGGCCGCCCGGGCGCTGGTGGATGCCACGGGCTTGCCGGAGAAGATCCGTTCTTCACAGATCGGACGATGCACCGGGTCGCGCACGGCCTCTGGGGCGAGCCCGGACTACAGTGCCGCTCGCCAGGCGTGCGCCGCCGACCCGAGCACCGGTGTGGTGGGCGATGCCGAGGACCAGGCCCAGGGCAGGCGGGATCGTAACTACCTCTGGGAGGCGCTGAGTAACCTCAGTGGCGTGGATGAGCCGTCGCGAGAATTGATCCTCTCGACACTGGGTACTGTGGTCGCCGTGAATGACCAGGTCATCTCGTGGCAGCCGATCGTCTCCTTCGATCAGTTCGTCGATGGCGGGAACATCACGCGCTACGACTGCACCGGCGACTGCCTCGTGCAGGCGACCGTTTCCGAGCCAACTGCCACGGGCCTGACGGAACTGGTTCGCCAGCGCATGGAAGGCATCCTGGACCAGGTGCGCACAAGACAGGCGTTGAGCGCGGCCAATATCAACTTCGTCTCAGCGGCTCCCTTGCCGCTCTATCGGATGGTCAACGCGCTCTCGACCCTCACGCCCGCGGTGGCGGACAGCTACCTCGCGCAATGGGCCGAGCCGTTGGCCCTACTCATGGCCCAACACTGGGTGGACACCACGGCGCGGCAGGCCCGGCGCGCGCTTTCCGTCGCGAAGGTCGAGAGCGCGGTGCAGGAGGCGATCGAGCGGCAGATCGCTGAGACGCAGGAGGACATCCGGACGCGCGTTCAGCGCACGCGCTTTGTGATGGACTCGATCCGCGTGGAAGTCGAGATGCTCGAGCGGGTGGAGCGGGCGATGATGCGCAATCTGTCCGCGCATGGACTCGAAGCAGCTTACCAATTCAGCCGCACGCCAGGGCCTTAAGATGGTCTATGAAATCCACACCTATGGCGGCGGCGAGTTTCTCGTCACGATTCTGACCGCGATCAAGCTGCTCCTCGGTGGGAGTGCCTATCTCACGCTGATTAAGGCCATGGCCGTGCTCGGCCTGATCATCTTCATCGGCTGGATCGTGTTCTCGTTCCGGTTTCAGCTTTCTTGGTTGCTCTGGTTTGCGCTGGCGTATCTGGGGTTTTTTGTGCCCAAGGTGGACGTATCCGTGATCGACCACCTCCGGCCGGCCGACACCCAGGTCGTCACGGGCGTCCCGGCCCTGCTCGGCTATGCGGGCCATTTGTCGTCGGCGCTCGGGGACGGCCTCACGCGGCTGATGGAGCAGGCGTTCTCGTTGCCGACGGATATCGAGTTCCGAACAACGGGCTATGCGACCTCGCTTCACGCGGTGCGGGCGGGCTTGCTGGAGCAGATCCCCGAGCCGTACGTGGCGGGCAGCGCGTCGCGCTACATCCGCGATTGCGTGCTGTACGATCTGCTCGACGGCACCAAGGCGGTCAACGCGGTGCTCGCCAGCCCGGATCTCCTGGCGGTCTTTGCGTCCGATCATCCGAGCCGCTTCACCGAGACGCACATCGCAGGAGATGGAACTGAGATCCAGGGCACGCCGGAGGTGGTGACGTGCGCGGAGGGGTACAGCCGGCTGACCGCGGGGCTGAACGCCATCTACACCGGCTGGTGGGGGCGGTTCGTCCAGGCCCTGGCCGGGGCCAGAGGCCTACAGCCGACCGCGGT
This sequence comes from Nitrospirota bacterium, assembly GCA_049325335.1. Classification (GTDB taxonomy): domain Bacteria; phylum Nitrospirota; class Nitrospiria; order 2-01-FULL-66-17; family 2-01-FULL-66-17; genus JBFLXB01. The sequence goes on from JBMOMC010000006.1 coordinate 117,033, forward strand.
CGACTCGGTCATCACGACGTCGTATCAGCACCTGATGAACGTGGCCGCGACGCCGCAGGCCATTCTTTTTCAGTCGGCCATGATCCACAGCTTCGACGAAGCGATCCAGCTTCAAGCAAAGCTGACCGGATCTGACGCGTATCTCATAGGCCTCACGCTGGCGCAGGCCCAGTACCAGCAGCGCTCCGCACTGTTCACCATGGGGCAACTCGCCCAACGGCTGCTGCCGGTGTTGCGCAGCGCGGTGGAGGGACTCCTCTACGGTCTCTTCCCGCTCTTGATGCTGCTCCTCTTCACCCCACTGGGCCCGATGGTGCTGAAGACGTACGGAATCGGGTTTCTGTGGCTGCAGTGCTGGGGGCCGCTCTTTGCGATCCTGAACCTGTTGACCGCGGTGCAGGCCGAGCGAATGCTGGCGGCGTATACGTCTGCGGGCATCACGCTGGCGTCGTATCGGACGCTCGAAGCGTTGACCGCCGACGGCTTGGCGATCGCCGGCGCCCTGTCCCTGACGGTGCCGGTCATCGCATGGGCGCTGGCGTCCGGCACGTTCGCGGGTTTGTCCCAGGCTGTAGGGACGGTGACGGGTTCGGCCCAATCCGCGGCCGGGAGCGCGGCGGCCTCGGCCGGGATGGGCAACCTCAGTGCCGGGAACGTGAGTCTCTCGAACCTGTCGGCGAACAAATTCAGCCCGGCGGCGGAATCGACGACCGGCGTCGCATTTCGAGACTACGGGACCGCGGTCGATGGCGGGTACGCGCCAGCCCGCTACGGATACGTGACGCCATCAGGCGGGGCGACGCAACTCGCGGTGAGCAGCTTGGGAGGCGCGCTCAGCGTGCAGACGGGACGCCAGGCGAGCCAGGAACTCCGGCAGGCGTACCAGGACACGTATCAGCGCGCGCAGGAGGCGTTTCACTCCGAGTCGGCGCAATTCCATGCCGGGCTGACGCAGCAGGCGGAGCGCCACACCGCGGCGCAGAGCGAGCATAGCGTCGGACGCATGGCCGAGACGGGGCGGTCGGCGGAGGCGCAACGGACGGTGGCGGCGGTGGACCGGGCAGCCAACCAATTATCGGAGAAGTTCGGCTTCTCAGCCGATCAGGCGCGAACCATTGCGGAGCGGGCGCTACTCGCGAAAACAGTGGACCTAAAGGGCGGCGCAAACCTATCGAGTTCGCTCGGTTTGGGAGGCCGAGGGATGGGATTCAATGCGGGATTGTCGGTCTCCGCCACCGGCGTCAAGAACCAGCATGAAGATGTCGGTGTCACCGCTAAAGAGCAGCAGGCCTTCGAGCATGCGTACTCAGCGGTCACGGACCAAGAAGCGCGGGACGCGTATGCGGTAAACGAACAGGCGAGGACGAGCGCCCAGGGCCGACACGGCCATACGGCGACAACGGGGAGCCGATCCGGTATCAGCGCGAGCTCGGGGCAGGAGAGCCAGAGAAGCCAGGGGCTGCGCGATCTGATCTCCCAGCTCGCATCACTCTCCATTCAAATGAGAGAAAGCGAAGGCAGGTCCGTGGCGCTCAATCAGGACCAGACCGCTGCGCTGGTCCGCCACATCAGCCGCGAGACAGGTAAGAGCGAGTCCTACGTCGCGACGAAGATCGGGGACGCGATGATCTCCAATTCGGCTGATCGGACCGCGATCGGTGATCGCAGTGTCGCGCAGTGGGCTCAGAGTTGGTATGACGAAAGCCGTCCGACGGAACAACTATCCGGGCGAAGCGGCTTCCAGAAGGAGATTGGCGGAAGGCTCGATACCGATCGAAGCGCGGTTCGCGATACGGCGGGTCGAACGGAAGGCGCGGTCGGTCACGAGCAAGACCGCATTAAGAATGGGGTAGCCTCAGAAGGTATATCGACGAGACGACAGGCGCAGGAAATCCAGACACAGGCAGATCATCAGGCAGCCAGCACTACGGCGCGTGTGGATGCGGGCGAAACGAACGCGGAACAGGCTCGCGCTTCGGTAGGGCAGCATGGTGGGCAACTGGTGGGACGCGTCCAGGGATTTCAGCGCGGCGCAGCCAGCCTGGCAGAGACCACTGCGGAGGGAATCAAAGACCTCAATCCGTTTCGAGACGAAGACCGCACGCGGGTTTCGGCCAGCCGGGAACGTCTATTCGAAGAGACCGCTCCGCACCCAAACTTCTATCCAGAATCGCGGTTGAAAGCGCTGGAGCAGGCCGGACGCTAATCGTTCTTTTCCGAATCGAGGAGTTCCTGACCGTAATTCCAGTAGGCCTTGGTTCCGGGGATAGAAGGATTCCGCTCGCGCGCCTCGTCCCAGTCGACAAAGCGGGCCCACGCCTCCTGGGTTGGGCGCTCGCGTGCGAGCAGTCTGGCGATTGTCAGGATAAAGGAACCAGCTACGACTATCGCTGCGACCACCAACAGCCCGGCGAGAAAATCATAGTGGAACAGCCCACCGGCTACCAACCCTGCGACGATTAGCAGACCGAACGTCGCAGCGAGCCTGCCCGCGCGGCGTCGAAGGGCCCGACGAGGGCGAGCGATTGAGGATGCGGTGGTCAGTTTGCCCATCGTTGTGCACCGCCGAATACCTTACGGTCGGTCGGACAAGGAAATCAACGCTAGGACCAACAGCCGGTTAAGGCGCATCATCCAGCCCGTTGTTTCTGGGCTTCCATGTAAGCACGCAGGAGCGCGTTGATTCGCGTTTGGTACCCGCGGCCTTGTCGTTTGAACCAGTTGAGGACGTCGCGATCCAACCGAATTGTCACGGACTCCTTCGGCTCCGGCATGCGCAACACGGCTTTTCGGAAAAACTCGTCGCCCAACTCAGGGATTTCCGAGTAATCGATCTCGGAGTCCTTCGTCGCGTCAACGCGCGCCCAGTCGGTCTTGGAGGGCTTTTTTGAACTTGGCTTGCTCACGAGTGTTCGCCTTTCGCAGCGAAATGATGCGAATTGTCTCCGGATTTCGTTCCGTAAACACTACCACCATGAGCCGGCCGCGGACCAGACCCATTCCGATCTGCCGCGATTCGTCATAATCTCTCCGAGTGTCCGGCGCCACGAGCATCGGGCCGTCGAACATCTCGGCCGCATCCGCGAAGTCGAGGCCGCGCTCGCGGATGTTACGCTCGTTCTTTCGGTGGTCCCACTCAAATTTCATAATAGATTGTGTACATACGCTATGTCAATACAGGTGCCACGACCCTGAGCAGTATAGGGAGGCCGTGAGCCACTGGTCAATTCTCTTGGCTGCAGGACCATGTTCAGATCGAGAATACGCGCACTCAAGCTCGTCGCTTTGGAAGCGACCCCAATAGTTTTGAAGCGAGCCGGCCAGCATCGGGACGAGTCGGCGCGCGGTCGGCTCTGTCGCCCGGCACGCCGCCCTGAATGTGGCGCGACAGAATGTCTTTGACTCGCTGCGAGCGCTGAAAGCGCGGGATCTTCGCCAGCCACGAGATGATCGCCTGGTCCCGCTGATCCTTTGGGTTCAGGTACATCTGGAAGAAGACGCCGCGCCTAGCCATGGTAGAACCACGCCGCTTTGTGGTAGCCGCGCACGTTCGCGAGTTGCGGGTCGCCAATAAACACCATCTGGGGAAACGCCTTCAGCAGGAGGGGTTTCAGCAAGAGGCTACCGCCGCCGCTGCTGATCAGGTAGTCGATCGGCTGGCTGCTCCAGCGTCCCTGAATCCACGCAACGATCTCCCCCGCGAGCCCGGTCAGTTCAGCATCGATTAACGCCGCATCGAACTCGAGTCGGTTGCCCAACACATTGATCGCGCCGTCCCGCAGGGCCGTTTCGATCCCGGGCGCGTCCCAGTTGCCCGGGTACCGGCTGGTGAACTTCGGGATCGCGGCCTGGTAGACCGCGCTCATAGCAGCTTTGAGGCTACCTGAGCCCTTCTGCACGAACTCGCCCTGGTGCATTAGCACGAAGTCCGTGGTCTTGAAGCCAATATCGACAATCCCCACCCGCGCCTTGGCGTACCGCTCGTCCACGTTCCCCAAGGTGTCTTTGAAGATTAGGTCCATCAGCGCTCCGTAGGGCTGGGGGACGACCGTCAGATGCCGAACGAATAGATCTAATGTTCTGCCGCCCACGGTGATGTGGAAGCGCCCCGAGAGCGTGTCCTCGATCACCGCGCGGTCGTCGAAATCGTCGACCGGCAGGCCGGTCACCACCGCGTACTCCTCAGATGACGATTCCGCGAGCAGGGCGAGCGCGGTCAGGAATAGCACGCGATATTCTTGGCTCTGCGTTCGGACCCGATCGAGCGTCGCCCTGGCAAACTGGCCTTGGCGTCGGGCCAGCGTGCCCACGAAGTAGGAGGCGCCGTCGAGTATGACCGCCAGGTGATCGAGGCTGCCTGTCTGACCGTCTAGGCCTGACCGGAACGCCAGATCAACGGCGGGGCTGACGATCGACGGGAACAACACCGCATTTGCAGCATTTCCCTGACCTGACAGCACCGGCATCGCTTTGGTGTAGCCGAAGCCCACATCGAGTCCCACGTACCGCATCGTCGCCTCCGCCGCCACGTTCATGAACATGTTCATGAACAAATCACCCGAATTGTCCCTTTCCCGCCCCACGTTCATGAACATGTTCATGAACCTGCCACGGACAGCTCGCGATCGAGGCTCCCGCGAGTTCGATCATGCGCTCGATGGCCGCATTGGGGATCGAGTGAAAGCGCGCGTAGTACTCCACGACCACCGGTTCTCCCTGTCTGAGCCGGCTGCGAACTTCCAAGTAACTGAAATACAGGGACTGGTACTCGCGCCCGTTCTCTTCTGCCAGCGCCCGTAGCTCTTCCAACCGCAGGCGCTCGTGGTGGGCGAACCAGGATCGCCAGGCCTTCCACGAGGCCGATGTCACGCGCGCCGCGGTGCGCAGCTTCAGATTGAAGCGATGCGCCACCCTGGTCTTGCCGAAGAGCGTCGAGAAGGTCTTTCGTGACGAGGGCTCAATGGCGAAGGTGACGCCTCGCCGCTCGTAGTCCGCCTCGATTTCCGCGAGCAGACGCGGGACGTGCTGGCTGACCAGCGTGTGCCCGGCTTGTTGCGGGAAGTAGACACGCTTCCCGGCCAGGCCGTATCGGTCGGCCAGCGCACGCAGATCCTCCGGGAGCTTCGATTTCCTCATCCTTGTCGCTCCCGGCGGTGCCACGTTGCCGGCTGCTTCCGTCCTTGAACTATAAGTGCCCACGCCCTCATCCCAGGTCCCTTGTCTGGTGCCGGTTTCCGGCTGGTCGTGGATGGTGTGGCATCGCTCTGTTCCTCCCCGCACGAAGGCTTCGTTCGGCCTGTCGCCACTGTAGCGGGACGCCGGCACCTGGTATCGCGCCGTTGTCGCCACATCCGTCGTCCATCTGGCCCGATCTGCCGCATCGCACATAGCCCGCAGTGGGCTACCGTGAGCGCGTGGGAAAACCCAAACCCCGAAAAATGAATTGGCCCCTGCGGGGTGGAGCGAGCCCCAGGCCCCTCCATCCCTCCCCGGAAGGGGAAGCGATCCCGCAGGCCTCGGCTGTCGTGGGACGTGACTCCCGGCCGTCGCCCTGCTCCCGGAAAAACGATTCGGCTTCCGTCGGGACGGAGGGGTGGCGACGTCCCGCGACCAGGGACACGAAAGGAGGTGGAGCCATGGCGACCGTGATCTATGAGCGCGCGTTCGAGGTGGAGGGAGCAGAGGCCCGGGCCGTGATCGTGGACCATTCGCAGCCGGACCGGCTGGAGCTGCACTTTGGGATCACCGAGCGATCCTGCTCGGGGAGTCCCGAGGTGGTGACCTACCGGAACCAGGTGCAGCAGGCCTGTGCCGATGTCTCGCGGAGCGTGCGGCGGGCCCTCTGGCAGGACCTGTTTCAGGAGGCGAAGGCTGAACTGGACCGCGAAGTCCGCATCGCGACCGATCCGCACCACGAACTGGCGGAGATAGAGCGGTACTGAGGGACGAAAAAGGAGTGGAGATGAGCGTGACCAAGGGCACGGTGCCCTTGGATCCCCTCAGAGGAGGACGCGAATGGACGTAGTGGCTGGGTTGCTGGCGATGGATCGGTGCTTGAGGGCGGTGACGTTCCAGCGTGGAGATCGCGTCCACGACGGACAGGCTCGTACTGGAACCGTGCTGGCTGGGCGGCTGGGGATCGATGGCGAGCTGGTGGAGAACGAGTTCCAGGTCCGCTGGGATGATGGCGACATCAGTTGGGTTGCAGAGAGGAGGCTATCGTGGAGGATCGAGGGTTACGAGACCGAACCGTGTGCGTCAGCGATGATCTCGTCGATCGGTTAGGCGATCTCTACCAGAAGTACCGGTTCGAGATGACGTTCGTGGAATTTCTGGAGATGGTCGTTGCCCGCATGGAAGCACGGTATGGGCCATCCCGGGCCCGCGGCGGAGCGCGGCCGTGCGTGGTGCGCGCCGGCATGTCCGACCCCGCAGCCCCAGAAAGACGAACGCCAGATGCTGTGGAGAAGGCGTCCGCCTTCTGATTCCCACCAGCAGGAGGAGCACGAGGTGATTCGCACGCGTTCGATCCATCGGGCGCGACCCGGCAGCCTGGCGACGTACCGATGGGGCTCGCTGCGAACGTTCGAGAATGGGCGGGTATTTGCGCCGTCCGAGGGGCTGCTCGCGGCGTACAAGGCGGGGAGGCTGTCGTGGGAAGCCTACGAGCGGCAGTACCTCGCGGAGATGGACTCGCTTTACCGACGCTCGGCGGATCTCTTCCTGGCGCTGCTTCGACGCCCCGAGGTCACCCTGGTCTGTTACGAGGCCACTCCCGCCCGATGCCATCGCCGGTTGCTGGCCGACCTGCTGGCTCGCATCGGGGGCGAACACGGCATCCAGGTCGCGCTGGATGTTCAGTAGGTCGAACACTTACCAATCATAGGAGGATCTGTCATGGACTACTGTCGAATCACGATGCTGGGCCGGTTGACCCAGGACCCGGAGGTGCGAGCCACGCCAGGGGGGATGGCCGTGGCTGGCTTCTCCGTCGCCATCAATCGCAAGTACCGCAAAGCCGAGACCGAGGAGATGGTCGAGGCCGTTACCTTTGTGGCGGTCCGGGCCTTCGGCAAGCACGCCGAGCACGCAGGCCAGTACCTGCACAAGGGACGGCAGGTGCTGATCGACGGCGAACTGCGGCAGGACGAGTGGATGGATAAGGAGAGCGGAGAGAAACGCCAGCGGTTGTACGTGGTGGCGCAGCGAATCATCTATCTGGGGAAGTCCAACGGCAATGGCCAGACCGCCACCCCTGAAAGTCCCGATCCGGGCGAGGCTGATATCCCGTTCTAAACCTCGAACGATCCTTTGGTGTTCCTGTTGTTGATCCCATCCTTGGCGCATGGTATAACCGCTTGCTCTTCACCCTGAAGTGAGCCAACCAAGCCGAGGAGTCGGTCAGCGATAGGAGGATGTCCCCATGCCGAAGCTGTCAGCAGCAGCCAGAAAGAAGATCTCAGAGTCGATGCGCAAAGCCTGGGCCGCGCGGCGTGCCAAGCAGGCTGGAGGTGGTTTGGTGACTCGGACATCTTCAATGGCGAAGTCAGCGGCGTCAAGTACCCATGCAGGTCAAGCGATTGCTGGAGCCGTTTCGGCGATCAAGAGGCTGACACTGGGAGACATTCAGGGGTTAGCCCACCGCAGAGGGTCTGTCGACCAGGTCGCAGAGTTAGTGAGCCTGGCAACCGAGCTGAAGGGGCTCCTCACGCCCACCGCGAAGACGCGCTGATCCTCTCAATGATCGAGTAACGATCACGCTCGATTCCTGATACTCGGCCTATCTTCCTGGAACCTGGAAGATGGGCCGTATTGTTTCTCCGTGCTGTAGCGACCCGCCGCACCGCAATCGGTTCTCGGTAGTTCAACCCGAAAGACGACTTCCAAGTTTGTACGGCAGGGGCACCGGCCCCTGGACCCCACCCCCAGTGACCAGGAGGTTCACGCCGTGCCAGACGCTGATGGAGAGTCTTGTCTTGATCGATCAGAGCTTCGACCACGTCGCCGTGCGATCGCGGTGGTCCGCATCCAGATGGTCCGGGAGGGGCGCTTTCCCTACGGGGCGACCGGCGTGAGTCAATCCTCGGACGCGGCCACGATCCTCCGGGCCTATCTCGCGGGAGCTGACCGGGAATTCTTCGTACTCCTGTTGCTCGACGGCAAGCACCGGGTCAACGCGCTCAACGTGGTGGCGATCGGCTCATTGACCGCGGCGCTGGTCCATCCGCGGGAAGTGTTCAAGCCCGCGATCTTGGCCAATGCCGCAGCCGTCATCCTGGGACACAACCACCCCAGCGGGGATATCGAGCCCAGTCGGGAGGATCGGGAGCTGACCGAGCGATTGGTCAAGGCGGGTCGGCTCCTGGGCATCACCGTGCTCGACCACGTGATCGTGGGCGAGGAGCGCTTTTTCAGCTTCGCGGATCACCATCTGATTCCAGCGAATGGAGGGGCCCTGTGAGCGCCAAGACGGTGCAAGTCACGCTGCCTTGGCTGGAACTGCCCGACGCGCCTGCGGAGCCGATTCGCGCGGAGACGCTCCTCGCGGGCCTCAATCCCGAGCAACGCGAGGTGGTCCAACACGGCGAGGGACCGGTGCTGGTCCTGGCGGTGGCCGGTTCGGGCAAGACCCGCGCGATCACCCACCGGGCGGCGTATCTCGTCGCGGTCCGGGGCGTGCCGGCCTCGCGCATTCTGTGCCTGACGTTCACCAACAAGGCCGCGGCTCACATGCGCGAGCGGATCGCGCAGCTTCTGGGCGGCCAACTCGGGGGCATGACGGTCGCCACGTTCCACAGCCTCTGCGTGCGGTTGCTGCGCATGTACCACGCGTTCGTTCCTCGCAGTAACCGTTTCACCATCTACGATGCGGATGATACGAGCGAGGTGGTGCGGCGCGTGGCCAAGGATCTGGAGGCCGAGGGCTACGAAGCCTCGCTGCGATCCGACCTCGATCGCCTCAAGCACCTGGGCGTCCCTCCGGATGGCGATCTGACTGGGGCGCTCGAATGCGGGGAGGGTCAGCGCGAGTATGTGGAGCTCCTGCACCGGGCGTATGCGCGCTACGAGCGGATGCTCGCGCGCTGCGATGCCCTGGACTTTACGGATCTGCTGTTCGCCACGGTCCGCGTGCTGGAACAGCACCCGCAGGTCTTAGGCCGCGTGCGGAGCCGCTACCAGCACCTCTTGGTCGACGAGTATCAGGACTCCTGCCCCTTGCAGGAGCGCTTGCTCAGGCTGCTGGCAGCGCCTGGCTACAACCTGTGCACGGTGGGGGATGACGATCAGGCCATCTACGCCTTCCGGCACGCGGACGCGAGCGGGCTGCTCACCTTCGCACAGCGCTATCCGGGCAGCCGGATCCTGCGCATGGAGGAGAACTACCGCTCCACCGGAGCGATCATCGAGGCGGCGCGCCGCGCGATCGTGCCCAACACGCAGCGCCAGCCCAAGACGATCCGCACGGCGAATGCCGATGGCGAGCCCGTGCGCGTGGTGGGCTTTCCCTGGGAAGACGTGGAAGCTGGGTGGATCGTGGAGCAGATCCAACAAGCCCGGGCGCAGGGCGTGCCGTTCGGGGAGATCGCGGTGCTGTGCCGGGTGGCCTCGCTCTTTCGGCCGATCGAGCGCGAGCTGGCGCGGGCGCTGATCCCGTACCACCTGGTGGATGGGCTGGCCTTCTGGGACCGCCGGGAGATCAAGGACCTGCTGGCCTACCTGCGGTGGATCCACAACCCGCACGATCTCGTGAGTTTCCTGCGGATCGCAAACGTGCCGCCACGGGGCATCGGCAAGAAGGTACTCGCGCAGATCGAGGAGCGTCTGCAGTCCGACCCGGCGCGATTGCTCCCGGAGGTCCTGCAAGCCGTGAGTCAGTCCTCGCGGCCGCTGCGTGCCTTGCGGTTCCAAGTCGATGCGCTCCGCGAGGAAGCCCGCTCGGTCCCGGCGCTCATCGCCGCGGTCCTCACCCGATTGGGCTACGAAGCCCACCTGCTCAAGGCCTTTCCCGATGGCGCCCGGCGGCTCACGCACATCGAGCAACTGCAGACTATCGCGGCGCGCGACGGGCAGACCTCCGAGGACTCGCTGGGAGAGTTTCTCGCGCAAGCCGGCCTGGGACAGGGTGCGGATGGGAGCCCGGTCGAGGGTGTGCGGCTGATGACAATCCACGCGGCCAAGGGCCTGGAGTTTCATACGGTCTTTCTCATCGGCCTGGAAGAGGGCATCCTCCCACATGCGCGCTGCCGCGAGACGATTGAAGAAGAGCGACGGTTGCTCTACGTGGCGATCACCCGCGCCAAGTCGCGGCTTGTGCTCTCGTGGTGCCGACGGCGCCTGCTCCAAGGGCGGGACATCAGCCACCAGCCCTCGTCGTTTCTGGACGATATCCGTCCGGGATCGCGGCTCGGGTCGGTGGTCTGGGCAAAGCCGGGTCCCCGACGTGACGGTCTCTTGGCTGGGAGGGCACGGCATGCAGATCGCTGAGGGGATCAGGATGTCCCACAGCAAGGTCACGCGCTACGACTTCTGCCCGCGCGCGTATCGCCATTACTACGTGGAGGGCTGGCGGCCGATCGCCAAACGGCCGTCGCTGCTTTTCGGGGATGCCATCGATCGGTCGCTGTCAGCCTTGTTCCAGCAGGACGCCGATCCGCAGATCGTGTTCGGCCAGGCCTGGGAGGCGCTCAAGGACATCCCGGTGGCATGGGGCAAGCGGCACACGTGGGCAGCGCTCGGCGACATCGGCCGCGCACTGCTCGCGCGCTTCGTGAAGGAAGAGCGACCACGATTCACGGATGTCCATGCCGAGAATGTACAGCGCCACGTCTCGGCCGAACTCGGCGGCGTGACCTTTGTCGGCTACCCCGATCTCTACGCCCGAGTGGATGGCTTGCGGACGCTGGTGGACTTCAAGACCGCGCAGGCGTCCTACGACGCCGAGGAAGTCCGGCTCAACGAGCAACTGACCGCGTACTGGTGGCTCTTAGAAGCCAACGGCATCCCGGTGGATCGGGTAGCGTTCTGCGTGCTGCTGAAACTCAAGGAGCCCCGGATCGAGTGGCACTTCGCCACGCGCACGCCCGACGAAGTCGCCGAGTACCGGGAGAAGCTGGCACTGGTGGCGGCGGACATTGTCCAGGGGCGGTTCCCGAAGAAGACCTCTTCGTGCAGCCAGTGGGGCGGGTGCGACTACCGGCCACTGTGCTTGGGCGACGAGACGGCGATCCGCGCGCAGCTTGTGTTAACGGAGGAGATCACGGACGAAGAGATCATCGTGTGAGGAGGGCGACATGGCGACATCCCGGAATGGACAGGCCAAGACCGGCACCGCGTTGGCCGCGGTGGATCCGACTGAGCTGCTCAAGAAGGAGACGGAGATCACGGCGCGCGACTTCTACACGGTGTACGACCGCCGTCACGGGAAGCGCCTGATTCCCAGCGCGCGCGTCTACAACAACTGGGCGAAGGAGGCCGGGATCAAGACGCACATCATTGAATCGGGTTGCGATGCTGAACGGGCCTGGGCGCACGTGAAGGGATGGATCGGTCCCGAGTCGAACCCGGTCCTGCAGCGCGAGGCCAAGGTGACGATCGTCTGGAAGGTCGAATGTGAGGACCTGATCTGGAACGCGGTCGCCCCCAAGACCGACCGCGACGGGCAGATCGTCAAAGCCGGCAAGCCTTACACCATCGGTCCGGACGGGTTCCCGGTGCTCACCGACCCGGCCGACCAGCTCGCGATCATCCAGCAACTTTCCCGGATCAAACGCTTCGGGGAGCGAACCGCGGTGACGAAGGCCGAAGCCATCGTGGAGAAGAAGCTCCTTGGCGTGGAGTACCGCGAGCCCGAGGAGATCACGCACGAACAGCGTGAAGCCCAGGCCGTGGCCGAGGCGAACAGCGAGGCGGTCACGGACAGTCAGACCGTGAATGGAGACCCGACTGGACAGGCGAGCAGAGCGGCCACGGACCCTGCTGGTCGCCCCTTCACTCGCGGGTTGACCACGGTCGTCCGCGTCGGTGGGAAGCGCGTGCGGACCGCAGGCATCGAAGCCGCGCAACTCGAGACGATCTGGAACTGGGCCGAACGCGTGGGCAAGGACCGCGTGGCCGCGGTGCTCAAGACGTTCGGTGTGGTGAAGTCAGTTGAGCTTCGCAGAGACGAGGCGGATGAGGTGCTGAAGAGGCTCAAGGACATGAGCGTTCCGCCTGAGGGGTCTGCAGTGGACGCGAAGACGGCCTAAGCGAAAACCGATTGTCGACTGCCACGGGCCAGCGTTCAGTGCTGGCCCGTGGTGCTTTCACTCAGGCGAGCCGGTGTCATTCGATGCGGCTTGCCCTCACGAAGAAGGAGGAATGGCAATGGAAACGGTGTCGGAGTTTTCCGCGTGGACTGGACGTGGGCGGTTGGATCAGCTCGTGGGCGAGCTCGAACGGCAGAAGGAGGCGAGGATCGACTTTGTGACCGACACGCGTAGCGTGACGGTGTCCGCGAAAGACGGATCGCTCTACCTGGTGCCGGCCGAGCCGCGCGCGATGGAGTGGCTTCCCCAGCAGGGGCTGCTGATCAAGGACACGGCCCTGGAGCAGGTGGGCGCCAAGGCCATCCCTCCGGTGCCATGGCGATTCCTAAAGGAGCTGGCGAGGGAGCGGCCGGTGCGCGCGATGGAGCTACTCAACGGCTTGATGCAGGACTCGCCAGGACGGCGGTTTATCCGCTGTTTAGATGGCCATGTCCGCGCGGTCCTGTCCGACCGATACCGCGTGCTGGATCACTACGATATCGCGTTCGCGGCCCTCGATGTGGTGCGAGCTGCCGGGGGCGAAGTGATCGAGGCCAGCCTGTCCGACACCCGGATGAAGCTCAAGTTCACGACCCGCACGGTCTGGGACGCGATCGACGAGAGCCGTAAGGGTGATCCCGGTTCCTGGTACTCCGGCGGCCTCGGCAACCAGGAGCACTTGCGGCGCGTGTCGGCACGGGTGGGGGACGAGCTGCCGGGTGGACCGGGGACTGTGCATCCGCTGGTGACCGTGTCCAACAGTGAAACCGGGCACGGCGGATTCGGCGTGCGGATCGGGCTCTTGCGCGCGATCTGTTTCAACCTCGCCACGGTGGAAGACGTAGTGGCCAAGGTGCATCTCGGCGACCGGCTGGCGGTCGGAATCTTCACCGAGGAGACGGTGAGCGAGGAATCGAAGCTCATTTATCTCAAGGCACGCGATGCCATCAGGGCGGCGTTTCATCCCGAGACCTTCGCCCGGATGGTCGCGATCGCGCGGCAGGCGCAGGAGGACGGGGTGACCTCGCCGCACTCGGCCGTGCAGAACGTGGCTAAGGCAGTAGGGCTCGCCGAGGAACGACGCACTGCGCTGCTGGGGTACTTTCTGCGCGAGTACGACGCCACGCGATACGGCATGGCGCAGGCGGTCGCACGGTTGGCGCAGGATGAATCCGATCCGGACCAGGCCGGCGCGCTGGAGGACCTAGCTGGCGCGATTCTCCGCAGCCGCGATCTGACGCTCGTATAGGTGGGCGACGGCGCAGCCATGACACCAGAGGAAAAGGCGAGTGATGTGGATCTGTCGGAGCTAGGTGAAGAGGCGATGGATTCCCGCCAAGACATCGTTCGGACGCTGCGCCAGGCACTCGATGCCATCGATGGTGCCATAGAGAAGGCGCGCGCGGCGGCCGATCACGCCGACGACACATTCGGCAATCCGAATCCGGTCAGCGTCGCGCTCGAAGATCTGTTGGGCATGCTGTGCATCTGGTCCGCCGCGGCCTCGATGCTCCTTGATGACGTCGATGGTGACCGATAACGGCCCGCCTGTCGTCGCCAGATTCTCGAAGCCCTTGGCCGAAACGTAGGGATTTGCTGGGGAACCCCTTCGCTAGGATGGCGGTGATCAACCGAGGAAGTGTTCGAATCGGGAGGCTGCCATGACCGAGACCTCTGAGATTCCATGGCCTCTGCTCGAGCAGGTTGTGGGCGGAGCCTATCGAGAGTTCATGTTTATCGGGGAGGTGCAGGGCATTCTGCTCTTCAAGCACATTTGGACACGTCGATACCTCAATGTCGATCGGGTTGGCGATACGTATCGGTATGTGGACGGCGGATATGAACGAATTCCGTGCGCTGAAGCGCTGCGCCATGCCTTGAGCTGACGAGGCGGCGATGAAGTGGACCCTCGTTGACTTGGAGCGGTTCGCGGCGCTGTTTTGCGGGCGGTCCGACGCGTTCGGGGTGTTGCAGGCCGGGCGGATCTGTGCGGTTCGCCGCCCACTGTCGCTCATCCAATACCGGCTGCACCTGGAGGGGAAGCTACGTCTGGGCATTTATCCGCTCTTGCCGGATGGCCACACGCACTTTCTCGCGCTCGACTTCGATGGTCCGCAGGCCGAGTACGCGGCGGATAGGGCGTCAGTTGTCGCGGCGCAGCATGGCCTCACCCTATGCCGGGAGATCAGTAAGAGCCGCGGTGTGCATCTGTGGCTATTCTTCAATGAACCCGTCCTGGCACGGGATACGAGGCTGATAGCGCTGATGCTGCTCCGCGAGGCTGGCGTGAAGGCCGAAATCTTTCCCAAGCAGGACGCGCTGCCGGCCGATGGGGTGGGGAACTTCATCTGGCTCCCGCTTTCTGGCGAGTCGGTTCCTCTGGGCAAGACGGTGTTCGTGGATCCGATTTCTCATCAGGCGTATGCCGATCAGTGGGACTTTCTTCACGGCATCCCCCAGGTTCATCCGCGCGAGATCGTGATCCTCGCCAGTCAGGCGCGGGCAGGTCAGGACCGACCGATCCCGGCCCGACCAGACGGGCCGGCTCGAATCCATCACGGCGAACTGCTACCGTGCGCGCGGATCATGCTCCAGGGCGTCACCCGCGGCTGCCGCGACGTGGTGGCGTTTCGACTGGCGATCCATCTGAAAGCCAGAGGGCTTTCTCAACAACGGGCTGAGCACATCTTGCGTCAGTGGGACGCCAAGAGCAATCAGCCGCCGTTGGGACTCTCGACGATCCGGGAGAAGGTGATATCCGTGTATCAGAGAAATTACACGAGCTACGGATGCGAGGACCCCTTGATCGCTCCGTTTTGTCGCGAGGGCTGCCCCATCCGTCGGTATCGTGCCGATGTCGGAGGGAAAAGGAGCGGCGATGAGCCTGGAAAGGATCGGTGAGATTCTCGAACGTCTTCCTGGGCTCACCTGCCCGCACTGCGGGGCGGGGCGTGATGCTCACAGCGTCGGATTGTCGTGGGATTCACGCGAACAGGACTGGCGGTGCCTGATCTGCGGATATAGAGCATACGAGCAAGCGACTGAACCTGCGGGAATTAAGGCGAGAGAACCAACCGGCGACGTTCGTCGCTGACTCCGGTCTTTCGGTGCACGGCTGAGGAGGACGATATATGAATACTTCAGATCCGGTCGGATCCAATGGGAATGGTTGTGATGGACTAGGCGGGACGCCGATCGTCCTCATCCCTTTTGGATCTGAGTTTCTGGCGATGACTCCGGACAATTTGGCGAAAGCCCTCTCGGTTGGCCGCTTGGTCACCGGCCACACGCCAACACATCCGGGGACCGCTGGCCCGTCTCAAGAGACGCTCGTGGATGCGGATGGAATGAGCCGATTGACCGGCGTGCCTTCGAGTTGGTTTCTGGAACAGGCACGCCAAGATAAAATCCCCCATCTCCGAGTCGGGAAGTACGTGCGGTTTCGCCCTGCCGATGTGCTGCCAGCGCTTGAATCGGGGCGGGAGCATAGATCCACCCGCGTGGCCGTTCTCCAGAAGATCCCCGCTGGATGATCCCATCACTGGCTCTCTTCGTTAGGCGGCGAGCGCGCTTCTTCTTGACTTCGTTGCTGAGATTTCACCACATTAGCTCCGGTTCACTATAGAGGGATCTATGGCCTGTGTGCGAAAGCGGCGAGGACGGTGGGTGATCGATTATCGAGACCATCTCGGTCGCCGCGTGTGGGAATCCGTCGCCGGTACGCGGAAAGACGCCGACGACTTGCTCTCCCAACGTCTTCGTGAGGTGGGGCGGGGAGAATATCAGCCCCGGCGAGAGGAGCGGACGTTCGAGGAACTGGTCGAGGCCTATACGAACGCCCATATCAAAATGAACATCCGTAAAACCACTCGCAAAGATTACGAGGGACGAATCGCCCTCCACTTGAAGCCATATTTTCAAGGCTGGAAGATTCGGGCGATCTCGCCCGAGATCGTCGAGCGGTTCCGGGCACATCTGGTAGAGAACGGGGTCGGTCGTCGGACGGTCAACAAGTGTTTGATCATCCTGGGGGCGATGTTTCGCTACGCGATTCGACACCGTTGGGCCACGTTCAACCCGGCAGCCGAGGTCAAGAAACTCAAAGAGGGGTTGGAACATAGCGATCGACCGATCGACAACCATATCCTCCTGCCTCATGAGGTCCAGAAACTTCTGTCGAGCTTCAGCCCACAAGAGGAGCGGTGGCGCATTCTCGTAAAGACCGCAGTGTTGACCGGACTCCGACAGGGAGAGTTGCTGGGGCTGCAGTGGGGAGACATCGACTGGAACGCCCGGCAGGTTTTTGTCCGACGGAGTTTCACGGCCGGCCAGTTCTATGAGCCGAAAACGAAGAGCTCTCGGCGGCGCGTCGATGTGCCGAGCGATCTGCTTGCCGACCTAAAATCCTGGCGCCTGCAATGCCCGAAGGGTGAATTGGACTTGGTCTTTCCCAGCGGCGCCGGGAATCCGGAAAACCACGGCAATGTGCTGCGGCGAGGATTCTATCCCGCGTTGCGGCGAGCCGGGCTGCGGTCCATTCGTTTCCACGATCTGCGCCACACGTACGCGAGTTTGCTGATCGCGAACAATGAGCACCCGAAGTACATCCAGACGCAGTTGGGCCATTCGTCGATCAAAGTGACGATGGATACCTACGGCCATCTCATGAAGGCGACGAACAATCAGGCGGCGGAGAAACTGGCGGCGCTGGTACTCGGTCCGAAAACGAATTTGAAAAAAAGTGGTAGCAAAACGGTAGCAACGGAAGGATTGGCGCAGGCGAGTAGTCTCACTAACCCCTTGATATTAAATGGTGCCGAGGGGGAGAATCGAACTCCCGACACAAGGCTTTTCAGGCCTCTGCTCTACCGACTGAGCTACCTCGGCGCCATGCGGCGATCAGGTGGGAAAAATCAAAGACCGAACCATAGCAAACGCATCAACGCGAAGTCAACGCACGGCACTATTTGATCTTCATCCCGGGCTGCACGGGTTCGACGTAGGCGAGCAACGCCGTCACCTCTTTATCGCCCGCGGCCAGGATCATGCCTTGGGATTCGATGCCCATGAGTTTGGCGGGTTTGAGGTTGGCCACTACCGCGACCAAACGGCCGATCAATGCGTCGGGCTCGTACTTGGTGCCGATGCCCGCGACGATCTGTCGCGTCTCGGTTCCCAGATCCACTTGGAGCTTGAGGAGTTTCGAGGATTTGGGCACGCGTTCGGCCGCGAGGATTTTACCCACGCGCAATTCGACCTTGGCGAACTCGTCGATGCTGATCTGAACGGGCTGCGGCGCGGGAGTCGGCGCGGCAGCCTGAACCGGTTGGTCGGCCGCCGGCGCGGCAACAGGTGGTGTTTCGGACACGGAGGTTCTCCTGGGAAATAACGCTGGTGGTTTCAAGATCTGCTGGCCTTTGGCGAGATAGCCCCATGCGACGGGCCCGCAATCCTGGGTCTTCGACAACCCCAGGCTGTCCGCAATAGCGAGCGCCGTGGCGGGCATGAACGGGGAGATCAATCGGGCCACGTGGCGGAGGGTTTCCGCCAGCGCGTACAACACGTCGTCGAGCCGGACGCGCTGGGCCGGATCTTTCGCCAGGCTCCATGGGGCGGATGACTCGATGTAGCGGTTGGCGCGATCGATGACCAGCCAGATTTCCTGCAACGCGCGATGGAATTGGAACGCAGCCAGCGAGGCGTCCACCTCGCGGTGGGCCGCGGCCGTCAGTTCCTCGAACCCGTCGTCCGGGCCTTGCGCGGGCAGGCGCCCCCCGGCGTAGCGCTCGATCATGGTGAGGGTGCGGCTCACCAGATTGCCGAGGTCGTTGGCCAGATCGCTGTTGTAACGGCTCACGAGCGCGTCGCGCGAAAAATCGCCGTCCTGTCCGAACGGGACTTCGCGCAGCACGAAATACCGGAACGGGTCCACGCCGAACTCGCCCGCCACCGTGCCGGGGTCCACCACGTTGCCGCGGCTTTTGGACATTTTCTCGCCGTCCACCGTCCACCACCCGTGCGCGAAAATCGTCCGGGGCAGCGGAAGGTCGAGCGCCATGAGCAGGGTGGACCAGTAGACCGCATGCGTCGTCAAAATGTCCTTGCCGACCAAGTGCACGGTCGCAGGCCACCACCGGTCGAATCGCGCGGTGTCGGTCGCGTAGCCGGGGATCGAAATGTAGTTGACCAACGCGTCCACCCACACGTAGGTGACGAACGCGTCGTCGAAGGGAAACGGTACGCCCCACGGCAGCCGCGCTTTGGGGCGCGAGATGCACAGGTCGTTGAGTGGTTGCGCCAGGAATCCCAACACTTCGTTGCGGCGGCTTTCCGGGCGGATGAAATCCCGGTGGGTCTCGACGTGCTGAAGCAGGCGCCGCTGATAGTGGCTCATTCGGAAAAAGTAGTTGGTTTCGGCGAGCCGCTCCACTGGACGCCGGCATTCGGGACATAAGCCGTCCACCACTTCGTCGTCGGCCCAGAAGCGCTCATCGGGGAGGCAGTACCATCCTTGATAGGTCTGCTGATACAACTCGCCGCGGTCGCGAAGCCGCGTGAGCACGTCTTGCACCACCGTGGTGTGGCGCGCCTGCGTGGTGCGCACAAAGTCGTCGTGGGAGATATCGAGCCGCTTCCAGAGCTCCTGGAACCGCACGACCAATTCGTCCACGTGCTGCTGCGGAGGCACGCCGCGTCTGGTCGCGGCCTGGTGGACTTTTTGTCCGTGCTCGTCGGTGCCGGTGAGAAAGAACACGTCGTCCCCGCGTAAGCGGTGGTGTCGCGCTAAGACGTCGGCGGCGATGGTGGTGTAGGCGTGCCCGATGTGGGGAACGTCGTTCACATAATAGATCGGGGTGGTGATGTAGTAGGCCGTCACGCCAGCTCGTTCAAAAGGCCAACTGCGGGCGTATGCCATACGCCCCTACAACGGCAAAGGCATCCGATCGGATGTGTGTAGGGGCGCACGGCCGTGCGCCCGCGGTGAACCGTCGTTGTGTTGCTCCCGGTTTCATGTCTGAAGTTGCACGAGCTTTGGCTGCTTCGGCTCCGGGCCGTAGTACTCGTAGGCCAAGCAGCATTTGAGACGGCCGCAGGAGCCGAGGAGTTGGGAATTGTTGACCGGGAGGTTTTGGGCCTTGACCATTTTGGTGGTCACGGGGTGGAACTTGGTCAGAAAGAGCGAGCAACACAGTTGCAGTCCGCAGGAGCCGACGCCGCCGAGCAGTCCGGCTTCGTCGCGCACGCCGATCTGTTTCATTTCGATGCGCGCGCGGAACTTGCCCGCCAGGTCCTTGACCAGGGCGCGAAAATCCACGCGCTGTTCGGCGGAAAATGACACGATCACCTTGCTCCGATCGAACAGCACTTCCACGTCGGAGAGCCGCATGTCCAGACGGTGTCCGGCGATCCCTTCGCGGCAGGCGTCGCGGATCTGCTGCGCGCGGGTCCGGCATTCCTGGATCCGTTCCACGTCGCGGTCCGTGGCCTTGCGCACGATGGGCCGAAGGGCCGACCCCCCGTTGAATTGCGGGAGCAACGGCCGCGACGGCAAGAACACCCGCGCGGGTGTGAGCCGTTCGGTCTTAACCAGCACCCAGTCGCCGCGTTCCAGGTCGAAGTCGGTGGGGTTGTAATAGTAGGTTTTGCCCTGGTCCCAGATTTTGACCGCAACGGTTTTTTTTAATGGCGCGTTCATCGAGTCCGTTCCATCGCAGGCCCCGACGGCCCCACGCGAAGTGAGAGATTGAGCAGCGCGACCTCCGCGGCCAACTGCGGATTCAGGTTGCGGGTGGTCGCCAACCAGAGCGCGTGCAGGCCGGACGCGGCCTCCAACACCTCGTCCACGGTTAAACGGTTTGCCCACCACGCGAGGTCCTCCCGGCGGTGGGCGTTGAGGACGCGCGCGGGGTCGCCGGCGGCCTGCCACGCGAGCACGTCGCGCAGCCAGAGCGTCAGCCACGCGAGCAATGCACGGAGGGCGTCTTGATCCTTGCCCACGCGTTCCGCCACGTCCAACACGCGCGGCGGCGCCGCGATCACGGCGGGATCGCCCAGGTCGTCGAACGCCACGGCTGCGTCGGTGTCGTGGCCGGCCGCGCGCACCGCGGGGCCGACACGACCTTGCGCGACGGCCAGGATGCGTCGGGCGTCATCGGGCGTTGCGCCGAGCGCGCCGGTTAAATGGCCCAGCACCGCCTCGGGCGGAGGGGCCGCGCAGCGGATCACTTGGCAACGCGAAAGGATCGTGGGCAGCAGCCGATCTCGTTGGGCCGTTACCAGCAGAAATATCGCGTGGCCCGGGGGTTCCTCCAGAATCTTGAGCAGCCCATTGGACGATTCTGCGTTCAGCCGTGCGGCCTCGGGAACGAGCACGACGCGGCGCGCGGCGGTCAGCGGTCGGTACGGGAGTTCGGCTTGCAAGCGGCGGACTTGGTCGATCGTGACCACCGACGCGTCCTCGGGTTCCAGCGTGAAGAGATCAGGGTGCCCGGCCGCGTCGTGTTGGCGGCACGACCGGCACGCGCCGCACGGCTCCATGTCCGCGGTCCCGCCCACCGGCGCCTCGCACTGGATCAGGCGCGCCCAGATCACTGCGAGCGTGCGCTTGCCGATATCAGACTCGCCCACGAACAGGTACGCGGAGCCGAGCCGGTTCGCGGCGACCGCGGAACGCAACCGCGCGATGACCGGGCCGTGGCCGATCAGTTCGGCAAATCGGGTGGGCGCGTTCATGAGCAGCCTCCGGCCGTTGCGGCGATACAGAGCGGTTCAGCCGCGGTCCAGATGGCCCGACGGACCTCGTCGAGCGACCGGCGCGCGTCCACGATCGCGAATCGGTCCGGCGCGGCTGCGGCGAGGGTGAGGTACCCCTCGCGCACGCGGCGGTGGAACGCCACGGTTTCGCCGTCGAGGCGATTCGGGTCCCGCCGTTCCCGCACGCGCAACAACCCATCCTCTACGGGGATGTCCAACAGGATCACGAGGTCGGGTTCGATGCCGCCCGCGGCGAATCGGGTCAGGGCGGCGACCGCATCGAGGGGCAGGCCGCGTCCGTAGGCCTGGTAGGCCAAGGTGGCCTCCGTGAATCGGTCGCACAAGACCAACGCGCCGCGTTCCAGCGCGGGCCGGATCACGCGGTCCACGTGTTCGGCGCGGCTCGCCAGATACAACAAGAGCTCGGCGCGGGCCGACATCCCGGCAAAGGCGTGATCGAGCACCACGCCCCGGATCACCTCGCTCAGCGGAGTCCCGCCGGGTTCGCGCGTGGTGATCGTGGCAATGCCGCGATCCGTCAACGCGGCGGCGAGCGCGGCGAGTTGCGTGGACTTGCCGCTGCCGTCCACGCCTTCAAACGTGATGAAGCGGCCGGGGCGCGACTTCGCGGCTCGTGACGGGCCGGTCATGCCGCGGACAACGCGATCTGCGTGACGCCGGTGGCGGCCGCCACCGGCGTGTTGGTCAGGAGAACAATTTGACGATCTCCCGCGGCGGCGGCCAACACGGCGACCAACGCCGCGCGTCCCTCCGGATCAAGGCCGGACAGCGGGTCATCCAGAATCAACGGCAGGCCCAGCCCCGCGCGCCGTGCGGTCCACGCGCCCAGGACCACGGCCAGTCGGACGGCGAGCACTTCGCCGGAGCTGAGCGCGTCGAGGGGCGTCTGGTCGGACGATCCGCGTCGCATGACGCAGACCGTCCCGTCCCGTTCGCACACGGCGGTGATGCGCCCGTCGGATAAGGCGGCCACGTACCGATCGATCTCGGCCGCGTGTTCGCGCAACGGCGCGAATCCGCCGCCGTCGCTCGGCGCCGGTTGTGCGGACGGCGGGATGAGCGCGGGGGCGGCATCCAGTTCCCGCGTGATGAGCCGGATGGCGTCGCGGAGGCTTTCGACGTCCGCGTCCTCGCCGTCGCCGCGAATCAACGTGTCGGCGGCGGTCTTGGCGGTCCGCCACTCGGTCTCCAGGTCCGCGCGGGACTTGCCGCCCAAGACCGCGGCTTCTTCTCGGTCGAACGCCTGCACCCCGGCCGCCCATTCCTTGGCCGCGCGGCGATGGGCCTTGAACGTCTCGGCGTCGGCGGATTTGGTCTGCGCGATGAGGGCCATCAACGCGGCGTAGGGTTTCTTGAGGCGGTCGTCGAGTTTAGCGGTCTTCTTGCGGACATCGGCCAACGCGGACTCCGCCGCGCGCCTGGCGGCCTGACGCCGGAAATCCATGACCAACGAGGCGACCAAGAGGCCTAACCCCGCGACCAAGCCGACCAAGTAGACGGCGCGGTACCACCCCGACAGCGGCACGAACAACGCGATGACAAACGAGAGCCCGGTGACGCCCGCGCCGGCCTGGAACATCGGCGCTTTCAGGAAGGGCGTGCCTCCGGACTCCTCGACGCGGGCGACCAGTTCGGAAGCCTGTTCGGCCAACGCGGTCCGTTCCTGCTCGACCGCGGGAACGGCTTTCAGGTAGGCCTCGATCAACGCATCGAGGTTCTCCGGACCTTGGAGAAACGGCTGCATCTCGTCCGCGCGCGCGGCCGCGTCTTTCCGGCGCGCATCGAGCGCGTCCAGCGCGGCGAGCTTCTTGCGTAATTCGGTCTCGCGCGCCGTGGCCGCGGCCCGTTTGTCGGCGGATTCAGCGGCTTGTTCCGCGCGCGACAAGCGGCCGTGCAGCTCCGCCAGCCGCGAGACCTTGGCCGCGCGTTCCTCCGGAGAGAGGGCCGCGGCAACCGGCTGCAGCGGCGACGCGTCATCGCCGCGCCACGAGGGGGCCTCGGCGGCCGCGCTCATGGGAAGTGGGGATCGGGGCGACCAGACCGATGCGGAATGCGCTTGGGCCAAGGTCAGCCCGCCGCACTCGGCGTTCCACGGAGCGTCGGAGGCGTCCGCCTCGACCGGCGCGAACGCGCGCGACCCGAAATCCCATTTGAGCGTCTGCGTCATGCCTTTGCCGAAATCTCGAATCACGCGATAAATTTCTCCGCTCCGCGCTTTCACGGTGACCGCGGCCTGCGAGGCCTCTCCGGCGGGGCCGGGCGGCAACGTGAGCGTGTCCGGCGGCGCCCCGAACAGCAGTACCTCGAGACAGTCGACCAACGTGGTTTTGCCCGCTCCCGTCCGTCCTGAGATGACGTTCAGCCCGGGTTTTAAGGGCAATTTGGTCACCTGGCGGAAGGAGCGAACCCCCAGGCAGGCGAGCTCGATGATGATCATTCGGTCGGGTCGGCGTGGGTCCGCACGCGCGGCATCCTACGTCACTCGGCGGAAAATTGCAAACCGCGGGCGCGGCGGATAAGTTCTTGCATCACGTTGAAAAACTTAGTAGAGTGGTCGCGCGTTTCGCGCGGCCGTTCGTTCGATCGACGCGTGTGCTCGACGGTCGAACGCGGCGTCGGCGGAGGGATCGGCATCCAGAATCGACTGAAACGATATTTTGTCACGGGCCTGCTGGTCGTCACTCCGCTCTGGGGGACGTACCTGATCCTGAAAGCCTTGTTCCTCTCCCTGGAAGGCGTGTTGGGAAATCTCCTCGCGTCGCACACGCAGTTCTACATCCCGGGGCTGGGAATCGTGGTGCTCGCCGTGATGTTGTTGGTGGTGGGGATGTTGGCCACCAACATCTTCGGTCGCAAACTCGTGCAGGCGTGGGAAAATCTGCTCAAGCGCGTGCCGGTGGTCAAAACGATCTACCAGGTCCTCAAGGCCGTGATGGACACGTTTTCGATCCATAACCGGGAGCAATTCAGCCGGGTGGTTCTCGTGGAGTTTCCGCGTAAAGGCCAATACTCGATCGCGTTCGTGACCGGGATCACCCGGGGTGAGATCCAGCGGATCACACCCGAACGTTTGGTCAACGTGTACGTGCCCACCACGCCGAATCCGACGTCGGGATACTTCCTGTTTGTCCCGGAACCCGAGATCATTCCGCTCTCCATGAGCGTGGAGGACGGGATGAAGATGATCATCTCCGGCGGGATGTACACGCCGGCGAGCGGCGATGAGCCGGCGCCGTCCGGAGCGCCCGCGCGATGACGACACGGCGCGCGGATCTGGCCGTGATCGTCATGGCAGCGGGACACGGCAAACGCATGAAGTCCGCGTTGCCCAAGGTGTTGCACCCGGTGGGCGGGCGGCCCATGGTGGAGTATCCGCTGCGTGCGGCCGAGGCGCTGGGCGCTGCGCGCGTGGCGGTCGTGGTGGGCCACGGGGGCGACGCGGTGGCGGAATTCATCGGCAACCGCGCGTTGATCGCGCGCCAGGACCCGCCGCGCGGCACCGGCGACGCGGTGCGGTGCGCGTTGGCGCGGATGCCCGAGTTCGCGGGGACCGTGGTGGTGCTCAGCGGGGACACGCCGCTGGTGCGGCCGGAGACTGTGCAACGGCTGTTGACCCGGCACCGCGACGCGGGCGCGGCCGTAACGCTGGCGACCATGCGGCTCGATAACCCCGCGGGGTACGGCCGCGTGTTGATGGGCGCGGAGGGCCGCGTGGCCGGCGTGGTCGAGGAGCGCGACGCGACGCACGATCAACGGGCCATTCGCGACGTCAACGCCGGGTTGTACGCGCTGGAGGCCGAGTTTTTGCGCGGCGCGCTGGATGCGCTCAAACCGGACAACGCGCAGGGCGAGTATTATCTCCCGGACGTGATTGCTCCGGCGGTCGAGCGTGGCTTGGCCGTGCGCGGGGAGCCGGTCGATCCCGAAGAGGTGTCGGGCGTGAATACCCGATCGGAATTGGCGGGCGTGGAATCCGTGATGCGCGAGCGCATCCGGCAACGCTGGATGGCCGAGGGGGTGACCTTGCTCGATCCCGCGCGGATTTGGATCGACGACGCGGTTGTGATCGGATCGGACACCGTGATCGCGCCAGGGGCCTGGATCGAAGGCGACACCGTGGTGGGATCGGGCTGCCGCATCGGTCCGTCGAGCCACATCACGCACAGTCGGCTCGGGAACGGCGTCACGGTCAAGGACGGCTGTGTGATCGACGAGGCGGTGATCGAAGACCACGCTACGATCGGCCCGTTCGCGCACTTGCGGCCCGGCACGGTCCTGCGGCGCGACGCGCGCGTGGGCAACTTCGTGGAACTGAAGATGGCGGACCTGGGCCCCGGCTCCAAGGCGAACCATTTGAGTTATTTGGGGGACGCGGTGATCGGCGCGGGGGTGAATATCGGCGCCGGCACCATCACGTGCAACTACGACGGGGTGAAGAAGTCGCGCACCGTGATCGAAAACAACGTGTTTATCGGCAGCGACAGCCAACTGGTGGCGCCGGTCACGGTGGGCAAGGGCGCGATCGTGGCGGCCGGCACCACGGTGACCCAGGACGTGCCGCCGGACGCCTTGGTCATCGGCCGCGTGCGGCAGCTCGTCAAAAAAGGATGGGCCTCGGCCCTGCGGGCGACGACGCCCGCGCGGACGACAAAAACGAAGCCATCCGGTTCGAGCAAACCGAAGGCGCGGGCTCGAAGGACCAGCAAGAAACGGTAATCCCGGAAAGGCGGACACGGTATGTGCGGTGTGATCGGGTACGTGGGCAAACAACCGGCGGTGCCCATTTTGATCGACGGACTCAAACGACTGGAATATCGCGGGTACGATTCCGCGGGCGTGGCGTTTCTCGAACACGGCGCGCTCCAGGTGCGGCGCGCGGTGGGCAAACTCGCGAGCCTGGAGTCGGTGATCGCAGGGGAACGGTACGGTGCCACCATCGGGATCGGCCACACGCGATGGGCCACGCACGGCCGGCCGTCGGAGGAAAACGCGCACCCGCACCGCGCGGGCCGGGTGGTGGTCATCCACAACGGAATCATCGAGAACTACTTGCCGCTCAAGCGCGAACTCGCGGCCGCGGGCCGGACGTTCCGGTCCGAGACCGACACGGAGATCATCGCGCACCTGATCGACAGCGAAATGGCCAAGGGCCTCTCGTTGGAACCCGCGTTTCGCGCCGCGCTCACCCGATTGAAGGGCGCGTATGCGGTGGTGGCGATGGCGGAACACGAGCCGAACGTGCTGGTGGCGGCGCGGCACGGGTGCCCGCTGATCGTTGGGGTGGGCGACGGCGAGCAGTTCGTGGCGTCCGACGTGCCCGCGATCCTGTCGCACACGCGGTCCGTGGTGTTTTTGGACGACGGCGACGTGGTGGTTGCGTCCGCCGGTCGCGTGGCGATCAGCGACGTGCAGGGCCGGCCGCGCGAGCGGCAGCCGGTGCAGATTTCTTGGAGCCCGGCCATGGCGGAGAAGGGCGGGTACAAGCATTTTATGCTCAAAGAAATCCACGAGCAACCGCAGGCGCTCATCAACACGATCCAGGGACGGCTCTCGCTCGAAACCGGGGAGGTCAACCTGGAGGAGTTGGGCGTGCCGGCCGACGCGTTGCGCGCCGCGACCAAGGTGACAATTGCGGCCTGCGGCACGTCGTGGCACGCGGGGCTGGTCGGCAAGTTCCTGATCGAGGAACTCGCGCGGGTGCCGGTTGAAGTGGATATCGCGTCCGAATACCGCTACCGCGGACCGATCGTCTCGCCCACCGACGTGGTGGTCGGGATTTCGCAATCCGGCGAAACCGCGGACACCTTGGGCGCCTTGCGCGAAGCCAAGGCGCGGGGCGCCCGCACATTGGCCCTCTGCAACGTGGTGGGCAGCACCATCGCGCGCGAGGCCGACGGGGTGTTGTACACGCACGCCGGGCCGGAGATCGGGGTGGCGTCCACCAAGGCGTTCGTATGCCAATTGGCGGGCATGATTTTGTTGGCATTGGCGTTCGGGCAAGCCAAGGGGCGGCTCGATGTTGCGACCCGCAAGCGGTTGGCCGACGCGTTGTTCGAATTGCCGGGTCGGGTCGAGGGGTGGTTGCACCATTCGGCCAAAACCGTGGCGGACGTGGCGCGCCGGTTCTCGGGACGCAGCGATTTTCTGTATTTGGGGCGAGGGATTCAGTACCCCATCGCGCTGGAGGGCGCGCTCAAACTCAAGGAAATCTCGTACATCCACGCGGAGGGGTATCCCGCGGGGGAAATGAAACACGGGCCGATCGCGCTCATCGACGAGAAGTTGCCCGTCGTGATGCTCGCGATGCGCGACGCAGCCTACGATAAGAGCGTGAACGGGCTGATGGAGGTCAAGGCGCGCGAAGGCCAGGTCATCGCGATCCTGACCGAGGGTGACGAGGATACCGCGGCCAAGGCCGATGCCGCGATCAGCGTGCCCGCGCTCGACCCCTTGGTGATGCCGATCATGGCGGTGGTGCCGCTGCAGTTGCTCGCGTACCACATCGCGGTGCTGCGCGGCAGCGACGTGGACCAACCCAGAAACTTGGCCAAGAGCGTGACCGTCGAATAATCGTAGGGGCGCACGGCGTGCGCCCTTGCCCGAGGACCGAATGAACGATCTGTTATCGGATTTAAATCCCGCCCAACGCGAGGCGGTGCTCCGCACCGAAGGGCCCTTGTTGATCCTGGCCGGCGCGGGGAGCGGCAAGACGCGCGTGATCACCTACCGCATTGCGCACCTCATCGAGACCCACCGGGTACACCCCGCGCAGATCCTGGCCGTCACGTTCACCAACAAGGCCGCTGGCGAGATGAAGGATCGCGTGCAGAGGCTGCTCGGTCCGGCGGGTCGCGGGGTGTGGGTGAGCACGTTTCACTCGGCCTGCGTGCGGATTCTGCGGACGCACGCCGAGCGCTTGAGTTATCCGCGCGAATTCGTGATCTATGATTCCGGCGACCAGGCCGCCTTGGTCCGGGAGTGTATGCGGGGTTTGGGCGTCAACGAGGACGTATACAAACCGCAGGCCGTGGCGCGGCGTATCTCCGACCTCAAGAACGCACTGACCACGCCCGAGGCGTTTCGGGGCACGGCGCAGACGTTCGGGATGGATGACGCGGTGGCGCGGACGTACCTGTTGTACCAGGATCGTCTGGCCCAGGCCGCCGCATGGGACTTCGACGATCTGTTGATGCAAACCGTGCGATTGTTCGAGCGCGCGCCCGACGTGTTGGCCGCGTACCACCGGCAGTTTCGGTATCTGTTGATCGACGAATACCAGGACACCAATCACGCGCAGTACCGGCTGGTGCGGCTGCTGGCGGGCGAGCGCGCCAATCTCTGCGTGGTCGGGGACGACGATCAGAGTATCTACGCGTTCCGCGGCGCGGACGTGCGCAACATTTTGGAGTTCGAAAAGGATTTCCCGAACGCCGCGACCGTCAAGCTGGAGCAAAATTACCGCTCCACCCAGGCGATCCTCGACGCGGCGTCCGCCGTGGTGGAGCGCAACCCCTCGCGCAAGCCCAAACGCTTGTGGACCGATCGGCTGGGCGGGGAGAAGATTACGGTCGCACGGTTGGCCGACGACGAGACCGA
Organism: Nitrospirota bacterium; assembly: GCA_049325335.1. Lineage (GTDB taxonomy): Bacteria > Nitrospirota > Nitrospiria > 2-01-FULL-66-17 > 2-01-FULL-66-17 > JBFLXB01. The sequence goes on from JBMOMC010000006.1 coordinate 145,688, forward strand.
GGCGGACTATCTGTGCCGCACGCTGCGCGAGCACGTCCGCGCGGGCAAGGTGTATCGCGATTTCGCGGTGCTGTACCGCACCAACGCCCAGTCGCGCGCGCTGGAAGAACGCTTGCGCAATGAGGCGATCCCGTACGTGATCGTCGGGGGGCTGCGGTTTTACGAGCGCAAGGAGATCAAGGACGTGGTGGCGTATTTGCGCGCGATCGTGAACCCCTCGGACGCGATGAGCCTTAAGCGCATCATCAATGTGCCGACCCGCGGGATCGGGGCCACGGCGCTGGAACGCATCGACGCGCACGCGACGCAAACCGGATCGCCGTGGGCCGAGGCGTTGCGCGCGCTGGCCGCGGATTCGGAACGGTTGGTGGCGAACTCCCGGCGGTCGATCGAGCGTTTCTTGACGTTGATGGACGGGTTGCGCGAGACCGCGAAGACCGCGACATTGCCCACGCTGCTCACCGCGGTGTTGGAGCGCACCCGCTACATCGAGTCGCTGCGCGAGGAGTTCGGCGCGGAGGCGGAATCGCGGATCGAAAACATCCAGGAGTTATTTTCCGCGGTCGAGGAATTCGAGGAACAGTACGCGGGCCAGAATGTGCCGGAGACGATCGCGCCCGGCGAAGACTCGGCGCCCCAATTATCTCCGCTGGCCGCGTTTCTCGACCGCGTGGCGTTGGTGGCGGATACCGACGCGCTGACGTCGTCCGACGGCGCGGTGCCGTTGATGACTCTCCACTCGGCCAAGGGCTTGGAATTCCCCGTGGTCTTTCTGGTCGGGGTGGAAGAAGGCATTTTCCCGCACTCGCGATCGCTCAACGACCCGGACGCGATGGAGGAGGAGCGTCGGCTTTGTTACGTGGGCATCACGCGCGCCAAAGAGCGGCTGTACGTCACCTACACCGGGTTGCGGCGGCTGTACGGCTCGGTGCAATTCAACGCGCCGTCGCGGTTCATCGAAGAGATCCCCGAGGAGCTCAAACACGAGATCGGCGTGCAGGAGCGCGTGGAGACCGGCGTGGCGCGGGGATGGGACTCGCCAGGGCCGCGCCGGATGGGCATGGGAACGTCGCCGGCCGCCCGCGGACCCGGGCGAACACCCGCGTTCAACCCGTATAATCAAGAACCGCCCGAATCGCCGGAGGGCTCTTTGTTCGCGGTCGGCATGCGGGTGCGCCACCCGGTGTGGGGCGCGGGCACGATCCAGGCCTCGGAAGGCATCGGCGAGGACGCCAAGGTGGTGGTGGCGTTTCGCGCCGCGGGCACCAAGAAATTGGCGGTCAAATTCGCGAGATTGGAGCCGGCGTAATGGATATCACGCGTGAACAAGTCGAGTACGTGGCCAAGCTGGCGCGGTTGGCGATCAGCGAGGAAGAGAAGGTCGTATTCGGGAAGCAACTTTCGTCGATCTTAACGTACGTCGAAACACTCAATCGGGTGGATACGAGCGACGTGGAGCCGACCTCGCACGTGATTCCGATGCAGAACGTGCTGCGGGAAGACGCGGCCAAACCGTCGTTGCCGCATGACGCGGCATTGGCGAATGCGCCGGATTCCGACTCGGGTTGTTTTCGAGTCCCCAAGATTATTGATTGATGTCGGGAGAGTGAACGTATGCTGCGGTTGATGCTGCGGTCGAAAATTCATCGCGCCACGGTGACGGGCGCGGACTTGGATTATGAAGGCAGTCTGGCGTTGGATCAGAATCTGATCGACGCGGCGGGTATGTTGCCGTACGAGCAGATCATGGTGTCCAACCTCCAGAACGGCGAGCGGTTCGAGACCTACATTATCCCCGGTCCCCGCGGGTCCGGTATGGTGTGTTTGAACGGACCGACTGCGCGCAAAGCGATGGTCGGCGATCAGATCATCATTTTCTGTTATGAGTATTACTCGCAGGACGAGCTGGCGAACTACAAGCCGACGATCGTGAAAGTGGACGAGAAGAACCGCATTAAAGGCTAAGACGAGTGGGCGAGCCGGGGAACCGGGGAGAGGGAGATAAGGACAAGAACTTTCGCCGGTTCTCCGGCTCCCCGGCTCGCCGGTTCAAAGTCAGATGCTGATAGACGCGCTCAAGCGGCCCGAACTGGCCTTTATTCAGGAAATCGCTGTGCGATTTCCCCAGGCCCAGGTGTACCTTGTGGGCGGAGCCGTGCGCGACGCCATGTTGGGGCGCGAGACCAAGGATTTGGACTTTGTGGTGCGCGGGGTGCCGGGCGAGACGTTGGAGCGGGCATTGGCCAAGCTCGGGTCTGTCAATTACGTGGGCAAGACGTTCGGGGTGTATAAGTTCGTGCCCCGCGGCGGGGATCCGCAGGAGCCGTTCGACGTGGCGTTGCCGCGCACCGAGCATTCGGATGCGTTGTCCGGCGCGTACCGCGAGTTTTCGGTCCAGTCCGATCCCGGGTTGCCGGTGGAGGACGATCTGGGGCGCCGCGACTATACCGTGAACGCGATGGCGCTCAACGTGCTCACTGAGGAACTGGTGGACCCGTTCAACGGCAAAGGCGATCTGTGCGCCAGACGATTGCGCGCGGTGGGCGAGCCGGATCGTCGCTTTGCGGAAGATTACTCGCGGATGCTGCGCGGCCTGCGGTTGGCCTGCCAACTCGGGTTCGACTGGGACGCGGACACGTGGGCGTCGATCGTGCGGTTGATGCCGCGGATCAACGCCACGCGAGGGAAGGATTTCATCGTGCCGCGGGAAACCGTGGGCCGGGAACTGGTGCGCGCGTTCGTGGCCGACCCGGTGAAGGCGTTGGATCTGTGGGACGCGAGCGGCGCGATCAGCGAAATCATGCCGGAATTGCTGCCCATGAAGGGGTGTCCGCAGCCGCCGAATTATCATGCGGAAGGCGACGTGTGGACGCACACGCGGCTGGCGTTGGAACGCGCGACCTCGCCGGAGTTCACAGCGGAGTGGCCGGACCGTCGGTTGGACGCGGAGGTGGTTTTCGCGGTGTTGCTCCACGACGTGGCCAAACCCGTGACCATCACCACGCCGGAGAAGGACGGCACCGACCGGATCCGGTTCAACAACCACGACAACGTGGGCGCGAGAATGGCGCGCGCGATCTGCGAACGATTGAAGTTGTCCCAGTTCCCGCGTGAGTCGCCGTGGCACATCGACTCGGAACGGTTGGGCTGGTTGGTGGCGCACCATCTGTTGCTCGTGCACGGCCCGGTCGCGGACATGAAGAACTCCACGATCGAGAAGTATTTTTTCGCGGACCCCCAGGCGGGCGAGCAGTTGCTGATGGTGATGTGGGCGGACGGGTCCGCCACGGTTCCGCCGTCGGGGACTCCGGATTTGACCAACTACCGCGCCATGCGCGGTCGGATCGCGAAGCTGGCGGAACTCGGCCGCGCGCGCAAAGGGTTGCCCCCGCCATTGGTGGACGGCCGGCGTATCATGGCGGAGTTCGGCGTGCCCGCGGGACCGGTCGTCGGCAAGTATTTGGCTCTGGTCAGGGAGGCACAGTTGGCCGGGCAGGTGGCGACCGCGGACGATGCGGTGGCGTGGCTCAAGCGGCAGATCGGAACGGCGGTGTCGGATGGCTGAGCAGGCATTACACGGATTGACCATTCACGGGGCGTGTGAGCTGTTGGCGGAGCGCCGGATCAGCAGCCGTGAGTTGCTGGAGAGCGTGGAGGCGCGCATCGCCACGGTGGAACCCGAGGTGCACGCGTATCTTGCGCTCACGCGCGATGCGGCCCGCGCGCAGGCTGACGAGGCGGATAGATGCCTTCGCGTCGGTGAACGCGTGACCCCGTTGACCGGGATTCCCATCGCGCTCAAGGACAACATGTGTGTCGCGGGCGTTAAGACCACGTGCGCGTCCAAGATTCTCGAAGGGTTCGTCCCGCCGTACGACGCCACGGTCGTCGCGCGGTTGCGGGCCGCGGGCGCGGTGTTCACGGGCAAGACCAACATGGACGAATTCGCGATGGGCTCGTCCACCGAGAACTCCGCCTTCGGCAACACGAGGAACCCGTGGGGTCGGGACCGAATTCCCGGCGGGTCGAGCGGCGGATCAGCCGCGGCCGTGGCCGCGGACGAGTGCCTGGGGTCGCTGGGGTCGGACACGGGAGGATCGATTCGCCAGCCCGCAGCTTGTTGCGGCGTGGTGGGGCTCAAACCCACGTACGGCCGGGTCTCGCGGTACGGGTTGGTGGCGTTCGCGTCGTCCTTGGATCAGATCGGGCCGTTCGCCAAGGACGTGGAAGACTGCGCGCTGTTGCTCAACGCGATCGCGGGCCACGACCCGAATGATTCCACCTCCGCCGACGTGCCCCGCCCGGACTACACCGCGGAGCTCACGACCGGCGTGCGGGGCCTGCGTGTCGGGGTACCCAAGGAGTACTTTATCGCCGGGATGGATCGCGACGTGGAGGCCGCGGTCAAAACCGCGATCCGAACGCTGGAACGAGAAGGCGCGCGGGTCGAAGACGTGTCGCTCCCGAACACGGAGTACGCGGTGGCGGTGTATTACCTCCTGGCCACGGCCGAGGCAAGTTCCAACTTGGCGCGCTACGACGGCGTCAGATTCGGCTATCGCGCCAAGGCGCCCGCGAACTTGATGGACCTGTATGCTCGAAGCCGCGCCGAAGGATTCGGCCCCGAGGTCAAGCGCCGGATCATGCTCGGCACGTACGCGCTCTCGTCCGGGTACTACGACGCGTACTACGTCAAGGCCCAGCGCGTGCGCACGTTGATCAAACGGGACTTTGACCGCGCGTTCGAGCGCGTGGACGTGATCGCCACGCCCACCGCGCCTACGCCCGCGTTCCGGTTCGGCGAGAAGACGCAGGACCCGCTGCAAATGTACCTCTCGGACATTTTCACGATCTCGGTCAACTTGGCTGGCGTGCCGGCCCTATCCATGCCGTGCGGGTTCTCGGGCGAGGGCCTGCCCATCGGGCTGCAACTGATTGGCAAACCGTTCGCGGAATCCACGATTCTTCGTGCGGCCGCGGCGTACGAGCGGGTGACGGAGTGGAAGACAAAAAAACCGGTGATTGGATGATTCAGCCATGACGACCGCAGCCCCGACGAAAACCGCGTACGAGACCGTGATCGGTCTCGAGGTCCACGCGCAACTGCTCACCCGCTCCAAAATGTTCTGCGGGTGCCCGACCGCGTTCGGGGCGTCGCCGAACACGCAGGTCTGCCCGGTCTGTTTGGGCATGCCGGGCGTGTTACCGGTGGTGAACCAACGGGCCGTGGAGTTCGCGATCCGCTTTGGTTTGGCGGTCGGGGCCAAGGTCTCGCCGAGCCGATTTGCGCGGAAAAATTATTTTTATCCGGACCTGCCCAAGGGGTACCAGATCTCGCAGTACGAATCGCCGATCTGCGACGGCGGCGGGCTGGACGTGGCGCTCAACGGCGCGACCAAACGCGTCACGTTGGTGCGCGCCCATTTGGAGGAGGACGCGGGCAAGAACCTGCACGACGTGGCCGACGGCGAGAGCCACGTGGATTTGAACCGCGCGGGCACGCCGCTGTTGGAAATCGTGAGCGCGCCGGACCTGCGCTCGTCCGACGAAGCCGTGGCGTATCTCAAGGCGTTGCGCGAGTTGGTGGTGTATCTCGGCATCTGCGACGGCAACATGGAGGAAGGGAGTTTTCGCTGCGACGCGAACGTGTCGATCCGCCCTATGGGCAGCACGACCCTCGGCACGCGCGTGGAGCTCAAAAACATCAACTCGTTCCGGTTCGTCAAACGCGCGATCGACTACGAGGTGGAGCGACAGATCGAGCAGGTGGAGGCGGGCCAACGCATCGCGCAGGAAACGCGGCTCTTCGACAACCAGCGCGGGGTGACCGTGTCCATGCGCAGCAAGGAAGACGCGCACGACTACCGCTACTTCCCGGACCCGGACCTGGTCCCGGTCGTACCGCCCGCGGTGTGGATCGAGGAGATTCGCGCGGCCATGCCCGAACTGCCCGAGGCCAAACGCGCGCGTTTCGTCTCGCAGTACGGGTTGTCGGTCTACGACGCCACAGTGCTCACCGGCAGTCAATCACTCGCGGCGTATTATGAAGACGCGGTCCGCCACGGCGCACCGGCTAAGGCCGCGGCCAATTGGATCATGAGCGAACTGCTCGCGTTGCTCAATGCGGACGGGGTGGACATCGCGGCGTGCCGCGTCTCCGCGCCGTCATTGGCCGCGTTGTTCGGGTTGATCGACAACGGCACGATCAGCGGAAAGATCGCCAAGACCGTGTTCGAAGAGATGTACCGCACGGGTGCGGCGCCGGACGCGGTGGTGGCGGCCAAGGGTTTGACGCAGGTCAGCGACGCGGGTGAATTGGCCGCGGTGATCGATCAGATCCTGGTGGACAGCCCCAAGGAGCTGGAGCAGTACCGTTCCGGAAAAGACAAACTCTTCGGGTTCTTCGTGGGACAGGTCATGAAACGCACCCAGGGCAAAGCCAACCCGGGGAAGGTGAACGACTTGCTCAAGGCCAAGTTGGGGCCATGACGTACGGACACGTAGGGGCGCACGGCCGTGCGTCCCTACCGACAAGAAAAGGGATAACCGGATGAGCGAGATCGTGCAGGTGTACGGGCGGGAGATTATGGATTCACGCGGGATGCCGACCGTGGAAGCCGAAGTGATACTTGACAGCGGGGCGAGCGCACGGGCCGCGGTGCCGTCCGGCGCGTCGACCGGAGAGCGCGAGGCGCTGGAGTTGCGGGATCGCGACGCCAAACGATATCGCGGCAAAGGCGTGCTCAGGGCGGTGCGCCACATCAACGACACCATCGGGCCCGCGCTGGTGGGGTACGAGGCCGGCGAGCAGTCCGTGGTGGACGGCGCCATGATCGAAATGGACGGCACCGCGGCCAAGCAGAAGCTGGGCGCCAACGCGATCCTGGCCGTCTCGCTCGCGGTGTTGCACGCGGCCGCGGCCGAGCAGGGCGTGCCGTTGTATCGCTATGTGGGCGGCATTCGCGCGCGGCGGCTGCCCGTGCCCATGATGAATATCCTCAACGGCGGGGCGCACGCGGACAACGGCATCGACATCCAGGAGTTCATGATCATCCCGCGAGGGTCCGGATCGTTCGGCGAAGCGCTCCGAGTCGGCGCGGAGGTGTTTCACGCGCTCAAGGACGTGCTCAAACAGGCCGGGCACACCACCGCGGTGGGTGACGAGGGCGGGTTCGCGCCGCGCCTGGGTTCCAACGAAGAGGCGTTGACCGTGGTGGTGAATGCGATTAAGGAGGCGGGGTACGAGCCGGGCCGCGACGTATCGATCGCGCTCGACGTGGCGTCCAGCGAGCTGTACGCCAAGGGCAAATACGCGTTTCGCGCGGGGGGGAAATCGGAGCGCACGGCCGAACAGCTCGTGGCGTGGTACGAAAAATTGCTCGATCGGTTCCCGATCGTGTCGATCGAAGACGGCATGGCGGAGAACGATTGGAAGGGCTGGCGGCTGCTCACCGAACGGATTGGGGCCCGCGTGCAATTGGTGGGCGACGATTTGTTTGTGACCAACGCCGAATCGCTCGCGCGGGGCATCGCCGACGGGTGCGGCAACGCGATCCTGGTCAAGCTCAACCAAATCGGCACCGTGACCGAAACGCTCGAGACCGTGGAAATGGCGCAGGCGGCCGGCTTCGGCGTGATCATTTCGCACCGATCAGGGGAAACCGAGGACACCACCATCGCGGACCTGGCGGTGGGGGTCAACGCGGGGCAGATCAAAACCGGCTCGTTGTCGCGCACCGATCGCGTCGCCAAATATAACCAACTGTTGCGGATCGAAGAAGACTTGGCCGAAGCCGGGAGGTACGACGCCGCGGATCTGTACGCGGCCGCTCGGCCGCGCGGCCGCGGGGCGCGGTGAGCCGACGATCCGGCACGCGGGGCTTTCTGGCCGACTGGCGGCCCAAGCCGGTGCGCGTGCACCGGGGCGGCGCGTGGTCGCGGCGAAACCGGCGAAAAACCGAGGCGGAACGCCGGCGGCGCGCGGGGCGCGCGCTCACGTTCGTGATTGGGATTCCCCTGGCGGTGGCCCTGGCCGGAGCCTTGGCGTTCGGCGAACGGGGGCTGTGGCGCGTTGCCGGGATGGCGGACCACCAACGCCAACTCGCGCAAGACATCGCGGCGATCGAAACGCGCAACGCCGCGTTGCGCGCCGACATCACGCGTCTGCGGTCCGACCCGTTCACGATCGAGGCCATTGCGCGTGAACGCCTCGGCATGGGACGCAAGGGGGAGATCGTGTATTATTTCCAACCCCCGGAGCAGACGGAGGCGCGGTGAACGAGTCATCGACGGACACCGCGGCTCGCGCAACCACGCGGTCCGCCTTTCGCAGCGGGATGATCGCGCTGGTGGGGCGGCCCAACGTGGGCAAGTCCACGTTGATCAACCGGCTTGTGGGCGAAAAGGTGGCGATCGTCTCGCCCGTGCCGCAGACCACGCGGACCCGCGTGCTCGGCATTCTGCGACGTCCCGAGGCGGAGTTGATCTTCGTGGACACGCCGGGCGTGCACAAACCGCGGCATTTGCTCAACGAGTCCATGGTCCGCGCGGCGCGCGCCGCGCTCGACGAAGCCGACGTGGTGTGCCTGGTCATCGACGCCACGGCGGGCTGGCGTCCTGGGGATCGCGCGGTGTTGAACCTCGTTACGACCAGGCGGGGGCCGGTGGTGCTGGTGATCAATAAGGTGGACCGGGTCAAGAAGCCCGCGCTCCTGCCGCTGATCGACGCGTGCCGCAAGGCGTACGCGTTCGTGGAGATCGTGCCGATCTCGGCGCAAAAGGACGAGGATTTCGACCCGTTGCTCCGCGCCCTGGCCGCGCTGGTTCCGGCCGGCGAGGCGAATTATCCTGCCGATGAATACACGGATCAGACCGCGCGGGCGATGGCCGCGGAACTGATCCGGGAAGCCATCCTACTGCGCACGCGCGAGGAGGTGCCGCACGCGGTGGCCGTGCGCATCGAGGAGTTCTCCGAAGATCCCGCCACCGGGTTGGTGAGCATCCGCGCGCAGGTGCTGGTGGAAAAGGAGTCGCAGAAAGCCATTCTCATCGGCGCGGGCGGGTCCATGATGAAACAGGTGGGCGAGCAGGCGCGCCTGGAGATCGAACGCCTGCTGGGGACGAAAGTATATTTGTCGCTGTGGGTGACGGTGGAGCCGTCCTGGCGACAGGACGCGCGGCAACTGGGCGAATTGGGGTACGCGTGAGAACCCGTTCAGGAAAGGGCCATCTGCTGCGTTGGCGCTGCGCTTGCTTCGCCAAGCGAGCGGAACTGGCCATTGCCAGCGCCGTAAATCGGCGCAGTGCGCTTTCCGCTCCTCACGTACGCAGCCAGTACGCTCCGGTGCGGTCACAGGCGGCTTCGCACGCCGTGCAAATATTATACGGGCCGACGCTGTCGGCCCTGTTCCGCCTTGCATCTGTCCCTTTCCTGAATGGGTTCAACTGGCGGGTTACTCGGACACGCTCATGACCGACGCGACGTTCGACATGATCGTGGAGACGTTCCGGAAGTTCCTGCGCCGGGGCGCGATCACGCATTTGTCCAACATGGCCGGCAAGATGCGGCCCGCGGACCTGGCCCAGGTGATCCGTCATCTCGGCACGGTCCAGGAGCGGCGCACGGTGTTCGAACTCCTGCGCGACATGAAGGCCCGGGCCGCAGTGGTCAGCGAGAGCGAACCCGAAGTGATCGGCGAATTGCTACTCGACATGCCGCCCCACGATGTAGTGGTGGTCTTGCGCGAACTGGCCTCCGACGACGTGGCCGACATTCTGGGCAATATGCCCGAGGAAAAGGCGCAGGAAATCCTGCACCTGATGAAGGCCGATGAGTCGAGCGAGGTCAAGGACCTCTTGCAATACCCGGAGGAGACCGCGGGCGGCATCATGACCACCGACTTCGTGTCGTTGTACGAGGACACGACGGTCAAGGACGCGATCGCGCACCTGCAAGAGACCTCGGCCAAACAAATGGTGTTCTACCTGTACGTGACCGACCGCGGGGGCCGGCTGGTGGGCGTGGTGTCGTTGCGGCAACTGCTCGTGGTGTCGCCGCTGACACCGCTCAAAAAAATCATGACCACGGACGTGATCAGCGTAGCGACCGACGTGGATCAGGAGGAGGTCTCCAAACTGGTCGCCAAGTACAACATCCTGGCGATTCCGGTGGTGGATAAGGATCACGTCTTGGTGGGGATCATCACCGTGGACGACGTGGTGGACGTGATCCGCGAAGAAGCGACCGAAGATATCTTGAAGCTGGCCGGGGCGAGCGATGCCGACATGCTGCAACTCTCCAGTATCCGTGCCGCGCGGATGCGCATGCCGTGGTTGTTGACCAGTTTGGTAGGCGGCATAATCACCGGCGTGTTTCTCTGGATCTTTCGCCCCGCGATCCAACACGTGATCGCGCTGGCCAGTTTCATCCCGGTCATCACCGCGATGGGCGGCAACGTGGGACTCCAGACCTCCACGTTGGTGGTGCGTGGATTGGCCACGGGGCGCATCGAGTCCGCGGAGATTCGCGCCGTGTTCCTCAAAGAGTTGACCGTGGGGCTCATGATGGGGGCCTTGTGCGGAGTGATCGTGGGCGTGGTGGCTCAACTGTGGCACGGACCGACTATGCTGGGAATCGTGGTGGGCGTGTCCATGTTCTCAGCCATTACGGTCGCCGCGCTCATGGGGACCCTAATGCCCATCTTCCTGCGGCGGGCCGGATTCGATCCTGCGATTTCCTCGGGCCCGTTCGTCACCGCGGCCAACGACATCACGGGGCTGGTTATGTACTTGGGGTTGGCGACGTTGTTGTTGGAACACCTTCTGACCTAGGAGCCTGTCCATGAAAGGCCATCTGCGGCGTTGTCGGTCGACCTTGCGTGCTCACGTACGACCCAGTACGCTCCGCGCGCAAGGTTCGCCCTCCGCCTTGCGTCTGGCCTTCCCTGAACAGGCTCCAACTGGGCTCATTCGGATAGACTCCTGACCCGGCATGTGGCTCGACAGTCAGGCCATCGTGTTGGCGGGCCAGAAACTCGGCGAATCCGACACCGTGGTGACGCTGCTGACCTTGGAGCGCGGGTTGCTCAAGGGCGTGGCCAAGGGCGCGCGGCGGATGAAGAGCCGGTTTGGCGGCGCGATTCAGCCGTTCACCTACGGACAGGCCGTGCTGTTCGAGCGCCGTGCCACGGGGCTGCGCTCGCTCAACCATTTTGATCCGATCCATTCGTTCCAGCGCCTGCGTGAGGAGTTCGACCGGTTGAGCGACGCGGCGGTCCTGGCCAACGCGGCGCGACGCCTGCTTCCGGAAGACCAACCAGCCCCCGACGCGTTCGCGGTGCTGCTCAAGGCGCTCCGATCGCTGGAAGCCGGGCGCGACCGGGACGGGGGCGTGTTGTGTTGGGCGTTGTTGTCGTTGCTGCAAGCCGCCGGGTACCAACCGAGGGTGGATCGCTGTTTGGCTGGACGCCACGGCCCACGGTCCGCAACGGTCTCCGGCCGGTGGCTGTTCGTGCCCCATGTGGGCGGCGCGGTGTGCCCGTCCTGCGGGCTGGATGCGGTGTCAGGCCCGACCGGCCCGGCCACCGCGTTTGCCATGACGCCGGGCGCGCACGCGCTCTTGCGCCAGGCCCTTCGGATGCCGCCCGCGCTGCGGGCCAGGCTATCGGCCGGGCACGCCGTTGTTCGGGAGGTCAGGGTCCTGCTCGAAGCCTGTATTGCCGAACGCGGACGACGCCTGGTGAAACGCCCGGTGCCGGATCGTTCGGCGGTTCCGCCGGTGAATGTCCGGAAGCCCCGCCACGTCTAATGTCGCGACGGAGATGAGGACGGTGATGAACGCGGCCTCGTCGAGCCCGCCGGTGGTCGATGACGACGGTCAGTGGGTCGCCAAGGCGCAACGCGGGGACGAGCACGCGTTCGGGGAGCTGGTAATCCGGTATCGGACCCGCATGTACCAGGTGGCCTACGGCATGGTCAATCACCACGAGACCGCGATGGATCTCGCGCAGGAGGGGTTTCTGCGCGCGTACCAGCATCTGGCCGCGTTCCGTGGCGAGGCCAAGTTCTCGACGTGGCTGCGGCGGATCGTCACCAACGTGTGTTTGGATTACGTGCGGCGGGCCGAACACCGCACCGCGACCGCGTCGTACGACGAAACACGGGCCGAAGACGACGATCCCGACGGGGTGAGTTTGGCTGGCGCGTTGGATCCGCCGGACGCGAGGGTCACGCGCCGCGAACTCGGGCTCGCGATTCTGGAGGCGATGCGGGCGTTGACGCCGGAGCAGCGGGCCGCGATTGTGTTGCGCGAAGTGGAGGAGATGTCGTACGAGGAGATCGCCAAGACCATGGACTGCGCCGTGGGCACCGTGATGTCGCGACTACACTATGCTCGCAAGCGGCTGCAGTCCCTGTTGCGGGAACACCATGAGCGGTGACCACACGATGAGCGGTTCGGGCGAGTGCGACGCGATTGCCCCGTTGTTGAGCGCGTGGGTTGACGGCGAGGTATTCGGCCGCGAACGGGCGCTGGTTGAGCGCCACGTGGCGGGTTGCGCGCGTTGCCGAACCGTGGCGGGCGACTACCGCGTGATCGGCGCGACATTGTCCGTCGCGACCCATCGCGCCGCGGCGCGCGACCTGTCCGCGATCGCGTGGCCCCCGATTCCGGCGAGCGCGCCGATTCGCGTCGAGCCCGCCTTGACACCCCGGCGGCGCCTCCTCTATGATGTCGCGCGCTGGTTCAATCCCTGGCCGGTCTTTGCGGGCGCGGCCGCGATGGTGGCGTTGATCGTGGGCATCGGCCTGTGGCGGCCCTCGCTTCCCGAGGCGTTGGTGGAAATCGAGCGCCTCGACGCGGCAGGGCCGGTGATGGTGCTGACCGGCGGCGACGGCCGCACCACGATCATTTGGTTAGTTGATCCCGAAGAAACCCCGCAGCCAGAGGCAGCCCCGATATGACACGTACGATACTCGTCGCCATATGGATCGTCGTCGCCGGCTCGCTGAGCCTTGCCGTCAGCGGCTGGGCCGCGGATCAGCCAGTGAAATTGACGGTGCAGGTCGTTCAGGCGTCGAATCAAGGCGCAACCGTTGATCCCGCGTTGGCCAAGATCCGCGCGCAGTTGTCTTCGTTGAAATTCAGCAGTTACCGGCTCCTTGAAACCCACCCCTTGTCCACCACGGTCGGCGCCAAACACGCGGTGGCGCTGCCGGGCGGACGCACCATGGATCTTTATCCATACGGCGTTTCCGGCGGGAGTTTGGAAGTGCTCGTCACCATTACGGACGGCGCCAAACGCATCCTCGACACCACGGTCAGGCTCCCCAACAACGGCACCATCGTGGTGGGCGGACCGTCGCATGGCGACGGCGTGTTGATCGTCGCGCTCTCCGGCTCGTTCTAGCTCCAGCCGTACGCCACTCCCCGTGCGGGCGCTCGCGGCGTCTTGCAACCCGCCTCACCAGCTACCCCCCAGTCCGGCATTGAATAATCGATCGGCCACCGTCGTCTGATTGGCCGTAGACCGACACGCGTAAGGAGGGGTGCCATGGTACGAACACTGCTGTGGGGAATGATCGTCGGCGTCGCGATCTGGGGTGCGGGACTGAACACGGTATTCGCGCACGATGAGGCGTGGGAGGACCGCTGGGATGAGGCGTCGGATGTGGAGGCCGCTCCGGACTTGGATCGGTTGTCGGCGTACGGGGAGTGGGTGTGGGAGCCCGCGCACGGCCGCGTATGGCGGCCGTATGTGGAGGCGGATTGGCGGCCGTATTGGCGCGGCCACTGGAGCCGGCGCAACGAGTGGGTCTGGGTCTCGGCCGATCCCTGGGGCAATGCGCCGTTTCATTACGGGGAGTGGGCGTGGTCCCTTCGGTTCGGGTGGGTGTGGATTCCCGGCACGGTGTGGTCGCCCGCGCGGGTCACGTGGATCGTGGACGGACCGGTCATCGCCTGGGCGCCGGCCGGCCTGCACATCACGATAGGATCCGATCCCAGATTTTGGGTGTATGCGGACATCGACCACTTCAACCGGCACATCGTGCGTCCGCATCGTCTGCCCCCGGCGTACCGGCACGTGCACCGCGGCGCGGTGATCCGGGACGTTGACCGCGTGGTAGCGCCGCATCGCCCGCCGAAACGCACGTTCCGGAACGAACGTTCGCGGGAGCGCACGCACATGGTCAGCGACGAACGCCGCGTCAGTCCTCCGCGAGACCACCGTCCGAACCGCCGGTTCACCGTCGAGTCGCCCCGCGAACCAAACCGGGGCGCGGGCGTAGGACGAGGATTCGACCGGCGCGACGCCCGGTAAATGAATCTGCATCTCACCCGAACGTGCTTGTTATGAGTTCCCCGCCTTGAGTCGGTACTCGTCGAATGCACGATCCGTGAGTTCCAGGTTCCAGATCGTGCGGGCTCAGGGTGCGGCGTCAACCTGGGATAGATGGGCAAGGGTGTTGCGCGATGAGTTGTCAGCGGAGCGGTGCGTTTATTCGGTTGCGGCGATCTCGCGGGCGCGTTGCTGGACCCAGGAGCGGGCTGCGGCCTGGGCCGGCGTGGCCAAGTCGAGGAACCGTCGGTAGTGGTTCAGCGCCTCGGCTCGCCGGCCGACCGCGTCGAGCAGGCGGGCGACTTGGTAATGGCCTTCCGGGACGTTCGGGGCCAGGCGGAGCGCGGCCTCGAAGAGCGTGATCGCGGCGGCCTGCTCCCCGCGATCAAGGGAGAGCTTCGCGAGCGCGATGTGGGCGTCCACGTGTTCGGGATTGTGTTGGATCGTGGTCTGGTACGCGGCCATTGCCTCGTCGATTCGTCCGAGGCGTTGCAAGGTTTGTCCCATCCCGTAGGTGGCTTGTGGTAAACGCGGATCGAGCGCGATCGCCCGCTGGAACTCCGCGATCGCGTCGTGATCCCGGCCTTGCTGTTGATGCACCGCGCCCAGATTGTTGTGCGACTCGGCGTCATCGGGATCGAGGCGGATGGCATCCTGGTATTCACGTCGGGCCTCGTCCAGGCGCCCCAGTCGCTGGTAGGTGAGGCCGAGGTGATAGGCGTCCTGCGCGTCCGTGGGTTTGAGCGCGCGAGCACGCTGGAACGCGGCGAGCGCTCCGTGCAGGTCTCCTCGGGCGAGCATCGCGCTGCCGAGGTTGCCTTGGGCGTCGTGGAAATCGGGATTGGCGTCGGTCGCCGCCTTCCACGCCGCATACGCGTGGTCGGCGTCTCCGCGATCGTTATAGGCCACGCCGAGGCGGGTGAGTGCGCGCGGATTCCTGGGCGCCTTGGCCACGGTGTCCGACCAGAGGGAGAACTCCGTGGCCCACACGCGGTTGCGCTCGATCGTCCAACCGGTCCAGAGCAGGGTGAGGAGGGCGCCGACGAGGACCGGGAGATACCGCTCGGGCCCGTGACGTCTCCAAAGACGAGCTCCCGCGAGCGCAAGCAGCAATGCGAGGCCCATCGACGGCAGGTAGAGCCGGTGTTCAAAAACCAAATCGAGCGGGATGAGACTCGACTCGATGGCAAGGTTGAGGAAGAACCATAACACGCCGAACGCCGGGAGGGGGAACCGGCGAATGCGGGAGACCGCCCAGCCGATCCCCCCAAGGATTCCCAGCCAGGCCGCCAACGTGGCGGGCGGGTCGAGCCAGTCCCTGGAAATGGAGAACAGATAATCGAAATTCAGTCGCGAGGGGTGTGGCCACACGAGGAGGGTCAGATAATGGGCGATCACCCTCCCCTCGGTCAGGAGATGTTCGCGAAATGTGAACAATTGGATGTTGGACCGGTGCGCGGTGAGCTGCGTCCAGAACGACCCCGTGACGTCGCCCCGCGCGGCCAAGACAGCCACCGCCGCGACGGGGACGGACAGCACCGCGAGCCACCGCAGCATGGCCAGCCCGGTGCGACGATCCGGCGGACCGAAGAAGCAGATTTCGGCGAGTACCACCGCGACCGGCAACGTCGCGGCGATCTCCTTGCTTCCCAGCGCCAGTGCGCCCGCTACGAGGCCCGCGATCCACCAGCGCGCGCGGCTCCATCCGGCGGTGAGACGTCCTTTGAGATACGCGGTCAACGCGAGCACGTAAAAGAGCGCGGCCAGGCTCGTCATCCGTTGGACAACGTAGGCGACCGCCTGGGTCTGGACGGGGTGGACGGCCCAGAGCAACGCGGCGCCCAGGGCGACGGGCCCCCGAAGGCCGCCCGCGGCGTCTCGCGTGCGGGAGAGCCCGAGCGCGACGAACACGAACGCGTACAATGCCAGTCCTGCGGCCGCGTGGATTGCCACGTTCACGAGATGGTATCCGATGACGCGGGATTCGCCCCAGTAATAGTTGAGCGCGAAAGTCAGGCTCGCCACGGGCCGGCGGTGCCACAGGGTTTGGCCCACGGCGGACGGGCTCAGGTCACGAAGCTGCAGCGCCGGGTCGTCCCTGAACGTCAGGTCGTCGAGGTGGAACTCTCCGTGCAGGCTGTTTGTATATGCGATGATCACGAATGCCGTGATCGCCAGGGCAGACGCCAGGTGCCACCGACGCGATGTTACCGCGAATGCGTTCGGTGTGTGCGGGGGAACCGGGCGGGGACGCGGACGAACCATCCGGGAACCAGTGTAACAGAGTCGGGATCCGACCACAAAAGCGCCGCGAGGGGAGGCGCGCGCATTGCATGATCTCCTGGTGGGCTATCCCGATTTCATGTGCTACACTGTTCGGCGTTCGAGTCCGTCATGCGAACTTAGAAGGAGAGTCGACATGGACAGTCCGGATCGCCGCCGCGGGGGACGGGTTCCCCACCTCGTGGAAATTCGGTATGCCAGCGACAGCCCGGTTTTGACCGCGCGCGTCACGGACGTGAGCGAGACCGGACTCTTCGTGGACGCGCGCAGCCCGTTGCCGGACGGCGCGCGCGTGACCTTCAGCTTCTTTCTGGGCAACTCGCCGTGGGATCAACCGGTTACGGGCGAAGGCAAGGTGGTGTGGCGTCAGGAAGGGGTGGGGATGGGCATCGAGTTTATTGCCGTCACGGACGAGGATCGCATGAAACTGAAACTCTTCCTGGGACGACAGGCGGCATAGAAACGCTGCGCCGGTAGACCGGTTTTCCGGTTCGCCGGTGAAAGAGTTACCCCCATTCCGTGGAGTGGATTAACCGGCCAACCGGCTAACCGGTAGTCGTCCCATCAGCCTGGCGAGCGCGGGCGAGCCGAATAAGCGAAATCCCCTGATCGCTTCGGGCGGATGTCCGGCCACGCACACGATCGGCACCTGGCCGACCACGCCCATGATCAACGGCTTGCCGGACCGCATGGGCACCCCGTTGACCAACACGCCGGGAGCGCCCAACGCCGCAACCAGATCGCGGACGAATTCGCGGCCGTCCACCGCGGTACCGCCCGCGATGACGATCATTCCGCAGTGGGGCAACGCGGCGGTCACCGCGCGCTGGAACGTGTCGAAGTCGTCGCGGATCACGCCGTAGGCTCTGGGCACGCCACCTTCTCGCCGGATCAACGCGGAGAGCGCGGGGGTGTTGCAGTCCCAAATGGCGCCGGGGGTGAGGCGCGCGGTGTGGGGGATGACCTCGTTGCCCGATCCGAAAATCCCGACGATCGGTCGCGCCGAGACCGCGACGGTGTCGATGCCCTGCGCCGCAATCAAAGAGATTTCGTCGGGGCCGATCAAGGTGCCTTTGGCCACAACCACGGTTCCTCGCGTGAGGTCGCATCCTTGAGCCTCGATGTTGGCGGCGGCCTGAACCGGCGACGAACAGGTTACGCGTTGCCCGGCGCGTTTGGCGTCCCACGCCCTGATCACACCGCAGGCGCCGGCCGGCACCGCGCTGCCGGTGAACACTTCCCACGTGGCGTTGGGCGCGATCTGTTTGGGCGCGGGATCTCCCGGGCGGATTGTTCCGGCGATGGTCAATGTAACGGGATTGGGATTGGACGCCGCGGTGGTGTCGTCCGCGTTGACGAGAAAACCTTCCACGATCGCGCGCGCGAACGGCGGGGAGTCCAACGTGGCGGAAATCGACTCCGCCGACACGCGATCGAGTGCCTCATCCAGCGTCACCCGCTCGACGGCGTTCGATCCCTCAGGGAATGCGTTCAGAAAACGCGCGAGCGCTTCTTGGACAGGATCCGGGCCCGAGGGATGTTGTGGTGACGACACGAGCTAGGCGGGTGTGAACTCGCGGCCGGTGATGGCCGCCCGCCGTCGGCGAATCGCGGCCAGGATTTCGTTGTTCGTGGCGTACTTGAATTCCTCGACGCCGGCCTTCGCGGCTTCTTCGCGCTCGAGTTCGGTGAGGAGGTGGATGTCTTCTTTGGTGACCAGGTTCGGTTGACGCGATTCGAGGAGGGTTTTGAACCGTCCGCAGAAATCATCCAACTTGGCTGCGGGTTTGGCGCGGCGCCCGGCCAAATAGCGTTGCACGACTTCGGCGCACCATTCGCCGTCGCGTTTGGCAATACCGACCAGGCCTTCGCTGGCTTTGCGCGCCCAGCCCGCCACGAACACGCCGTCCAGGGATTTGCCGGAGGCCTCGTCATACACCTGGAACCACGCGTCGTCTGGTTCGTTGCCGGACGGGGTCGGGTTGGTGATGAACATGCCGTTCTTGTAGGGGAGGCCCACGGTCTGGTCCACGCAGTCGCCGACCGCGAAGATGACGCTATCGCAGGGAATCTCGTCCGCGGTCCCGGTGCCTTTCGCGGCCGTGTCGTCGC
This sequence comes from Nitrospirota bacterium, assembly GCA_049325335.1. Classification (GTDB taxonomy): domain Bacteria; phylum Nitrospirota; class Nitrospiria; order 2-01-FULL-66-17; family 2-01-FULL-66-17; genus JBFLXB01. The sequence goes on from JBMOMC010000006.1 coordinate 164,419, forward strand.
CCTTTTTTTCGAGTTTGGTATTTTCGACTTCGAGCGCGCGCACGCGATTTTGCGCGTCTACCATGACCCGGCGCGGCGAGGAGAGAAAGCGGAACTTCATCATGGTCCCGCTGACCGGCGGGTCGGGCTTTTTGAACTCGCCGACCATGTCGGACAGGATCTGGTCCGGGTTCTGGCCCACGGCTTCCAAGCGCTCGCGGATCCGCGAGAACTCACGCGACAAGGCGTCCTTGTCGATGTTCGCGCAGACCGCGTGGGTTTCCTTGGGGCTGTATTTGCGCTCGGCCGGACCGCGCCGCACGATGGCCGTGACCTCGCGCACCTTTTTATGCCGAATCAGCCAGTGGGCGATGTCGATCATCACGTCGCCGATACCGATCACGCACACGCGCTGGCCCACGTCGAACGGTTTCTCGGAGTAGCCGGGAAGTTGGTTGTAGTGGTAGACCACGTCTTTGGCGTGAAACACGCCGGTGGCGCCGTCGCCGTCCACCCCGATGGTCTTAGTGCCTTGCGCGCCGGTGGAAAACACCACCGCGTCCGCGCCCGTGGTGCGAAGTTCCTCGACGGTCAGGTCACGGCCCTGCCCCACGGTGGCGTTCCCAAAATACAGCACGTTTGGGTTGCCAAGGATCTCTCGGTAGGTTTTTTGGAGGCCGGTGCGGAGGCGGTGTTTGCTCGGGAAAATCCCGTATTCAGCCAATCCGCCGACTTTGCAGTCGCGGTTCAGAATAATGACGCGATGGCCGTTCTTCGCAAATTGCGCGGCCGCGGACATACCGGCCGGCCCGGCACCGACCACGACAATTCCATGCCCTTCTTGTGGGTGACTCATACATGAACTCCGCTGTAGTCTGGATGTGAACGACAGAGTGCCCATCGTAGCCGAGGGTTTGGGGGGAAGTCAACGGGAAAAGCCCTGCTACTAGGCTTAAAGTCCCGGTGAAATCAGGGAAATCTAGGCCGTTCGACCTAGCCCGCTGCTGAAAAAGTCGACCGGTTGGCAGGCTGCTCAAAAGGTTCCGGCTGCAAGGCCGCAGGGAGGAGGAAACCGGAGCGTACTGTGTCGTACGTGAGGATTTCCGACGACCGAGAACGCCGCAGACGGACTTTTTCAGCAGCCTGCTAGTGGCCGGTGTACCGGCTCACGCCGCCGTAGGTCCCGAACCACTTCGCGCCGGCAGCGTCGATGGCCACGGCGTAGACCGCGTCGTGGAACAGCCCGTCGAAGGTGGTGAATTTAGTGAATCGACACACCGGCTTGCGGCCCGATCCGACCGCCGTACATGCGGCAGGGTCCATCCGGCTGACGCCGGCGTCCGTGCCGATCCATAACACGCCCTTGCGGTCGAATGCCAGCGCGCCGACCACGTTGCCCGCCAGCCCGTCCTGGGTCGTGTAGGTGACCCAGTGTTTGCCGTCAAAGCGCGTTAGCCCGCCGCCCCAGGTGCCGAACCATTTATTTTGAGCGTGGTCGATGACCGTTGCCAACACATAGTTGGGGTTGTAGTCGGATACCACGGCCTTCTCGGATTGTTCGTGGTGGGGGCTCGGGGCCGTGGGTGCAGGGTTATCCGACGCGCGCGGTAGGTCCGCGCCCAACCCGTCCTGATGCGTCCAACTCGTCCAGCGGCGGCCGTCGAACATGGTCACGCCGCCTTCGGTGCCGAACCAGAACCGCTTGTCGCGATCCATGGCCATGGAATATACCCACTTGTCGATCAAGCCGTCGCCCGTGCTGTAGGTGGTGAACGTGTTGCCATTGAACCGGCTCGCGCCCTTCCACGTGGCCGCCCACAGGGTGCCGTCGGGCGTGAACATGGACTGGTATACCCACAAATCGCCGATGCCTTCGCCGCGTTGGTAGCGTTGATAGGGCGCGCGGTAGTCGCCGGTCGTCCCTGCGCCGTACGGGGTGTAGGTCGTCCATTTCGTCTTGCCGTCGAACCGCGTCAGGCCGCCGCCGTAGGTGCCGATCCAGACCGCGTTGTCGGGTGCGATCGTGATCCCCAGCACCACGTTGCTGAGCAGGCCGTCCTTGGTGGAGTAGACGCGGTTTTTTTCAGTCGGGATGTGGAACTTCATCACCCCGTTGGTGGTGCCGATCCAGATCGCATCGCCCTGGACCGCCAGCGCGCGGACCAACGCGCCCACGCGCCAACTGGTCCACTGGGTATCGGGTTGGGCGTGGGCGGGGAGGGCGGAGGTGAGGCTCGCGGCCAATGCCACGCGTACGATCGCTAGGCTTCGCCCCACTTCAATTTTTCTCGCAGGATTGCGTAGAAGTTTTTTTCCGGCGCGCGGATCAACGTGATCTTATGTTCCGCGGCTTTGACCTCGATCACGTCATCGGGCCGTAGCGTGAACCCGACCTGTCCGTCGAACGTGACCATGGCGCCGTCTTCGCGGCTCTTCATGGTCACGCTGATCGTGGCCGTGCCAGCCATCACGATCGGTCGGTGCGTGAGCGTGTGCGGACAGATCGGGGTGAACACCAAGGCCTGCACGCTGGGGCTCACGATCGGCCCACCCGAAGACATGGAATACGCGGTGGAACCGGTCGGGGTCGCGAGGATGAGGCCGTCGCCGCGCAGCGAGGTCACGAACTGGCCGTTGATCGACACTTCCAAACGAATCATGCGGGCCAACACGCCCTTACTGATTACCGTGTCGTTCAGACAGTACGACGACACCACGCGCTCGCCCTGCCGATACACCTCGGCGCGGATCAGGAGTCGGGTATCCGGCGTGTACTCGGATTTGAAAATCTTTTCAAGCGTGGGGAAGAGTTCGTTGAGCGTGACCTCGGTCAGAAAGCCCAGGCCGCCGAGATTGACGCCCAGGATCGGCACGTCGCGTTTCTCCAGCAGGCGGGCCACGCTCAGCAAGGTTCCGTCGCCGCCAAGCACGATCATCAAATCCACCAACGGCGGAATTTGCGGCTTCGGCAGGCCGCCCTTGGCGCCGACGAGCGCCGCGGTGTCCACGTCGAGGCACACCGCTTTGCCGCGTTCGGCGAGCCACGTCATGAGCTGCTCCACCACGGGTTTGGCGGCCTGGTGGTGAGGTTTGGTAACGATCCCGACCGTATTCACGCGTTTCCAGGACCCAACGTGCGCCCATTGTAATGAGGGCGCTGGGGCGTGTCAATTTGCAAGCGGATACCAGGTGCGCGATGCAGCAACGCCACCCGCCCGGCCGCACAACGTGGCCGAACTGGTGGCGTTGACATAGTCAGTGCAGCCGGACCTTAGCCGGGGCCGGTGCACGGCTCCGCGCTGAAACCTTCGCTTGGGAAGACTACAGTCTGGGTGTCGCCTCCATCCGGAGTGACATGAAGGGTTCCGCTGACGGGTGTTCCGTCGCCGCCATCGTTCCGGAACGTGAGCGGAAACCCCAGCGGCGTGTGGAGGGTTATCCCCACCGGCCCGTCAGTACAGGGCGCTTTAAAGGTCAGGTGACTAACATCGTTGATGGTAACCGTGGTGTTCTCACCTTGGTCGGCGACGTCGATATTGAGGGACGTGCTACCTAAATCAATCGTCACGAGGTCGTTGCTTAGTTCTCCTTGGGCGTGAATCCGAACATCCACCAGTGAGCAGGTCCCGCCGTCTTGGGGACGATCAAGCCCTCCATTGTATGCCGGCTGCGTTAAATCCAGACTAAAACCCGTCAGCCTGGTGGCGAAATCGCCCACGCTAACCGTGGTGGTATTGCTAAACGCGGCGACCATCCTCCGAGGAACCTGGTGGGTCGGGCTACTTTCGTCAAGGTCCTCGAAGCACGTTTTCACGCCTTCCGGAAACGTCAGGGTTGCGCTGCCGTTCACGCTGTATGGACCGTTTGCGCAGTTGACAAATTGCGCGGAAACCGTACCCGGCGCTTGTCCGGACAAATTCACGTTTCCGCCGGTGTTGTCACATGTGATGGATGTCCGCTCCGGGAATTCCCCCACACCGAGAAAGAGACTCCCTCCGGGTTTCAACGGAGTTGATGGCGACGGCACAATGGCCTCGTTCACCACGAACAGGCCCGCGGCCACACCCGCTGTCGCGGCTGTCGCGGCGGATACACCCATGCCGCTGGGCACGGGATCTCCGAACACCTCTCCCTCGATCTTGTCCTTCGCGGCTTGGCACGCCCCAAATACCAGTGCGCCCACACCAAGTGCGAGCACAAAGCCGCGTCTCCACAACATAGGTCACCTCCTGGAGAATGTGTACGCCGTGAGCGCGCTCACAGCGCGAGTGCAATGTAAGGGTCGTGGCGTCAACCGTCGATTGGTCGTTGTCCCACGCATACAGGGGAGTCGCGAGCAAGCGTGGGGCACTTCAGGTAAATGGGATGTCATTCTGACGCAGTTGGCCGGTTTGCGTCAAGCCAATTGTTGCGTGTCACGTCGGCCGAATCGGAGTAACGGATTGCGGGAAGACACGTAACCCCGGTCTACTTCAATTGAGTGATCGTCTTTGGGTACAATGGGGACCGGTTCACACGTTTGGGGAATACCGCTGCCGAGCCTTGACCGGCATAATGCATCTCACGGGACCCGCGTCCAGTTTCGGAAGAAGAATTAGGATGGTCACGAACCGAACCAAGGCGGTTGCGCGGACCGGCGACGCGCTGATCGTGGTGGACGTACAGAACGATTTTTTGCCGGGCGGCGCGCTCGCGGTGCCGAAGGGTGACGCGGTGGCGCCCGCCCTGAACCGGTACCTCGCGGCATGGCGCGCTCGCGGGGCGCCGGTGTTTGCCACCCGCGATTGGCACCCCGCCGACCACTGCTCGTTTCAGGAGCGCGGGGGGCCGTGGCCCGTACACTGCGTGGCCGGGACACGGGGCGCGGAGTTCGCGCCGGGCCTCGACTTGTCCAACGACGCGGTCGTGGCGTCGAAGGGCGACTCGCGGGATCGCGACGCGTATTCGGGATTCGACGGCACGGATTTGCACGAGCGGCTGCAGCGCGCCGGAATCCGGCGCGTGTTCGTGGGCGGGTTGGCCACGGACTACTGCGTGCTCGCCACGGTGAACGACGCGGTCCGGTTGGGGTATGCGGTGTACGTGTTGGTCGACGCGATTGCGGCCGTGAACGCGAATCCCGGCGACGGACAACGGGCTGAAGCGGAGATGGCGCGGGCGGGCGCGGCGACCGTCCGGTACGAGCAACTCGCGTCATGACTCCGAGGCCCAGCGTCCTCCTCACCGATCTGTACCAGTTGTCCATGCTCGACGTGTATCGGCGTTGCGGCATGGCACAGACCGCGGTGTTCGAATTTTTCGTGCGCAAGCTCCCGTCCTGCCGGAGATTCCTGGTGGCCGCGGGGCTTGAACAACTGATCGAGTATCTGGAGTCGTTGCGCTTTACGCCCGAGGATGTGGAGTGGGTCCGCGCGAGCGGGCGGTTTGATCCCGGGTTCGCGGACTATCTCCGGGACGTTCGTTTTACCGGGGACGTGCACGCGATGCCCGAGGGCACGGTGTGTTTTCCCGACGAACCGCTGGTGCGCGTGACTGCGCCCATGCCGCAGGCCCAGTTGGTGGAGACGCGGTTGATCAATCTGATTCAATTCCAGACGTTGCTCGCGTCTAAAGCCGCGCGGTTCGCGCTGGTCGCGCCGGACGCGTTCTTGGTGGATTTCGGGTTGCGCCGCGCGCACGGCGCCGAGGCCGGGTTGCTGGGCGCGCGCGCGGTGTTCCTGGCGGGATTCTCCGGCACCGCCACGGTATCGGCCGACGCCGCGTTTGGCGTGCCCGTGTATGGCACCATGGCGCACTCCTTCATTCAGGCGCACGACGACGAGGCCCAGGCGTTCGCGAACTTTTCGCGGTATCAGTCCCGCAACGTGGTGTTGTTGCTGGACACGTACGATACCGAGGCCGCGGCACGCAAGGTCGTCGCGCTCGCGCCCACGCTCACGCGCGAAGGCATCACGATCAAGGGCGTCCGGTTGGACAGCGGCGATCTGGGCGATCATGCGCGTAAGGTCCGCGCGATTCTGGACGCGGGCGGGTTGACGAACGCGACCATCTTCGCGAGCGGCAATCTCGACGAATACGCGGTGCGGGACCTGGTGACGAGCGGCGCGCCAATCAACGGGTTCGGCGTGGGTTCGCGGCTGATGACGTCATCGGACGCGCCGTACCTGGATTGCGCGTACAAACTGCAGGAATACGCGCGGCGCGCGCGGCGCAAACGGTCCGAGGGCAAGGCCACGTGGCCCGGTCGTAAACAGGTCTACCGCCGGTACGACCTGGACGGGCGGATGATCGAAGATCTGGTGACGCTGGACGGCGATCTGCAGGACGGCGAGCCGTTGCTCGCGCCCGTGATGCGCGGCGGCAAACGCCTGTCGCCGCCGCGTCCGCTCAGCGAGATCCGCGACTACACCCGCGAGCAGTTGGCGACATTGCCGGATGCGTTGCGGACCTTGGACGGTGACGCGAGTTACCCGGTGCGCGTCGCGCCCGCAGTCCTCGCACTAGCCGACGCAGTTGACCGGGTCGAAGGTGTGTCCCCTCCTGCCCGCCGTTGACGGAGGAAGGGATAGGGATGTGGTGATCGGGCGGGGGCGCCATTCATCAACACAGGGGAGGGGACGATGCGGAAGATCGGGAATTTCGCAGGGGTGGTCATGTTTGCAGTGGCGGCCGGCGTGGCGCTCATGGGGGCGCGAAGTCCCGCGGCCGGCGACGAGCCCCATCAGACCGTGGACGTGACTATCCGCGACTCCACGTTTAAGGTCGAAACGCGGGTGCTGCGTCTGCAGGCGCCGATTCGGATCGTGTTGCGCAACACGGACGCCATCGAACACGGCTTTACCTCCCCGGGACTGGCCGACGTGGACGCGCGCGTTGAGGCCCACGGAGTCGTGACCTACGGGCGCGGCATCAAAGGCCTGTATGTGGGGCCCGGCGAGGAGGCCTCGATCATCTTCGAACCCAACCATGCGGGCGCGCTCAAATTCAGTTGCGACCTGCATCCGCAAATGAAGGGCGAGTTGGCGGTGTTGACCATCAACGCGGCGTAGCGAGTCGCGCGAAGCGCGGCAGCGGTTGTTCCGGCCGTTGGTTGACGCGGGTGAACCCCGTAGGGCGTCGGCGATTAGGGTGTTTCGTGAGTTGCGGCCGGTGCGGGGCGCTCCACGCCCGCGCCGTAGCGGTACACGAGATCGCCGCCGAAGTAGCCGGTCAATGCGATCAGTACTACGCCGATGACTCCGATCGCGAGGAACACGGAGTTCGGGATTGAGCGTTTTCGCTGCAACCACCGGATGACGATGAGCAGGGCGAACACGGCCAGTGCGGCGAAGGCCAGCGACTCGTGCGTTTCAATCGCGCCTTCCGGTACGCCTCCCTCCTCCGCGGCTTCTTCCGCTAGGATTCCGGTGGCCGCGGCGACCAGCCCTCCCATGAAGCCGAAGCCCAACAACCAGGTCGCGGCCTCACGGAGTGCGTCGCGTTTCAAGACCAGTTCGAGCGCTCCAAGTACGATCGCGGTGATCAACAATGCGATCGGAAAATGTACGATGATCGGGTGCAAGGGGTGCGTCATAAGCCGTCCTGTCTCAGTCTGAAAATCCGTATTCGCGCCACCGCCGCGTGACGCGTTCGATGATATCGGGATCCATGATAATCGGTTTGCCCCATTCGCGCGAAGTCTCTGGCGGAATCTTGGTGGTGGCGTCGATGCCCATTTTGGATCCGAGCTCCGGGAGCGGGGACGCGAAGTCCAGGTAGTCGATCGGGGTGTGGTCGATGATCGTGACGTCGCGCCGGGGGTCTACGTTAGTGGACAGGGCCCAGATCACGTCTTCCCACTTGCGCACGTCGATAGTGGGATCCACCACGATCACGAATTTCACATAGAGAAACTGCTTCAAGAAACCCCACAGTCCCATCATCACGCGTTTGGCGTGGCCGGGAAATTCCTTCTTCATGGCGATCACCGCGACGCGATAGGAGAGCGCCTCCATCGGCAGGTGAAAGTCCACGATCTCCGAGAACGTGGTCTTAATCATGGGCAGGAAGATACGGTTGAGCGCGAGCGCCACCACCGCGTCCTCGCGCGGCGGGCGGCCCGTGACCGTGGACATGTAGATGGGATTGCGGCGGTGCGTGATCGCCGTGATTCGCAACACGGGAAACGACTCGATCGGGTTGTAGTACCCGGTGTGATCCCCGTGCGGCCCCTCGTCGCACATCTCGCCCGGCAAGACCTCGCCCTCGATGACGATCTCGGCCGAGGCCGGCACTTCGAGGTCGATGGTTTTGCAGCGGACCAATTCGATGTTCTTGCGCCGCAGCAGACCCGCGAAGTGGTACTCGCCGATCTGTTCGGGCACGGGCGTGACCGCCGCGATGGTCGTGCCCGGGTCGCATCCGAGCACGGCCGCCACCGGCATGGGTTTGCCCTCGGCCATCCACTCGCGGTAGTGGTGCGCGCCGCCGTGGTGCTTGAGCCACCGCATCGCGGCGCGGTCTTTGCCGAGCACCTGCATGCGGTAGATACCCGCGTTGTATTTCCCGCCGTGCGGCGACTTGGTCACCACCAACGGCCAGTTGATCTGCGGGCCGCCGTCGTCGGGCCAGCAAAACATAATTGGCAAGAGTCCCAGATCCACCTGCTCACCGGTGAGCACCACCTCCTGGCACGCGGCCCGGCTCACGGTTTTTGGCGCCAGGTGCAGAATGCGGCCGTAGAACGGAAGGTGTTTGATCGCGTCCACGAACCCCTTGGGCGGCTCGGGGTGTTGAAGGAACGCGAGAAACTTGCCGATTTCCTCGAGTCCGGCTTCGTCCGTCTCCAAACCCATGGCCACGCGTTTGACCGTGCCGAACAGGTTGGCCAGCAGCGGAATCGACGAGCCTTTCACGCGTTCGAATAACACGGCGGGTCCGCCGGTCGCGAGCAGGCGGTTCAGAATTTCCGTGACCTCGAGGCGGGGATCCACTTCGGCCTTGACGCGGATCAGTTCGCCGGACTTTTCCAGGGCCTCGATGAATTCGCGAAGATCGGTATAGGGCATGGGTCGGTTACCGAATCGATTGATCGAGGATGATGCCGCCGAGGATCAGCAACCCGATCCACGCGTGCGATCGAAATAGCGCGAAGACGGCGGGACGGTCAGGTCCTTGTCGTAGTCGCCACGTCTGGTAGCTGAACGTGGCGGCCACCACGGCGACGGTCGCGACATATACGGACCCAAGCGGCACGAGCGCGCCGAGCGTGCCGAGGCCGATGACGGCGAGGCCGAACAGCGCGCCGACCCCGACCCACGCGTATCGGCCGAACAGGATCGCGGAGGAGCGCACGCCGATCCGCGCATCGTCGTCGCGGTCCATCATCGCGTACATCGTGTCGTAACCCGCGGCCCAGCACACCGTGGCCAGGAAGATGGCGATCGCGGGCGCGGCGATTTCGTTTCGAACCGCGGCCCACGCGAGCACGGCGCCCCACCCGAACGCGACGCCCATCACGGCCTGGGGCATGGCGATCACGCGCTTCATCAGCGGATACACCGCGGCGAGCGCGAACCCGACGACGCTGAGGCCAATGGCCAGCGGATTCAGCGTGAGCGCGAGCAGCAGCGCCGCCACGGACAAGACCGCGCCCACGGCCAGCGCTTCCCCGGGCGCGAGCCGTCCCGATGCCAGCGGACGGTCCTTGGTGCGTTCCACGCGGCCGTCAAACTTCCGATCGGCCAGATCATTGAGCACGCAACCCGCGCTGCGCATTACGAACGCGCCGACCACGAACACGGCAAGCAGTTGCCACGACGGCGCGCCGTCCGACGCGATGAACAGGGACCACAGCGTCGGAGCCATGAGCAGGAGGGTGCCGTACTGTTTAGGAAAACGAATCAGATCCGAAACCGCGATCAGTTTGGCGCGGAGCGCGGTTTCAGGCCGCGCGTTCCGCTGGACCGCGTGTACACCGGCGGCGTTGGTCGCCATCTCAATCCGCCAATCGAGGGGACAGGACCTCCACGATGGAGGCCGTGAGCGTGCGTTCGACCGCGAGCCGGTAGGTCCGGCACCAGAGCGCGGCGGAGGGACCCACGCCGAACGCGGCCGCCAACTCCGGGTCGTGCACGCGGCCGATGCGGAGCCCGTCGCGCAGGACCGCGCGGTCGGCGGTGTCGAACAATCGGCCGAGCGGTTCAACGCCGCGACGGACTTCGATCGCCACCGAGGGGTTCAGCGATTCCATCGGCAAGACCGAGACCGCGTAGAGCAGGCGCTCCCCCGCGTGCGTCAACCACGCGTGACGCGAGACCGCGGTCTGTCGCGCCGACACGCCCAACCGGCGCGCGGTGTCGGCGTCGATCGGCTCCTCGCCTTGTCGAACCAATTCGAGGTCGACCCGCCCCCCGCGCACGGCTTCAAGCGCGGTGGTCATGGACCCGTCGCACGTCAGCAACAGGCGGAGGACGGAAGAGACTTCAACGGGATCGACTTCGGAGAGGAATTCCTCGTATGTTTTCCAAGCGATCGATGTCGCAGCTAAGACGATCACGCGCGGGATCATACGTGAGCATTTTGAGGCGTGTCAAGACGACAACATCCGGTGCTGAACCGGAACATCGCCGCTTGCGGGTCTCGCAAGATTCTGCTACACCGAGAAGGCCAAGGAGAGCGTCATGAGCGAACGGATCGCCAATTTGATCAACGGTCGATGGCAACCCGCGGCGTTGGGGCGGACGCTGGAGAGTCGCAACCCGGCGGACGCGGACGAGGTCGTCGCGATCGCGCCGACGTCGGATGCGCGGGACGTGGACGAGGCCGTGGCCGCGGCGCGGGCCGCGTTTCCCGCGTGGCGTGCGGTGCCCGCGCCCAAGCGCGGCGAGGCGTTGTTCCGCGCGGCCGAACGGCTGGCGCGGGAGAAGGAGGCTCTGGCTCGGATCGTGACGCGCGAGATGGGCAAGGTGATCGCGGAAGCGCGGGGGGACGTGCAGGAGGCCGTGGACATGGCTTACTACATGGCGGGCGAGGGGCGGCGTCTGTCCGGCGAAACCGTGCCGTCCGAACTGCCGAATAAGGACGCCAAGTCCGTGCGGGTACCGCTCGGGGTGTGCGGGTTGATCACACCCTGGAACTTTCCGGTGGCGATCCCGTCGTGGAAAATTCTGCCCGCGCTGGTGGCGGGCAATACCGTCGTCCTGAAGCCCTCGGAGCTCACGCCGTTGTGCGCGACGCGGTTCGTGCAAATTCTTCAGGACGCAGGGCTGCCGCCGGGCGTGTTGAATCTGGTCCACGGCGACGGCGAGTCCGCGGGTGAGGCCGTGGCGGGACACCGGGACGTGAGCGTGGTCTCGTTCACCGGGTCGTCGGTCGTGGGCGAGCGGATCGAGGCCTTGTGCGGGCGGCTGCACCGGCCAGTGTGCACCGAGACCGGGGGCAAGAATCCGTTGATCGTGATGGATGACGCGGATTTGGATCTGGCCGTGGAGGGCGCGCTCTGGGGCGGGTTCGGCACCAGTGGTCAGCGCTGCACCGCGGCCAGCCGCGTGATCGTCCACGAGTCGGTGTACGACGCGTTCGTGGCGCGCTTCGTCAACGCCGCGAAGACCTTGCGCCTCGGGTCCGGGCTCGACCCCGCGACCCACGTGGGGCCCGTGATCAGCGCCGAGCAAAAACGGACGGTGCTGGAGTACATTGAGATCGGGAAAAAGGAGGGGGCCACGCTCCTGTGCGGCGGCCACGCGCCGACCGACGGACCGCTCGCCAAGGGTCACTTCATCGTGCCCACCATCTTCGGCGACGTCACGCCCGGGATGCGGATCGCGCAGGAGGAGATTTTCGGTCCGGTGGTGTCGGTGCTCAAGGCCCGCGATCTGAGCCAGGCCGTCGAGATCGCCAACAATGTCGCGTACGGCCTCTCCGCCGCGATCTACAGCCGCGACGTCAATAAGACGGCCGTGGCTGAACGCGATCTAGACACGGGCATCGTGTACGTGAACGCCTCGACCATCGGCGCGGAGATCCAGCTTCCGTTCGGTGGCACCAAACGCACGGGTCTGGGGCCGCGCGAAGCCGGGGGCCGCGGGGGCGCGCTGGAGTTGTACACGAAGTGGAAAGTGATCTACCGGGACTATTCGGGCAAGCTGCAGAAGGCGCAGATCGACGCGTGACAGGCTGCTGAAAAAGTCCATCTGCGGCGTTCTCGGTCGTTGGAAATCCTCGCGTACGACTCAGTATGCTCCGGTTTCCTCCTCCCTGCGGCCTTGCATCTGGAACTTTTTGAGCAGTCTGCTGGCATCACTGTGTTTTTCAACGTCCTGCTGAATCGGGCCACGGGACTACAGGCGGAATCGCAGGAAACGACGGAGGAGTTGGATCACGAACGCCAAGATCGCCCACTCTCGCGCGGTGGGGAGTCGGGTGAGGCGCACGCGCAGGTTGGTGCGGCGGGCCCACCACCAGAATGCCAAACCGGCGATCAACAGCAGTACGGCGGGATGCAGGAGCAGTCGGTACATGCGGTGTCCGCTCGTCCGGCGCGAGGCCGCGCGTGACGACTACGCCTTAAGCAAATCCTCGACCGTGAACAGCGATTCCACGCGATAGCCCGCGGCGATTAATCGTTCCCGGCCGCCTTCCTTGCGGTCCACCAGCGCCAGCACTTTCACAATGACGCAACCCGCTTCCTTGAGGATGGCGATGGTGCGCTCGGTGGATGACCCGCTGGTGAGCACATCGTCCACCACGACGATCTTCGAGCCGCGCGGCACGTGGCCTTCGATAAACGCGGTGGTGCCGTGGGCCTTGGGTTCCTTGCGTACCACGAACGCGGCGATCGGCCGGTCGTATTGGTAGCCGACCACCGCGGTCGCGACTGCGATGGGGTCCGCGCCCAGCGTCATGCCGCCGATCGCGTCGACCTCGTCCTCCGTGATGGCGTCGAGCACCAGACGCGCGATCAGGAACGCGCCCTCGGGATCGAGCGTGACTTTTTTGCAGTCGATGTAGTAGCGGCTCTTGCGACCGGAGGACAGGGTGAAGGTGGGCTCGCTGTTATAAAGAAACGAGTCGCGCAGCTTCTTGAGCAGTTGGTGGCGAATCCCGAGACGCTCGTGTCGTTCCATGTCGTCAGCTTCCCAGTTGGCCCAATGCGCGCGGGTCGATGCCCTGCGCGCGCAGCAAGAGGAGAAATACCGTGGCTTGAATGAGCCAGCCCAGCACGCACACGCCCACCGCGCGCGCGGTGCTCTTGTAGTCCAATGCCTGGCGGACCGCTACCACCATCGCGGCGAGCATCCAGACCGACGCGGCCACGAACACGCCTTCGGTGAGCCCAGGGATCACGCCGAAGGCGCGGACCACGCCGGGCGACCCGGCAAACCCGATCGTGCGCAACATCTCTCCCAGATCGGCCTTGGTGTCCGGTTCCGGAAACAATTTGGCGCCGATCAAGTACGTCAACCCGGCCCACACCAACCAGCCGGAAATCGCGCTACCCGTGCCGATCAGCAACGAGACCGGCCCAGTTTTGAGCAACCCGCCCACGCCGGCCGCGAGGCCGGAGATCAGCACCACGGCCATGGCCTGAGCCATGGCCGTGCGGTCGGCTTCGACCTCTTCATAGAGCGCGGCGTCGAGACGCGCCGCACGCAGCATGCGAGTGATCAGGATTTGTGCCATGTGGGTAGAGGTAACCGGGTCATCTTAGCAAAGGGGTCGGCGGAGTACAACAACGGCAAGTGTCGCTGAAGGGCGATGCGTTCCAGAAGAACCGTACCCGATGTCGTGTCGCCGGCGTTGACACCGTGAATCGCTCCCCGCTATCGTGCTGCAGTGTCTGATCGGAGTCGTATGATGAAACCGCCTAGGGCCTGGATGGCCTGGAGCAGCGGGAAAGACAGCGCGTGGGCGCTGCACGTGGCCCGACAGCAGGGCCAGGTTGACGTCGTCGGTCTGTTGACCACAGTCACCGACACGTATGGCCGGATTTCCATGCACGGCGTGCGCGAGGAGCTCCTGCATGCCCAGGCCGCGGCGGTCGGCCTCCCGCTCCATGTAGTCCGTATTCCGGCGCCATGCCCGAACGACGTGTACGAGACGCGGATGCGGGAGGCCCTGGACCTCGGGCAACGTGACGGCGTGACGCACGTCGTGTTCGGCGATCTGTTCCTGGCGGATCTCCGTGTCTACCGAGAGCGCCAGCTTGGGCGCGTCGGGATGACCGGCGTGTTTCCGTTGTGGCGGCGCGACACCGCGAAGCTTGCGCGGGAGATGATCTCAAGCGGGCTCCGGGCTCATGTCGTATGCATTGACCCACGGCGAGTGCCCGTCGCGCTCGCCGGACGCGCGTTCGACGAATCACTGCTTCAAGACCTCTCGGCGGACATCGATCCCTGCGGCGAAAACGGCGAGTTCCACACGTTTGCATGGAACGGCCCGATGTTCGCCCGTCCGGTGGCCGTGACTGTGGGCGAAACCGTGGAGCGGGACGGATTCGTCTTTACGGATCTGGTGGGCGAATTGGGGAGGGTTCCGCGTGAGTCAATACCGAGAGGCTTAAGGCGAACGCACATGATGGGGCATGCGGATTGACTTGGTATCGTGTCCGGTCGGCGTTCCTCCGGAATTGCGCTGCCGCGAGTCCGGTCAGAGATTGTTCTGTTAGCCTTCTGGCAGCGAGTTTCGGAACGCGACAAGCAGTTCGCCGGGCGTGACGATCTGAAAGCGGACGGCTTGGCGCACTTTCGGCTGGTGGAAGTGTTTCGTATTCCACGAGACGAGATAATCGGCCTCTGCCGCGATCGCGGCTGCCAGGATTGGCGCATCATTGGAGTGGATCAAGCCGGCGACTCGAGAGATTTCCTCTCGGGTCGGATCGTCCAGAAGTGTGGGAGCAATCGACTGAATCAAGCGACGATAGTCGGCCGCCAGGCCGGGTAGCTTTTCAGACAGATTGCGATCAGCTTCGGTCAGGACTTGTTTCGAGACCAACGTTTCGATCACTCCGGCTTCGCACAGGCGAAGGACTTCCCTCGCCGCACCCGTCTGCGAGATGAGGCCTGCGATCAATGCGCTGGTATCGAGGAATACCCGCCATCGTCTAGCCGCCATACCGTTCTCGGTTGTACCGGCGCCGCTGTTTCTCTAAATCGCGCAACAGATCTTCCAGCGTCAACCCCGCCTTTTTGAGTTCTCTCTCCGCTTTTTTGGCTACAGTGTCGCCGATCAACTTTTTCGGCGTCAACACGAGCGCCTCTCCCGCCTTGACGACGCTGAGCGTCGTCTCCTCGTCCAGTCGCAGTTCCTTCCGCAGGGCTGCCGGAATCGTCAGTTGCCCCCGGCCCCAGACCTTGACAACGGCCATGGTCGATCCTCCAATTCAGCTTATCTGATGAATGCTGATAATCAGTTTAGTTCTAAACCGTGGCTAAATCAACTACGAGCAAGGCTTTGTCCGTGCGCGTGGCGTTGATGACCGGAAACGACGATCGTCGTCACCAAGGGGGGATCAATCTGTGGGCGCGAAGCCGTGCCGGGTGGTGTTTTCCGAATAACTCTTCGGGATCAAGAATTGGGGCAGGTAGTCGGGGCCGCCCGCTTTGGATCCGACGCCGGAGAGCCGGTACCCGCCGAAGGGTTGGCGGCCCACGATGGCGCCCGTGATCGGCCGATTGATGTACAGGTTGCCCACCTCAAATGCGTTGGCGGTGCGGCGAATGTTGGCGGGGCTGCGTGAGTAGAGGCCGCCGGTCAACGCGAACTCCACGTCGTTGGCCATTGACAGGGCGTGGTCGAAATCACGCGCGATCAGGACCGACAACACGGGGCCGAAGATTTCTTCTTGCGCCAGTGGGTGGCTTGGCGGCACGGGGCCAAACAAGGCGGGCGCGACGTAATAGCCGGGCAAGGGCGGCGGGGGCGCGACGCGCAAGGCCAAGCCGTCGGCTGCGCCGCGGTCGATGATCGCCTGGATGCGGTCGCGGGCCGCGGCATCGATGACCGGACCGACTCGGTTCGCGGGGTCCTCGGGCGAGCCAAGGGGCAGGTCGCTGACGGCGTGTATGAGACGCGCGATCAGCGCGTCGGCCACTGGTTGCTCGATGATGACGCGCGAACAGGCCGAGCACTTTTGGCCTTGGTAGCCGAACGCGGACGTGAGGATGCCCGCGAGGGCTTCGTCGGGGTCGGCGGTGCGGTCCACGATCACCGCATTTTTGCCGCCCATCTCCGCGATGACGCGTTTGACCCGGCGTTGCCCTGTCGGGGTGTGGGCCGCGCGTTCATTGATGCGCAGGCCGACCTCTTTTGAGCCGGTGAAGGTGATGAAATCCACGAGCGGATGATCGACCAGGTAGTCGCCGATCTCGCTCCCGGGTCCGGGCAGAAACTGCAACACCCCCGGAGGAAGGCCGGCCGCGGTGAACGCATCGACTAAGCGCGCGCCGAGCACGGGTGATAACCCCGAAGGTTTAAAGATCACGCTGTTGCCCGCGACCAATGCGGCCGCGATCATTCCCGCGGGGATGGCCACCGGGAAGTTCCACGGCGCGACCACGAGCCCCACGCCGCGGGGGATATACCAATAGCGGTTGTCTTCGCCGGGGATCTCGCCCATCCGTCGGGACCGCGCGAGGCGCAGCATCTCGCCCGCGTAGTAGTCGAGAAAGTCGATGGCCTCGCACACGTCCGCGTCGGCCTCGCGCCAGGTTTTCCCGACTTCCAAGACTTCCAATGCGGTCAGGTCGAGCCTGGCCGCGCGTAACCGACCGGCGGTGTCGCGCAGCACGCGCGCGCGTTCCGCAACCGGCACGCGCTGCCACGTCGTCAAGGCGTCGGCCGCGCCGGTCACCGCCGCATCGGCCTGTTCGCGCGAGGCCTGCGCGACGCGGCCGATGATCTCGGACGGCGCCGCGGGATTGACCGACAATGCGGTGCGGCCGGTCTCCACGCGGCGGCCGTCGATGATCAGCGGATACGCGCGCCCGATGGTCGTGCGCGCGCGGGCGATCGCGGTTTGCATGGCCTCGCGAACGTGGTGCCGAGCGAAATCCAACGGCGGCTCGTTCATGAATGCATCGTCATCCCGTAGGGGGGCACGGCCGTGCGCCCCTACGGGTGCGGGGGGGATGACGGGCGGCACCAGCAACGCATCCGCGTCCTGGCGGTCCTGGAATCTGCGGCGCAAAAACGATTCGTTCGCGCTGTTTTCCAGCAAGCGGCGCACCAAATACGCCATGCCAGGGACCAGTTCGCCCACCGGCGCGTAGATGCGTACGCCGTACCCCATCTCGGTCAAGGCCTGCGCGATGGGATCGCCCATGCCGTAGAGCAACTGCAGCTCGTAGGCCGAGCGGGGGAGGCGGAGACGTTCCGCGTACGCAATGGCGGCCGCGAGACTCCGCGCGTTGTGCGACCCGATCGCGGGCCGGACCCGCGGCGCGTGGTCCAAGAGCAGACGGGTGAGCCGTTCGAACTGCGCGTCGGTTTCGCGTTTGTCGGTCAAGACCGGGATCGGCCACCCCTTTTGGCGCGCGGTGATGAGTTCCGCGTCCCAATACGCGCCCTTGACCAACCGGATCGTCAGCGGTCGTGGTCGCCGCGACGCCCAGTCGAGTACGGCGCGAAGATCCGTTTCCGCGTCGCGCAGATACGCTTGGATCACGAGTCCGGCGTGCCCGTCCGCGCCGTCGCCCTCCGCGAAGATCCGCCGCGCGAGCGCCAACAAGAGATCTTTCAAGGCATAGTGTTCCATATCAAGGTGCGCGTGCGCGCCGCATGCGCGCGCGGTTTGGAGGATGGGGGTGAGACGAGCGCTCACGCGCGCCAGGCTGCCCTCGAAATCCGCGGGGTCGAGGCGGGCGTCGAGCGAGGAGGTCTTGATCGACACATCGGCGGCCGGAATGTCGGCCAAGGGGTGGCGCCCTGCGGGAGCGCCAGCGGCGCGGGCCGCGTCCGCGATCGCGGTGATCAACCGTTGATAGCGGTGTTGGTAGGCATCCACCTCCGCGTCGCTGAGCGCGGCTTCGCCCAGCAGGGCCGCGGTGGCGCCCTGACCGCGGCTCCACAACGCGGCCATCGCGGGCCCGGCGTGATCGGCGCTCTCCGACGCGATGAACATTTTGGCCATGGCCGTGACCTGGTCCTGGAGCGCGCGGCCCGCGAGTCGCCCGGTCACCGAGCCTGATTCCAGGTGTTTGAGACCCCACGAAAACGCCGCGGGGAGCGCGAGGCCCTCCATGTACTGGGCAAACAGGGCGGCCGCGTCGCCCGGATCCGACACGGTAGGGAGCACATCGACGAAGCGAAACAACGCGACCTTGAACGCCTCGTCGCGGATGGCCCGCTCCATGAGTTGTCCCGCCCACCGTGAGGGGTCAAAGACCCCGGCGCGACGAGTGCCCGCGCGCTCCAGGATGTCGCGGCCGATCCGCTGGATCTCCGGTTCGAGATCCGTATCCATCAGGACGTCACCGGGCCTACGCGTAAAAGGCGTGGTACCACGTCGCGGCCAGGAGCGTCTTGCTGTCCACGATCTCGCCGCGCCGGACGCGATCGAGCAGTTCGTCGAACGGCATGGTGACGACTTCCAAGAATTCGGTCCCGTCCGGCTTGGCGTGGGGCGCGGGTCGCAGGTCTCGGCCGAGAAAGACTTCGATGCGGCCGGTGGAGAACCCGACCGAGTGGTAGTACCCGAACAGCGGCTCCAGTCGGGCCGGAGACAACCCGATTTCTTCGCCGCACTCGCGGCGCGCGGTCTGCTCGGGGTCCTCGCCGGGCTCGAGAATGCCGGCCGGAATTTCCAGGATCGTGCGTTCCAACGCGGTGCGGTATTGCCGGACCAGGTAGACGACGCCCTGGTCCGTGATGGGCAACACGCCGACCGCATTCGGCGGCGCCACGATCTCGCGGCGTCCTTCCCGGCCGTCCGGGAGGCGAACGGTGCGTTCCTCCACGCGAAGATACCGGCCCTCGTACACCGGGCGGGCGGCGAGCAGGGTTTCCCGAAGCTCGCCGCCCGCCAGGGGGCGCGCGTTCGGCGTATCGCGCGGTGGGATGTCGTCCATGACGCGGCTGATCGTACCACAGGCCCGCGTCGCGCGGCCAATCGACAACCCGACTCCGCTCCCGTATAATGCCGATCTCGCTGGGGGAGTCGAAGCACTGTGGCCGATCAGAAGGAAAAGAAGTCGTGGGAACGACTGTTCGAAGGCGCGTTGTGGCGCAGTCGGTTCATCGTGTTGCTCGCGGTGGTGGCCAGCCTGGCGTCCGCGGTGATCCTGTTTTTGATCGCCACGGCCGACGTGGCCAGTTTGGCGCTGAAGGCGATCGGCTACGCCACCAGCGGGCCGCACACGAGCGATCAATACGACGCGTTTCACAGCGCGGTGGTGGGACACGTGATCAGCGCGGTGGATGATTTTCTGCTCGCCACGGTACTACTCATTTTCTCGCTGGGCCTGTATGAACTGTTCATCAGCAAGATCGACGTGGCGCAGGAAGACGCCCGGCACAGCTCGAAGATTCTGTTGATTCAGACGTTGGACGACCTCAAGGACCGTCTTGCCAAAGTGGTCCTGATGATCCTGATCGTGACGTTTTTCAAGAACGTGATCCACACCAGCTTTGACGGGCCGCTGAGCATCCTATATTTGGGGGTAGGGATCTTGTTCGTGGCGCTGGCGTTGTATTTCACGGCCCGGTCGGGCCACGGAGGCGACAAATGAGTTGGGAGCGGCTGCCGGACCTGGCGATCGCGCGGTCGCATCCCGCGGTGACGGTCCACAACGGCTTGGTGTACGCGATCGGCGGCGGAGGGCCTGGATTTGCTAGCCTGGACGCGGTTGAAGTGTTTGACCCGGCGACCGAGCGATGGCGCCCGGCTCGGCCGATGCCCACCAAACGCTCGGGCGCCATGGCGGTGTCGATCGACGGTCGCATCGCGGTAATCGGCGGCGGGTTCAAAAAACCCGACGGCAAGTTCCGGTTTTTGCGGATCGTGGAGCTGTACGATCCGGCGGCTGATCGGTGGTCGGAGGGGCCGGAGATGTTCGAACCGCACGATTACCCGGCGTGCGCCGTCTTGGACGGGTGGATCTATATCGCGACCGGCCATCACCCCGGTGCAACCGAAGGCGGTCCCCAAACCGATCCGGGGTTCTCGTTCGCCGAACGATGGCGTCCCGGCGAGGCGTTGTGGGAGTCGCTACCTCCCGCGCCCACGGCGCGCTTTGCCGCCTCGGCGTTGGCGCTCGGCGGACGGGTGGCGGTTGCGGGAGGCGTGGCGTTTACACCGGACGGGTTTACCGAGTACGACTGCGTCGAAGTGTACGATCCGACACAGGCGACGTGGGAACGGGCGGCGTGGTCGCTGCCCTGGACCGCGGCCGCGCACAGCCTCACCATCGTCGGTCGACGCCTCGTACTGTGCGGCGGGTTCTCCGGGGACGCGGGGATCGGCGTGACCGCGGCGATGTGCGACCTGGACGCGGCGGACCGCCCGGGACCGTGGCGGCGTCTGCCGTCGTTGCCCGAACCCCGCGCGGCGATGGGCGCGGCCGTGCTCGATGGACGCCTCGTCCTCGTGGGCGGTTGGGCTGCGGATCGATCCGTCATGGCGAGCGTGCGCGCGTGGCGCGATGAGTGAGCCCACGGTTCCGGCTTGCGTGGTCGGGATCGTGGTGTTTCACGGCGTGGAAGAACTCGATTTCTCCGCGCCGTACGCCGTGTTCTCCGCACTGCGTCGACTCCAGATCGTGTCCGGCGCGTCCGACCTTCCGGAAACCCACGTGATCACGATTAGCCGAACCTCCGGGATTATCCACGGCGCCAACGGTCTGCGCTGGCTCCCTGATTACGATCTGTCCATGTGTCCTGAACTGTCCGTGTTGGTGGTGCCCGGGTCCGGGGAGATTGGTGATGCCACGGTTCCGGAGATGGAGGAGGGCGGGTTGTGGGACTTCGTGCACGAACAGGCCTCACACGCGCGGGCCGTGGCGGGGGTGGGAACCGGGACATTCGTGTTGGCCAAGGCCGGGGTGTTGTCCGGGAAACGGGTGGCCACGCGGGCGAAATTCCGGGACGGCCTCGCCCGGTTCGCGGGCGTGACGGTGGTGGACGCGCCGGTGGTTGAAGACGGCGCGGTGTGGACCGCGGCGGCTGGCGCGTGGGGCGTACCACTGGGACTCGGGCTCATTGCGCGACTGTACGGCCGGCCGGTCGCGCGCCGAACCGCGGCCGAACTGGACGCGGCGTGGGATGAGACGATGATCACGCCGTGACATCCGCCCGGCGAGCGCCTATAATAGCTGCGCCAATGCCCGCCGTAAAACACGTCCATCTCATCGCGATTTGCGGAACCGGCATGGGGTCCCTGGCCGGCATGCTCAAGGCCTCCGGTTACCACGTGTCGGGGTCGGATCAGAACGTGTATCCGCCGATGAGCACGTGGCTCGCGGAGCAGGGCATCGTGCCGTATTCCGGTTTCGCGCCGGAGCACGTGGACGGCGCGGACCTGGTGATCGTGGGCAACGCGGTGTCCAAGAGCAACCCCGAGGCGGTCGCGACGCTCGAACGTGGCATCCCGTACCGGTCGTTTCCGCAGGCGCTCGCGGAGTTCTTCATTCGAGACCGACACTCGCTGGTCGTGGCCGGCACGCACGGCAAAACCACGACCACCGCGTTGCTCGCGTGGGTGCTCACCTCCGCCGGGCGCGACCCGGGCGCCATGATCGGCGGATGGGCCAAGAACTTTGACGGCAATTTTCGGGTCGGCGGCGGTCAGTTCGTGGCGGTGGAAGGCGACGAATACGACACCGCGTTTTTCGACAAAGGCCCCAAGTTTCTTCACTACCGGCCGCGCACGGCCATCCTGACCAGCATCGAGTTCGATCACGCCGATATCTACCGCGACCTGGAACACGTGGTGTCCGCGTTCGAACGGTTCGTGGACCTGATTCCGCGCGACGGGTTGTTGGTCGCGGCGGCCGGCGACGAGACCGTGGCGCGGGTCGCGCGGCGGTCCGCGAGTCGGGTGGAAACCTACGGATTCGGCGCGGGGAGTGAGTGGTCGGCGGAGGGGCTTCGTGCGCAGGACGGCGGGGTGGCGTTCGAGGTTCGACGCGGGGGCGAGCGGTTCGGTCGGTTCACGCTCCCGCTGATCGGCCGGCACAACGCGCTCAACGCGCTGGCCGTGATCGCGGCGTCACACGGCGCGGGGCTGAGCGCGGAAGAGATCGCGGAAGGCTTCCGCACGTTTCGCGGCATTAAACGCCGGCAGGACGTGATCGGGGTGGCGAATGGCGTGGTGGTCATCGACGACTTCGCGCACCATCCCACCGCGATCCGGGAAACCCTGGCCGCGGTCAAGATGGGTTATCCGGCCCGGCAACTGTGGGCCATATTCGAGCCGCGGTCGGCCACCAGCCGTCGTGCCGTGTTTCAGGCGCAGTTTGCCGACGCGTTTGATTTGGCGGATCGCGCGGTGATCGCGGAACCGTTCGCGTCCGACAAATTGCCGCCGGAGCAGCGTTTGGATGCGCGCCAGCTCGTGGATGACTTGGGGCGTCGCGGCGTCCACGCCGCCTGTCTGCGGACCGCGGACGACATTGTTCGCGCGGTGGGCCCTCAGCTTCAGCCCGGGGACGTGGTCTGCGTGATGTCCAGCGGCGGGTTCGACGGCATCCACGCCAAACTCCTCGCGGCCCTCCAGGCGGCCGAGGCACGATCACTCCCGACGCCCAAGTCGGCATGACCCCGTTGCGCAAGCCTCCTGCGTTGCGCAAGGGCGATCTCATCGGCGTAGTAGCGCCGGCCGGCGTGGTGAAAAACGATGACCTCAATGCCGGCATCGCGCGACTGGAAGAATTGGGGTATCGGATTCTGCTCGGCCGATCCTTGCGCCGCGCGGCGCGGTATCTCGCGGGACGCGACGCGGAACGCGCCGCGGACCTGATGGAGATGTTCACGAACCCCGAGGTGCGGGCCGTGGTGGCGGCGCGCGGCGGGTACGGGTCCTCGCGCGTGATCCCGCTGCTCGATCCCGCGGTCATCGCGCGATCCCCTAAAATTTTCGTGGGCAGCAGCGACGTGACGGTCTTGCTGCATTTTCTCCGCGCGGCCTGCGGGGTCGTGACGTTTCACGGCCCCATGGTCAGCCCGAACTTCGGCAAATATTCTTCGCCGACCACCAGCGAATCGTTCGTGCGGATGTTGGGTTCGACCACGCCACCGGGTCGGTTCGACGTGCGCGGGGTCGCTGCGCTCAAGGGCGGCAGCGCGGAAGGCGTGTTGACCGGCGGGTGCCTGTCGCTAGTGTGTCAGACCATCGGCACGCCGTACGAAATTCAGACCGACGGGGCAATCGTATTCCTCGAGGACATCAACGAGCCGCCGTATCGCATTGATCGAATGCTCACGTACCTCAAGCAACTCGGGAAGTTCGAACGGGCGCGCGCGGTGATTTTCGGCCTGATGCCGGACTGTCATCCTGCGCCGCACGAATCGTACACGCTCCACGACGTGATTCGCGACGTGTTCGGGGACCTACCCTGTCCGATCCTGGTGGATTTCCCATCTGGCCACGGCGGCACGAACGTGACCTTGCCGTTCGGCGTGCGCGCGGCGGTGGATGGCGCGACACTGAGTATCCTTGAGGCCCCGGTCGGTTAGACGGCTAGTTTCTCGTCACCTGGTAGATCGTCTCGGTGCTTTTCATCTCCTCACTGTTGACCGCGACGATGGGAAACGCGAACGAACATGGCGGTGCGGCGCAGTCGAGCATCACTCTCGTGCGCCATCCCGTATCGTAATTGCGCGGTACCACCTCAACGCCGCTGATCGTCACGCGTGCACCCGCGGGCTTGAGTCCCGTGATCAACACTGAGGCGTCGGTGGTGACCAACGGGGGAAACGGCGGGGCGTTCACGGCATGCGCGGCAACAGTCGCGACGCTTTGGGTGTTGCCCGCCGCAGTGACCTGATAGGTGTAGGTGGGGCAGGAATCGACGGGACCGGTGCACGGGGTCAGGACTGGGTGCTGGAACTCCACGCCGGTAACCCGTTCGGATCCTCCGAGGCCGTTTTGCGTACTCCAGATCACGTCGTAATCCGTAACTCCGGCCACCGCATCCCATGTGATGGTGTTGACGTCTTGTCCGGCCGCAATGGCGACGTGGAGCGGGACCCCGGTGGTGGCGGTCTTGGGAACCGCATAGACCGTTGCCGAGGGCGGTCCCAGCCCGCCTGAGAACACCGGACGGACCCGGAACGCGTGCCGGCGGCCATTACTCAGCCCCCGGATGGTGATCGGAAGGGTTGGAATCGGTCCTGCCGTGATCACTTGTGACGGGACGACCGTGATGGCGACGCTGTTGGTTGCGGTCCACGCGAGGGTGACCTGTCTTTCCCGGGCGGTGAGCGTGAGGCCGGTCTGATGGCTCGGGACGGCACCGACCTCCACCGAGACGCCGGACTCCCCGAAGCCCGGAATGACCGCGGTAACGACATAGTAATAGGATGTGGTTGCATCGAGGGCATCGTGCGTATACGTCGTGACGCTGCCATCAAGGTTTATCCGTGTCCCGTTGGATGGCGTCACATTCGGCACGTACGACCAGTACAGTCGGTACTCGCTAGCGCCTGAAACGGGTTCCCAGGAGAGGGTGTTCGAGATCTCATTCGGCGCGACGGAGACGGCCGCGGGCGCACCGGTGTTAAGGGGCCGCGGCAACGCGGACACCGCGGCGGACCGGGAGTTTTCTGTGATCAGATAATGGTAACGCGCATCGGTCGCCAACGACGCGTGGGTGTAACTCCCGGCGCTGGGATCAACATCGGTCAGCTCCATGGCGTCGGCTTCCCACTCCGCGCGGTATGATTGCGCGCCGTTGACCAAGTTCCATGTAAGGTCCACGGAACCGTCACCCACCGTGACCTTCACGTTCCACGGGACTCCGACCAGCACGGGTGGCGCAACCGGGGTCACCGGCGTTGGGGGCGGGGGCGCGGGCGGCGGGGGGGGCGGAGGCGGCGGAACCGTCGGGACGTCAAGCGCGCTGCCGCAGCCCGTGAGGATCAGGGCCAGTAGCCCGACGGCGCGGAGGTGGTTAGTGAGCGCCCAGCCGTTCGGAAAGAAATCGCGAGAGGTCGGCCAACGGAACGTCCTGTTGGGCCTTGGTTGCCATGTCGCGGACCACGGCCTGGTCCTTGGCCAGTTCGTCGTCGCCGAGGAGCACCGTGTAGCGGGCGCCCAGCTTATCGGCTTTGCGCATCTGGCTTTTAAGACTGCCCCGGTCATAGTCGGTCTCGGCGCGGATTCCG
Source organism: Nitrospirota bacterium (assembly GCA_049325335.1). Classification (GTDB taxonomy): domain Bacteria; phylum Nitrospirota; class Nitrospiria; order 2-01-FULL-66-17; family 2-01-FULL-66-17; genus JBFLXB01. Next base: position 189,697 of record JBMOMC010000006.1, read on the forward strand.
GCATCGCGAAGCGCGGTGAGCAACCCCGCAAGCCGTCGGCCCGCCGCGTCGCCGAGGGCGGCAAGATACACCCCGAGCGGGGGAGCGAGCGCGCTCCCCCCAGGTAACAGGGCGACCACGCGTTCTATTCCCAAGGCAAACCCCACCGCCGGGGTCGGCGGGCCTCCCAGGGCTTCGACCAGGCCGTCGTAGCGTCCGCCGGCCGCAATGGTGTTCTGGGCGCCGAGCCCTTCGGCCGTGAACTCAAATGCGGTCTTAGTGTAATAGTCGAGGCCTCGCACCAGGCGTGGCTCGATCCGGTACGCCAATCTCACGTCGGTCAACGCGGCGGTTACCGCCTCGAAGTGGCCGACGCACTCGGGGCCGAGGTAGCCGGTGATGGTGGGCGCGTCGCGCGTCGCGGTTTTACACTCCTCGCGCTTGCAGTCCAAGATCCGTAATGGATTGGTCTCAAACCGCTTCCGACACACCTCGCACAGGTCGGTCAACCGACCGGCCAGGAACGCCTTGAGGGCGTCGCGATACTGCGGTCGGCACAGTGGACACCCCAGGCTGTTGAGCAGGAGTGTCGTGGGCGCGATGCCCAACGCGCGGAACAGCCGATCCAACACAATGAGAAATTCGGCGTCGAGCAACGGGCTCTGGGATCCGATGGCTTCCGCGCCGATCTGATGGAACTGTCTGAACCGACCGGCCTGGGGCCGCTCGTGGCGAAACATGGGGCCGAGGTAATACACCTTGGTCAGCGGCGAGTCGCCCCACAAGTGATGCTCGATATAGGCGCGGATGACCGACGCGGTGCCTTCCGGCCGCAACGTCAGGGATTTGCCATCGCGGTCGGGAAAGGTGTACATCTCCTTTTCCACGATATCGGTGGCCGCGCCCAGGCTCCGCGCGAATAGCTCCGAGGCTTCGAAGATCGGCAGTTTGATTTCGGCGTAGCCCGCGGTTTCCAGCAATCGTCGGGCCGTGGTTTCCAGGCGATGCCACGCCGGCATCTCGCTCGGCAAGATGTCTTTGACGCCGCGGATGGCCTGAATTTTTGGCGTACTCACGTTGCCTATCCGTCCAATAAGTCGTTCATCGTACCGTCCGCACTCGCGGGAAGTCAATTTGACACGTTTTTCCGCTCTCTGCTATAACCACCGCTCACGGCGGCGTACCCAAGTGGTAAGGGAGCAGTCTGCAAAACTGCGATGCAGCGGTTCGAACCCGCTCGCCGCCTCCACTTTTAAAATCGCTCCATCTCCGCCCAGCTCTCGGAGGCTGAACATGGGGGAGGCGATCCCATCGGGAACCGTGCTCACGACTGGAGTCAGTGCCGTGCTGTCACGACAGTGGGACCCACGATGTGATCTTCCCCGCGCGTGAATGACGCGGGTTTCGACCGGTGTGAACCGCTTAAGCGTGAGCAAGGGCGATAAGGATCGCGTCACCATGCTGCCGTCGTCGGTGATCCCGCGGCTCACGGCGCATCTCGAACGGGTTCGGACACAACACGAGGCCGACGTGGCCGCGGGCTTCGGACGCGTCATGCTGCCGCATGCCCTGGCCAGTAAATACCCGCATGCGGACCGTGACTGGGGCTGGCAGTGGGTGTTCCCCGCCAGGACCATCTCGGTGATCCGCGCACGGGCGAACGCCGGCGGCATCACTTGCATGAGACCGTACCGCCACGAGCCATCCGCGACGTGAAGACCACGATGATCT
>JBMOMC010000007.1:0-323033 GCA_049325335.1 Nitrospirota bacterium
ACCCGACTTCGCTACTGTCCGTTTCATGCGGCTCCTCCTGTGTGTGCGTTGGGGATGTCTTCGCCGACACCCACTTCACCACATCAGGAGCCGCTACTCCAATCTCAACTAAGTTTAGGACGATCTCAATCCATCGGGGACACCGGCTTACCACCAACCGAATGAAAACAGCCCCACCTGAGAATACGCCTTCCTTGCGAGGCATGAATTACCGACCCATTTCTGATCATATCGGGATCATCGCCGCCATTGGTGGAATCCTCACGGTTACGGTGGTCCTGTTCACGCCGAGCTTTCGCTACGGATTTGTCTCAGATGATTTCTTGGAAGTCACACTCACTTCATGGAGTCAAGTATGGGCAGCATGGGTACGAGATGGGTTCCGCCGCCCTCTCGATGAGGTGTATTTTCTAACGTTCTATAAATTGTTTGGATTTGATCCACAGCCGTTTCGCCTATTTCTACTAGCACTGTACTCGACCAATACCCTCTTAGTGTATTTTTTCATACGAGGCCTCCTTCGAGATAAGATCGCCGGGGCGGCGGTAGCCGTACTGTTCGCCGCTAACCTCGTCCAGTTTCGCAATATCTATTGGATCAGCAATTCGATCTTCCTTATGGAGACTTTCTTTTTCTTAGTCGCCCTTTATTGCTATGTTGAATCGCTGGAGCGGGGAAACCGGGCATGGATCGTTGCCGCCTTGGGAATCGCTTTATTCGGCGTACTTATGACCAAAGAACATTTGGTGATGTTCCCCGTGGTAGCGGCCATCACCGGATGTTACCACCGGCTTGCGTTAACAGGGAGTCTTACCAGAGACGATATTGTCTCAATCGCTCGCTCGGCCAAACTATTCTTGCTGGTCCCGCTTATTTTCTTCCTCTCACGCGCAGCCGCAACAGCAATCACAGAGACTGGGCTCGGCTGTCCATACGACCTCCAGAGCTGCCTCAATGCCAATGAAGCCGATCCATTTCGCGTAAGCCTGTTCGGACCCCACCTACTCATCAACTTTATGCAACAGGCGTACTGGAACCTCGGGAATATCGGAGCATATGTAGTGGACAGCTTATGGAACGAGTCGTCAGGAATTCTCGAATGGCGAAACATAAGTTGGCCGCAGTATCTTATAACATGCGGTTATGGACTGGCCATCGTGGGATGGCACAGGATGTTCAACCAGAATGGGGCATGGTGGTATCTAGTTCTCGGGCTCCTGTGGTTTTTCACCATCTTAGCTCCAGTGTTGGTTCTCCCAAATCATAGTTATCCCTATTTCTCGTCGTTCGCAAGCATTGGGTTATGGATCGCGCTAATTATTCCGTTCCGAGGTCTTCAGGGCCTCTGGGGCCGCTCCGCTGCACGAGTGGGAATACTCGCCCTAGTACTGCTGTTTACCGCCAATTCTATCTACTGGGTATCCAAGAACCTTCCAACGCATTTGATCACCTCGACGAGTCGATTCCTCTCGGGGCTTGAAGGCCATCTTAAGCTCCTCCACCCCACTCTCCCTCATGGAGCCACGCTCGTCTTTCTCAATATCGGCAACTGGCACCTTGGTTACAACAAAGCACCCATCGTCATGTACAGGGACCCTTCAATCCAAATATTCAGCAAAGAGGATCTACAGGTGAGGGATGGACGCCTTTCTCTCCCAGAAAACCGCCCGTTTAGTCGGACGAGCACATTTGTCTTTTTATTAACTCCCAATGGACTTCGTGAGGTGACAAGAGAATTCTTTAGTCCTGACCAAAAGATTCAGTTCAAATAGCGGAGCACGACATGAAATAGAGCGACCGCCTGAATCAAGAATGCTATTCCGGCACCCTGGGCAACGAACCGTACGTGTACACGTATGGTTGACCGCCTTTACGGAGCTTGACCTTCCATGATAATATCCTTCAGTTTTGATTATTCACCAGACCGACTCCGTTCACGAGGCATCATGGAATCCGAAGAATCCACGTCCCGTATCTTTACCCTCGACGAAGCCGTTGAACTCTTCCCTCAGATCATGGGGTTGACTGAGCGCGCGGTCACGGACACCGCGATCGTGGAAGCCCAGATGCTCGCGCTCAGACCTGAATCCCATCGTCGTCAGGAATTCGAGGCGGAGTACGCGCGGATCGTGCGCGACTGGGCCGGCAAGGTCATGGCGCTGGGCTGCGAAGTCAAAGGGCTGTGGCTCGTGGACTTCGACAACGGCGAGGGGTATTACTGTTGGAAGTATCCGGAACCGGAGATCGGACACGTTCACGATTATATGTCGGGCTTCTCCGGCCGCACCAAAATCCGCTGACGGGCTGCTGAAAAACCCTCACCCGAGTACCACGTCTCGCCAATCAGTGATTGCCGGGCGCCTGGTCAGCTTGCTTGCCCACCATTGTCATTCTTCGCTTGAGACGCGGCGCACGATGTCGACGTCGTTGTTTGCGCCACTTGCGGTACGGACTCGCCGCTGCGGAGCGGGATCGTCTGTGCGTACAGCGGGATGACGTAGGCCTTATCGACCTGCATGCCGTACTTGGTTTTGAGGCGTTGGTATTGCCGATCCGTCATGAAATTGTACGACACGCGGGCGGTTAGGGTGTAGCCGTCGTCGACGGCGGGCACGTCGTACGAAAGAGTCAGATCGCGCGAGGCCAACGGCGCGATGCGCGTGTCGCGGTATTCGTAGATCACCGGCCACCAAATAAGCCAGCGGCGGACCGTGTCGCTTCGCGAGGCCACCACCCGCCCCGCCTTATCGCGCACTTCCAACTCCGCCAAGAGATACCGATCCGGATCGCCGGTGGGCAACATGTGACCCGCCCCGCTGTTGGTCATGGTCAGGGTCCACGTGGTGCGACGCCCAGCGGTCAACGTGGGCTCGTCCGCGGTGAGCGCCGTGGTCAGCGCCATGTTGAGTTGCTCGGGACTGTGCCCGCCGCGCCACAAATGCCGCCGTCCCTTGCGCACCGGCCCACCGTCCGCCATGGCCCGCTCCACCTCCGGCATGTGGCAGTTCTGGCAGATGTAGCCCTTGGCCTTGTACGGCCCGGCCTCGTACTCCATGAACGTGGCGCACGGGCCGCCGTTGTAAAACTGAAGCGTATCCGAGGGCACCGAATGACACGTGTAACAGATCTCCGTGGTGCGAAAACGCTCGGCATACCGCGTGGGGTGCGGAGCCACGGAATCGTCGAACGGCCCCTCGATCACGCCGTCGCGCACATGGCATGCCGCGCAGGTAATCCCCTCGTGCTGCAACGCTGCGTCGAACTCCGGATTGGGACGTTTCTCGGCGCGGTCCACCCGCACCCCGGGACTCCACGCCACGACCTCGGCCTGCTGATTCTGCAGCGGGGTATGGCAGTTCAAACAGACCCAGATATGCTTGTCCTTGCGCCAGTACGCCTGAAAGAACGGATCCACGAACGCCTGTGAATGAATGGATGTCTTCCACTCCTCGTAGATCTCGCGATGGCACACCCCGCAAGCCTCGGCCGACAGCCCCCCCACCCCAGCCGGAACCGCCTGCGTGGGAATGGCCCGCGCAATGTCCTCGCGCAACCCAAAGATCACCGGAGACTTGAGAAGCGTGAGGACGAGAAGAATCCCTCCAACAACCCCGGCCGCGATCAGCGCAATCCGCGTTGTTCGAGTTGTTAACCGCCGCATGACGCGTGGTTAATCTTAGCAATCCGTCCGACGATCGTCGGACGGGAGCCTGTTCAGGAGTGGCCAGATGCAAGGCGGAAGGAGGTCTTGCGCGCGGAGCGTACTAGTTCGTACGTGAGCACGCAAGACCGACTGACAACGCGGCAGATGGCCGCTCATGGACAGGCTCCCCTACAACGCTTCGATGGCCGAGACCACCTCATCCACAACCCACTGCGGCGTGGACGAACCGGCCGTGACGCCGGCCTTGACGGCGCCCGCGAACCACGCGGGGTTCAATTCCGCCGCGGTCTCGACGTGGTACGAACGCGCGTGGGTCTCGCATAATTCCATTAGGCGGCGCGTGTTCCCGCTGTTCTTGCCGCCGATCACGATCATCACGTCCACCCGTCGCGCCAACTCATCCGCCGCGTACTGGTTGCTCTTGGTCGCGCCGCAAATCGTATTCTTGAGCTTCCACGGCAAGCCGCGCTCCTTGATGTGGCGCTCCAGGAGTTTGTACTTGGCGTATTCGTGCGTGGTCTGGAACACCACGGCCGCGCGAGCCGGGTTGGCCCGGATGATCTCCTCGACGTGTTCGACCACACGGATGTCCGCATCGGGATACGCCCGTTGCGCGTGGCCCAGGATGCCGATCACTTCGGGATGTTTGGGCTCCCCCACCACGTACAACGGGTACCCGCGCCGGCAAAAGTCGATCGCCGCGTTCTGCACATCGGTCACGAAACGGCACGTGGCGTCGATCACGGTCAGTTGCTGCGCGGCGGCGCGCTCAAAATACTCGGGGGGCACCCCGTGCGCGCGGATCACCACGTTGACGTCGCGCAACCCGTCCAACGAGTCCACACGATCGATCCCGTAATCTCGGTTGAGCCGCTCGATTTCCTGCGGATTATGGATCAAGGGGCCCAGGGTGACGGTCGGTCGGTCGGACTCCGACGCGGTCTCGGTGGCGAGATTAATCGCCTCCTTCACCCCGTAACAAAACCCGGAATGCTGGGCCACTTCCACGTCCATACGCGCGTCTCGTCGGTTAAAACCCGGGCCCAGTATATCGACGCGACGGAGGGTTTGCAAGGCGCCGACTGGCGTACCGATGGCGCGAAAGCCTCTCCCCGAGGGAGTCGGTCAATACGGCAAAATGCTCGCGCCTCTTGCCGTATCGCCGGCTCCCCGGGGATAGGGGCGGCCGATCACGTTCATTCGGCCCGGGGCAGATACATAATGCAACCCACATACCATACTGTCGGGTCACTTATGAAGACGCCCTCCGACAAAGGCCGCGATTTTCCGACGGATTTTTGCCTGGTCTGATGACCCCATTCACCATGCGAGGAACGCCGAGCCTGCATGGGGGAATGTCGGCACTTTTTTTCCCTTTTCCCCGCGGATGAGGGCACCAATGGCCATGACACGGCGCGCGCCAGAACACGTGCTAGAACCACCAACGGATTCCGGCAACCAACGTCGTGGCGACCACGTCATTCCCACGCCGTCGCGCACGGTCGGCGGTCTGACCAATCTTTTGTTCCATCGAGACGCCGATATAGGGCGCGAGTTCCCGGACAATCTCATACCGAATCCGCAATCCCAGTTCGACCGAACCGATCCCGGATTCAATCTCGAGTTCCGGAACCGACTGGAAAGCCGCGTCCAATTCAATGGACGGGCTGACGATCAACCGCTGCGTGAACCACAGGTCGGACTCGGCCTCGACCCGCCCGGACAAGTCGCCGTGATGGCTCACGAACGCGGCGGCGTCCACCTCGATAAAATACGGCGCGAGTCCGTGGAGCCCGACAACCGCGAACCCGCGCGACGGATCGGGCTTTGCGTCGTAGCGCACCCCGAGCTGGACATCCCAGTACGCGGCGACCAGCCGACTGTAGAGAACCTGCAGTTCAGCGCGCGCCAGGTCGCCGTCGAGGACATCGTCGCCCTGCGTCTTCACCCACAGTTTTCGGAAGTCTCCGCCGATCCAGCCCCGGATATCCCAACTGAACGTGTCCTCTCCGCCCAGTCGGTATTCAAGTTGATCGGCCTGGAGATAGGTGAATAGGTGGGCTTCGCCCTCTTCCACGGCGTGCGCGCGACCAACCAGTACGGCAGTGGCGAACAGCACCCCCGCGGCGAGCCGTGCGCCGCGGGCCAACATCGTATACGCACCCGCCATCAGTGCGCCATCGCTGGGTGCGCCATTCCTGCGCCGTCGGATACCACCGCGTGCGCCATCATGCCAGCGGCCATATGGTACGCAAGGTGGCAATGGATCGGCCACGTGCCCAACGCGTCCGCGGTCATGACAAACGACAGTCGTTCCCCGGGCTTCACGTTGATCGTGAACTTTCGGGGATTGTAGTCGCCGTTGCCATTGTCGAGCTCCATCCACATCCCGTGCAGGTGGAGCGGATGATCCATCATGGTATCGTTGACGAAAATCACGCGCAGGCGCTCACCATATCGCATGCGGATCGGCTGGGCCTCCGCGTACCGCTTCCCGTTGAATCCCCAAATGTACCGCTCCATGTTGCCGGTCAAGTGCAGTTCGATCTCCCGCTCCGGCGGCCGACGATCATCGCGCGGGGCGGCGGCCCGCAAGTCGGCGTACGTGAGCACGCGCGTTCCCGTGCGCTCGAGCCCGCCACCGGGTTCATGGAGGCGGCTCCGCGGCATCATCGCGACCATGGCGTTGCCCGAGCCGTGCGTGTCGGAGTTATGCATCACCATCGGCGCTTCGTTGGAGGCCATGCCGGACATGCCGCCTCCCAACCCCTGGTCCATGGTGTCGTGATTCATGCCCGGCATGGCGCCCATATCCCCGTCCCCGCCGTGATCCATCCCCGGCATGGCCGCCTCCTGCTCCCTCGCCGGGGCCTCCGGCCGCATCTCGTGCGCGCCATCCGCCATCCCCATGTCGGCCATGGTGCGGACCGGCCGCGGGCGCATGGCCGGAACCGGCGACGACATCCCGAGACGCGGCGCCAGGGTTCCTCGCGCATACCCGCTGCGGTCCATGGCTTCCGCGAACACCGTGTACGCGCGATCCTCGCGCGGCGCGACAATCACGTCGTACGTCTCGGACACGGCGATGCGGAGTTCATCAACCTCCACCGGCTCGATATTCTGACCGTCCGCTTGCACGACCTCCAAGGTCAGACCGGGGATACGCAGATCAAAATAGGTCATGGACGAGGCGTTGATGAACCGCAAGCGCACCCGCTCCCCCGGCGTGAACAACGCGGTCCAGTTGGCCTGGGGAGGCCGGCCATTGACGAGGAACGTGTACGTCGCGCCGGTGACGTCCGCGATGTCCGTGGGATCCATCCGCATCCGCCCCCACGCGAGACGATCAGACCATGCGGCGCGCCATCCGATCCGCCCGGCCTCGCGGAATAGGTCGCCGACCGTCGGCTTGTTGACATTGTAGTAGCCGCTCCGCTTTTTGAGCTTGGCCAGAACTCGCAACGGGTCCTCATCGGTCCAGTCCGAGAGCATCACGACGTATTCGCGATCGTAGTGAAACGGCTCGGGCGCGGCCGGGTCGATGATCAGCGGGCTGTACACGCCGGCCTGCTCCTGCAGCCCGGAGTGGCTGTGATACCAGTAGGTCCCGTTCTGTTTGACCGTAAAGTGATAGGTAAATGTCGCGCCGGGATGGATGTGTTCGAAACTGATGCCGGGCACGCCGTCCATGGTGTTCGGCACGATCAGGCCGTGCCAGTGAATGGAGGTGGACTCCTTGAGGCGGTTGGTCACGCGGAGGGTCACGTCCTCGCCTTCGCGCCACCGGAGCGCGGGGCCCGGCACTGCGCCGTTGATCGTCATCGCGGTTCGGTCCCGGCCCGTGATGTTGACCGTGTGTTCGTCGATCACCAGGTGATACTCCCCGGCCGACGCCGCGACAACCGTGGCCGCCAAGAACCCGGCCGCCGCAATCACCACACGTTTGATCACCATCACCCGTTCCTCCCCTCCTCGGTGTAGGGCACCACGTCCCCCCGAATGGTCGTACGCCGGACCGTCACGGCCCCATCAGGTCCGGTACGGTTGCGTCACGGTATCAGGATCAGTCCGGAGGATCAATCGGAATCGCAACAGGGGATTCAGCAGCTCAGCGCCCACGGCGTTCGGCGAGGCCGTCGAACCGCGGGACGAATGCCGGCGTGCGCGCGGCATAACGAGCGTAGACCTCGCCGAACTCGGCGAGGACCTCACGCTCCTCTCGCCGCGCCAACCGGACATACATGACGACCAGCACCGGGAACATCGCCAACGTCAGGATCGTGGGCCATTGCAACAAGAATCCGAACATGATCATGACAAACCCCGCGTACTGGGGATGGCGGATGCGGGCATATGGCCCTGCGGTCGCGAGCGTGCGGGTTTGTTGCGCCGCATACAGCACTTTCCAGGCGTTCGAGAGTAGGACGAACCCGCCGCCGATGAACGCGAAGCTCAATAGATGGAACGGGCCGAAGTGCGGGTTGGCGCGCCAACCGAACAACTCTTCGAGCAGATGGCCGGCGTCGTGTGAAAACCAGTCAACGCCGGGATAACGGCTCTGCAACCACCCTGAGAGCAGGTAGATCGTGAGAGGAAAACCGTACATCTCGGTGAAGAGCGCCACCAAGAACGCGGAAAACGCACCGAACGATCTCCAGTCACGCGATGTCCGCGGCTTGGCAAAGCTGAAAGCGAACATGATGAAAATCAGTGAATTGATGATCACGAGCGACCACAAGCCGTAAGCGGGAGGTGATGGGCTCATGATCGTTCTCCGTTCTCAGCGTCGTGACCGTGCCCGCCATGCCCGAACAGATGCAACAACGGACACAGGAGCAACAGCACGTACGGCAGGAGGCCGAGGGCGTGTGCCCGGTGCTCCGACAGGAGAAAGAACGCGGCAATGGCGAGAAAACCGAGCAGCGCCAGACCTGAACGCCACCCCTTGCGTGTCGTGGATGCCTGGTCCTGCTTCATACGCGACCTCCGTTAGGTCCGTGGTCCATGCCTCAGCCGAAGAACGAGCCAGACGAACAGGATGGCCGAGACGGCGACGCCCAGACGGCTCAGATGAACGCCAAACAGCGTGGTAGTCCCCTCGGAATGGAGCAACGCGAGCGTCGCGAAAATCACCGCCGTCAGCACCATTCCGAGGATTCGAAGATCATTTTGGCGATCAAACTCTTTTTTCATCCCATCCAGATCTCCGGTGTCCAGCTTCACCCCGATCTCGCCTTTTTCAAGCTTGCCCAGGACTTTGAGCACTCGATCGGGAAGACTTCGCACCGACGCCGCGTAATCGAGCAGATCGGTCTGGACCTGCTCGAACAACCGTCTGGGGGCGAAGTACCCTTTGAGGGCGCTCGTCACGAACGGAGCCAGTTCCGAGTTGAGATCGAACTCCGGATAGAGTGTGCTTCCCATCCCCTCGGTGGTCACGAGCGCTTTGCCGAAGAGCGCGAGGTCAGCCGAAAACCGAACCCCACGACTGGTCGCGTTGTTGATCACCCGGAAGAACGCCCACGCCACGCTGGGCGCGCGTTCGGAGAAAAAGAATTCGCTCAGAATTCCCGCGGTGTCCTTCTCGAATCCCATGACATCGCTGTGCTGGTCGGTGACGGCCAGATGCAGGAGATGTTTGGTATAGGCCTCGATGTCCTTGTTCACGAACGCGATCAGGCAGCTCAACAGTTCTCGCCGCGAGGCCTGATCCAGATACCCGACCATCCCGAAATCGTGTAGACAGAGCGAACCGTCCGGCATCGCGAAGAAATTGCCGGGGTGCGGATCGGCGTGGAAAAACCCCGCCACGAAGAATTGCTGGAAAAACGCATCCACGCCGATCGAGGCCAGCTTCTTGCGATCCACGCCAAACGCCGCGATCCGATCGAGATCCGTGACCTTGGCGCCGTGGGAAAAGGCGGCGGTTAAGACCCGCGGGGTCGTGTAGTCCCAATAGACCTTGGGAATAGAGATGTCCTGATTCTCGCGGAAGATGTACCGAAATCGCTCCGCATTGTGACCTTCGGCTCTGAAGTCAAGCTCTCGGAGCGTCCAGTCCGAGAACTCCCGCACGATCCTCAACGGCTGGTAGATCCTGAATTCCGGAATGAACCGTTCCGCCAATCCCGCGAGGAACGAGAGGATGTGGATGTCCTGCTCGACGATCTTGCGGATGCCCGGCCGTTGGACCTTGACCGCGACCTCCGCGCCGTCGTTGAGAAAAGCCCGGTGGACTTGCGCCAGGGAGGCGGCCGCCACCGGCACTGGTTCAAACGAAGCAAACACGTCTTCGGGGTACCCCCCCAACTCCGTTTTGAGGATTTGCCGCGCCGTCTCATACGGGAACGGGCCGACATTGCTCTGGAGTTTGGACAACTCCTCGGAGATCTCTGTTCCCACAAGATCAGCCCGCATACTGAGAATCTGCCCGAGTTTGACGAAGGTCGGCCCCAGCCGCTCCAACAGCGCACGCAACGCGGGTGGCGAGAACAGCGCCTTGGTCTCGCCTCTCGCCAGCTCGGCCGCGGGAGCTCGTCGTCTAACAAGACGGCCCAGGCGGTGTCGAAGCGGCAACAGGTAATGGAGCCGCAGTCGTTCGACGACCACGGCTCCGCCCGATTCGAACACGATCACCAGAATCGCGCGAAGCCGATTGATATCTGCGAATCGGAGCCTAACGGGGTCGAGTGTCAATTCACCTCTTCGGCGCACGGCGCCTCAGGTAGAGAGCGCCCCAGATCATAATCGCCGGGCAGACCAGTAGGAGCGCGACAAGAATCGAGGTCCTGACCGTGACGCCAAACAAGATCAAGATCCCGGCGGCCAACCCCAGCATCACGAATGGACAGAGCCACGCCCACTCACGCACACACACCACGATGCGTTCTTTCATATCGGCTCCTGTGTGATGAGCCTCATGCGCCGGACATCCTGACTCGTTTCAAGAGCGCCGAGTTCACAATCACCGACAGCGAGCTCAGTGCCATCGCCGCCGCGGCAATAATGGGGTTCAAGAAGCCGAACGCCGCGATCGGGATGCCCACGGTGTTGTAGATAAACGCCCAAAACAGATTTTGTTTGATCTTGCGCATGGTCGCGCGGGACAGGCGGATGCCGGCCACCACGTCCCGCACGTCGTTCTTCACCAAAATAATGCCGCCGGTCTCTTTGGCGACATCGGAACCTGATCCGATCGCAATGCCGATGTCAGCGGCCGCCAAGGCCGGCGCGTCGTTGACCCCGTCGCCCACCATCGCCACGACCTTGCCCTGCTGCTGAAGGTCTTGCACCACCCGCGACTTGTCAGCCGGCAGGACCTCGGCAATGACCCGCTCGATCCCCACCTCGGCCGCGATGGCGTGGGCGGTGCGCTGGTTGTCTCCGGTGAGCAGGATGACTTCGATCCCTTCTCGGCGCAGAGCCGAGACGGCTTCCTTCGCCTCCGGCTTGAGGGTGTCCGCCACGGCCACAATACCGACCAGCGCACGATCGGCCCCCACAAGCATTGCGGTCTTACCCTCCGACTCCAGGCGGGCCATCGTCGACTCAGCGGACGACGGCTCGATGCCCTCGCGACGAAACAGTCGCCGGTTGCCGAGCAACACGTGTGTCCCATTTACGGTTCCGCGAATACCGTGGCCCGCAATCGCTTCGAAGCCCGTCACCTTCGGCAAATCCAGCCCGCGGCGTTGAGCCGCGCGTACGATGGCTTCCCCGAGCGGATGTTCGGATCCCACTTCCACCGCCGCGGCCAGCCGGAGCACCTCCGCCTCGGCAAGCCCCCTGAGCGGTACCACGTCGGTGACGTTCGGCTCGCCCCGCGTCAAGGTTCCGGTTTTATCGAAGATGACCGCGGTGAGCTTTTGCGCGCGTTCCAAGACTTCGCCCCCACGGATCAAGATCCCGGCCTCCGCGCCCTTGCCCACGCCCACCATCAGCGCGGCGGGCGTGGCAATACCCAACGCACACGGGCAGGCGATGATCAACACGGCGATGAACGCGAGCAAGGCTTGGGGGAAGTTGCCGGCCAGCCACCAGCCTGCAAACGCCAGCACCGCCACGCTGACCACCGCGGGCACAAAGTAGCCGGTGACTTGATCCGCCAACCGCTGGATGGGCGCGCTGCTGGCCTGAGCTTCTTCGACCATTTTGATGATCTGGGCCAAGGCGGTCTCGGCCCCGACTCGCATGGCTTGAAAACGCAGCAGGCCCGCGCGGTTGAGCGTGCCGCCGATGACCTGACTGCCCGGGACTTTTTCCACGGGCATGGATTCCCCGGTCAGCATGGACTCGTCCACCGAGGATGCACCTTCGAGCACCACGCCGTCGGTTGCGATCTTTTCCCCCGGCCGCACCACCACGACCTCGCCGACCATCACGGTCTCGGCCGGCACCTCCATCTCGGCGCCGTCGCGAATCACGCGCGCGGTTGCGGGTTTGAGGTCCAGGAGTTTTCGCACCGCGGCCGATGAGCGCTTCTTGATCATCTCCTCCATGTACTTGCCCAGCAGGACAAACGCGATGATCACGGCGGACACTTCAAAGTACACGTCGCGCTCTTCCACCTTCACCGGCAACACCTCGGGAACGAAAATCACCGCCACGCTGTAGAGGTACGCGACCGTGGTCCCGAGAGCGATGAGGAAGTCCATGTTGATGGTGCGCGTGCGGATCGCGGTCCACGAGCCCACGTAGAACGACCACCCGCCGATGAACTGCACCGGAGTGACCAACAGAAACAGCCACACCCCCCAGGTAAACCACGGCAACTGTGGAATCGGCACCCAGGTGACGATAGTGGCGCCGGTAGCCAGCGCGAGGAACGCGGCGGCCCGCAGCATCGCCAAGGCGAGCACCCCGGTGAGCGCGATCGTCACACGGGTGCGCATGGACTTGAGTTCTTGCTCGGGCGACTCGAACGTGCGTTGGCACCCCGCGCTGCAAAAATAGTAGGTGCGGCCAGCGCGCTCGGTCTTGAGCGCCGTGGCCTTGTCCACCACCATCCCGCAGATCGGATCCTTGGCCATGTCCTTTGGCGGCTTGGTCGGGGCAGGACCTGACGCCATTGAGGGGCCCGCCCCGACCGTGTGCGCGCCGGCCCCGGTCCGCGTACTCAAAAATGGCCGCGGGTCGGCTGTAAACGCCCGTAAGCAGTGGTCGGAGCAAAAGTGGTACGTCCGCCCCTCGTAGGCGGAGGTCCCCGCAGCCGACGCGTCGTCAACCGTCATACCGCACACCGGATCAGTGGCCATCTCGCACTCCCTTCACACCGATGAGCCGCTGCGCATTTGCCTACCGCTTTCCAAACACGGCTTGGACGATCCACAGGGCCTTTCGGATCTCTGTCGAAAAGGTCTGCGACAAGGCTTCCGCCCCGGAGACCGGCGTCACATCGGTCCCCACCGTGAGCGAATCCGTGGTCGTCTTTCCCACGAACTGGGCGAGAAACGGCTCCTCGGGAAACCGCGTGTCGTCATCGGACTTGAGGACTTTGACGGCCGTGATCCGGCCCTTGGTATCGAGCGCCACGGCCACGGACATGGGCTGTTTCTTGCCTTCGACTCGGACGAATTGGGCGACCCCGTATCGCTTGCCCTGCGCGATCGCAAAATAGAACGTCGGCACGGTGTCGTCATCGGTCAGCGGCTCGCCGGTCTTTTCTTGAACCAGCGCGACCTGGGTTTGGTTCAAACTCCCTTCGACCGCAGCGAACGCCTCGGCCCCGGGAAACAATGCCTTCAGCGGCTTGTCGGGAATCGGCACTTTGCCGGCATCGGCCAGCCAATCGCCCGCCTTGTCCGGGATGCTGCGCGGATCCCCGGGGTTCGACCGCGATTGGATCTCCTGGCCGTTGCTCACACCGTCGTCGTCCGAATCGCGCGCTTCGATCTTGGCGAAGGCCGGGCCATTGGCCCCGGCCCGGAGAAAGGCTTTCCCGTAATCGTTGCTCGACGACCCGCCGCCCTTCTCGTGACAGAGCGCGCAGGTCACCTTGTAGCCGTACTTGGCCTCGAACAGCCGACGCGAGGAGGGCAAGGCGAACGCGTCCGTAACCACGCCGAGCGCAATAACGACGAGCGCAAGACCGGCCGCCACACGCGTCGCCATCCGCCGTAAGGGTTGAGATGCGTCGATGTCAAGGAATCCGTTCACCGAACGCCTCCCGCGCGATTAGTAGCGCCTTCCGGACCCCGATGGCTAAGGCCCGAGATGCCGTCTCCGCGCCGGCCACGGGCGTCACATCGGTCCCCACGGTCAGCGGGTCTTTCACGGTCTTGCCGCGAAATTGATCCAGAAAGTCATCCTTGACGATCCGCTTATCTTCACGGCTGGACAACACCGCGACGCGGCGCACGGCCCCCTCCGAGCCGACGGCGACACCGATCTCGATCGGCCCGTTCTCGCCCGCTTGATCCGTGAACAACACGAACCCGATCTTCTCCCCGGCCGTGTTGAACGCGGGATAGAAGGTGGGCGTCCGGTTCTCCGGCTCCACTCGTTCCCCGATGGCCTGCTCGATGCGGCCGAGTTGGTCGGCCGATAAGGTCACCTGGCGTGACGTGAACTTGGCCGCATCGGGAAAGGTCTGACTTAACCGCTTCCCCGGCCAGCCCTTCTGGTGAGCCTGAGCGGCCGAGGCGAGCGCCAATCCCATCATGGCCGTCACGGCAATAGCACGTTGTACAGGAGTCATCACAATCCCCCGGTTAAAAGGTCAACAAGGCTTGCCCGATCACCATCGTGTCCATCGCATCGTTCTCACCCGAGAGAGCCGCGTCGCTCACCAATCCCACCAGGCGCAAGGTGACTTGGTCCAACGGCGTGTACGACAGCCCGACCGTGATCACGCCGTCGTCGCGGGTCCGCACGAGTCCGTCGCGCCACAGGTCGTATTGCAGCAGCGCCGTGAGCTTCTGCGGGATCACGCGGTAATCGAGCCGCGCGTAGTACCCGCGCACGTCGATGGCCTCGTCCCCGTCCCGCTCGCGCCCGATCGTGACTTCGCCCGCGACATCCCACCGGCCGATCGCATAGCGCAGATCGAGCGATCCGCGACGTTTGAGCACCAGGCGGCTGCGGTCGAAGAAGCCGTTGGTCAGCATGTCGTCCATGTCGTACGTGGCGCCGTTCTCAAAGCGATACGCCTTGCCCCAGAAGCCGGAGAGCCCGATCTTGAGATCCCACGGCGACTCATACCCTACGCGGATCACGACCGGGCGATTCATGTTCTCGGAGGGCGTCTTGATCCCGCCCATAGTTCCGTCGGTGATGAACTCCGGTCCCATGAGCACGGCAGCCGAATAGTCGATGTCCCGGTAGTAGCCGGAGACCTCGATCCCCTTGTCCGAGATGAAACCCAGGTTTTTGTACACCAGATTCCGCGCCGGATTGGCGGCGGCGTCCGACACCGCGTCAATCCCGTACCGAAAGCGAAGGCGCCCGACCTTCAGCGCGAGGTCCGACGGCAAGCCTGGCAGGTTGGTAACGATCGCATAGACGAACCCGTGGTCCTGACCCACGACCGTCTCCAGATCGGACGTTAACAGGAGTTGCTCGGCCAGAATCGAAACGTTGTCGCCGATGTTGGTGGTAAGGAATAGTTCGTTGACGTGGATACCCAGCGACGGCGAATCACCGTTGGTCGGAATCAGAAACCGATAGTCCAGCGTGCCGCCGATGTTCAGGTTGCTGAACGGTCCCACGCTGGGCGGCGCGGGCGGCGGGGCCAATGTCGGAGACTCGAGTTGGAGCCCGCCCTCTTCAGTCTGCTGCTGGGCAAGGGCCGGGACACAGACCATGAATATCCCTAACGCCACGACGACTCGGGCCATGGACCCTCCATTCATACCACCACCTCCCTTCGTGCGTCCGGGCGCCAGACTTGATAAAGCGCAATCAGCGTCATCGTCAGATATCCCACTTCTGACGTCGTCTCACCCGCCCACGCCACGGCTTCAAACAGCGGTGAGACGTACTTGATCAGCCACCATGACGCAATGTCGATCGGACTGCCCAGCATCGTCGCCGTGATCAACACCACCTTCAGCGACTCCCGCACGTCGGTGAAGACAAAGACCGTCGCCACGACCAGGTGCATCAGCATGGTCCCAAACAGGTGCGAGTGGGTCACACCCATGAGCTTGCCGATCTTCATGTAAAAGTAGTACTCCTCGGCCGAGGCGTTCACCACCTGCGACATCACGTAGGCCGTGGCCGCGCCGAAGAGGTGCACGAGGCCCAAGACCAACAGGGCGAGCGTGACCATGACGCGGGCGCTCGCCGGCAGGTCCGCGATGCCGAACGGCAACCGGATACGATCGCCCCATCGGCGAATCGCCACGGCGGACAACCCCGCAACCACGCCGGCGAAGGCCAGAACCGAGAGCGCCACCCACGCCCACATCGGACCGACGGTCCCGGATTCGGCCACCCGCACGATATTGCCTTCGGGGATTGTCGCCTCGCCGAACTCCAACTCACCGGAATCGGTGGACGGAGCCGCGCCGTCCGGAGCACGCTCCTGCGCCGACGCGACGGCTCCCGAGAGCAGACCGCAGAGCATTCCGATGGCCAGAACGCGTGCCGTCTGTCTCATGGTTGCGGTCCGCTCTGCGGAGCCGCCAGGGTCCGCAGATAGTGAATGACTTGCCAGCGCTGCTCCTCACTCAGGGTCCTCTCGTATCCCGGCATGATGCCGCCACCCTTGGTGATGGCCCAGAACAGCTCGCCGTCGGTCCGACTGTTCAACCCTTTCGTGAAGTCAGGCGGTTGGTGGGCGAAGCCCGACGCGGCCGGGGTATCCCCGCTCCCGGACGCCCCGTGACAGGACGCGCAGACCTTCTGGTAGAGCCCCTGTCCGGCGCCGACCACGGCGTCGCTGTGGGGCAGCGGATTGGCGCGTTCGACCGAGGACCCTGGCGGCTTGGCCACGTCATGCGCGTTCACCGGGACCGCGAGCAACCCGTTCACACCACTGCTGACCGCCAAGGCGAGAGACATCACCACCTCCGAAACCCGTACCCTGCGATGCATACACGCCTCCTCGCTGCCTGGACCGAGATCAGTTGATGCCGCGTACGATGCTGTGAAAAATTCTGGAAACGAACGATCAGGACATCCGCCCGAACGGGCGGCAGGCTACAGGCGGTAGACGCGGTTGAGTTGGTACAGCGCGCGGGAATTGGGAGGAGCGGACACTGTCGGTTGGATCGCCGACCGCGCGTGCGGTTCCACCCATCCGACCACTGCCGATGAAGACGGCCACAATGCGATCTGCACGTGGCTCTGCTCGGCGTTCCGTAGGGACTCGATCAGCGGGTGCCCTGCCGAAACCGGGGACGCATCCATAACCGCGGCGCACCCACGGTCAGCCGTGGACGAGCCGTCGTGATGCGCGTGAACCGTCGCGGGATACGCTTGGCACGCCAGACACAGCAGGAACACCCCGGCCAACCACACTGCCGCCCGTGCGCGGAACACCCGCATGTCCATCATCACGCCTCGCGTTCCGCGATGCCTCGCGCCCTCAAATGCCGACATGGCCCCTATGCTAATCCCACCCCGCTCAGGCAACCATACCTCAAAGGTGGTGTTTATTGAGCCACATGAGAGGGGGGGCGCATGCTCCCCTCTCACCAGATAGCAGGAGCGAGTCGGTAGGGGCGGGTTTGAAACCCGCCCCTACAATCCTGTGAGTGAACACACCGGCAAGCGCAGCGACAACGCGGCAGATGGCCGGTCATGAACGGGCTCCTAGAAACTCACCTATAACTCGACTTGGACCGTATCACGCTTCAGGTCCGTCTCCACCATGCCGGCCTCGACCAGCAGACTCCCCTCCGGAATGAGATTCTTGGTCCTGAGACGATGGTGAAGGTGATCGGCCCCGTGACCGGACGCCGGGGCAGGGACGATGCAGAGCGCCATCACCACCAGGATGCCGGTCACGATGACCCGTGTCATGCCGCAGGCCTCGTTCGTGGCGCACGGCGTCCCTCGACCAAGTCGTACAACGCCGGCAGCGCAAGCAGCGTCAGCGCTGTGCTGGTGACCATGCCCCCCACGATCACAGTGGCCAACGGCTTGAGGAGTTCGGCTCCCGAACCGGTCGCCAACGCCAGCGGCACCATCCCGATTCCAGCGGCCAACGCCGTCATCAGCACCGGACTCAGGCGGTGCTCGGCTCCGCGCAGGATCGCCTCCTCAAGGGACAGCCCCTCCTGCTCCCGGAGTGTCTTGATGTGCATGATCAGGATGATCCCGTTGCGGATCGCGATCCCGAATAACAAGATGAACCCAATGGCGGATGGAATGGACAGTACCCCGCCCGAGAGAAACACCGCGAACACGCCGCCGGCCAATGCAAACGGCAGGTTGAGCATGACCAGCACGGCTGAGGTCACGGATTCCAAACTCATGTACAGCAGGAGAAACACCGCGATCAGAATCACGCCGCCCAAGAGCAGGAGTTGTCGCATGGCTTCTTGTTGGGCTTCGAATTGCCCGCCGTAGACCACAAAGTACCCTTCCGGTATCGCAACCCGTTGCGCCACGGCACGCTGCACCTCGTCGATAAATCCGCCCAGGTCCCGGCCTTGAACGTTGGATTGGATGACGATCCGCCGGGACACGTTCTCGCGGTTGATGGTGTTCGGACCTTTGCCGTAGCGCACCTGCGCGACGCGCTCCAACGGCACTTCGGGACCCGCCGGGGTGTCGATCAAGAGTTGGCGCATCTTCTCAAGGTCGTCTCGGTACACCTGATCCAGGATCACGACTAGATCGTACGTGCGCTGTCCCGCAATGACCTGCGTGGCCACGTCTCCCTTGAACGCCGTCTCGATAAACCGCGAAATCTGGCCGACCGACAGCCCGTAACGGGCCGCCGCGTTGCGGTCCACGGTGATCTGGAGCTGCGGCACGTCCACCTGTTGTTCAACCAGAACATCCGCCGCCCCACGCACCGACCGAACTGCGCCGGCGATGTCTTGCGCGGTGGATCGCAGCACATCGAGATCAGCACCGAACAGCTTGATCGCCACCTGCGCGGTTACCCCCGAGAGCAATTCGTCGATCCGGTGCTGAATGGGTTGGCCCACGAACGTGGCGGCGCCCGGAAACTGCTCCAGCTTCTCCCGAATGTCGGCGAGCAGCGCCTCGCGCGACCGCGTGCGTTGCTCGGGCGGCTTCACGTTAACCAGGATCTCGTTCACGTTGACCCCCTCGGCGTGTTCGTCCTGCTCCGCGCGGCCGGTGCGGGCGGACGTGGACACCACGTCAGCAATCTCCAGGAGGGCGCGTTCCACCTGCCGGCCGATACGCAGCGATTCCTCCAGCGATGTGCCCGGCAGCATGCGCACGTTGATCACGTACGTGCCCTCGTCCATGATCGGCAAGAACTCCTTGCCCACGAACGGCGTGAGCGCCACGGCCAACGTGATGATCGCGACGACGACCCCGACCACCGGCCAGCGATGCCGGAGGACGCGGACCAGCAGCGGCCGATACCAACGATGCACCCAGGCCAGGATCGGGCTCTCACGATGCGCGCCTCCCGTTCGAGACGCCAGGAACAGGTAGCTCAACACGGGATTGAGCGTGACGGAGACCAGCAGCGACGACGCCATCGCCACGATCACGGTGCTCGCCAGCGGGCCGAAGAGCCGCCCCTCGATCCCCTTGAACGCGAAAATAGGGAGAAAGACCAGCATGATGATGATCGTGGCATAGACCACCGACCCCACGATCTCTTTCGTGGCCGCCAGTACGATCTCTCGCTTGCCCTCCTTCCCGATCGAAGCTGTTTTGCCCGATGCCTCCCGCAAGCGGCGGTGGATGTTCTCCACCACGATGATCGCATCGTCCACCACCAGACCGATCGCGATGGTGAGCGCGGCCAGGGTCATGACATTGAGCGTCATCCCCTGGAACGCGATGAACAGGACCCCGAGGATCAAGGACAGCGGGATCGCGGTCAGCGTGATCAAGGAAGCGCGGAGGTTCCACAGGAACACGAAGAGGATCACCACCACCAGGATGGCGCCTTCGAGAAAGGACTCCCGCACGGTGCGGATCGCCCGCTCAATGACGTCCGCCTGCACATATTCGGTAGCGATCCGCACGCCGTCCGGCAGCGTGGTTTTGATTTGCTCGAAGATGCCAACGACCTTCGCTGTCAACTCCAGCGTGTTGGTGCCGGGCTGTTTAACCACTCGGCCCAGCACGGCTTCCTGGCCGTTCAGGCTCCCCGCTCCGCGCCGGACCGCTGGACCTGCGATCTTCACCTCAGCCACGTCTTTGACATAGACCGGAATGCCCCCGGGCTTGGTCGTGATAACCACGCTCTCAATATCATCCGGCGTCTGAATCCGCCCTAATCCGCGGATCAAGTATTCCTGGTGACGCTCCTGCGAGAACCCGCCCGCCGCGTTGAGGTTGCTCTGCTCCAGCGCCCCGAATACATCGCGCAGCGACAGGCCGAAGTGCGCCAGGTGGACCGGGTGCACCACCACCTGATACTCCTTGACGAACCCTCCCATGTTCAGGATGTTGGCGATGCCGCCCGCGGATTGAAGCCGAAAGCGAATGACCCAATCCGCCAGATCGCGCAACTCGATCGGCGAAAGAGCGCCCTTCTCGTCAACTAAAGCGAATTCCACGATTTCGCCCAAGCGCGAGGCAATGGGGGTCATGAACGGGGCCTCGGCTCCGGCGGGCAGCTTGACCGTGGCCAACCGCTCCGCCACGATCTGACGGGCTCGGAAGACCTCGGTACCCCATTCAAACTCGATGATCACCACGGACAAGCCGATCCCGGACGAGGACCGGACCCGCTTCACGAACGGCATGCCGTTAAACACGCTCTCCAGCGGAAACGTCACCAGCGTTTCCACTTCTTCCGGCGACCAACCTGGCGCTTCGGTGAGGATCGTGACCCGCGGGTCCGTGATGTCCGGATACACGTCCACCGGCATCCGGGACAACACCTGGTACCCACCCACGAGCACCAACACGGCAGCCGCCAGGACCAGCAACCAGTTCTTCAGCGAAACGGCGATGAGCTTCGACCACATGCCGGCCTCCGATCAGTGTGAGTGCTCTTCGACGCCGCCTTTGATCACGATCGACGACATCAGCTCATAGTTGCCCTGGATGACGACCGGGTCGCCCGGGCGCACGCCGCGTACGATCTCGGCATACCGATCATCCTGCGCACCCACCACGACGCTTCGACGGACGTAGGCGCCGTCGTGCTCAACAAAGACCACCAGTTCTCCGCCGAATCGAAGCAGGCCTTGTTTGGGAATCGCGAGCGCCTGGGATCGGCCTCCCACCACGATGGCCAGTTGCGCAAACATTTCGGGTTTGAGGTCATAGGCTGGATTCGGCACTTCGACCCAAACGTGCACCGCCCGCTTTTCCGGCTCCACCATCCCGCCCATCCGCACGATCCGTCCAGTAAACACGCGATCCGGAATCGCGATCACGCTCACGCGGACCTCCTGTCCGGTCCGGACCTGCTGCGACTCGTGCTCGGGCAGATCGCCTTCGACCCACACAACCGACGGATCCACGATCTCGAACAACACCGAGCCCGGCCCCACCGCCTCGCCGACTGTGGCCTCCCATTTGGAGATGACGCCCGCGATCGGCGCGGTGAGCGGAATCAGCGGAGGCGGGTTGCCGAACTGGCGGCTCCGCAGCTCGGCCAACAGTTGTCCCTTCTCCACCCGATCCCAGGGATTCACGAGCGCGCGCTCCACAATGGCGTCGGTTTTAGGACCGACTGCCGCAAGCCGGTTGGGTTGCGGCTTCACGACGCCGTTCACGCTGACGACCTTCTCGATCGTCCGCAGCGCAGCGGCCTCGACCGTGAGGCCGATATTGCGCTTGGCCTCGTCGCTCAGACGAATCCCTTCATCCCCCTCAGCATGTCCTGCCGGCTCTTGATCGGTCTTCATGGAGGACTCGGCGTGCCCTTGGTCCGGCTGTTCGTGGGAGTGCCCTTCATTGGCGCGTGCCACGCCCGCGTTCCACCACAGGACCGCGAGCACCACGCCGACAACCGCCCACCATGCCATGCTGTCCTCATTCATCCAGTACTTCATGGCTTCTCTCCTCCGATCGGGAGTGATCCTGATGACGATCCCGCCACGCGAGCGGCGATCTCCCGCTCCAAGGCCACCACCGCCAGTCGGTGCTCGTACTGCGCCGTTAACTCGCCCAATTGCATGTCCGCGAACCGCCGCTGGGCTTCCAACAGTTGGATAATTCCGGCAAACCCTTGTTCATATGCCTGCCGCGTCAGATCGAGATTGCTCGTGGCCAGGGGCACCACGTCTCTGCCAAAGTGCGCAAGCCGCTGCTCGGCCGATGCGATCCGGGCGGAGGTCACGTGCACGTCCCGCGCAATGCGCGCCGCCAGCGCCGCGCGCTCGGCCTCGACCTGTCGCAGACGGGCCTGGGCCGATGCCAGTTCGCCCGGCTTGCGATCAAAGAGCGGGATCGGGACCGAGACCTTCACGCCCACGAGGCGATCACGGTCCGTCAGACCCGGCGCGTCAAAGACGGTCCGCTCTTCGCTCACGTCGAGCGAGAGCGTCACATCCGGCATACGTTCCGCGCGCACCAGTTCGAGTTCGCCCGCGGCACGCTGCGCGTCCGTGGTGAGGGCGCGCAGATCCGGGCGTTGCGCGACCGCCACTGCCGAGAACTCCCCGTCATTCTCGAATCTCCGAGGAGCGACCAACGGACCCTGGGCCACGACCGGGTCGCCACCTGGCCGCCCCATTAACGTGTTCAAGTCCGCTCGGGTTTCGATCACCTCCTGATCGAGCCCGACAACCTCCTGCAGCCTGGTGTGGTATTCGACTTTGGCGAGGGTCACGTCCATTTCCGGGGCGAACCCTTCGCGGAATCGCCCCCCGCTGAGCGCGACGACGCGTTCCGCCAGATCAACCTGCCCCTTCGCCAGCGCCAACCGCTCCTGCGTGAAGAGGAGCCGGTAAAACGTCTCTTCGACCTCGCTGATCAGTCGCCGTTTGGCGTCGTTGATCGTGTCCTCGGCCACTGTCACGCCGAAACGAGCATTCTCCTGGCGCTGTCGTCGTTTCCCCGCGGTGATGATCGTCTGCGAGAGGCCGATGGAGCGACGCCCTTCGCCTTGGTCGGCGAACATGCGGTCCGTCTCCACGGCCACATCAAGCTCTGGGTTCGGATAGGCTGTGGTCTGCAGGAGCACCCCTTGGGCGATGTCCCGCTCCAGTTCACGCGTTTTGAGATCGAGGTTCTGGTGGAGGGCGGCCGCCACCGCATCATCGATCGTCAGCGCCCGCGGCATAGGGCGATCGTCCGCCGCCGCCGCCGCCTGGCGGCTCCAGAGCACAGTCGTCATCAGCAGCACGCATCCCAGTCGTACTCGTCGTTGGTACACATTCGTTGTCATCACACGCTCCGTGGTCAAGTGTCCGAACCCGGAACGCGGAACGCTCCGCGAACCCGGTCGGGCACGCTCAGTTAAACCTTCAGTGACGGTACGGAGAGGGGTTTAGAGACGGTACTGCCGGTGCAGGGTATACAGGGAGGAGGACTGAACCTTCCGGCCGCGTTCCTCACGGAGCGGGCTGGTCAGCTTGGTATGATCTTGGCCGGAATCAACGGAGACAGGAATCAGGACGGCGGTCGTGACCGGTTGGACGCTCTCGCGGTCCGACGTGCTCCGCGCCATGGTAACGGCATCCCCACAGGGCTGATGCGATTCCGTCATTCGATGGAGCGACGAATCAAAACAACAGGGATCCCGGTCACTGGCGTGCGACGCGGGCGCGTGCGATTCGACAATCTCTGTTCCCTGCGCATGGAGGCACGGCGCCAGGATCAGCACCGCCAGCAGGGTCAGTATCCCAAGGGTTGATGTCCGATGATATGTTGATCGCACGGCGTATAAACCCTACTCAACAAGTGACTGGAAGTCAACGCACCGTATTCCCATGTCTGGTCGTCCCCTTCATTTCCGTGCGATAGTCGTCCCCCAAACAGTGAATTGGTCACGAATGTACCATTCATGGTATCGGCTCGCCCGGTTGACCTTCCTCCGGCCGACTCGATACAATACGCACTCATCACCGCCTGAGGACCGCGTGCCCCGCCCTGAATTCGTTCACCTCCACGTCCATACCCAATACAGCCTCCTGGACGGGGCCAACCGCATCGACCGACTCGTGAACCAAGTCGCCGGGTTTCACATGCCCGCGATCGCCATGACTGATCACGGCAATCTGTTCGGCGCGATCGAGTTCTACCTGGCGGCCAAGAAAGCCGGGATCAAACCGATCATCGGGTGCGAAATGTATCTGGCGCCGCAGAGTCGCATGTCCAGGGACGCGGGCGGCGAGCAGGACGACTCGTTCGAGACCGGGAGCGCGGGAAAACACACGCCGTACTACCACTTGATCGTGCTCGCCCAAGACGAGGTCGGATATAAGAATCTGATGAAACTGGTCAGCCTCGCGCACTTCGAAGGGTTTTACTACAAACCGCGCGTGGACAAGGAGCTTCTCGCGCAATACAGCAGGGGGCTTCTGGCGACCAGCGGGTGCCTGCGCGGCGAAATTCCCTTCCTCCTCAATCAGGGGCTGCACGATGAGGCGGTCAAGGCCGCGGGCACGTTCCAGGACATCTTCGGCAAGGACAACTTCTTCATCGAAGTGCAAGAAAACGGCCTAGAACAGCAGAACCGGGTGAACCGCGACCTGGTGGCGATGAGCCGCACGTTGAACATCCCGCTCGTGGCGACCAACGATTGCCATTACCTCGAGCGTCAGGACGCCAAGGCGCACGACGTGTTGCTGTGCCTGCAAACCGGCAAGACCATGCACGATCCGAATCGGATGCGCTTCTCGACCGAGGAGCTGTACGTCAAGTCACCCGATGACATGGCGCGCCTGTTCATCGAATTGCCGGAGGCGGTCAAACAAACCGTGGCCATCGCGGAGCGCTGTAATCTGAAGCTCGATCTGGGCACGTTCCACCTCCCCCATTACTCGGTTCCGGACGGCACCACGCGCGAAGCGCATATGGAGCACCTGGCCGTGACCGGCCTGCGCGAACGCCTCACCCGCTTGACGCCGGACGCCGCCAGCGCGGCCATGTACGAGCAGCGCCTGCGCGACGAACTGGCCATGATCAACGCGATGGGGTACGCGGGGTACTTTCTCATCGTGTGGGACATCATCAATTTCGCGCGCACGCGCGGGATTCCAGTAGGGCCCGGGCGCGGGTCCGCGGCCGGCAGCCTGGCCGCGTATGCGCTGCAGATCACGGACATCGACCCCATCCGTTACGGCCTGATTTTCGAGCGGTTCCTGAATCCCGAACGCGTGAGCCTGCCTGATATCGACATGGACTTTTGCATGGATCGGCGCGGCGAGGTGATCGACTACGTCACCCAGAAGTACGGCACCGACCACGTGGCGCAGATCATCACGTTCGGCACCATGGCGGCCAAGGGCGCGATCCGGGACGTGGGCCGCGTGTTGGACGTGCCATACGCCGAGGTGGACAAGGTCGCCAAACTCGTCCCCGCCACGCTCAATATCACGTTGGACGAGGCCATCGCGCAAGAGCCCAAGCTCAAAGAGCTGTCCGACACCGATCCGAAGATCAATGAACTGCTCTCGCTCGCTCGGGCGCTGGAAGGCATCACCCGGCACGCGTCCACGCACGCGGCGGGCGTGGTGATTTCCAAGGCGCCCTTGACCGACCACGTGCCCTTGTACCGGGGCGTCAACGGCGAAACCGTGACCCAATTCGCCATGACCGAGATCGAGAAAATCGGGTTGGTGAAGTTCGATTTTCTCGGCTTGCGCACGCTCACCGTGATCGACCACGCGCTCAAGATCCTCAACGCCAGACGGCCCGAGCAACGGCCGCTCGCAGCCGCGGACATCGCGCTGGACGACGCCACGACGTACGAGTTGCTGGGCACGGGGCAGACCACCGGGATCTTCCAGTTGGAAAGCGGCGGCATGCGCGACCTGCTGGTCAAGATGCGGCCCGAGCGGTTCGAGGATCTGATCGCGATCCTGGCCTTGTACCGGCCCGGCCCCATCGGCAGCGGCATGTTGGACGATTTCATCAAACGCAAACGCGGGCAGACCAAGATCCAGTACGAACTGCCCGAGTTGGAGGACCTGCTTAAGGAAACGTACGGCGTCATCGTGTACCAAGAACAGGTGATGAAGATCGCCAACCGCCTCGCCGGGTTTTCACTCGGGGACGCGGACCTGCTCCGACGCGCCATGGGCAAGAAGTTGCCCGAGGAAATGGAGAAACAAAAAACCCTGTTCATCGCGGGCGCGACCAAAAACGGGTTCGACCCCAAGAAGGCCGAGAAGATTTTCGATTTGATGGCCTACTTCGCGGGCTACGGCTTCAACAAGAGCCACAGCGCGGCGTATGCGTTGATCACGTACCAGACCGCGTATCTCAAGGCGCACCACCCACTCGAATTCATGGCCGCATTGCTCACCAGCGAAATGGGCAACGAAGACAAGATCGTGCAGTACATTGCGGAGTGCCGCGCCATGGGCATCGCGATCCTACCGCCCGACGTGAACGAGAGCGAGCAGGCGTTTACGATTGCGGACCAGGCGATTCGATTCGGACTGGTCGCGGTCAAGAATGTGGGGGCCGGCGCGATCGAGTCCGTGCTCAACGCGAGGACCGAACACGGCCGATTTCGATCGCTCGCGCATTTTTGCCGCGAGGTAGACCTGCGCAAGGTCAACCGGCGCGTGATCGAAAGCTTGATCAAGTGCGGCGCGTTCGCGTCAACCGGCGCGAAACGCGCGCAATTGATGGACGCGCTAGACCGCACCATGGAAACCGCCGCAGGCTCGCAATCCGCCCGTCGGGCGGGACAGGAAACCCTGTTCGGCGGGTCCAGCGATGCGTCATCGCCCGACGACGCGCTTCCGAACGTGCCGGAATGGGACGACTCCACGCTGGCGCGAAGCGAGAAGGAGACGCTCGGGTTTTATATCACCAGCCACCCCCTCGCGCCCTACGCGCGCGAGATCGACCGTTTTATCGTGACGCCCGCCGACCGTCTTGCGGACGTGGGAGACGGCGAACCCGTGCGGGTGTGGGGCGTCCTGTCCGGCAAAAAGATCACGACCACCAAAAAGGGCGACCGCATGGCCTACGTGCGGGTGGAGGACCTGACCGGCAGCGTGGAGACCATCGTGTTCCCGGATCTCTTTGCCGCATCCGACGCGCTCCTCGCCTCCGAGCAACCGCTCTTGATCGACGGCACCTTGGACAAGGGCGACAAGGGCATTAAACTCAAAGCCACCAGGATCATGTCGTTGGAGTCGGCGCGCGAACGCGCCGGCGGGCATTTGGAAATCACGCTGGACGAGCGCGTGGACGCGGACGGGTTGCGACGGCTCAAAACCACCATCGAACGCTACCCGGGCGCGTTCCCGGTCCGACTCCGCGTGCGGTTGCGCGAAGTCGGCCGCGAGTCCACCATTGTCGCGGGTGAGGCGCTGCGCGTGAACCCCACCCGCGCCCTGCTCGAAGAGATCGAGGCCGGATTCGGCAAGGGGTCCACGCGCGTGTGCAGCGACCCGCACGGCGGACTCGGACGCCCCGCTCACCCCGCGCCCAGACGGCGCGCAGGAGCCTACGTCACCCGATGACCGATTATCTGGATTTCGAACGTCCGCTCGCGGAGTTGGAAGAAAAAATCGACCGCCTCAAGGGGATGTCCGCGGATCAACCGAAATCCCAGGAGGAGATCGGCAAACTGCAGAAGCGCGCGCAACAACTGCGCCGCGACATCTATGGCCGGCTCACCCCGCTGCAAACGCTCCAGATCGCGCGGCACGCCAACCGGCCAAGCACCCTCGATTATCTCGGCTTTCTGGTGCCCGACTTCGTGGAACTGCACGGCGACCGCCTGTTCGCGGACGACTCCGCGATCGTGGGCGGCGTGGGGCGTTTCGACGGCTCGCCCGTGGTCGTGATCGGCCACCAAAAGGGCCGCAACGTGCGCGAGCGGGTCAAACGCAATTTCGGGATGCCGCACCCCGAAGGCTATCGCAAGGCCCAGCGACTCATGCGCCTGGCCGAGCGTTTCAAACGCCCAGTCATCACGTTTATCGACACCCCGGGCGCGTACCCCGGCATCGGCGCGGAAGAACGCGGGCAGTCAGAAGCCATCGCGACCAGCCTGCGGTTGATGGCGGAACTCGGCACGCCGACCATCGCGATCGTGATCGGCGAAGGCGGCAGCGGCGGCGCGCTCGCGCTGGGCGTGACCGACCGCATCCTCATGTTGGAATACTCGGTCTATTCCGTGATCAGCCCGGAGGGCTGCGCCGCGATCTTGTGGAAGAGCCCGGAAAAAACCTCCGAAGCCGCCGATGCGCTCAAAATGACCGCCAAAGACCTCCTGGCACTCGGCGTGATCGATCAGATCATCTCCGAACCACCGGGATGCGCCCACCGCGACCCGACCGCTATGGCCGCCTCACTCAAACACGCCGTGAGTAAACACCTCGCGGACCTGGCCGACCGCACCGCCGAGGAATTGATCACCGCCCGCTACGACAAGTTCCGCAAGATGGGCCTGGTGCAGTAACCGCAGATTCCACTTTACCCGCGTTTGTCGGGGCACGGCATGCCGTGCCCCGACGTGTTGCGAGATCGTAAAAACAACGGGGGAGGAGCCGATCAGCTCCTCCCCCGTTTTCGATCATCCCGTCTCATGCCGACGACGGCGTTTCGTACGCGTTACTTCGACAACTCGCTCGTCTGGAACGAGGCCGGCCGCACGTCGAGCTCCTGCTCGCTCAAGGCGATGATCCGCTTGTCGCCAGCCGGAAGGACTTTGAGAAGCCCCCACTGTCCGGCATCCATGTACGCCGGACGGTGATTCATGTACACGTAGTCGCCAGGCAGCTTCGAGGGTCCGCCGGCGCCGCCACGAAGGTTCACGCGCAGGTAGCTGCTTCCCCCGAACTCCAACGAGCTATGCAAATGCGCGCCGCGGAAATTGTCTATCGCCCACTCGTGGCCGTCGAGCGCAAACACTCCCACCTGCTCGGAAAACCCGCCGAACACATGGATCATGACGGCATCGCCGACATGCGCTTCGAGAATCGGCGTGTTCAGCCCGCCCTTTTCCGACACGCAGGAGAAGAACGTGCCGATGTCGCACCCATCGCTGTCCAGCGCGTAGTCCAGCGGGTTGGCCGCTCGGTAGTTCACGCCGGTCAGCCCCGCCACCTTCTGCGCGTACGGCATGAAGCTCGTGCCCAACAGGTTGTCCTCGTCCTGGAACAGCAGCGCAAAGTCCCGGTAATTGGACTTCTGTTCGTTTCCAGGAATCGACCGATCCACGATCACGTCCGCCTGCCACGAGTTTTTCATCGTGATGTCCGCGCCCGTCACCGGATCGCGGTACTTGGATCCCTTGGGACCGATGATGATCGCTCCAAAGAGCCCGTCACGAGGGTTCGAGACGACATTACCCCAGTCTTGAATCAACGCGGCGTTTTCGCCGAACTCCGGATGAGCGTAAAACGTGTAGTTGCGGCTCTGCCCAGGCGCCACGGTCTGGTCGCCAGCGTTGTTCCCCACGTTGATGCCCATCGAATCCTTAGGATCGAACGCCACTCCGTCGATGTGCAGCCCTGCGGAGGCTTTGGCCATCTTGTTCGTCAGCTTGATCTTGATGCAGTCGCCGACATTGACGCGGAGCGTGAGCGGGTGCGGCTGGAGCATCCCGCCCTTGACCGGAGACACCTCATCGTCCAAGACGTAGGCTTTGCCTGACGCATTGCCCAGCTTCAGGTTTCTCCCCAGATCCACCTCCATCGCCTCGGGGACGCTCTTGTTGAACCGCATCGCGTAGTCGATGGCAGACACGTTGAACGACTTGACCAGTGCGCCGGCCGGACAGAGCTCTTTGGCCGAGGCCGGAATCTCTTCCCGCGACGGCAGCGGCTGGAGGGTCTGGTCCTTCTTATCTAAGACGCGGATGATGCCCCACGCCCCTTCGGAGAAGTGCGAGGCGCGCCCCGAGTAGTACAGATAGTCACCGGCCATTTTTTGCGGGCCGCCGGCCGCCGGGATGACCACGTCGATCCGCTCCGCGATCGCGATCTGGAACGTCGTCCGCGGGAGCGAATCCGCGTTGTAACGCTCCATCGGGAACCAGTGCCCGCTCACGTGCCAGGTATGGGCTTCGTTCGCGGACGGTTGGAGCGACCGGAACACGATCGGATCGCCCAGGTACGCCCGCACCAACGGGGTTTCCGGATCTCCGTGCACTTTGCTCGAGAAGAGTTGCGCCGGATCCGGGTTGTTCGCCAACCGGACCGACAACGGCTCCACACGCAAGGCGTATCCCCCGCCGGTGGTGGCTTCACCGCCGTTTAAGTACGTCATCGGCGATTTATTCATCTTCGGGAGATACTTGGCCGAGGGAGTCCCGTCCACCGACGGCCTCCCGGCCATGGGATTGTCGGTGGAAATCAGTTCAGCGGTCCGCGGGTTTGAATCCATGATGTAGTTCACCACCTCGCGGAAGCTGCCCTTGACCTGGGACGACACCGGGTCCGTGGTGCGAATATCCACCACCAAACCGCTCCGGACTTCCTTGCCCGTGGTCGGATCATGATACGTCGAACCGGCCGGCTCCACGATCGTCGAGCCGAACAAACCGTGGCCCCACGAATCGAGACCGAATACGTGATCATGCCAGAACACGATCCCCAGGTCCACGTCGGGGTACCAGCG
This sequence comes from Nitrospirota bacterium, assembly GCA_049325335.1. Classification (GTDB taxonomy): domain Bacteria; phylum Nitrospirota; class Nitrospiria; order 2-01-FULL-66-17; family 2-01-FULL-66-17; genus JBFLXB01. The sequence goes on from JBMOMC010000007.1 coordinate 30,476, forward strand.
ATACCGGACGTACTCGACGCTCGCGATTTCTCCGGCCTTGTGCTCGTTCTTGAGGGGCTCGGTGAACACGATCTCGTTGCCCTTGATCTCCTTCACCCGGCGTGCCTCGAACACGTTCACGCCGTCGAGTCCGATCCCAATCACGCTGCCGGGGTGGAACATCGGGGCGTCGAATTTCGTTTCCGCCACGTCGATATGCCGCACCGTGGACGCCACCGTGATCGACGTATCGCCCGCCTTGGCCGCTTTGGCCAGCGTGGTGTTCTGCGGGATCGGCATGCCGTGGTGCGTGTCCTCGCGGTCTTCCGCTCTCAGCAGCGTATACGGCCGGACCGATTGTTCGTAGTTAAAGCCGATGATCACGCCGTCGGATGCCGTGATGTCGAACTGGAAGAAATGCGGGTGCATATTGATCTTGCTCGAGTTCGCGACCCGCTTGTCGTCTTTGGCTTCGCTCTTGAACACCACGTCCACGCAGTCATAGACGTTGGCCCGGATCGCGAGCGGCTTCTTGAGGTCGTCGTTCTTGCGGATTCCTTCTTCCTCCTCCTCGAGCACGAAGATCATGCCGTTGGGGTCCACGATCGCCGGCGTCTTCGCCGTGGCCTTCTTGAGCGTGATCGGCAATTCGATCGCGTTGATGTTGTAGAACTTGCGCGGCGCGCGGTCTGGGCACAGGCTCCACGGACCGTTTTCTCCAGGTTTTGCCGGCGCGGTGGTCCGCACGCCTTTCTCGTCGAGCCGGATCGGCTCAAAGAACGGCGACGGATTGTGGTCGGGAGAAAACGGGGGCCGCTTGCCCAAGTGTGGCCGCTGCCACGGGATCGAGGGCTTTCCAGTGCTCGCGTCCCAACGAACCGCCGGACGTTTTCCAGGCGTGGGAGATATATAGTTCACCCACACCTGCTGGGTCTCCGGCTCGTTCATCGCGACGTTGCCGTCCCATTTCCAGTCGAACACCGACGCGTCATACGCGACGATCTGCTTGTGTTCGTCGGTTTGTCCTCCCGGAAGACCTTGCGTCGGGAGTTGCATCTCCACCCAGTCCTTGATCGAGACTTGGACCGGCTTCGCGTTCCAATCGGTTTTGTCCTTGGTGATCTGGAATTTCTTGCCGCCGAACCAGTCCACGGTGCTGCCCACCAGTTTGGACGAGTCGACCGCCAGTTTCATCTTACCCTTCCGATCCGGCAACTCGGACAGCGGCGGCATCAAGTCATCCTGCGAACCCGCGGTCTGCAGCGTGTTGTACACGCGCCAGAAGCCCCACATGCCGGTCACGTAGTGCTGCGGAATATGGCAGTGGAAGGTATAGTCGCCGGCTCCGTAGGCGCACCCGCCCGAGCCGCATTCGATCACTTCGTTGTACGATTCGGCCGCGCCGATTGCCTGCACGTCCAAGCGTTCTGAACTGGTCCGAATCGGCGGGAACTTCACCGGTCCGGTCCCGTTCGCGGTCGCGGCGAAATCAAACTCGGCCTTGGTCACGGCGTCCGGCGAACGCGGCCAGCGGTCGCTCCCGCCGTGGAGGTGGTGGGAGTGGATGACCTCGGAACCGCCCATCATGCGGTATTTGACCGGATCGCCCAGATACGAGCGCGGCACCGTAGTCGCGGGATCGCCGAACGTGTAGGAGCCGTATCCCTGCGACTCGTCGTGGATGCCGTGGCGCGCCTGTTGCAGCGCGAGCCTCGTACCGTGCGCTTCGCTGCGTAGGTTCAAGCCGCGACCGCCTGGGCGATAGGTGTCGGTGAGCGCGTCGCGCTGCTCGAGCAGCACGCCGTCCTGCTTCGTATTGATACGGAAGACTTCGTCGCCGATTTCGTGGTAAAAGATCGCGAATTCACGGAAATCGGGACCGTTGGGATCGTCGATCATGGCCATCCAGCCCGACTTCAGTTCCTGGCCGTTCCACGGATTGAGGTACTTGGAACCGCGCGGCTCCACCACCAACGAGCCGAACATGCCCTGCGCCCACTGTTCGCGCACCGCGTGGCTGTGAAAATGGTGTCCCTTGTCGGTTTCATCCCCGGGAATGTACCACTCAAACTCTTGGCTCTTGCCGGGCATGACCAGCGAGTCCTTGTTCGTCATGGTCGCGGCCTGACCGGTGGCCTTGACGATCATGCCGGATCCGTGGATGTGCATGCTCACCGGTTCGTCGTTTTCGGTCTGGTTGCGCAGCGTGATGCGGACACAGTCGCCCGCGTTGGCACGAATCACCAGCGGCTGGAGCAGGTCGCCCTGCAGGCCGAGAGACACCCCGGACGCGGGAAATTCGTCTTTGCTTTCGCGCGCCACTTTATTTTTTTTCTCTTCCGCCCGAACCTTGTCCATCTCCTCGGTCAAGACGTAGAGGTACCCCGGGAAATAGTCCATGAACCGATTAATGGTGATTTCGACGTTAATGGCGGAGACGTCGAAGATTTTGACCGGGGCGCCTGCGGGACAGCGCCCGCCGGTTGCGACCGACTCCTCGCTCGCGCTGATGCGAAGCGGAACGCCCTGCATCCGCGCATGCGCCTCGCCGCTCGACGTGTACCCGCCGAGGTTGCCGCCGGCTCGCGCGATCTCTTGATCCAGCCGCGCGCCCAATGCATTCATCATCTCCACGCCGGCTTTTTGATATTGCACACCCTCGGGCGCCTTTGCCGGAGCCGGCTCGGGGATCGACATGTCCATCATATGGTGGCTGTGGTCCTCTTCGGCGGCCGCCTCAGTCACGGGGCTTCCAAACAACGGCGTGAGCAGGAATGCGCCCGCCGCGACCAGGGTAAAAATTGATGCGTGTTCCGATGACGTTCTCATACCCCCCCTTTCGATTGCTGTTCGCTGTTACTCGTGCACGGCGGCGTTCACATCGGAAGCCATCGCCGTCACATGGTTGATTGTGCGTGCGTTCATCGGTCGCCGTACTCGCTCCCGCGGAAATAGTTTCTAAAAAGAGACAAACCCGGTGTTAAGCAAGCAAACAGCGTGCCGATGACTGGAATGAGGGATTACGACAAATTGGATAGCGGTTTACGCGGATTCGATCACATAACCAATTTTGACAAAACCATAAGATGTCAAATTATCTAGACACCACGTCAACGATTATAGACATTAGTTAGACACAAGAAGACAGCAGGCTTCGAGTTCAATGTGGGACCGGCGGTCTTGTTTGTGACGGAGGGAAAAGGAGTCCGCCTAATTGGAGACGATTAGGCGCGGGGATCGCCGAGGTTGTGCGCCCCGAGATCATATCGCTTCAGTTTGTTGTACAGACTGGACCGCGAGATGCCGAGGGAGCGGGCGGCGAGCGATCTATTGCCTCGGTTGTTCTGAATCGCCGCGACAATCCGATCACGTTCAGCCCGCGACCTGACCTCATCGAGCGTCACAGGGGAATGGCCGGGCGAGAGATCAATCGGAGTCGAACGAGACCATCCCGTCGCCGCCCGTGGGCCCAACCCCGATTCCTCTTCTTCGATCACGATCGACTCAGGGGTAATCAGGTCTCTGGGCGCGATCAGCACGGCCCGTTCGACCACGTTCTCCAACTCACGGACGTTGCCCTTCCAGGAAAGACGCTGGAGCAGATCCGCGGCGTCAGAAGCCAAACGCATCTCCCCCTCTCTTGACTGCCGTGCATATTTCGCAATGAAGTACCGGGTCAGGGGGAGGATGTCGTCTGGCCGCTCGCGCAACGAGGGCACTCGAATCGGGACCACCGCGAGGCGATAGTACAGGTCTTCCCTGAACGATTTTTTCGCGATCGCGTTCTTCAAACTGGTGTTGGTGGCCGCCACCACGCGGACATCGACTTTGATGGTCCTGGTCCCCCCGACCGACCGAATTTCTCCCTCTTGCAGCGCGCGCAGCAGTTTGGCCTGGAACGCGGGGCTCGTGTCGCCGATTTCATCGAGGAAAATCGTGCCTCCGGTCGCCTCCTCGAACAGCCCCTTCTTACGATACATGGCTCCAGTAAAGGCGCCCCTCACGTGGCCGAACAGTTCACTTTCCAAGAGCGTGTCCGGCAGCGCGCCGCAGTTGATGGGGACGAACGGGCCGCGCCGACGGTCGCTGCACTGGTGGATCGCACGGGCGACCAACTCCTTTCCGGTCCCACTCTCTCCGTAGATTAGGATCGTCGCGTTGCTGGCGGAGACGCGGCGGACCAGTTCGAAGAGGGCCCTCATCTGCGCGCTAGTCGCGACCATATCGCAGAAGACGATCGGCGACTGTTCCCGCGGCGCACGGGGAGGAACAGCGCAATTGCCGTCCGGTTCGTCCGCCTCCGGCTGGTGAGCCGGGCTGTCCACTCCGATCATCCGAGCTACTCGGCCGTCCCGGTCAAAAATCGGATAGGCGTGGATCGTCTCGTGGTAGGCAGAGATGGCTTTGGAGGGTTCGGTGGGCGGCACAGCGTGTGACTCCACAACGTCCGAATCCCCGTGCGCGCCGCTGAGCGACACCTCGATAACGCCGTCGTCAGGATTCACGTGAACGGAATCGTCGATGGGAGGACGCCGTCGCATCACATTGCCGTCAACCGGCCCCGAGTCGGAAGGATAAACCACCGCGCCCTCCTCAAATGAGTTACCGCCGTCACTTCGCATGCGGCGAGTCAACAACCATGCCATCATTAACGAAATAACTCCTCGTGTCAAGAGCGCCCAGTTTGCCGGCACCATGCGGGTTGTGACCTGTAATCCATTTGAGTGGCTTGATGTTTCCGTGCTCAATTGGTTAGGCTTACATTTTCGACTCGCGCGATCCGTTCGCACCTGGTGGTAAACAGGGGATACACAACCACCCATGATTGATCCACGCCGACAACCGCGTCAAGACAGCGTCCGATCGTCCGCGCGAACGCGCCGGATGTCCACGGCCCTGCTCAGGACTGGCGCCGGAGCATTGCCGACGCGAACGGTTCACTTTTCCGTCGACCGTCCTCTGGGCACGTTGTTTACCCGAAGCCACAACGAAGAAACCGAGTCCGGATGGAAGCGGCTCGGACACGCGTATGGGTCGGTGACGCTCCCGGCCGACGCGTCGCTCAGACTGAAAGTGGCGGCCGAGGAAACCGCTCCCACCGACCTCTCGGCCCTAGCCATGCTTCGTCCAAACGACCTGCAAAGCCTGCGGCTCGAATACACGCCCACGACCGACGCGACCCTATCGTCGCTTGAGGGCCTTACCGGTTTGTGGGAGCTTGACGTCAAGGCCACCGCCGTCACCGACTCGGGACTGCGCCACTTGCGGGACCTGGCTCACCTGGTCGAACTCGGGCTGTGGGAAACGCGTGTGACCAATACCGGGTTGACTTCGCTTGAGGGGCTGACCCACATCCGAAAACTCGACCTAGGGATGACCGACGTCACCTGCTCCGGGTTAAAACTCCTGCGCCACATGAGTCGACTCCAAGGGCTCTCCTTGGGAAGAACCCGGATTGGAGATCTCGGGCTGACGTTCTTGGGGAGCCTCACGCGATTGGAAGGCCTTTTTCTGGGCGGAACAAGGATTACCGGTCAGGGTTTGGCGCACCTTCAGAACCTGCACGCGTTGCGGCGGATCGCGTTGGCTGCGACCGCAGTGGACGACGCCGGCCTTGGACATTTACGACGACTTCCGACGCTCGAGTGGTTGTATCTGGGGGGCACCCTGATCAGCGACTCCGGACTTGCGTACCTTGGGGAGATCCCGACACTGCGGTGGATCTGCCTCCCGGGCACATCCGTGACCGACACGGGACTAACGCACCTGACCCGGCTCACCGCACTCGAGGAGCTCGATCTTCGAGACACGCGAGTCAGTCGAGCAGGAATCGAGCGGCTCAGGCAGGCCCTGCCGAATTGTTTGATCATGCACTAGAGATTGCTCGAATTCTCCGATCGGGCACCTTGGCGCGATGATGGCGAACAACCGCCGCGTCACAGCTTCTTTTCACATGCCCTAGGAACACGTCCCGAACCATCGGGAACGTCCCGCAGAACGGCGTCTGCGTCAATGAAAAACTCGTACGGCCGCCCCGCCTGTTTGCCGGTTCGGTGGTAGGTCCCTTGCACGAGGACTTGCTGACATTCCCTCACGGTCGGAGCCAGCCATGCGATCACCGTCACGGAAGTCTCGGTCGCTCCGGCTTCGGTCCCGGCTTCGTCCAACCGGAGCTCCACATACTCGCTTCCGCGTCGACCGCGCTCCCACGCAATGTGCCCCACGTATCCCGTGACGAGCACGAGACGGCCGTCGTACTGATCCGGGTGTTCCACCAGATCGTGAATCGCCGCGTTCAGCGGGGCCTCTCCCGCGTGAGCGGTGTCGAACGCGCCCACTCCAGGGGCCGTCCAGACGAGCGCCCAAAAAACAGCGAGCACCGCGCCCAGCACACCCCATCTGGTATCCGGCGTTGTCATCGTCAAAACTCTATCACTCCCGGTTTCGCCGCGCCACACGCCTACACACGCCTCATGGTATAATGCCCGGCCACTTCACGATCCGAAAGGATTACAACGAATGAATCTTCGGACCAGTATGGGAATCGGCGCATGGACCGTTGCCGTGTGGCTCGGTGGGGCCGGACTCGTTCTGGCTGAATCGACGAGCGCTCCTTCAGCCGACGCCACGCCCACGCCACCGACGGTCGAGGCCGCGCCGTCCGGGATCCTTATTGAGCTCTTTCTGGCACCGGAACAACGCGAGGCGATCCCGGTTATCAAGAAGGAATTTGAAGCGCTGTCCATCACGCGGGTTCGGCCCCAGGTCTTCCGACTCGGGAACCCGCCGAGAAACATCGCGATCGGGAAGGACATCCCAGCCGACGTCGCGCGCCTTGCGCTCCAAATTGCCGTGGACTATAACCGTGGGGTGGAGTCTCTCTTACCCGAATACCGGTATTTCCCCAAACACATCGTGATCGGCAGCTCCGCGTTCGACGAAGCCTCCCAGATCCCCATTAAACCCGACGACCTTCAGCGACTCCGCGATCCGTCGCTGTCCACCGATCAGTTCCACGAACTGTACCGAAGCCTCACCGGCGAGGACAATCGCCTTCCGACCTACCTGAAGTAACACTCTCACCCCCTTTGAAAAAGGGGGGCTGGGGGATTTGCCTCTGATCTCAGTGCGTGGCCTTGAGGCGTTCCAAGTAGGATTTTGCGTCCGCATTGGCGGGGTCCAACTCCAGTACCCGCTGAAACGACTCCCGGGCGGCCGCCACGAGATCGGCTCGATCGTGCGGGTCATCGAGCGACGCGGCCAAGAGCACCTGCGATTCGCCGAGCGCAAAAAACGCCGCGGGAGACGCTTGTCGGACTTGCGCGAGCATCGAGTATTCCTGAACCGCCTCGCCGTACTGCTTCTTCCCGACGTATGCCCGCGCCAGCCGCTCGCGGGCGTTGGATTCGTTCGGGTCGTCGTCCAGCAGTTTCCGCCACTCCGCCATCGCCCGATCGATCTCGCCGCGCCGCTCATAAAGCAGGCTCAGCGAGTAGCGCGCCTCGCTCAATGAGGGATCAAGCCGTAACGACTCGTCCAGTTCGCGTTGCGCGCGGACATCATCCTTCTTTTTCAGATACAGATTGCCCAACCCAGCGTGGACGATGGCGATCTTGGGCGACAGCCGGTTGGCCTCAAGGTACGCCCGCATGGCCTCTTCGTCCTTGCCCAGCCGTGACGCGGCGTGCCCCAACGAAAGCCACGGGTGTTCGTCTTTAGGATCCAGCCGGGTGGCCTGACGGAATTCCTTGGCCGCGTCTTCGAGCGACTCGCTCTGCAGGTAGAGTCGCCCCAACCAGTAATGCACCCTCGGGCTGTTCGGATGCTCGCGGGCCATCTTTTTGTAGGTCTCGAGTCCCTGCCGGCCGCGCCGCGTCGACAAGTACGTCATGAACAGGGCCTGGTGATACTTGTGACTCTCCAGGCTCGCCTGCACCGCGTTGGTGAACTGCTCGATCGCTTCGTCGTACCGGCGCTCTTTGTTGAGTTCCGTCCCCCGCTGAAAAAAGGCCGCGGCCTGATCGTCAGGAGCGGCATACGCGGGACATGAGAGCCACACCACCGCGCACGTCACCGCGACAACCGCCCAGCATCGTCGCAACGGGACACACGTCGCTGTTCTGAACCGGCGCGTCACCACCGGATCGAGACCAGCCGACTCCGCGCTCCCGCGGCGAGACCGTGGCTCATTGCACTTGTCGCTCGACGGTAGGTATCGGCATGGGTCGCGCGTCCAACGCGGTATCGAGCCGATACCGCTGTTGTTGATCGTGCAAGGGGATGGCAACATCCTTGGCGTTGAACGCGAAGTCCACGGTCGCTTTGCCCTGGGCGGACACCGTCACGCGGCCCGACTGAACCGGAAGGTGCGGGTGCCACGCGATCACATCGTACTGCCCTGGCTGCAGGTCGGGAATGGAAAACGTCCCGTCAGCCGCCGTGACCGCGAAATACGGATTGCCGACCGCGATTCCCCATGACTGCATGAAGTCGTGCACCCCACATTGGGTGTGGAACACGTAGTGCCCCTTCCGCATCCGGATGGCCTTCTCCGCGCGCGCATTCGGGATCATCGGTTTGTTGAACATCTCAATCGCAAAGTCTTCGCGCATCGAATACGCTTGGATGTCGTGCGTAATGTCGTCCTTGTTGATCATCGAGAGCGGGTGGCCATTGCGCACCGGCATGATAAACGGGGCGATCCGGCAGTGTTCGATTTGGAGCTCGGGCATGTACGTGAAGGCCTTGCCCTTTTCCACGCCGACCACGGCCACCACGACGCCCTCGAACCCGCCGTCCTGTCCAACCCGGAACTCCCGGAGGAGGCGGTTGCCGGCGCCGTCAGAGACTTTTCCGCAAAACGCCATGTTTGGAGAAAACACCAGGTGAAAGATCCGCGACGGCGGCGGCGGACCGTCGAGGCGCACCCGGCCCGTTACGGACCCGCCGTCCGTGACCGTGGTTTCCACGTATCCCAGGGCCGGTGAGCCGGATAGCGACGCACCGCACAGCGCAAGCATCCCCAGGGCCGCCACACCGCCGCGCCGAATCCTGCTGACCACGTGCTCACGTCTCATCACGGATTGCACTCCTATTGATCGCAATATGGGGCTTCACAGCTCTCGAGGTGCTCGTGCGGATGCGCCTCCGGCCCCACGCGAAACTTCTCCTGACTTTCGTACAACGGCCGAACCACCTGATTACCGTCGAACTCGAATGTGAGCGTCGCCGCGCCGTTGGGCGCAACGGTCACCTCCTGCTCGGTCGGCGCCAAGTGGGGATGCCACGCCACCACGCGGTAGGTGCCGGGCGGGATATTGTCGATGGTAAACTCCCCGTCCTTGCGGGTCTTGGCGTAGTAGGGATTGTCAACCGCATAGCTCCAGCTCTGCATGAATTCGTGCATACCGCAGATCATCTGGGCGATGCGTTTGCCGGGTTGAAGGTGAATCAGGCCGCCACGCGGTTCGGTGGACACCGGGATCGGGAAATTCAAGACGATATTGCCTCGTTCGCTCTGAAAGATCTGGCTGTTGTGGATGATCGGATCCTTATTGATGACCGAGATCGGTTGAGGATTGCGGATCACGGAGACCAAGGGGTGCTCGTGCCGCAGGTTCCCGCGTTCGTTCACCGCAAACTGCTCGCTGTCTGGTACGTCGGCGGGATGGAACATGCAGTCGACCACCACGAAGTCCGATGAAATCGACGCAAACGGCTTGCCCTTGTCCACCCGCTGCACCGACACCACGGCGTCGGACAGACCGCCGCCAGCCCCGACAATGAACTCTTCCAAGACAATATGTCCCTTGCCGTCCGAAATTTTTTTGCAGAAGGGACCGAACGGATACAACACCAAGGGAAAAACCCGTGGTTCAGGAACCGCCCCGGTGAGCACGACTCTCCCCGTGATGGATCCGCCGTTCTTGACCGCGATTTCTTCATACGCGACCGCAGTCCCGCTTGTCGTCACGCCCGCGACCAAGGCCGCGACCATTGTGAGCCAATTCACATTCCGAATCATTGATGAATCCTTCCTTGTTGCTTATGAGAAAACAGCATCGGGGCAGGAACAGCCGCCGGCCGTCCCTGCCCCGATATCTTACCGTCTTGCCACGATATAACGCTACCGTTGCAACATGGACACCGGACCAGGAACCGAACCAACGGCGGCTTGCGGCTCGTCGGCGCCGGGAACTTCGGCCGTCTTCCCGCCCACCGTGCCTCCGCCGTTGAGCGGCTGGATCTTCCGATCAGCGGCCGGGAGCACCCGGAGGTATCCCCATTGACCGGCCTGCGTATACGGCATCCGGTGGTTCTGCCACACGTAGGTTCCGGGAATATGGTACGGACCTCCGGCGCCTTCCTTGAGGAAGACATCGAGGTTCTCGGACCCGCCAAACTGCAGCGAGCTCATCATATCCGCCCCTTCCATGTCGGGCTTGAGCGGCCACTGATGCCCTTCAAGGCTGAACACCTGGTTCTGTTCATTGAACGCGCCGAACACATGGATCCTCACCGGATCTCCGGCGTGCGCCAGAATCGTCGGCGTGGCCGGCTCGGCGTCGGCCGCGACACAGGGCGTGAACATCAATCCCAGTTCGCAGCCTTGCTCCTCGCGATAGCTCCACGGTTCGATCCGATAGTTCACGCCGGTCAGCCCCGCGATCTGCTGGATGTAGGGCATGAACGAGGTGCCGATGATGTTGTCCTCATCCTGGAAGAATAATGAGGCGTCGCGGTAGTCCGATCGCGTGGCGTTCTCCGGAATCGACCGATCGATGATCACGTCGGCCTGCCAGGAGTTCTTGAGCGACACGTCTTCGCCCGTCACGGGGTCGCGATACTTCGAACCCTTCGGCCCCACGATGATCGCGCCGAAGAGTCCGTCGCGCACGCCGTTGATGAAATTCCCCCAATCCCACACCAACGCCGCGTTCTCGCCGTATTGCGGATGCGCGTAGAAGGTGTAGGTCCGGGTCTTGCCGGGCGCCACGGTCTGATCACCCGGGTTGTTGCCCACGTTCACCCCGTGCGAATCCTTCGGATCGAACGCGAGCATATCCGCGCTGAACGAGGCATTGTCCTTCTTCATCTCGTTCTTCAAGTTGATCTTGACGCAGTCGCCCACGTTCACGTGCAGGGTTAGCGGCATCGGCTGCGTGCCGCCGGTGGCGACCTTGGACTTCTCACCCTCGAGCATAAAGATCTTGCCCGACGGGTTGCTCACTTGCAGCTTCCGGTCAAAATCCACCTCGATCACGTCCGGCGCGCTCGGATTGTATTTCAAGGCGCGATCCGCCGCGATCACGCTGAACGTCTTGACCGGAGCATCCGCCGGGCACACCGACTTCGCCGAAGCGGGAATCTCGTCACGCCCCGGGAGCTTCTGCAGGTCCTTGGTTTCCTTGTCCAGCACCCGGACGATCCCCCAGCTCCCTTCCGAGAGGTGGGAGGCTCGGCCGTTGTAGTGCAGGTAATCGCCCGCGATCTGTTGGGCGCCCCCCGCCTTGGTGACCAGGTCATACCGCTCCGCGATTCCGACGTGCCACGCGTTCTTCAGATCGGATTTTTCCGCGTACCGTTCGGTTCGGAACGCGTGCCCGGCCAAATGCCAGGTATGGCTTTCATTCATCAGCGTGTGCAACAGACGGAACACCATGGTGTCGCCGACGTACGCCCGCATCATCGGGGTGCTCGGGTCCTGGTGGGTCTTGCTGGAGAAGATCAACGTCGGATCCGGGTTGTTCTTCAAACGACGGGCCACGGATTCGGCGCGGAAGTTGAATCCCCCGCCCGTGGTGTGGGTCCCGCCGTTCAACATCTTCACTGCCGCCAGATCCAGGTCGTACGGCATCTGGAACGAGAGCGTCTGGCCCGCGTCGATCGCGACCTGCACGCTCTGGCCCGGCGGGTTGCCCTCGGTGACCACCTGCGCCGTGGTGGGCACGGTATCGTGCGGCATCACGACCAATTCCCGGAAGCTCCCGTTGACCCCGTAACCGATCGGCTCGGTGGAGTGAATATCCGCCACCGGCCCGCTGCGAATCGGTTCTCCCGTCTTGGGATCGTGATACGTGGAGCCGTAGGGCTCCACGATCATGGCGCCGACCCCGCCGTGCGGCCAGGTCGTGGCGCCGAACGAGTGGTCGTGCCAGAACACGGTCCCGATGTCGGAATCCACCCACATCCGGTATCGGACGAACTCCACCGTGGCGATCTCGTTCTTCTTGTGGTCGAACCGCAGGGGTTCGGCAAACGTCACGGTGTCGCCCTTGATGTCCTTGATCCAGAGCACCTCCGACGTTTTCACCTCGTCCGCGCCGATCATCAAGTCGGTGCCGACGTGAAACGGCGTCGCGTCCTCGGCCATCTTGATCTTGATGGAGGTCGCGCCGGCTCTGACGTCTTCGGTGAGCAGGGCGTTCATGGGCGTCGGAAGGCCTTTGTGTTTCTCTTTGTGCATCTGGACGAACGGCCGCACCGACTGCTCGTAGGAGAAGCCGGTGATCACGCCGTCCGACGCCTGATTGTCGAACTGAATGAAGTGCGGGTGGATGTTGATCTTGGACATCTGGAAGTTCGTGGTGTCGTTGTCCACCCATTCGCTCTTGAGAATCACGTCCACGCAGTCGTACACGTTCGCGCGATAGACCAACGGGATGGTCTTGTCGCCGGACGGGTTGGCGCGAACCTCGTCCTCGTTTTCCTTGAGGACGTAGAGCAAACCGTTCTTGTCGACCACGGGTTGCTGTTTGCCCAGCCCCTTGGTCAACTGAATGCCGGTCTGAATGAAGTGGATCGTGTACTGCTTGCGTCCCGCGTTTTCCGGGCACAGGCTCCACCGCCCTTGTTCACCCGGCCGAGCGGGCTGATTCGTCTCCTCGCCGATCGCGCCCTTGCTGCCGGGATCGCTCGCCAAGGCCCCGTTGTTCTTGTCCATGTGGATCGGTTCCAACCACGGCGCAGGGCCGTGGTGGCGCGCAAACGGCACGCGTTTCCCGAAATGCGGCTTGAAGTGCGGCCACGCCAGCTTACCCGTCTTGGCGTCGAATAGGATCGGCGGACGCTTGCCGGGCATCGGCGACTTGTACTTCGGATGGTCGAAGGTGCCGGTCGCTTCCGGCTCGCCCAACGCCTTGTTGCCGTCCCACGTCCAGTCCCACACGGTCGCGTCGTAGGCCGTGATCTGGCCCTTCTCATCCGCGGTGTGGCCCGGCTGCCCGGCCGGGGGCACCATCATCTTGACCCAGTCCTTGATCGACACGTCCGGGATCGGCTTGGACCAGTCGGACTTATCCGCGGTGATCTTCCACTTCTTGTCGTACCAATCCATGGTCTTGCCGATCAACTGATCGGACGTCACGGCCGGCTTCATCCGGCCCTTGCGATCCGGCAGTTCCAGCAACGGCGGCATCACGTCCGTGCTGCCCATCGGATAATTCCCGACCTGTAAGACGTTGTACGTCCTGGCGTACCCCCACATCCCGGCCACGTAGTGGTGCGCCACGTGGCAGTGGAAGAGGAAGTCGCCGGCCAGTTGTTGACACAACCCGGACCCGCACTCGTTTTGGAGATCGACCACCTCGGTCGGACCGATCACCTGCACGTCCACGCGGTCCGATGTGGTGCGGACCTCGGGGAACTTGATCGGCCCGTTCTGCGCCGCGGTCAGGAGAAAATCGGCTTTTCCGTCGGCCTTAGGCTGACGGAGCCAGCGGATGGTTCCGCCGTGCGGGTGGTGCGAGTGAAACACCTCGCCGCCGCCGTGCACCAACCGCCATTTGACCGGGTCGCCCATGTAGGCGCGGGGGATCGTGGTCGGTACGTCGGCGAACGTGTACGAGCTGTACGACAGCGACTCGTCTTCGTGATGGAAGTATTTCTCCTGCAACGCCAGGTTGTTCACGCCAAACGGCTCGCTGCGATAGCTGATGGCGCGCGCCGAGGGGCGATACGCGTCCGTGTTCGGATCGCGCTGCGGAATGGTCTCCCCGCTGCGGTTCAGCGGTCGAAATGACTCGTCGCCGATCTCGTGGTAGAAGATCACGAACTCGCGGAAGTCCGGTTTGTCCGGGTGCGCGACCATCATCTGCCACCCGCTCTTGGCTTCCTTGCCGCTGATGGGATCGATGTACGTGGAACCCATCGGCTCCACGATGAAGGACCCGATCATGCCCAGGCTCGCCTGCTCGCGGCCCACGTGGCTGTGCAGCATGTGCACGCCTTCCTGTTCGGTCGGGCCGATGTACCACTCGAACACCTGGCTCTTGCCGGGCGCCACGTTCGCGTCCGGGTTGGCCGCGGTCGCGGGCGCCCCGGTCGACTGCACGATGAAGCTCGATCCGTGCACGTGCATGCCGACGTCTTCGCCGTCCAACGCGTTGCGCAAGGTGACCACGACGCAGTCGCCCTGGTTGCCGCGGATGTTGAGCGGCTGGATCACGTCGGTCTGCATCCCGGTGGTCACGGCGCCGGGATCATAGCCGGGCTTCTTGCGCGCTTCCCGGTTGATCTTCTCCTCCTGCCGGACCTTGTCGATGTTCTCGGTCAACACGTACATGTAGCCCGAGTGGAAATCGAGCCATTGATTGAGTGTGATCTCCACGTTGATCGCGGAGATGTCGTAGTTTTTGACCGGCGCGCCCTTGGGACAGCGGCCGCCCATGGAGACCGACTCGCCCGAGGCAGGGCCCAAGAAATAGCTGCGATCCATCTGCTGCATCATGCCCATGCCGCTGAACGCCCCGCCACCGGTGTGGGTCGCGTGGTCCTCGGTGCCCTTGGCGATCTCGTCCATGAGCTTTTGCATGGCCGCGTCGACTTGATCGCGATGTCCCGACCGGCCCTCGGCCGTGTCTTCGCGCGCGATCTGGGCCTTGAGCTTGGCCTCCCAGCTTGCGTCCGCCACCTGCGTCGTCCCGGCGGACTCGGCATGGTCCGCATGCTCGCCATCATGACCGGGACCGGCGAACACTTTACCCGGCTGGCCGACCAACATCGCGACACCCAACCCGATGCCCCATAGGGCACGTCCGACATTCTTCATGCCACCTCCCCCTTGTTTTCCGACTGCTGAACCGTTCACCCGCGACGTCCGTCCCAGCCCACTCCCAGCCCCGGACGCGGGACGACGGACGCGGTGATCCTGCTTGAAAACCTGACCGGGCACGCGGTCCAATGCGAACCTGGCTGGATACAGTCCCTTCCCTATTAGCTTAGATCGGCGAGATGTCCAGCTTGAGGTGCCTAGAGACATTAATTCCTGCCGACTACCAGTGTTTGGTGTAGACCACTTCGGCC
This sequence comes from Nitrospirota bacterium, assembly GCA_049325335.1. GTDB lineage: Bacteria > Nitrospirota > Nitrospiria > 2-01-FULL-66-17 > 2-01-FULL-66-17 > JBFLXB01. Next base: position 45,758 of record JBMOMC010000007.1, read on the forward strand.
CATGAGGGTGGGCCATTCCACGAATTGGCGGGTCAATTACCACGATTAAACAACTACTCGCTGCGCGTCACCTTGTTTCGAACCGTGTATTCGCTCGAACGGACATGTTGGAGCGCTTCCTTATACGCGGATTCCCCTTGGACTGTCAAGCAAAAATTTGGACAGTGCACAACGAGTTGGACACACACCAGGCCCAGAGGCGATCGTTAATTGAGATCATCGTGCGAACAGCGTATGATAATTCAATGTGTCCATCACCGCGCGCTAAACCCCAATGAGGGGACGTCGATCGCGATCCGAGCGACCGACTCTTCAGACATGGCCGTTGCTCGGCCGAGCAGTCCTAACGCTGACGTTAGAACTTGGGATCGCCGGGCAGTCGACGGCGTCGGAGACCACGATCCAGCCTTGCGCCGATCAGCCGGGCGCCGCGACGACCATTGAAATGACGTTGGCCAAACACTGGAGACCCCGGGCCGCGGAGATCAAGCGCGAACTGCGATCCGGTCCGGGATCGATCACCACGAGGATCGCGTTCACGCCTATGGCCGCGCCGCCGATGAACATCGGCATTGGCCGGTGCGTGGACGCGGACACGGCTCGGAACGCCATCCGCGCGGCGATCGCGTACAACGGCGGGATCGAGTACCTGATCTTCCAAGACATCCTGCCGCATCGATGGATCATGATCGGCACGACGCAGGTGGCCGAGCTGTCGTGGACGCGGGTCGGCCGCGAGGACCTCGATCAGCTCAGCGCGCCCGGGCTCTCCACCGGCGAATTCCAGATGCTCTATCGGACGCTGGCAACCCCGAAAGAGCGCAAGCGGCCGTTCGGGCTCGACGCGCCCCCCGCGCCGTAACGCCCGGCGCGCACCCTTAGGGTGGCGCGCCGGGAGTATCGCTCGCGCACCGAAACCCAATGGTGTCCCGTCGCGTCTCCGGACTTGCCGCACTGCGGGTGGCGGCGCGCAGCATCACCGGGTCGCTGCGCCACGACCCGCCGCGCACCACCTTGTACCGGCCCCGAACCGGCCCCTTGGGGTTTCGCTCCGGCATCACCGCGTATTCGTCGGTGCCGCTCCAGTCCGCGACCCACTCGGCCGCATTGCCCGCCATGTTCAGCACACCATGGGGACTCTTTCCGTCGTCCAACGCGTCGACGGCCGCCAGCGCGCCGAGGCCCGCGTCGCCCCGCCCGAACACCGCGCGCCGCGCGTCCGGAGGGTCGTCGCCCCAGGGGAACAATCGCCCGTCCTCCCCGCGGGCGGCTTTCTCCCACTCCGCCTCGGTCGGCAGGCGCCGGCCCATCGCGCGACAATACCGGTCCGCCTCATCCCACGTGACCCCCACCATCGGCCGGGCCCCGACCTCGGCGTCGACCGACGACGACTCCGCCGCGCGAGCGTCCGGCTGGGCCCGCCACCACCGCATGTAGTCCGAGACGTCGACCTCCCGCCGATCGATCGTGTAGCGATCCAACCAAATCCGCCGTTGCGGACTCTCCGTATTGTCATAAGGCAACCACAACCCCGCGGTGGGTTCACGAGGCTCCGACCCCATCAAAAACCAGCCTGCGGGAATCTCGATCACACAAAGGGGACAGGCTGCTTTTTCACGAAAAAGCAGCCTGTCCCCTTTGTGCTCCGTGTACCGCGTCAGAAACTCGACGATCTCCCACATCTCCGCGGCGTTGAGTCCGGCGCCGGACGCCATCCGCGCCACGGTCGGCGCCCAGTCCCGCTGATTCGCGACCACGCGCCAATACGTGGCCTTGCGGCTCAGCGCGGGGTCGGTCCATCCGTGGCAGCCCGAGCATTTCTGAAACACGGCGGGAACAACGGGCGCGGGCGTTGTCACGGGCCGGACCGGTCGGTCGATCAACGACGCAATGATATCCGCGACGCGTTCCTGGACGACGCGTTCCATGGGAGCGAACCGGCGTCCCCCGTCCGACGAGAGAACCAGGCCGTGAAAGTGCGTGCCGGCGTAGAGTCGATCGGGATCGGCGGGATCCGCCGCCAAGGTTTCCACGTCATCCTTCTCGGGAAGCCCTTCGCCCACCTTGGTCCACGTCGCCCCGTGGTCGTCACTGCGATACAGCCCGCGGCGCAACACACTCACGAACACCCGGCCCTCGGGACCCGTCATCACGAGCCGAATCCATTGCCGGTCGAATTCTGGCGCCAGGTCCGCCCAGGTTGCTCCTTGGTCCGCTGAACGGAGTACGCCGCGGTGACGCGTCCCCGCGTAGAGATGACCGCGCCCGTCGGACGCCAACGCCGTGATCGCCGCGTCACGGAGGTCCAGGCCGATCGCGCGCCACCCCCCATCGCGCGCCCCACGCGAGAACAACGTCCCTTGCCCCAACCACACCTCTGAAGACCGCGAAAGAAACGCCGCGAGCACTTCCCCTCCCATCGCGGGCAGTCCCTGGCCGTACGCGGTCCACCGCGCGCCCTCGTCGAGGGTTTGGAACACGTCGCCGGTGGAGGTGGCGACGATCAGGCGTTCGGGGCGCGCGGGATCGAGGTATATGGCGTGGATGTTGGCGTTGCCCAACCCCGCGCTCACGGCTTCCCAGGTGCGCGCCCCATCGCGGGTGCGATACACCCCGCCGCCGTAGGTGCCCACGTACGCCACGTTCGCGTTGGTCGGATGCACGACCACGTGATACGCGCTGGTATTGAGCATTCCCTCCCGCGCGGGCAACCAGGTGCGTCCGCGGTCCGCGCTCTTGAGCACGCCGACGGGACGGCCCGCCGCGTACAAGACCGCTGGGTTCGAGGGCGCAATCGCGATCTGGTTGATCAGCACCGGTTCGGAAACCGAGATATCCTGCGCCGCGACCGACGTCGCGAACCAGCTCCCCGCGACCAGCGCGGCCGCGACCCGCCTCACCGCGAAAACTCGATGAGCCGAGCGAGGGATTCGGCCCGTCCCGTTCGATAGTCCTTCCACGCGACCAGATACCCGGGCCCGCCGGCCGCCGCCGTGGAGAAGTGATTGCCCTTCGAGGCCGGGGCGACCGTAAACGCCGCGGGGGGCGTTGCGCCGCCGGTCCACCGCGCCGCGCGCACGTCTCGGGTGATATCCGTGATCTTGCTCATCTTCGCGTCGGACGGGTGCTCTTCTTCCCAGACGACCAAACAGTCCTTCGCTCGACATGCCACGAATGGGAACATGTGCAGACGCGGCGAGGACGAGAGCGCGATGCCGTCCGGCTGCATCACGCGGCCGTTCGGCGCCAGGGCCGCGCCGTACAGCGCGTAGATGCCGCTGCGCTTATCAACCCAAACAATCACGCTGTGGCCGCTGGAGTCTGCGGGCGCCCCAACCGCCGGATACCCCTGCTCGCCCGCCGCGGTGGATATCGCGATCGCGGCGGGATCCAGCACGCGGCCCGTTTCGTCCACACGCGCCGCGGCGACATCGGTCTCATCTCCTCGCGCGTTCATCCACGTCACCACAAACGCGCGCCCGTTCCACGCCACCGCGGGACGCGATTGGTCTCCCGTCCCGCCACCCACGATGATGCCCCTAGGATCAATGACGCGGCCGTCCGGCGCGATTCGAGAGCCGACAACGTCCCACCCCATCTCCGGACGCTCCTGCATCCATACCGCGAAGAACACCCGGCCGTTCCACGCCACGCGCGGATGCCGGCGATTACCCGATCCCACCCCGACGGCCAGGCCGTCGGGGTCGAACACGGTCCCGTCGGAACGCACGCGCGCCCCGTAAATTTCCCAGTTGCGTCGACTGCGTAAATCCTGCCAGACCACCAGGTGCGCGTCACCGCCCCACGCCACGTCGGGAAACAACGTGTCGGACGGACCTTCTGCGATGGGAAATCCGTCCGGAGACGCCACCGCGCCATCGGCTTCCACCCACGTCCCGTAAATGTCGCTGGGACCGCGCCGCGTGGACTGCCAGACCACCAAAAACCGCGACCCGTTCCACGAGGGCACCGGATCTTCTTCCTCATCGGCCGCGCGCGAGGACACCACGATCTCGGACCCCATGTTCGGGGGGCCGTCGAGCGCGGCGTCCATCCGCGGCGGCGATCCGGCGCACCCCGCGATCACGGCCGCGACGAACGCCACCCCCATCACGGATCGGCCGGCCGAGTCCAGTCGCCTCCGTACGCTCACCGAGGCACCGCCGCGATGCCCAACAACCCGTCCGGCGCGTCGGTTTCCAGCCACGCCGTGACTCGGCGCGCCACGACATCGATCACCGCCACGCGGTTGGTGCGACGATGCGTGACGTACACGTGGGCGCCGTCGGGGGAGACCGCGACCCCCCACGGCGCGGGACCCACCGCCACCACGGCCGTTTCATGATCGGCGGCGGTGGACACCACCGATACCGTGTCCGACCCGCTGTTGGCCACATACGCGGCGGCCCCGTCGGGGGACATCGCAATGCCGGTGGGATTGACGCCGACCGGCACGGTCGACACCACGGTGTCCCGCGCGGTGTCGATGACCGACACCGACCCCGCGCCCTGGTTAGTCACGTACGCGAACCGCCCGTCGATCGACAACGCGATGTCCACGGGAAACATCCCCACCGGAATCGTGTTCACGACTCGATACGCCATGGTGGACACCACCGACACCATCCCGGAGAAATAATTGACCACGTACGCCGCGGGCCGCCGGGGAATCGCCGCAACCGCCACCGGTCTCGGACCCGCGCGGGGCCGGCCCAACGATTGACCGCTCGTCGTGGAGATGACCGACAACGTGTGATCGGCCAGGTTAGCCACGAACAATGCCCGGCCGTCCGGCGAGACGTCCACGGCTTGCGGCAACCCGCCGGCCTCCACGCGTTCGACCGCATGTGTGTCCGTGTGGATCGCGGCCACGCTGCGGCCCCGGCCGCCCACGTAGACCATGGTGCCGTCCGGCGACACCGCGACGTCCCACGGCTTACGAATCTCCGGGATTCGCACCGTGGGGGCGCGGCCGCTCGGATCCAGCACCACCACGCTATCCGAGTCCGGATCCGCGACATACAGGAGCGGCCCGCGCGCGCCGACGCACCCGATCAGTCCGACCGCGGCCACGGCGCCGATGACGGCCTCCTTCAACGCGTGTACGCCCCGACGTGGTCTCATTCGTTCTCCTGTGACGAATAGTTCGTGAGGAACTCCGCGACTTCAGCTTCCTCCGCGGACGACAGCCCCGCGATCCGCGCCATACGGCGCACGGTGCGACGCCAGTCCCGACGGTTCGGCGGGACCAACCAAAAACTATGCGGCGCTTGGTTGATGGCCGGGTCGGTCCACCCGTGGCAAGCGTTACACTTGGCGAACGCGGCCGGCGCAACCACGCCGGACGGGGGGCGAGAGGCATCGCGGACTTTCAGCGACGCGATGATCGTCTCGGCGTCCACCCTCGGCGCCCGCCCCAACGTCCGCCACGACGCGCCGCCGTCCTCGGTGAGCACGACGCCGTGGCCGTGCGTGCCGGCGAACACGCGGCGGGGATTCGCCGGGTCCGGGACCAACGCACGAACGTCGGGGAGCGGCAGCCCCGCGTTTCGCGGCTCCCACGTTCGGCCCCCATCCTCGCTACGCAACACCCCATCGCCGGACGTGGCCGCGTAGACCAAGGCGCTTCGGGAGTCAAACCACAGCCGGCGAATCCACGCGCGGGAGAGGTCGCCGCGATCCCATCGAGCCCACGTGGTGCCCAAATCCTCACTGACGAACAGGCCCCCGCCTTCCAACGTCCGGCCGTCGCGCAACGCGGCCGCGAACACCCTCCGGCCGTCCGGGTGCGCCATCAGCACCGTGATCGGCCGACCTTGGAGATCGGGCGACGCGATCGTCCACGACGGCTCACCGGGGCGCCGACGCCACACGCCGAATTCGGACGCGAGCAGCGCGGTATCGGGATCGCCGGGCACGATCACGAGGTCCTGGTACTGCTGGCTCTGCGAAAACGTGTCCCCCTCGTTCCACGCGGACCAGGTCTCGCCGCGGTCCGGACTGACGAACACGCCGGTGGAGGTCACCACGAATACGCGGTCGGGGTCCCCCGGATGCAACACGATCGCGCCGATGTTGGTATTGCCCAGGCCGTTGTTGCGCTCCACGAACGTCTCGGCCCCGTCCACGCTTCGGTACAGCCCCCCGCCGCCCGCGCCGACGTATACCAGGTCTGGATCTCTCGGGTCCACCACGAGACGATAGAGCGAATAACTGCGGATCCCGCGGTTCGCGGTGTCCCACCGTTGTCCTCGATCCCCGCTTTTGAGCAACCCGATGCTGTAATTGGTCAATGCCAACACGCGGTCCGGGCGCTCCGGGTGCAGGGCAATCTGCGACACAAACAGCGACTGCGTCGCCGGTTCGCCGACCGCATCCATCGCAGGCCTGGTCGCGCCCGAACACGCGATCAGGCTCACGACCGCCGCGCCCACCGCCCAGCGGCGGACCGTCATGGCGTCGCGGGAGCGCGCCGGGGCGACGCCGCGTCCAACGCGGCGCGGTAGATCCACGCGCGCGGAGGCATGGCCGTGCCCGCGTACAATGCGCCGCCGAACGCGTGCAGGGCTTCCACTGTAAACGGGGTTAAGTCCCCCACCTCATCCCAGGATCGGCCGTCCCGGCTGCGCAACACGCGTCCGTTGACGGACGCGAACAGCCCGTCGGCGGCCCCGGCCATCGACGCCACGTAGCCGGTGCGCGCGCCGTGGGATGCGGTCGTCCCATACACGCGCTCCCAGACGTCGTTCCCGGACGTCCTCCAGATCTCGCCCCGGCTCGTAGTGCCCACATACAGGCGTTCGTCGGACACCGCCGCCGCGCGCACGCCCATGAACGGCCCCGACGTCCCGCGCGCCGGCGTCCAGACGGTCCCGTCTCGACTCGTAAACACCCCGGCGCCCTCGATCCCGGCATACAACCGGCCGTTGAAGGCGATCAAAAACCGCACCCAGTTGGCAAAGCCGTTCTCCGCGTTCGCCAGCAGCGTCCCGGACAAGGCCCACGCGCGTCCGTCCGTGGTCCGATACACGCGGCCGCGCGTGGTCCCGGCGTACAACGCGTCCCCGAACACGCCCAAGGCGATAATGCCGCGTTCCTCCGGCGGCAGCACCGCCTCGCGCGTCCAGCGCTCCCCGTCTCCGCTGCTCCACACCTCGGCGCTCGGTTGATTCGTCCCCGCGAATAACCGGTCGCGAAATGTCATCAACCCATACACCGTGTACGCATCCGTCGTCAAGACCGGCCGCCAGGACCGGCCGTCCACCAGTTGCAACGCGGACCCCGCGCCTTCAATCCCGGCGTACAACCGGCCGCGAAACGACCGCAAGGCCACCACGTTCCAGCCTTGGGGTGCCGGCTCCAACGGCTCCCACGCCATGGCCGAGACCTTGGAATATCTGGCCGTCAGAAACCGCTCCAGATCCGACCGCTCGTCATCGCTCATCCGGCATCCCATGGCCCGCATCCACGACAACACGAGCGACCAGGGCCTCGGCTCGATCGCGTGGCTGCGCGCGGCGCAATCGCCGGCCACGCAGCGGCTCTCGATCGTCACCCCGTGGCACGCGCCGCACCGCGAGGTGATCACGGCCATGCCGCGCGCTTCAAGCGTGGCCTCCTGGACCGCGCCCACGCTCACCGGCGCCGTGGCCAGCAGCACCATCACCGCATGCGCCGGCCTCACGGCCTGCGCGTCCGGCTGTACGCGCTCAAGTACCGGATGACGGCCGCGCGCTCCGCCGGCGTGAGTTCCGCGCGTTGGGCCATGCGGTCCACGGTGGGCGCCCAATCCCGCGCGTTGGGCGGCATACGCCAATACGTGTGTTTGCCGTTGAGCGGCTCATCGGTCCATCCGTGACACCGGTTGCACTTGGCGAATCCTGGCGGTGCCGCGGTCGGCGCCGCCGAATGCGCGCGGGCGTCGAGCATGGCGACGATTCCCGACATAGTCAGCGGCGCGACGGGCTCCGACGCATGCCACGTCTCGCCGCGGTCGTGGGAGTAATACCAACCCGCCGCGGTTGTGCCGACTACCAGACGGGACGGATCAGCGGGATGGACCGCCAAGCTCCGCACGTCGGGATCGAGCACGCCGCCCCCCACCGGCGTCCACGTCGTCCCTCCGTCGCTCGAGGCGAAGACGCCCGCCCCTCTCGTCGACGCATACACCCGCGCGGGGTCCCGCGAATCCGGGACCACGCGGCTGACGAACCACTCCGGATCGCCGATCCGGCGCCACGCGCGACCGGTCTTGACGTGGATGCCCTGTTTGATCGTCCCCACCAACACGCGGCCGTCGCGCGGGTCGCACACCACGGTGGTCACCCGCGCGGAACCCAGATCGGGATCCCTCATCCACCGCGCCCCCCCGCGTTCGCGCCGAAACAAGCCGCCCTCGGTGCCCAACCAGATCCTGCCGCTCGGTGACGGCTCGATCGCCAATGACTTGTATCCCACCGCCTCTGACAACGGGGGCAACCCTTGGCCGAATCCTTCCCAGTGCGCTCCCCCGTCGCGCGAGCGGTACACGTCGGTGGACGCCGCCGCGTACCAGGTCTCGCCGTCCGTCGGGTCGATGGCCAACGCGTCGATCGCGGTATTCGGCAAATCGCCGTTGCGTTCGCTCCACGTGGCCGCGCGATCCACGCTGATCGACACCCCGCCGCCCCACCCGCCCGCCAGGAGGACCGCCTCCATACCCGCGCGCGGCGCCGCGAGCAACGCGTGATGGGTAAAACTTCTCAACCCGCGGTTGGCGTGCGCCCACCGCCGGCCGCCGTCAACGCTCGCGAACACGCCCATATTGCTGGTAATGGCGTAGAATCGATCGGAATCACCGGGGTCCGCCGCGACCTGGTGGATGATCAGCGGGCGCTCAAGAATCTCATCGGCCCCCACGGCAACGGGCGCGGTGCCCAGCGCCGCGATAAGAACGGCGAGGCCCGCGGCCGGACCACCCGGCTTGGTGAGGTCGGTCGCGGGCACGGCGTTAGGCCCCGTCGGGTCGGGCGCGGAGATAGTCGGCCAGCGCGTCCTGCCACGGCCGAAACCGAACGCCCAGACCGGCCAACTTGGCGCAGCCCAGGACCGCATGCGCGGGGCGCTTGGCCGGACGCGCCAGCTCCGTGGTCGAGATGGGCACGACCCGCCGATCGAGACCGGCCGACCGGAGAATCGCGACCGCGAATTCGTGCCACGAACACGTCCCCGAATTGACCGCGTGGAAAATCCCCGTGGCTCGAACATCGAGCAGCGCGCGGATCGCACGCGCCAGATCCTCGGCCCATGTGGGCGAGCCGACTTGATCGCTCACGATGCGAAGTTCGTCGCGCTCCGCGGCCAATCGCAGGATCGTGCGCACGAAATTTTTCCCCTCACCGTACAGCCACGCGGTGCGCAGGATCACGGCATCGGGTTTGGCCGCAAACGTTTCGCGTTCTCCCGCAAGCTTGCTCGCCCCGTAGACGCCAAGCGGCGCAACCGGGTCGTCCTCGAGGTACGGGGTGGTCTTGGCACCGTCGTACACGTAGTCGGTGGACATCGCGATCAGACGCGCGCCGACCTTGGCCGCGGCTTGCGCCACCAGGCGCGAACCTTCGGCGTTCACGGCGTAGGCCCGGACGGGATTCGCCTCGGCCCCGTCCACGTCGGTGTATGCCGCGCCGTGGATCACCACATCCGGCCGGGATGCCGCGATCCGCTCCATGATCGCCGGCTGCGTGATGTCGGCTTCGCGCTCCGGCGGCGCGGTCAACTCGTGATCGGCCAGGACGCGTTGCAGGGCCAGTCCGAGTTGGCCGGTAGCTCCGGTGATAAAGATACGCATAGTGAGATCACGCCGTTGGGTAGGGGGGCACGGCCGTGCGCCCCTACGGTGACGCGACGGCGCGGTACTGCTTTTCGTAGTACGCTCGAAACTCGCCGGACTTGATCGGCCGCCACCAGGACTCGTGGGTGCGGTACCAGTCGATGGTCGCGCGGATCGCATCCTCGAACCCCCGGCGCGGCCGAAATCCGAGCGCGGCCAACTTCTCCGCGCTGATGGCGTAGCGGCGGTCGTGCCCGGGCCGGTCGGCCACGGGCTTGATCAGGCTTTTCGGCTTGTTCAGGCCGGCCAGGATCAGATCGGTGATCTCGATATTGGTGCGCTCGTTCCCGCCACCGATGTTGTAGATCTCCCCGATCACGCCGCGCCGCAGCACCAGGTCCACGCCCTCGCAATGATCCCCCACCGCGAGCCAGTCGCGCACGTTCAGCCCGTCGCCATACAGCGGCAGCGGCTGATCGTCGATCGCGTTGGTGATGAACAATGGAATGAGTTTTTCCGGGTACTGGTACGGCCCGAAGTTGTTGGACGCCCGCGTAATGAGCACGGGCACGCCGTAGGTGGTGTGGTACGCCATCGCCATCAAATCGCCGCCCGCTTTGGACGCGGCATAGGGGCTGCTCGGGTGCAGCGGATCGGTTTCTTTGAACGGCGCGCCCAACGTGGAGCCGTAGACCTCGTCGGTGGAAATCTGGAGATACCGGTGATGCCGGTAGCGCCGTGCGGCCTCCAACAACACACGCGTGCCGTCCACGTCGGTCTTGATGAACGAGCCCGGATCGAGCAGCGACCGGTCCACATGGGTTTCGGCCGCGAAGTTCACAATCGCGTCCACGTCCTTGGCCGCGAGATCCACCGCCTCGGGGTCGCAGATATCGCCCTGGATGAACCGGTACCGCGGGTCCTTGGCCGCGTCCGCGACGTTTTCAGGATTGCCGGCGTACGTCAACTTGTCGAGGTTGACGACCGAATCCTCCGGGTGCGTGCGCAACACGTACCGGATGAAGTTGCTGCCGATGAACCCGCACCCGCCGGTAACGAGCAGCCTCATGTGAGTTCGATCCTGCTTTGATCGCCCACGATGAATTTTTGCGTTCTGGGTTTGGTCGCGCACCGCACGATTTCCACCTCACGCCCCAACAGGCTTCGCTCGATCCGGTTGTACGCGTCGATGATCCGGCCCCGTTCCAGTACGATGCTGTACTCGACCTCGCTGTTGCGCAGCACGCAGTCTGCGCCGATCGCGGTGAACGGCCCCACGTAGGAATTCTCGACCACGGTGCGCGCGCCGATCACCGCCGGCCCGCGGATCTGACTCCCGATAATCGTGGCGCCCGGTTCCAGAATGACCTTGCCCGCGATGTCGGACTTCTCGTCCACTTGGCCGGGGCCGAACGGCTCAGGCTGCTCGCGGATCTTATCGAGCGCGAGCCGATTGGCTTCCAGCAAGTCCTCGGGTTTTCCGGTGTCCTTCCACCAGCCCGTGATCTCGGAGTAACCCACGCGGTGTCCGTGTTCCAAAAGGTATTGGTGGGCGTCCGAGATCTCCAACTCGCCGCGCGCGCTGGGCCTGATGGCATTCACCGCCTCGAAAATGTGTCGGTCGTAAATGTAGATCCCGGTCACGGCGAAGGTGCTCTTGGGCTGCGCGGGTTTCTCCTGCACGCCGACCAACCTGCCGTCGAGGAGTTCCGGCACGCCGAACCGTTCCGGGTCGCGCACGCGCGCGAACACCAGCCGGCAGTGATCCTGGTCCCGCGAGAATTCGTCGATGAACTGGCGGATCCCACCCACGATCACGTTGTCCCCCAGGTAAAACACGAACGGCTCGTTGCCGATGAACTCCTGGGCCACGCGCACCACGTGCGCCAGCCCGCGCGGCGCATCCTGCACCACGTACGTGAGCTTAAGCCCCCAGGCTTCGCCTCCGCCGAGCGCCTGACGGATCTCCTCACCGGTGTCGGGGTTGATCACGATGCCGACTTCTCGTATGCCCGCGTCCGCGACCGACTCGAGGGCGTACGCGATCATCGGTTTATTCGCGATCGGGATGAGGTGTTTGTTGGAGGTGTGGGTGATCGGCCGCAGGCGGGTCCCCTTGCCGCCGGCCGTAATCAACGCTTTCATGCGATGGTCCCGTCGATCAGCCGACCGGCATCGTATAAGGTCCTTGACCGACCTGTCAATGACGACTGCTCACGACGAACCGCCGTCCCGCTCGGACACGTCGCCCGTGATCGCGCCCCCGGGCCGCGTATCCCGCCGTGCATCATACGGCGCTCGGTTTTCTGGCCACGACCACTTTCATGTGGCGAATGGCGTGCCGAGGCTCGGATACGTCCCTGATGGCGGCCGAAAATCCGGCGGCCTCCAGACGGGCGCCGATATCCGTTCCATAGTTCCGAAATGCCAGGACCCGCCCAAGCCCCCTGATGCGATCGCCGTGATACTCCGGCGGCAACACATGGACGACCCGGCCGTCTTGAAGCACCGCGCGCTCCACGGTGACGGCGTTGCCCAACAACGGCACGGTGAAGGCAAAATACCCGCCCGGTTTCAGCACGCGATAAATTTCTCGAAATCCCTGTTGATCATTTGGAACATGCTCGAACACCTCCGTGCTGGTCACGAGGTCGAATACGTCCGAATCATAGGTGAGCCGTTGAACATCCTGGCACTGGATCGTCCCTTTGAACGCACCCGGCGGAACCTCATCGAAGTATTCAGAACACGTGAGGTCGGGAAATCTTCTGCGTAAATAGGCCACCAGCGCGCCCCGACTCGACAGCTCATACACGCGGATAGTGTCGGCAAGCGGGAGACTGCCGAGCACGACCCCAAGGGCGCGATGAATGAACGTCGACAGACACCGGAGACACCTCACGCCGAACTTACCCGTCCAAACCCTCGCGACCAGGAACCCACACAGATTACATCTCACGCCCAACACCGTCGGACCGTCTCAAATTCATCGAGCATGGCGAAGACGCCTTTGACGTAATCATCCGCGGTCCAACTTGCCGCGCGTTTGTAGCCGTTCGTCATCAGGTTCTGCCGCAGGTCCGGGTGATCCCGAAGGTGTGTGATTGCCTCGGCCATCTGTTCCGGGTCATGGGGATCACAAAACATCGCGGCGTCGCCGAGTTGTTCGCGTGCGCCGGGATACTCGGCCAACACCACCGGGCAACCGACTGAACACGCTTCCAGCGGCGGCAGATTCTCCGGGCCGGAAAACGACGGGTAAACCAACGCCGTCGCATGCCGGTACAACCAGACCAGGTCCTCGGTGGTGACAAAACCCAGCATATGGACTCGTGCGGTCAGCTTCAGATCATCAACCACCGACTTCACGCGGCCCAGGTTTCCCTTGTCAGACCCGGTGAGAACCAGATCAACGTCCATGCCGTGCCGAGTGTGAAGCAGGTGCAACGCGCGGACAAGATTCACGTGATTTTTGTGCGGCCAGAACTGGGCGGGATACACGAGAAACTGCTTCCCGCCGACCGCGCCCACCACCCGAGGGCTCGGCGCGTCGTTACCCGTGGGAAGTGTGGGCGTTGGATGCGGAAGGATGCGAATCCGGTCCTGCGGCACCTGGTAGTACGCGCCCAGTTGTTCGGCGCCGACCTTGGTGCCCGTGATGACGTACGTGGCCCGCCTCAAGAACGTGGCGTGGCGAACCTCACGGTAGACCCAATGCCCGCGTGATGACACCTCGGGGAACCAGGGATGGGTCCGGTGTTGGATGTCCCACACCGTGCCGATATACGGGATATCCGGGGTATCGTAGACGCCGCCGCCCACAAACCACACCAGCTCCACGCCCCGCGACCGCGCCGCCCGCTCAAACCGGCTCGGCACCCGGTACAGGAACGCAACGAGCGGAGAAAAATGCTTGACCGCGGCGATCCCGGTTTCAACAAATCCCTTGGGTGGGATCCCGATGAACTCCAGGTTGTCCCCCTTGGAACTCGATTGCAGCGACCTGGCCTGTGTCGGGTGACAAAACGCGACAAAGTGATGCGAACTGGTATGAGCCCGCCGGAGAAAGGCGTCGAAGACCTGCGACGTAAAGGTATACCCCCCACCCGCTTCCGGGACGAAATCTCCCAGGCACACGCCGACCCGCATCAGGCCCGGCGACCGCACTGGGTGGCGTAGCCGCGGCGAATCAGGTCGGCGATATGCCGAATCGTGTCTTCGCTCAAGGTATACGCCGACGGCAGATACAATCCGGAAATCCACAATGAATCAGCCACCGGGCACGGGACTCTTTTAAATCCCGGCAGCGAGGTCAGGCACGGCTGCTGATTCATGGGACAGAAGAACGTCCTGGTATCCACGCCATTCTGTAAGAGATACGCCGCCACCTCGTCACGCGTCGCGCCATACTCCGGTCGGATAACCAGCGCATACATCCAGTAGACATTGAAGGCCCAGTCCATTTCCACGGGCAAACGCAGTCCCGGAATATCACCGAGGAACTTGTTGTACAGATGGGCCACGCGACGTTTCTCCGCAATGATCCGATCGATCCTCCGAACCTGCGCCAGCCCCATGGCTGCCTGGTAGCCGGTCATCCGAAAGTTATACCCCGCCACCTCATGGCGAAACCGCGGTTTGGTAAACGCGAGGTTCCGGAGCAGCCGCAGTCGCTCCGCCAACGCATCGCTGTTCGTCACGACCATCCCACCCTCACCGGTGGTGATGATTTTGTTGGCGTAGAAACTAAAACATGAGAGATCGCCGAAACTCCCGGTGATCTTGCCCCGACAGGTTGCGCCGTGTGACTCGGCGCAGTCCTCGATCACGGAGAGGTTGTGCTTTCTGGCGAGAGCCATCAGTCGATCCATATCCACCGGGTGTCCGAACAGATGAACCGGAATAATGGCTCTGGTCTTCGGCGTGATGAGGCGCTCCACCAAATCAAGATTGAGGTTCCAGGTCACGTCCTCCGAGTCCACGGGAACCGGAATGGCGCCCTTGTGTACGACCCCCAGCGCGGTGGCGATGTTGGTGCTGGCGCTGACCAGGACCTCGTCGCCGGCCGTGATGCCCGCCGCATCCACGGCCAGGTGCAATGCCGTGGTTCCGCTGGTAACCGCCACGCCGTGTTTGCACCCGGCAAAGGCCGCGAACTCCCGTTCGAACTGATCCAGCGCCCGGCCGAAGTTCCCCGAAATTTCTCCGCGCCGCAACGCCTCGACTACGCCCTGGATCTCCTCTTCGCCGATCACGGGCTCAAACACGGGAATCACTGCTTGACCTCCACATTCACCTTATCCATCTCATCACCAAGAAACGGGCCCTGCTTTACGCTCACGCATTGCATATCCTCGATCACCTTGATGCAGTGCGCGCCGTGGATCAACAGAATAGCGTCGCCCTGTCGAAGGGTCACTTCCCGCAACGGACGCCCGGCATCGTCAAAGAACTCCACGGCCACCACCCCACGCTGCACCACGAACATCTGCTGCAAATCCATGATCGTCCGCGCCACGGGTTTATGGGTATGCGGCGGCTCCACAAAACCGGTCTCGTGGGCCAACAACCCGAATTGAAACGACGACTCCGCCGGAGAGAAGAATCGGCTTTTAGGAACTCGGGTGTCGGCCCAAAGCACCTCTGCGTAGCGAATGCCGTTGTATTCGATGACCTCAAAGCTCATGTCACGCCTCGTCTGAGAGATGGACCCTTTCCTTATTAGGACAGATCAGCAATCCGCACCATTTCATTCCGCTCAACCTCGCAGAGCGACAGATCCCGAATGGCGTGGATCCGTTGCGCGCCAGCAAGAAACGTGAGCCGGCCGGATTGGTCGCGGGATTCACGGAATTTGGACTCCACGTAGGCCTCCTGCGCGGTCAATTCCCGAATACCGGACAAGCGGTCCCGACGCACGAAATAGGCGTTGTTCCCGGCGCTGTTGGATCCCACCAACGCATACCCCTTCTTCTTGGCGAGCCGTTCAAGCGCGGCAATCGAACAGCCCCAGTACAGATGCGAGTAGTGAGCGGCTCCGCGCTGGAACCGTGGATCGTATGGCACGCTGACCGCGTGCTCCCAGCCGAACACGCTGTTGTATTCCACCACCACGATCACGGGATTCACGCATTCGATACGTTCCCACACCCAGTAGTCGTTGCCGTCAATATCAATGCTAAGCAATCCGATGTCCCCGGACATACCGGCGGATTTGATGAGCCCGTTGATATTGTCTCGGTCGATGAAGGCACAGAGCGCGCGCAGGTCGTGCCGCCACGAAATTCGGTCATACTGAATGTGCCGGATATTGCGTGGGTCCCCGTCAATCACCACTCCCTTCCAATTGTCGTTGGTCAGCAAGAAGCGTGTGTTGGACTCCTCATAGCTTTCGACACCAAACTCCACGAAACACTGCTCGCAGTTTGTAATACCCGTGCGATGAATCAGGTACTGGATAATACCGTCGTCCCCGAACTGAGAGAACACTTTGAACTCGGCCTGGTGGAGATGGGTCACCGGCGCGGATGCCTTCATCTGGTGAATCAACAGTTTGGCGGCAAGCGTCTTGGCCTCCGCCACCTGATCGGGCAGCAGGAGCAGCCGCTTCAGATACGCCACGATCAGGTTCAAGAGTCTCGTTGCGCTCACGATCCCGACTCACCCGTTGGTTTTGTCCAGCATGAACCCCTTAAACTCTACCCGTCGCAGTCCGTAACTCATCACCCCGTCGAGCGCGTCAAACTCCGCCAGCACACGGTACCGACCGAGGGTTGGAGCCAGCAACTCGTCCCGGTTGAACAACCACAACGGATACGACGCCTTTCCCAAGCGCGGCGGAACCTGTTGCACTGCGATCCGGCTCTCGGGCAGATCAATGACCGGCGTGCGATCAACCACGATCATGGTCGGCGCGACATCCACCACCCCCCGGAGAAGATCGGTCGGTTGTTCCAGATATTGGAGCACAGCCGAAAACAGTACCACATCCGGCCGCCCCTGCCGAACAGCGTCATCAACGGACAACGTGAATTTCAGCACGTCATTTTCGAAGACGTCCTTCCCGCACCGGACAAACTCCGGTTGTTCAACGACGATCCATTTCAGCCCTTTGAGGTGCGTGAGGAACGGACGACACTGGTGATACGAGGAGCCGAGCGAGCCGCCGAAGTCCAAGACGTTCAGGCCGTCACCTCGCACCGCAGCCGCGCGCTGGAGCGCGGCCAACAATGGAAATGGAGGCACGGCGTGATCGAGCACCACCCCATCCCGTTCGAATGCGCCCTCGATCGTGGCCGCGCGCAGGGTCGCGGCTTTGACCCGCTGCAAAATTTCCGGGGTATCGTACCCCGAGGAATGGGCTAACGCCGATGGCCAATTCGGGAACGATCCGGCAAAACGGATTCGCAGGCCCAGATACGGCCCCACCAGCCGGAACACGCCTTCGGGCACCCACTCTCTGATCGCGGAATGCGACGTCGTCATCCTCAGGATGCCTCGCATGTCGTCGGCTTGTGCTGACCGATAATCTCGGCAAGCTGAACACGAGGAAACTCGTCCAGCATCCCCCCGACCGTGGCGTTACTGATGGTCACGCCGTTGGCACGGGCGATCCGCTTGAGATGCCGATACTGCGTCCAGAGCGCGACATAGGCATTGAGTTCTTCATATAGGGGAATCTTTATGCTCCCGGCATCATCCACCGCGAAATCTTTTCCGCGGAGCACTGTCGGCTCGAACGAATATTTGTATTCACGGGTAATGAGCGAATCGTGGTCCGTGCCCAACAGGTAGATCTCCGCAAATCCCATATAGAGCGCCACCATCAGGCACATGATCGGAACGGAGCCGATCACCGGGACGAGTCCGCAGATATCAATGATCCGAGTTTCTCCGGGCCAAAACGGTCTGGCCGAACACAGGTAGTTCACGCGGCGCGTTGGAAACAGCGCATGACCTTTGACCAAGTGATATTCCGAGCTGCCCAAAAACAACTCGGCGCGACCAAGACGCCCGTCCATTTCTTTAAACCATCGGACGAAATCCTCCTCCTGCATGACGCCATAGGTGACCGGCGGGACGAAATGATACGCCGGGCTGATCCGATGGAAATCCGTGTGCAGATAGCCGCTCGAAACGCTCATGACCACTTCGTTCCGAAGCGGGGTCAAATCTTGTTTGAGCACCGACGGCCCATTACAGAGGATAAAACACCGCTCGCCCCGGTGTCTGCTGCGAAACCGACGATTGGCGCGCAGATCCCCGTGATGGAACACACGAAACCCCAACGCCCGCGACACCCGCTTCGCCGCATGCCGGACGCCCGTCATCGCCACACCCACGCCATCTTGATCGCCCCGTAGACCGCCCAAAGCCCGGCCAGGCGGATCACGGCGGAGCGCACGTGGGCGCGCGCCTCGGCAAAGGCCTCGGCAAACAGATACCGTGCGACCGTCACTAAGAGGACGGCGAGGACCACGGTCCCGGACGCCTGGGCCACGGCCGCGGCCCGTAACCCGATCGTCTCCCGGAACCACTGTTCCAACACCACGGTCGTCGCCAACGAGACGACTAGGATGACGAGATAGGGACCATTCCGCTGTTTTCCGATGAACAAATTGCCGACGGTCGCGACAAAGGGAATCACGGTCAGGCCGTAGAGAATCGCCTTTGGCATCACCGGGTCAATCTCGTATGTCGGGAACATGACCCTCAACACCCACGGCGACAATTCCGCCGCGGACACGGCGAGTACAAACACCACCGGCAACGACCGGTTGATCACGTCGAAGAGATACACGGTCGCCGCGCGATCGTTCCGGCCCAACATGCCGAGCGTCTTGACGCTCACGGGCAGGTAGGCGGATATGATGAGGGCGTACGCGGATTGATACCCGGTGGTCAGCAACCCATAAATCGCGATCCCGTCGGGCGAATAATGCATCGCGGCCAACAACCGAGCTGAATCCAACAACTGAGTCCATAACAAGGATATTGCCGCCAGTTGCAGGGCCGCGGGTAAAGATCCCCGCAGCAACGCCCAATCGATCTCCGCCGGCCGTGGAATCCACGCCGTCCCTAACTTCCACGCCACCAGGACCAGCGACGCCACCTGCGCCGCCAGCCAGCCGAACAGTCCGTGGACAAATACAAACGGAATGGCGAGCAGTCGCGAGAGCGAGAGCCCGATCTGGGCGTTGCGGTAGGCGAGAAAATCTCCACGCACGCTGGTCATAGACACATAGGTCGTGGTCACGGCCGTCAACCCGGGCAACAAGGCGACGATCGCCGCATCGGCCAGTGTGCCGAAGCGCACCCACATCACGACCGCGGCGATGACCCCCGCCACGCCCCCCCCCAATAGGCCGAACCAAAACATCGTCCGGTTCCACCGGTCGATGTCGGTCCATGCGTTCGCGGCGTGATGTACCGGCATGTCCCGGCCGTACACCGACGAGAGCCCCAAGTCCGAAAACCGGGTGAACGAGAGCACCACGCCGACGAACACGACCTCGGCGAAGTGCTCGACGGACAGCACATTGGGGATCGTCACCAACAGCAGTAGGGCCGAACCCTGCTGCGCGATGTTGGCGATCACGGTGTCTCTGCTCTGGTTGATCGGCAATCACGACTCCCATCACTTCACAATACTGGGTTCCTTCATCATCGCGAACCGCGCTAGGTGAATCCGCTCCTGAGTCCCCTGTCACCAGGAAAGCGCCAGCCGCGATTTGCGTAACTTCTGGAACAGGGTGCGCGCATACTCATGGGAGGGTTCTTCAAACATCCGATAGGCCAGATAACAGAACACCAACACGACCGGAAATACCATCAGCCGCTGCGGCCCGGTCCAACGCGGATGCAGGACCTCTCCGATGAGCGTGAACGCGATGATATGGAACAAGTAGATCGAAAAACTACATTTTCCAATCCATTCAAAAACCGCCGAAGGGCCCTTTCGACGAGCGGAGGAGATTTCCGCCCCGAGCCAGAACACGACCAGTAGAGAAAACGCATTCAGGGTGAGATAGTATCCGACGCGAGTATTCAGCGTCAGCCAATAGAGCGAGGATGCGGTCGACACGATCGCCACTCGCCACAGACCGATGGGATGGCCGTCACCAACATACCGTCCCTGCGTCACCTGTTCTGCCAGGACACATCCCGCCAGCCAGCTCGGCAAGCCAATCAACCAATTCAGATATGGCCCATAGATATGCGCATTGCCGTACTGATCGGAACCGAGCACTCCAACCAGGAGATACGACACGACGAATGCGATGGCGAACTGCACCAGCCAACTCACGCGACGACTCAGCAGACTCAACAACGGATAGACGGTGTAGTACACGAGTTCACACACGAGGCTCCACAGGATATAACCTTCCACGAAATTGAATCCTGGGATCCGTAACGATGTGGCGAATAGCAACGACACCAGGGCGGGAATCATGATCCGCACCCACCGCGCCGCCCAAAACGCGGTCACCGGAACGGGTCGCGTCGTAAAAGGATAGTGAATGCAAAACCCCGACACGACGAAAAACACGATCACCGCTGGGTGTCCGGTAAATGTGTATTGGCTCAGATCCGCCAGGCCGCCGATATCAACGGGAAGTCTGCTCAGAAGATCCGGCATGCCGGGACCCACGACATGCGCCAACGCGACGGACAAGGCGGCGAACGCGCGAACGCTGTCCAAACCGTCCACCCGCAGGCCGGGAGCCTGCGTCAAGCCGACGATGGCCGGGGTTGGTGCCCCCCCGATCACGACTCCAGCCACTTGACCAGCTCGAACACTTCCGCCATCTTCACGCCGATTCGCTGACCGGCGTTTTCCGCCTCGTTGCGGAAAAAGCTGATCCACTTCTCGCCCACGCGTTGCACCTCGGAGACATGGGCGCGAATCGCCGCCTCCTTGACCGGCCAATATTCCGTAATATCGGCGTAAAAATTTCCGTGGAAATCGGTGGTCGCGTGGTACCAGTTACTTCGATACATGAGTAACCGCGGAACGTGGCGACAACTATGCAACGACGCCCGCGCCACCGCCTGATGGTCGTGGTGGACATCTCCCACCCAGTGCGTGTACACCAACTCGATATTTTTTTCCTGAACGATTCGTAACAACTCGATATTCAGCGGATCAACGAACTCCACTTCCAGCGTCTTGAATTGGCCGCAAATCAATTCCTTGACGCCCAAAATCGCCATCGAATTCTTGCCCTCGCTGAGAGCGATTTCATTCGATCGGACCGTCTGGCTGTTGTAGTTCGAAAACCCGGACACCGTCGCAACATAGACGTACACGTTATCGCCACTCTTCGCATGCCGCGCCAACACACCGCCACACCCCAGTTCAACATCATCGAAATGCGCACCGATCGCCAGAACGTTCATCTCCCCCTCCTCACCCCATCACGGCTCACCGCGTCAGCAACTCGCGACACACCCTCTCGGCCCCGTCCGGGGCGACCGTTGCCAGCGCCACCTGACTCATCCGAGGAATATCTAAAGCCCTCTTCATGACATCCAGGTCAACGGCATCATGCGGCCCGGCAAAGAGAGAACAGCCCGCCTCCTGCAAATACCGGCAGTGCGGCACCTCGAATGACTCGTTCGCGATGGTGACCGTCGGCAGACCGGACGCAGCGGCCTCAAACGCCGTCATCCCGCCGCCGGTGATCGCTAAGTCATGTTGCGCGAATTCCTCCGCCAGCGACGACACGGCTCGCTTGACCGTCATCGCATTCCCGGTAATCGCTTTTAATGCCTCATCGTGCAGAAACCCGGGGCCGAGAATCACGGTGGCCTCCCGCCGATGCGCAGTGAGCCATTGCACGACGTTCACCGTCACGCCATGCGTGTCGCTCCCCCCCAAACTCACTACCACCCCGCGACACTCCGTGCGCAGCCGCCGATTCCGCGCAATATCCGGGGACAGGATCAGGTACTCCAACCCGGTCAACACGTGAATGCCCTGCGGATCGTCGCCGCGGATCTTCGCGAGTGCGGCGACGTGCACATCGGCCAATGCCGCCCCATCGCCGGTGTCGTCGAACGTCACGAGTCGCATGCCGAGCGATTTCACACGCGCCGCATGCGCGACAGAGGTTCGCAGGCGGTCATTGACCCAGACCGTGCCCCGGTACCGCAGGCTGATGTGAGTTTCCCAATCGGAACGCTCCACGGCGTCGTCACCGGACGGGATGACTTCAAATGGCACCCCCGCCCGCTTCAGCCAATCACCGGCCGGGGCATGTTCCCCTAGCATGACCACCACGGCATCGGCCTTTGCGTGCCGCAACGAGGCGTACAGGTTCATCATCCGAAACAGATGTCCCATCCCCATGGCGTGGGACGACTTCACGCACAGGATGAACATCGTTGGATCAACGCCTCCCGCCCGATGTGTTCATTCACGCCGTCGCTCAAGTATCCGGCAATACGCTGATAGTCTTCCCGCGTATCGATGGTGAGTCGCAACTGCTTCCACGTATGATCGGGGCATACGTCCAGCTTCGCGATGCGAAAACGCGACGGATGCTCCAAGATGAATTCATTGACGTGTTCACGATGATGCGCGGCACGTCCGTCGCGCCACGAGACTTCGAGCGCCCCAAAACTGAAGATTTCCGCGCCCATGCCGACGGGCAGTTCGCCGAAGTTATGCGAATAATCCGCCCCCGAGACAAGGTGCAGATCGACGAGCTGCCGCAAGGCCTCGATGTCCGGACACGGATTATCTCCGGTCAAACGGATCACGTGCGCAAAACGGTGCGCTCGTGCGCACTGATAGTACCGATCCAGCACGTCGTGCTCGCTGCCGCGGAAACACGCGACGTCGATGCGTTCGCACTCGCGGACGATGGCGTCATCCTGCACCTGATGACTCGTGGCGACCACCAAGGGCCGTGGCAGCTCGCGCAGCCGCGTGACGATCCACCCCAGCAAGGTCGTGCCCCCCAGCGGCATCAGGACTTTGCCGGGCAGCCTGGTCGAGCCCATGCGGGCTTGCACCACCATGCCGACCCGCGTATCAGTGGTCTCACGCATGGAGCGTTGACCGCACTACGTCCGCGGCCCCGCGGCCGCAATTAAACAGCACGTCGAGACACGACAACATCGGCTCGAAGTCTCCGTGCAACTGCGGATAAATCGGGTGTGCAAATTCCTGCCAGATGACCCGTATGCCCGCCATCCGAAACATGTCCTCATCCAAATAATCCCGAGAACCGGAGCCCGTCAGATACACGCTCCCCTGTTTGGCCTGCACCAGCGCCAACAAACGAGCGCTGCTCGCGGCCTCAATCCCGTATTCAGACGAATTGGATATGGGGATCTCGATCTCAAAATACTCCATCGCCAGATCAAGCAGCGCGCGATTGAAGTCGATCAGGCGGCGATACCCGCCGCGGTAAACGGCTTCGACCTTCGGAAACACCTCGGCAAAATACGGCGCCTGACGATAACAGTCGCGCAGTAGATTCAGATTGTCGTCAATCCATTTGGGATCATCGGACAACTCCACGTCGCAGATCCGCTGGTGATAGTCGCCCTTGCGCACCGACAGGGTGAGCCATATCGGACCACGTCGCCCTTTAATGCGATCTCGATGTTGCCAGCCGCGACGGATGAACTGCACGTCATCCAACAGAATAAAGTGCTGCGACAGCAGCAGACGCTGAAAGAATCCCAGGTACGGGACGAAATCGGGCTGATGAATGCAAATCGTGAGGGAGGGCACGGTGGGGGGACGCCGCGTCATGCCGAGGGATGAGCGGCGGCTCATGACCACTAAAACATTTCCCATCGGATCAACGTCCCGGCCGGGATGAACGACTTCGCAATCCGCCCGACCACCATGGGTAGATACCGCGGTTCGATGCCGTCCGACGGACGACGCACGGCAATGTGGCGCTCGGTCAGCACGGTCCCCGCGGAAATATCCGACGCCGCGAACAACGACTTGCGCGCCGCCTGTCGCCAGCGCTGTTCAGTGGGGAGAATCCGTTTCACGCCATCGCCGAGCGCCGGGCCGACGAGTTTGACTCGCTCCACCAATCGGCTGAACTGGATCGGATCCAGCGACGCTTCGTGATCCGGAAGCTTGAGGGCATGATCGAGCGTAAAGTGTTTTTCGATGACCACCGCGCCCATTTGGGTCGCCAGCACGCTGGTCAACTCGTCCGGGGTATGGTCGGACAGACCGACCGGCAACCCGAACGCTTTTTGTAAGGTTTCGATCACGCGCAGGTTGGCGTCCTCGGGACGCGAGGGGTACGACACCACGCAGTGCAAGAGCACCAATTCCCGGTTTCCCGTCCCCAACACGGTTTCCACGGCCGCCTCAACCTCGCCCAACGAGCACATCCCGGTGGAGACTAGCATCGGTTTGCCGGTTTCGGCGATTGCGCGAAGGAACGGCAGGTTGGTCAAATCGTCGGACCCCGTTTTGTAAAACGGCAGATCGTATTTGCCCAGCAACGTCAAGTCATCGACATGGCTTGGGGTGGACAGCCACCGGATGCCGAGCTCCTTGCACAAGGCGTCCAGCCCATCGTGATCAGCTTCGCTGAGCTCATAGGCTTTGAAGAAGTCGACCTGGGAGATGCGTCGCCCGTCGTCGAACGTAAAGTAGCTGCCAGGCGTGGCGATGGTATCGGCGCGGTATGTCTGAAACTTGACCATATCGGCACGACATTGGGTCGCGGCCCGAACCATCCGTTTCACCACCTCGATGCCGCCGTAGTTCGCGCCGATTTCGGCGATGATCAACGGATGACCGCGCATGCGGCACTCTTCGAGCATTCGAGAACTAGTGGACACGGCCGAGGTCCTCGTGCCAGCGATGCATCACCACGTCGCCGCCTTCCACCTGAAAGTGATGCCGCGCATAAAAATTGAATCCCCGCACGTTACTCGCCATTACGTTGGTCGCGACGCCCACGCCGCGATCTCGCGCCAGCGCCGCCGCATGATCGAGCAAGACGCCGCCGAGCCCAACCCCCTGCTGCGCCGGATGTACGGCGACCATAAACAGATTGAGACGGGCCGGGGCCGTCAGACAGGACACAAATCCCGCCAGACGATTGTCCGCATCGATCGCACAAATCACCGTATCGGCGAACGACGCGCAGTGTTCGTAAATTAGCCGATCCCAAAAGTCCTTCGACAATCGATGACGGCACGTGGGATCCAACATCAAGCGGCTCTCCTCGATGTGGAAACCACGAATGTGAAAGTCCGGCTCGCACCGACTGACGCGACGAACCCGCCATCGCGTGTCGTCAGCCCCCATCGACTCGCGGGGATCAGCCGCCAGACGGAGATCGAGCCCGATGTACCGAAACCCGAACGTTTCCAGCCGCGCGACGATCTCCCGGCGTTCCTGCGGAACGCGCGCGAGCACCAATGCATACGTCCCGAACTCTCGATCCGTCAAATCGGGCGGATAGTCCCGCAACCGACCGACCGGCAATCCCAGTTGTCGGCTGTCCCACTCCATGGGTTGAATTACAGACATGCCTGTAATCCATCCACCACCATGTCCATCTGTGCGTCGGATAACGAGGGGAACAGCGGCAAGGTCAGCAGCGATGCGGCGGCTCGGTCCGTAACCGGCACGTCCGCGGACACACCCCGATAGGACGAAAACGTGTGGATCGGCCGGTAGTGCATACTGCACTGAATGCCTCGTTCCGCCATGCCGCGCAGGGTGTTGTTGCGCATCGTTTCGTCACCCGGCAACAACACCGGAAAGATGTGGCAACTCGATTCGGCCGTTCGACCTGAAAATGGCACGCGCACTTCGGGCAACCTTTCAGCAATGACTCGCTGGTACCGGGCGACACGCTCCTTTCGCTGCGCATTGATGCGAGGCAATTTGCACAACTGCGCGATACCGATCGCCGCACGGAGCTCATCCAGGCGATAGTTAAACCCGAGTTCCGCCACGTCATAACCGTACGCGTGCCCCTTAAAGCGCTGATACGTTGACGCGGTGATACCGTGGGAACGCAGGATACGCAACCGGTCGGCCAGATTCTGATTTCGGGTGAGCACCATGCCGCCTTCGCCGGTGGTCATGTTTTTGTTGCTGAAAAAGCTGAAACAGCCGCTCTCACCGAAGGTCCCCAGGAGCCGTCCCTTCCAGGCACTCAGCGGCGCGTGCGAGCAATCCTCAACCAGCGCAATACCGCGCTGTTTCGACAAGGCGACCAGCCGATCCATATCACACGCGTACCCCGCGTAGTGCACGACCATGACGGCACGAGTGCGCGCGGTGATCTTGGCCGCCACGTCGGAGGGAGACACGTTCAAGTCGGTCTCGCTGTTCACGTCCGCGAATACCGGTGTCGCCCCGACGTAGCGTATGGCATTGGCGCACGCGACAAAGGTCAGCGAGGGCACGATCACTTCGTCGCCGGGCCCGACGCCCAGGGCCAGGAGAGACAGATGCAGGGCCGCCGTACCGCTGGAGACGGCGACCGCCTGATCCTCCCCGCCAAAGGCCGCGGCAAAGGCCGACTCGAACTCCCCGATCATTGGACCGGTTGTTAACCAGTTGGACGCAAGCACGTCGAGGACCGCCTGCTTTTCCTCATTGCCGAGGACCAGATCAAAAAACGGGACTTTCCAGTTCATACTTTGAGTTCCCGTCGTTTAAATCGGTCCGGGGTATTCAGTTCGACGACCTTCTGGGTTCCCGAAACGTATTTCTCGGCCGCCACCGTCCGCTCACCCACGGTCACATCCGCTTCATAGGTCTTGAGCGGGAGATAACACTCGGCGCACGCACTCAGTTCATCGGCGCCGGCACAGCGCCGATGAATCTCGCGCACGCGGGTCATCTCCGGGCCGTGCCAGATGGCATGAATGCTCTGTTGGTTGGCGTCTCCGACGATGACCTTGCCCTCCTCGTCGTTGGAGCACATCATGCATAAACCGTCGGCCCCCACGACCAACCGTTGGTAGATTTGCGGACACGAGAAGTTCTCGATCTTCGGCATCTCGCGCTTGCTCTGCATGAAGTCGATCAGGGGATTGGCGCTCACCATATCGGTGATCGGGGCGAAAACGTCGTAAAAGGCCTGCGGGTCCCGTTCGATGGCGGGCAAAATGCTCTGCACCTTGATCACGGGTTTGACGCGCCCGGCCTGTTGCTTGATCTTGGCGTAGTTGGCGATCTTCTCAACCGCTCGCGCATACTTGGCCGGGCGCCGAATCTGCTCGTAAGTTTCGCCGAGTCCGTCAAAGGAAATCGTAATCCAGTCTATTCCGGCGTCCATGATTTCACGGAACATGTCTTCGTCCAGACGCAACCCGTTGGTGAGGGTTGAGACCTCCTTAATCCCTTTCTGCTTGGCATATCTCACGCACTCCACCATATTTTTGTGGAGAAATGATTCCCCCCGAAAACTCAGGCGAACGGAATACACTCCTCCGGCCGCGCATTCGTCCACGACCTTCGTGAACAGATCATAGTCCATGAGTTTCGCGTTCACCTTTTCCTTAAATTCCGGAGAAATCGTGTAACACATGGGACACTGGAGGTTACAGACGGACGCCAATTCGATGTCCACGTGCAGCGGATACTCCGAGACATGTTGGGTCTTGGCGTATTCGGTCCAGAGTCTCCGGTTTTCCCGATAATCCTCCTCGACCCCAAACCCGCGGTTCGTTTCAAACCGCGCGATTCGATCCGACGTCTCCAGCGTAAACTGTCCTTTGTTGATCGGAATGATCGGCAGACGTTGATCGGCCATGGTCACTACCTCCTCAGAAAGGTCTCGCTACTCTTCTCGAAGATATCGATGGCGGCGATATAGTCATCCGGCCGGCCGATGTCGAGCCAGTACCCATGATGGGGGCGAACGATCGCGGGCTCCTTGGCCGCGATGAGATCCAGCATCAACGAGTCGAACCCGTAACTGGTGTCACTGGGAATCAAGTCCAACACCCGTGTGTTGACGCAATAGACTCCCATACTCACTTCGCAGCGGATCTTGGGTTTTTCATCGAACTGGCACACCCTGCCATCCGGATCGGTTCTGAGTACACCGTAGTCGATGGCCTCTTCACGAACGTACGACGAGATCGTAAAAATATTCTTCTGTTTCGTGTGGAACTCAAAAAACTCGGCGAAATCCAGATCCGTCAACACGTCCCCGTTCATCACCAAGAAATCTTCCGGAAGACTCTTAATGAGTTTTAACGGACCCATGGTGCTCAACGGCCTATTTTCGAGGGAGTAGTCGATGTTGATGCCCCACCGCGTCCCGTCATGAAAAAACGCTTTGATGATTTCAGCCTGGTGGTTCACGGCCATGGTGATGTGGTCGAATCCATCGGCGGCCAACTGCCTGACGATCACTTCGAGGATCGGGAAATCCCCGATCGGCATCAGCGGCTTCGGCAGGACCACCGTGTACGGCTTCAGGCGGGTTCCCTTTCCGCCGGCCAAGATGACCGCTCGTTTAGACATTGTAGATATCCGTCTTGTACCGTGCCAGGTTCTTGCCGTCGCTGAACCATTCGATCGTCCTCTTCAAGCCGTCCCGAAGATCGATGGTCGGTCGAAAGCCGGTCAGCTTGTAGAGCTTCGAGTGATCGCAAACGAGCCGCTCGACCTCGCTGCGCTCCGGACGGATTCGCGCCGATTCGCTGTCAACTGTCACATCGGCCCGCCCTATGAGGTCCTTGATCAAGGTCACCGTCTCACCGATCGAGATCTCCGCGTGTGAACCGATGTTGACGGCCACGCCCACCGCCTCATCGGACTCGGCCAAGGCGACCAACCCCCGGCACGTATCTTCCACATAGGTGAAATCACGGGTCGGATGCAGGCTCCCCAACTTGATCCGTCGTATTCCGGAGAGAATCTGCGTGATCACGGTCGGAATAACCGCCCGGGCGGACTGCCGAGGGCCGTAGGTGTTAAACGGCCGCGCGATGGTGACCGGCAACTGAAAGGCGTGAAAAAAACTCAACGCCAGGGCGTCCGCGGAAATCTTGCTCGCGCTGTACGGCGATTGCGGCTGCAACGGATGGTTTTCGTCGATCGGCACGTACCGTGCCGTGCCGTACACCTCGCTCGTCGACGTGTGAACCACGCGATCCACGCCGTTTTCCAGTGCGGCCTGCACCACGTTGACGGTTCCGGTGATATTCGTCTGAACGTAGCTATCCGGTGCACTATAGGAATACGGGATGGCGATCAGGGCGGCTAAGTGGAAAATCACATCAATATCCTGAGAGATTTTTTTCAGCAGGTGGGCGTCCCGGATATCGCCGACGACCACGTCGATGTCGTTCCGGCACCCGATCTCTTCCAGCCACCCCCACGTGTTGAACGAGTTATAGAGACTCAGGGCGCGAACGGATGCGCCGCGTCGGACGAGCATCTCCGCAAGGTGGGAGCCGATGAATCCGTCGGCCCCCGTGATCATCACTTTTTTCCCGGAAAGATTCATCGCTCGCTCGCCGTCCGTGAGACGTCCCGCCCGACATCACGCCGCCGGTATCCGCCGCCCGCCGCATACACACAGGCTTCCCGAAGGCTTCCGTCCACCACCTACTGTGCCCTCACCCGTTCACAGCCCCGCAATACTCCCGACACCCCCGCGCTCCCGAACCATGCGTAGGTCCGCTCAACGCCTTCCCGCAACCTCGTGTGCGCCTTCCATCCCATCGCGTGCAGACGGGATACGTCCAACAGCTTGCGGGGCGTGCCGTCCGGTTTGGTCGGATCCCAGACGATCGCCCCCTCGAACCCGACGACCGTGCCGATCAACGACGCCAAATCCCGAATCGAGATGTCCTCTCCGACCCCGACGTTGATCGGTTCACTCGCCTCGTAATGGCGCATCAGAAACAGACACGCGTCAGCCTGGTCGTCCACGTGCAGGAACTCCCGTCTCGGATTTCCCGTCCCCCATACGACCACCTCACGTTTCCCCGCGATCGTGGCTTCATGGAACTTCCGGATCAGTGTCGGAAGGACGTGGGCCGTTTCGAAATCAAAGTTGTCGCCGGGGCCGTATAGATTCGTCGGCATCGCGGAGATGAACCGCGTCCCGTATTGACGATTGTAGGATTGACACATGACGATGCCCGCGATTTTCGCGACCGCATACGGCGCATTGGTGGGTTCGAGCGGTCCGGTCAGTAAATACTCCTCCTTGATCGGTTGCGGGCAGTCGCGGGGGTAGATGCAGGAACTGCCCAGGAACAGCAGTTTCCGCACGCCGTGGCGATAACTTTCGTGAATGACGTTGGTTTGGATCGACAGGTCGTCGTAGATGAACTCCGCCGGTGCGGTGTAATTGGCCCAGATCCCGCCCACCTTCGCGGCGGCAAGGAACACGTAGTCGGGGCGTTCGGCGTCGAACAAAGCGCGGACCGCTGCCCCGTCCCGCAGATCGAGCTCCTGCGAGGTCCGCACCACCAATCGCCGGTAGCCCTCGGCTTGCAGCCGCCGCACAATGGCCGATCCCACCATGCCGCGGTGGCCGGCGACGTAAATTTTGGCGTCTCGCTCCATACGGGTCAGACGTACAGCCGGCTGGGGACCCCGGGCTTGACCCCGTGCAGGATTTGTCGCTCGCGCTCCAAGTCCGCGTCAACCATCATCCGAATCAGATCCTTGAAGCTCACGGTCGGTTTCCACCCGAGCACGGTCCCGGCTTTACTGGGGTCTCCAATCAGCAGGTCCACCTCCGCAGGCCTGAAATACCGGGGATCGATCTCGACGTACTGATGCCAATCGAGGTCGACCAAACCGAACGCCACGTCGAGCAGTTCCCGGATCGAGTGGGTTTCGCCGGTGGCGACCACGTAGTCGTCGGGCTGCGGGTGCTGCAACATCAGCCACATCGCTTCCACATAGTCCCCCGCGAACCCCCAATCGCGTTTGGCGTCGAGATTGCCGAGGAACAATTTATCCTGGAGACCCAGCTTAATGCGGGCCGCGGCTTTCGTAATTTTGCGCGTGACAAAGGTTTCGCCCCGACGCGGCGACTCGTGGTTGAACAAGATCCCATTGCACGCGAACAAGCCGTAGCTCTCGCGGTAGTTCACGGTCATCCAATACGCAAACACTTTGGAGACGCCGTACGGGCTCCTGGGATAAAACGGCGTGGTTTCGCGTTGGGGAACCTCCAACACCTTGCCGAACATCTCGCTGCTCGACGCCTGATAGAAGCGCGGCTGAATCCCGGTTTCGCGGACGGCTTCGAGCAGACGCACGCTGCCGACGCCCGTCACCTCGGCGGTGTACTCCGGAACGTCGAAACTCACCCGCACGTGGCTCTGGGCGCCCAGGTTATAGATTTCATCCGGCTGAACGGTGCGGAGGATCCGGTTGAGCGAACTGGCGTCGTTTAAATCACCATACACCAGGTGCAGGCGGTAATTCGGATCGTGAGGATCCTGGTACACGTGGTCGATGCGGCCGGTGTTGAACGAGCTCGATCGCCGGACAATGCCGTAGACCTCGTACCCCTTCTTCAACAGCAATTCCGTGAGGTAGGAACCGTCTTGACCCGTGATGCCCGTGATCAGGGCCTTCTTGGAATTGGCCATTTCGCGCACGCTCCGCTTGGGTGACTCGTCGCGCTCAACAACGCCCGGTAGAACCCAAATTATACCCCACGGCATCGTAGGGACTCAAACCGAGCCATGCGTTCGCACACCATAACGACGGGCACTGCATGCCGCTAGAGCGCCGTCCGTCGAAACGCCAGGAGTTTGTATCCGGTGACGAAACAGGCGGCGCGAAGCCGTTTCACAAACAACGTCCACCGCCGTGTCGGCGCATGGTGTTGGGCCGCGAGATAATTCTCGTCAAACTGACGTTCATAGTTCGCCCCACTTTTGCTGGTGTCATACCAACGAAAACACGCCAGGCGATCCGGCAGGTACAATGGATCGCTGACTTTGCCGAATCGCAACCACAATTCGTAGTCAAACGCCAGAGGAAACCGGGGATCGAGCAGGCCGACCCCGTCAAAAAGCGACCGGCGCCAGAACACGGTCATCTGGCTGATAAAGTTCTCCCGGAGCAACCGCGAATACGAATACCGCGCGGCGCACCAATGTTTGTAGGCGCTGACCACGTGCCGGATGACGCGATCGTGCTCGTCGATGATATCGCAACGTCCGTGCAACCACTGGAGGTTGTGATCGCGGTCAAACGCGTCTTTCACCCGCGCCAACGCGCCGGGCCGCAGCAGATCGTCGCTGTTGACCCAACCCACGATGTCGCCGGTGGCGAGCCGGAAGCCTCGGTTGATCGCGTCGATCTGGCCGTGATCGCGCGCGCTGCTCCAGCGGATGCGGCCGTCGTATGTGCGGAGAATCTCGAGGGTCTCGTCGGTGCTTCCGCCGTCGAGCACCAAATACTCCAACTCAAAATCGCCACGCTGGCCGAGGATGCTCTCGATCGTGCGTTCGATGAATCGCCCTTGGTTGAACGAGGGAGTGATGATCGAAATCTTCACGGCGCGCCCTTGACCGACCGGCGCGTCGAGACGGTCGTGCACAGAATGAACGCGACCCACAACGCGGCCAACGGCGCGACATGCAGAATCAACCGGTGCAACAGCGTGTGATCGAACAAAAACTTCGTCATCGATTCCTTGGTCACGAACAGCCACACCAGCACGGCAAAATAGATGACGACCGGCCAAGACAAAAAGATATGCTCCGCCTGAACCGTCGAGCGCAAGCGCAATAGAAACACCACAAAGAACACCGTCCACACCAGCATCCAGTTGCCGCTCATAAACAACGATTGCCCGAACGCGGCGGCAACCGGCCAGACCCGATCAACGCTACCGGCAAGCGGGGCCAGGTTCGACACCAACGCCGTTTCGAACCCGGCGCGAGGCCGCACCGCCGCCCAGGCGGCCCATACCGCGGCGGCCGGACCCAGATACACCAGGCGCTCCTTCACCGACACCTTCATCACCGTGAGCAACAACGCATTGGCGATGATGAAGACCGGGCCATCCACTCTGGTCAACACCGCGCCCACGCCAAACAGCGCGGCCACGAACAGCCCGTGTCGACGATGCGTGCAGAGAAAGTGCGTCAGCGCCACGCTCTGCCCCAGCACAAAATACGCGAGCGGGAGGTCGGTGTACGGTTCGTGACTGTGTTGAACGGTCAGGGGGATGGCGCCGACAAACAGCGCGCCGAATACCGCGAGGCCCGGCGAAAACCGTTCCCGCAAGGCTCCGTATGCCATGAGACCCATGGCCGGGAAATATCCCCACACCGCGAGTTTGATCGCGGTTTCGCTCCAGGATCCGGAGAGCAAGACCGCCCAGACCTGTTGCAGCGGGGGTCCCAACGGATAATCCGGGGTGTTGACGGTCCCTAAGAGATTGAGCGGAATCATGCCGGTCGCGTAAATCATCTTGGCTTTCACGGCATAGACGTACCACGCGTCCCATGCCGTGATGGGCCGAACCCAGGCTCGCAGCAGGGTCAGCAGGGTCAGCGCCGAGCCGATCCCGATGCCGACGATGCCCCCGATACCGAGTCCGGCCCAGAACGTCTCGCGCCGACCCTGCGTTCCAACCGGCGCCGTCACACGGAACGGAACGCTCGTGAACCCCGCCCATCGTCCGATCACCCACCCCACCACAGCGGACGCGACCACGGCCAGCGCAACCGAGATCAGGGAGAGCGGTAGTCCGAGAAGGCCCATGCCACCCATGACCAGCATGACCCACACCGTGCCGATGCCGTACGCCATCCCACATCGCGCGGCGGGATGAAAGGACCCCAGCCACGGCGTGACCAGGAACCCAAGACCCCACAGGCTGACGAGGCCGAACACCGCCATCACCGACGTCACGTCGCGCGTACCCGAAAGAGGCAAAATCGTTCAGCCTCTCTCACGAGAACCAGATCGGATTCCAGCGTGCCGCACGGCGCGTGGGCGCCGGCGAAATAGTGCAGCCGGAGCGTGGCGTCGCTGAGCACGAGCGGAACCGGCGCCAAATAATAGCCGGCGCGTCCACGCCAGTATTGGCCCAGGGAATCCGCCTCGTGGACAATCAGTTCGATGGAATCGCGCGCCGTCGCCATCGCGGCCACGTCGCGCATATCCCGTGAGAGGGGTGCGCCGTCCATGGTGTGATACGCCTCATCTGCGCTAAGCCCCCAGAACCGCTGTACGTCGATGCCGAGGGCCACCGACTGATGGTAGATCAGAAAACCCACCCCAAGCCCCCAGATCGCCATCAGGCCTTGCGCGGCTCTCGTACGAATCGCCACCCGCCACCCCGCCGTGCCGCGCAGCCCGAACACCACGATCGCCAATACGACGATCGCGAAAAACAGCCAGTGCCAGAGCGATCGGCCGCGAATCGACGGCGGCTCCACGAAATTGATCGAGGAGCCCGCGAGGGCGAGGCTGACCCCTGGGTTGGGCGATACCGCTTCCCCCAGCAAAGACGCCACGGACACCGCGACGAACCGGACCGACCCCACCGCGACGGGCTGCGGAACGAGCGACGGGATGAGAACCGCTTCCCGCACAACGCCCAGCGGCAACCCGGATAAGTCCAGGTCCAACGTTTCCATGGTTTCGCCACGGGTCGTGAACCGGAGCGACAGTCGCTTCGTCCCCCCGCCGGTGTCCACCACCAAGCCGAGCAGTCCCTCCGAGGCGCGTTCCGTGCGCAACGACACGGTGAGCCGTCGATAGTCCCGAAGGTCGAGCGACAGGGGACCGCTCCGCAAGATGGGAGGGTCTTTCCGCGGGGTCAGACCGATCCCATTCGCCAGGAGAGTCACCTCGGCGTTGGGCGACGTCCACGTCGTCGCCTGTCCGCCTGAAAACTCCCACCGATCCTGCCCCATCCGCGCGGAATCGAACTGACATCCGCCGAGCAGCCATCCCATCCCCGCCACGACGAGCACGAGACCGTTGCGCCATCGCGGATCGCCCATCCCCGATTGTTTCCTCACGCGCCGCCCCATCCCCATACGTTATTTCGGGGTCGCTTGAATATCGAGGATAATCGCCTGGAGCATCAGCTCAAAGCCGATCAAAAAGGGGAGCACGCCCAACATCACGGTCCCGGTCGTCGCGATCTCGCCGAAGACCCACGACCGCCACCACGTGTACGCGCCGAAACCGGCGCCCCAGACCAACAGCGGCAAGCCCAACAGGAGAAACAGCGCCACCGGCGAAAAATCCCGCAACACGTACTTCTGATAAATCCGGTACCAGAATCGACGAAACAGGTACGGGGGGAACGACCCCAGCACGCGCGAGACTTTCAGATTGGACACTTCGTCCCCGTAGATCGCGGGAATCGCCACGTCCTTCACGCGGAATCCCAAAATATTAAGATGGATGAGGAGATCGTTTTCAAAGAAAAACCGCCGAGCCAGACGAGCCAGATCCAGTTGCGCCAACGCCTCGCGACGAATCGCGAGATAGCCGTTTTGAGGATCGAACACGTTCCAATACCCCGAGGTCAACTTGGTTAGAAAGGTCAACACAAAGTTGCCGAACAGCCGGTGCCGAGGCATGGCGGAGAGTTCGGCCGAGTGCAAAAACCGATTGCCCTTCGCGTAATCATAGCCTTGGATCGTGACGGCATCGAGGAGCGCCGGCAGATGCCCGGGGTCCATCTGCCCGTCGCCGTCCATCTTGACCACCACTTTCACGCCGTCTTCGAGCGCCCGGCGAAAACCCGTGATAGTCGCGCCTCCGACGCCTTCATTGACCTCGTGGCGGAGCACCGTCACGCGGTCCGACGCGACGCTGCGCGCCGTGGCGAACGTCTCATCCCGGCTCGCGTCGTCCACGACGAACACACGGTCGACCCACTCGGGCATCCCCTCGATCACCTTCCGGACCGAGCGCGCCACGTTGTAGGCCGGAATCACGACGCCTATGGTGCGACCGCGATACATCCTGTCACCCCGTGACGACCGCCGCGGTCTGCCCCGCGATGAACCATGGCCTCACCGCGCGCCGGATCTCGCGCCGAACAACCGCCTCGCGCGTCGCCCTCATGGTGAAACCGATTTGGCGTCGTGATCGCTCAGTTGTTTGAGCTCCGTTTTCAGGATCGCCAATTCCTGGGACACGTCCTTGACCCGATCATAGAGACCGGACAGCTTGGTGGAATAATACAGGTTGATAATGATGAGGAACAGCAAACCGAAGAAAAAGAGCGTCGACGTCGGCAACACGCCCCCGATCAACTCCGTGAGGGACACCAGCAGGCGGTACCAGCTCGCGAGCACGATAATCACGACGCCCGTCAATAACCACAACCACGAATACTCCTCTCTGAGCATTCGTCTCCGCACAAGATCGACGATCAAGACAAACAGGAGAAGGCTGATGCTGATGGCGACAATTTTCTGCTGAATCGGCATGGAACGTCTCTCCCTTGTTATGTATCAACGCGCCGGACAAACCGGTCGTTTCGCAGCAACGTGACGAAGATGGACAAGAACATCTTGAACAGATAGTACACCGGCTTCAACCCGCTGTGCATCGACTCGCCGACCATTCTGGCGTGCATGGTGACCGGTATTTCCCGAATCCGTAACCCCGCCTTGTGCAGCATGATGATGACATCCGCGTCCGGGTAATCCACGGGATAATACGGACTCGCGTAAAAACGCAGGGCGTCCCGATTCAAGGCCTGAAAGCCCGACGTCGGATCCGTTGATCTCTGCCCGGTGATGATCGACACCACCTTCCGAAACACGTAAATTCCGGCCCGCCGCGACAACGCAGCCTCATACCGCGGGCTGTCGGCCAAAAACCGCGATCCGATCACCACATCCACGTCGCCTTTTCGAATTTCATCGAGCAAGGCTTGGATCGAAGCCGGATCATGTTGTCCATCCGCATCCATCTGGACCACATATTGATACCGCTTCATCAAGGCGAACTTAAACCCGGTCTGGACCGCGGCCCCATACCCCATGTTAAACGGCAGCTTCGCGACCAGGGCGCCCGCTTTCTCCGCCGCCCGAGCGGTTCGGTCTCTCGATCCGTCATCCACGATGAGAATATCGACTCCGGGCGCCTTCGACCGGATCTGGTCCACCGTCGTGGGAATATTGCGCTCTTCATTAAACGCCGGAATGACGATCAGCACCTTCCCCTGGTCAACGCGCGCGGAACGTTCGAGCGTCACGTCACGACCCGGGATATCGGCGCGGTACGCCGGCGACCGCGGATTGATCATCCGTCACCTCCATCATTCATTCCCGTAGGACGACGTCGCGCATGGTAACGCCATGGTCGCGCAACCAGCGATGGACCTCTTCGCGCGCGATCCGCCCCGACCGATCGCGGCGGCGGGCGCGCCACATGGCGGGCGCACCGCGGAGCGCCGCCAGGTAGGCTCGGCCGACCATCCGGACGAGCGCCCACGGCGAGGAGGTCTTCACGGCGCGCCCTGCGGCCCCTTGCCCACTCACGGCCGCGTAGGTCTGCCAGATCAGCCGCGCGATCGTCCAGAGGGGCGAGAGAGCCAGCGCCGACCACGGGAACGATTTTACCATCACCCACACGCGGTTCCGCTCCACCAGAAACACTTTCCGCAGCGAATATTTTCCCGCAGACAGCGAATACCGGTGGCGCACCACCGCATCCGGCGCATACCGGCACCGCCAGCCCGCCAGTCGCGCCCGCAGCCCCAGATCGATGTCTTCGCAGTACATAAAAAATCGTTCGTCGAACGTCCCGATCTCCGCCAGCATCGCGCGGCGGTACAATGCCGCGCACCCGCTGGGCACCAACACCTCTTCCGAACGATCGAATCGACCGTCGTCGCGTTCGAGCCGGCCCCGCCCCCGTCCCAGTCCGTCCCGGGCGAGCAGCAGTCCCGCGCTGTCGATCACCGTGGGATCATCGTGGGAGATGATTTTCGAGGCGCACATCCCCACGCGCACATCGCGCTCCGCTTCGCAGACCAGCGCCGCCACCCAACCGGAGTCGGCGGTCGCGTCGTTGTTGATCAGCGCCACGTAGTCGCCCGAGGCCTCGGCCATGCCGTCGTTGTTTCCGCCTGCGAAACCTCGGTTCTCCCGATTGACGATCACCCGAATCTTCCCGCCGTATCGCTCGCGCAGAAGCGGCACCGAGCCGTCCGTGGACCCGTTGTCCACCACAAGAATCTCCAGCCGCGGATAGGTCTGGGCCAACAACGAATCCACGCATTCCGACACGTAAGATTCGCCGTTCCAATTCACGACGATCACCGACACACGCGGCGGACCGGAGGCGGTCGTCACGACCCGCGCCCCTCGCTCGAGGCTCCGGACGGAACGCCGCCCATGTACGCCTCCGCGTACCGGCGGGCCGACGCGTACGCGGGCGTCTCGGGCGCGTCGCGAAGAAACGCGCCGTAGGCAAGCCGCGCGTCATCGGACTTGCCCTCCCGCTCGTACAGCCGACCCAAATTAAAGTGCGCTTGAAAAAACGACGGCGCGCGCGCCAGGAGATCCCGGTACGCGGCCTTGGCCTCGGGAAGATTCCCCCTCGCCAGCAAGACGTTGGCCCGGTTGTACCGCGCGTCGTGTAGGTCGGGATGAATCGTGAGCGCCTCATCGTAGGCCGCCAGCGCCTGCTCCGGACGGCCCGCGCGTTCGGCCAGAAACCCCAACCCCAACCAGGCTTGGGCCGACAACAACGACGGCCTCCCGCGCTCCTGCGCCAGCACGGCCTGGTACTGCTCCGCCGCCTCGCGCGAGCGGCCGATGTGTCCAAACGCCTCGGCAACCCGCAACCGGGCGTCGGGACGGTGCCGTCCGCGGTCAAGCGCTCCAACCGCCCGTTCAAGCGTATGGGCGGCCAGCGCGGGTTCGCCCAACGCCTCATAGGTTGAAGCCAATGCCGTGAGCAAATCACTGGCATCCGGTGCTAATGCGACGGCCCGTTCGAACATCACGCGAGCCGCAGCGTAGTCCGATCGGGCCACATACACCAACCCCGCATTGTGGTACGGCAACGCGTACTCCGGCGACAGTCGGATCGCCTCACGATAGGCCTCCAGCGCGCGCGCGTCATCGCCCCGCACCGCGTACTCGACGCCCAAGTTCAGCCGAGCGACCGGATGGCCCGGGGACTTTTCCACGGTATCGCTCCACAGCCGCAGCGCGTCGGTCCACACCATGTTCCGCGTCCACGTGGCCGTCGCCAACACCGCGGTCACGACCAGTCCGCCGGTCACGATCGCGCGTCGAAGCCCGTGGCTCCGCCCCAGGCGATCGAATGCCGCGGCGGCACACCCGGCCGCGCCGGCCAACCCCATCCAGGCCAAGTAATCGCGATGTTCTTGAAACCGGATATGGAATGGATACCCCATGATCGGCACTAACGCCGCGACGAACCACAGGAGGCAGAATGCCGCCGGTCGACGATCGTCGGATGACGTCCGCAGCCACCGCACGGCCGTTGCGCACATCGCGAGCAGTACGGCCAGTCCGAGTACCGCCGTCGGCCGCCACGGAACGGTCACGGTCGGCACGTGGTATAGAACATTGAGATCGAACGGCCACGCAAACACCGTCACGTGCTTCGGGAACACGGCCAGTTGCGTCCACAGATTCTCCCAGACGCCCAACGCGTCGCTCGGCGCGCCGGCGATCACGTTCCAGATCGCGCGATGAGCATTGGTCGCGACCACGTACGCGGCGGCCAGCGTCGCGACGATCCCATACGGCGCGAGCCACGTTCTCCACCCCAGCGCGCGCGACCACCCCGCGTCGTAACACAGCCAGATCAGCGGGACCACGACCGCGACCTCCTTGCTCCCAAGCCCGAGTCCTAGCGCGACGACGGCCGCCGCGCCGGCGGTCATGGCGGCGACGGGACGCGCCGACGACTGCGCCAGCCGCATGAGGATAAAGGCGCCCACGGACGCAGCGCCCCACAGCCCCACCAGCAGGGACGATCGCGCCGCAAGGTAATTCACCGCCTCACTATTGGCCGGGGTCACGGCGAACAGCGCGCCGGCCGCGATCGCGGGCAGGGCCCGACGCGCGATCAACCATACCACGCCCATCAAGACCGCGACCGCGGTCCAGTGAAACAACACGTTCAACACGTGAAACCCGAACGGGTCAATTCCGCCGAGTCGGACATTCCACGCATAGGTGAGGAACGTGATCGGACGATAGTGCCCGACCCCGATGGTCGCCGCCCGCGACCCAAACCACGACCAATCCACCTCGGCAGTCTGTAACTGGGGGTTCTCGACGATGGTGTGCCGATCATCGAATTGAAACGGTCCGTGCAACGAGTTCCCGTATAACGCGATGATCAGCGGCAAGAGGAGAACCGCCGCGAACAGCACCCGGCGCCGCTCCGCTCGGTGTTCTGGTGATCCGTTGTCGGCGACCACGCCCTGGAACGGTGTCATGTGCCCCCCAATCGCGCCAAGCCCGACTCCGCGAGGCGCCGAAACTCGTCCCCCTCGGCACGGGACCCGACAATCCGACGCACCGCGCGGTAATGCCACACCGCGCGCGCGCGGTCGCCCTGCCGCTCGGACCCGATCGCCAAGTTGAGGTGACTGAGCCCGTGATTCGGATCGCGGGCGATCGCGCGCTCGTACGCGGCGGCGGCCGCGTCCCAGGTCCCGCGCCGGGCCAAGATCATCCCGATACGGAATTCCGGGTCGGGGTCTTCCGGGGCGAGCGCCGCGGCCCGCCCAAACGCGTCCAGCGCCTCGTTCTCCCGTCCCAACCGCTCACGGGCCGTCCCCAGGTTGAACCAACTCGCCCCGGAATTCGGGTGCCCGCTCGCCAAGGTCGCAAACACCGTTTCCGCCTCTTCCCATCGTTCCAGCTTCAAGCACACCGCGCCCAACGCCTCCCGGGCGGTGTCATCCGACGGATCAAGCGCGACCACCGCTCGGTACCGCTCCGCCGCCTCCGCGAGCCGCCCCGCACGCTCCAAGATCACGGCGGACCGGCCCAATGCCGGGGCATGTCTTGGGTAGTCCCGAACCAACTGTCCATACACGTCCAACGCCTGGTCGGACCGGCCCACGGCTTCGTAGGCCTTGCCGAGATTCATCCGCGCGTGGGAGTCCGACGGCGCCAGGCGAAGGGCAATGGTGAACTCTGCAAGCGCACGGTCGTACCGCCCCATCCGGCCGTACAACGCACCAAGGAGGCTGTGCGTGCGCACGCGGGACGGGTCAACGGCAAGGGATCGCTCGAGCGCGCTGCGCGCGGCCTCAAGGTCACCGGTTTCCGCCAGCCAAATCGCCCTAGCATTATGACCGAGCGCACTGTTCGGATATTTCGCGAGGGAGTCATTCCAGACCTGTTCCCCATCGCGCCAGACTGCGGTGCGGGCGATATCAACCCACACCGCGGCGACAGCCAGCGTGACGGCGGCCGCGATTCCCGCGGCCTGTGCGACCCGAACGCGCCCCATGGACCTCCAGGCGCTCGCGGCCGCGCCTCCGACCGCCCACGCAAGCGCCACGCCGCCCAAGTAACTCCGGTGCTCCTGATACAGCACCAGATGGGTCACCAGCGGCAGGGTCAGAACCGGGAGGAGCCCAACCCAGAACCACACCAGGCACCACCCGATGCGTCGATTGGTCCGCACCGCGGCGTACGTAAGCCCCAGTGCCGCGACGAACACCAGCGTCCACCATGCACTCTCGCCAGCGGACAGCACCTTTGGCCAGGCGTAGTCAATGGCGAGTCCTGTCGGCCAGAACCAGTGCCCGAGCGAAAACGTCGCGAGTTTTGCGACCAATCCAATGGCGTGAAGCGGATCGTTGACAACAGGGACGGCCGTCACGCCGCCCAACAACGCCGCGCGCACCACCAACAACCCGGCAACCGCCGCCCAAAACACCACGGACCGGGCTAAGGTCCCCCGCCACGAGTATTCGCGCGATACCGCGCGCGCGCGATCCCAAATCATGATCAATACGGGGAGTACCGCCGCCGCTTCTTTCGTGCCCAAAGCGCCCAGCGCGGCAACAACGGCGCCGCCCAGTACGGCCCGCCTTCGCCACGGAGCGAGCGAGGAAGCGCCCACCATCGCCTCGTCGTAGCACCAGACAGCCGCCAGCACCCACAGGGTCATCAACGAGGATGACCGCGCCGCAATATAATTCACGGCCTCCGCGTTCAACGGATGCAACGCCACCACCAGCGCGGCGATGAGCGCGGCGACCGAATCGCCCCAGAGTCGTTTGGCGAGCAGCCACGCCAACACCACCACCGCGCCGTGAACCGCCAGATTCCCGAGATGGTATCCCCGTGCGCCATCACCCCAGACCGCGCGATCCAGCGCGTAGCCGGCCATCAACACCGGCCGATAGCCGCGGCTTTCCACCTCGCCGCTCACCCCTTCTCCCGACAAAAACCACTGCGACGAGCCACCGAACGACTCCAGGGACCGGTTG
Source organism: Nitrospirota bacterium (assembly GCA_049325335.1). Lineage (GTDB taxonomy): Bacteria > Nitrospirota > Nitrospiria > 2-01-FULL-66-17 > 2-01-FULL-66-17 > JBFLXB01. Next base: position 87,995 of record JBMOMC010000007.1, read on the forward strand.
TTGACCACGGTATGGAAATCATCCAGCACGAATCCGTTGTGGACCACCCCGCGGTACGCGAACGTCATGACGCCCAGGATCAGCGCGAGCACCGCCCAATCTCGGCGGAGAATCACCGCACCACCTGATGCGAGGAGCCGTCCGCCTCGCGGGCATTTGCGATTTCAAGAAACGCCCGGGCCTCCTCGGAGTCCGGCCGCCGCGCCGCCACGGCGGCCAGGACGGCGCGCGCGTCCACCCAACGCTCCTGTTTCAGCAACAGGGCGCCCAGACGAATCTGGGCGTCATCGTACACGGGATCGTCCGGCGCCACGCGCCGCAGACGCTCGATCGCCTCGTCGGTTCGACCCCGCGCGTCCAAAATCGATGCGGTAAGGAGTACCGCCGGAGTCGCCCACGGGTCGTCTTCGATCGCGCGTTCGTATTCCTCCAGCGCCTGATCGATCAGCCCCAAGTCCTCGTACGTCGCCCCCAGGCGGATGCGGGCTTCCGCGTACCGCGAGCGATACTCCAGGGCGGTACGATAGGCGGTCACCGCGCGCAGGGATTCCCCGCGCGTCGCATAGATCCGTCCCAACATCATGTGCGCATAGGAATGCATGGGGGCAGACCGCAACACGAACAAGAATTCGCGTTCCGCCTCCTCCCATCGCCCCTCGTTGACCAACCAGGTTCCGCGTCCCGCGTGCGCCATGGCGCTGTCCGGATACCGAGCCAACACATCGTCCCACAACCGAATCCGATCCCCCCACACCCACGTGCGCTCCCCGTCGCTCCAGACCGCGAGGGCAACCATCGCCGCCACCACGGTCGCGGTGACGGCCCGACGCACGGCGTGCGTTCCAACCCATCTCATCACGCGCCGCGCAACACCTCCGACCAACCATGCCGCGCCGATTTCCGCCAAATACACCCGATGCTCTTGGTACAGCGCGACCCGGGTGATCATGGGCAACGCCAGGGTCGGCAACAGCGCCGCGAGGAACCAGCCGCCGCACCAGGTCGCCGGACGGTCCCCGCGGGTCAGCCCCCAGAACCCGCCGGCCAGCAACGCCACCCCCGCGACGGCGGCGAGCGCCGCGCCGCCGGAAAGAACCGTCGGCCAAGCGTAATCGGCCGCAAGGCCCACGGGCCACAGCGAGTGCATCGCGGCCGTAAGGACGATCTTCGCCGCAAACGCGCCTCCCTGGAGAATCGACGTCGCCGACGCCATCGGTTCGGACGCGCCGTCGGCCAGCACCGCCGCGCGGAGAGCCAACCAGATCCCGAGGAGTCCCCAGAACGGCGACGACCGTTTCACGCTCTCGTGCCACGGCGAGGCGTCCCCGAACCGCGCGCGATCCCAGCAGATGACCAACACCGGGAGGACCGCGGCCGACTCCTTCGCGCCCAACGCGCACGCGCCGGCGCCGAGCGCTCCCGCCAACCATCCGCGCGCAGATCCCGTTCCCCCGCGACCCGTGCGCGCCTCGGCCCACCGGTCGTAACACAGCACCGCGACCAAGACGCCCGCGGCGGCTAACGTCGAGGATCGCGCGCTGATATAGTTGACGGCCTGCGCGTTCATCGGATGCACCGCCATCCACGTCGCCGCGGCCAGCGCCGAAACGCCGGTTCGCCACAGTCGCGCCGCGAGGACATACACCAGCGCCACCACGAGAAGATGGACGGCGACATTCGTGGCGTGAAACCCGGCCGCACGCTCTCCCCACATCGCATGATCGGCCGCATAGCTCGCGACCGTCACCGGCCGAAAATTCGCCCCGCTTCGGTACCCGACGACCGCATACGGCGACGCAATCCATTCCGCAATACGCGCAAAGGATCGCACCGCGGGATTGCCCGTCACGGTGACGACGTCATCGTACACAAATCCTCCGGACAACGCGCCGCGGTAAGCGGCCGTCGTCCCCAGCAGGAGGAGCGCCAACGCAAACCACGACGCCGGACGCCCCGGACCGACCCACCGCGTAATCATGACGCGTCGCGTCCTCCGCCCCCCGCCCCGGATCTCCGGCGACCTTCCAGTCGATTGATCGCGGCTCGCGCAGCGTCCCGCAACGTCGGGCCCGCCGCGTCGGACACCGGCGCTCGGAGCACGATCCGATAGTGGGCCAACGCGGACTCGGTTTGCCCAAGACGTTCGCCGGCGCCGGCCGCGACAAAGTGCGCGACCGCGTGAGCGGGGGCAAGCGCGAGCACGCCGTTGGACCACTCGGCGGCCTCCGCCCACCGCCCCAGACGCGCGGCGAGCAACGCCAGTTCGAGCCGCGCGTCGACGTCCGCCGGATCGGCCAGCGCCGCCTCCCGGAAGAACGGCTCCGCTAAATCATCCCGTCCCTCGCGCGCGTGCGTCACCCCGATGTAGTATCGTGCCGCAGCCGAATCAGGGTGTCGGGCCAACACCGCGGTGAATAATGCGCGGGCGTCACCCCATTGCGCCGTGTCCAACAACGCCGCGCCCAGGGCAACCCGCGCTTCATCGTCATTGGGGTCGATGTGCAAGGCTCGGCGATACCGTGCCATGGCGTCGTCCCGCCGCCCCTGACGATCCAACAGCGCGCCGGAGCGAACCCACGCGGTGCTCCACTCCGGATCGGACCGCAACACGCGCTCATACAACGCCAGCGCAGCGTCAGCGCGCCCGAGATGCGTGTATGACTCGGCAAGGTGGAGTTGGACGAACGACGAGGAGGGGTGAAGCCTCAACGCGAGTTCAAACGACGCGACGGCTCGCTCCCAGTCGCCCAGGCGGGTGAACAACACCCCCAAGTTGCTGTGCGCCGTGGAAAGGCCCGGCGCCAGACGCACAGCCGATTCCAACGCCCGCTGCGCCTCGTCCAATCGTCCCGCATCCATGAGCAACATGCCTTTGGCGTTGTAGGCCATCGCGCTGTCGGGATATTTGGTCAGCACGTCGTCCCATAACCTGGAGGCGTCGCCCCACACCGCGGTTCGGCCGACGGTCGCCCAGACTGCGCTCGCAACCAGGACCCCCATCGCGCCATACCGCACAACGCGCCAGCCCATCGCCACCCCCGGTCCGCGCATCACCCGCGCCAGCCCCCACCCCGCGCACCAGGCCAATCCAATACCCGCCAAATAGACGCGATGGTCCTGATACAGCATCAGCCGGGTCACGAACGGAAGCGCCCACATCGGCAGCAACGCGATCCAGCACCACGCCGCGCACCACCCCAATCGTCGGTCACGCCGCGCGACGGCGAACGTGACGAGTCCCGCCGCCGCCGCGCCCGCGATCAGCAGCCCCGCTTCCCATCCGCGAACCGTGACGGGCCACGCGTGATCCACCGCGAGCCCCGCCGGCCACACCCAGTGCCCCACCGACGCCAAGGAGATCTTGAGCGCCAGCACCGCCCCCTGCCACCCTGCCGCACCGGCGCCCGCCGTGCTCATCGCATGGCCGCCGTCCAACACCCAGCTTCGCAGCGCGAGAAACGCGCCCCCCAGCGCCCACCACGCCCATGATCGCCGCATTGTCGTCGCCAAGGGCGCGGTTCCGTCGGTCCGCGCGCGGTCCCAGGCGATGATCAGCGCGGGCAACACGATCGCCGCCTCTTTGGCTCCCAACGCCGACAGCCCGAACGTCATGGCGACCGCCGTCCATCCCCAGTGGCGACTCGCCGACGCACGGTCCCACGCCCACACCGCGGCAAGGATGGCGAGCGTCATCAGCGACGAGGACCGCGCCGAAATATAGTTGACGGCCTCCGCGTTCAGCGGGTGGAGGGCCAGCACGGCTGCGGCGCCCACCGCCGCCCAATCGTCGTTCCACAGTCTGCGCGCCAGCACGAACGTGAGCGCCACCACGCCGAGATGGATGAGCAGGTTGGTCGCGTGGAAACCCGCCGGCCCCTCGCCCCAGACCGCGTGGTCCAGCGCGTAACTGGCGACCGTGACCGGACGATAATTCTGGATGCCCCGCTGACCGCTGACCGCATACGGCGAGGTGAACCACGTCCCGATATGACGCAGCGAGGACACGGCCGGGTTATCGCGCACGGCGTGTATGTCGTCGACCACGAACCCGTTGGCCACCACACCGCGGTAGGCGAAGATCGTGACCGCCATGACCAAACCCAGCGCGAACCACGCGGCGCGTGGTCGTGTCGTCACCGCCCCTCTCCCCGTAACCACGCGATCCCGTCGCTGCGGCCGCGGTACAGAATCCGGGCGAACGCCCTGGGACCGGAGAATTCCACCGTGGCGTTGTCATCGCGATTGGGTGCGGCGCCCGTGAGCAGGCCGGTGATGGTGCCGGTGTGGCCGACCAGCATCGCGTAGGCGTCGGCGGGTGCGCGCACCTCTACCCGGGACAAATCCGCCGCGATCCCCGCGTCCAGAAACGCCGCGCGGACGCGGGCCTCATCCAACGCCAACCGCGAGGCCGACCCGATCACGAATAAATCGCCCGGCGTCGGCTCCACCGCCACGAACGACGGAAACGCGCGCGCAAACGCGGCCAGCACCGATCGGAGCTCTTCTTGGCCCACCGCATCCGCCGCGATCCACTGGCCGAACACCCCGCCCGGCGTGAGCCGGGTCGCGGCGATCGCAAAAAATTCTTCGGTGAACAGCGTGGCGGCGCCCGCCACCCACGGAAGGGACGGCTGGGAGATGATCACGTCGTACCGATCCGGGGAGAGCAACAGGAAATTGCGGCCGTCTTCCGGCCACACGCGCACGCGGGGATCCGCCAGGGGCCGGCCGTTCTCGGGTTCGAATCGCCGTGACGCCTCGATCACCGCGCGTTCCAGTTCCACCACGTCCACCCGCTCCACGGGATAGTGAAGCACGGACCCCGCGGTCGCACCGCTGCCCAGGCCGATCACCAACACCCGGGCCGACGACGGCGCGAACCAAAACGGCCAGTGGCCGATCGAGACCTGGGTCCGCATAAACGGGTCGCCGGACTCGGTGCGGCCGTTGATCGTGAGCAACCGCCCATCCGCCTCGGTTCGGGTCACCACCACCGTGGCGGTTAATCCCTCGCGTTCAAACACGGTTTCGCCCTGCCGCAGTCGGGCCTTGACCCCCTCCACCCCCTCGCGCTCCGCCGCCGCGAGATATCGTGGAAGGTTCCAGTACACCCCGGAAGACATCAAGGTCGTACTCCACGGAGGAATTGTCGCGGCCACCAGCACGGCGGCCACGGCGGCCGCGACCAGCCCGCGCCACGCCGTCCCCCGCGCGAGTGACCCGTCGCCTAACACCAGCCACGCGCCCACCACGGCGCATGCGGACGCCGCGACTAGGAGGCCGCCCGGCACGCCCACCAGCGGCACCAGGACAAACCCGGCCGCTACCGCCCCGCTGATGGCCCCCGCGGTGTTGACCGCGTACAACCGTCCGACCTCCGCGCCCACGGCACGCGGATCCCGAGCGGCCAACGCGACGGCCACCGGGAACACCACGCCGAACCCGAACGCCGGGGCGAACATCACCACGAACGCCAACGCAAATTGCACCACCGGAATGACCGCGGTGCCCAATCCGCGCAAAGACCCCACGGCCGCGATCAACGCCATCGGGAGCCTGCCGATCAACGCCAGGGTCGCCAACGACGCCACGGCCACGGCCAGTTCAACCGCGCCCAATGTCGCGAGGCGCGGCACGCTCCGACGCACCAGCCACGCCCCGTACGCCGCGCCAGCCGCCAATCCGGAGAGAAACGTGGTCAACATGGCGGAGAACGCGTACACAGAGGACCCGAGCACCAGACTCAAGGCCCGTGACCACACCACCTCATTAATCAGCGCCGCGGCCCCCGATACCCCGAGCGTCACCAGCACGCGACGGCGAACACCGAGCTCAACCGCCCATGATTCCGCGTCATCGACCACCGCGGCCGCCGCGATCGGTTCCCCTCTCGCCTCGCCTCGCGCCAACACCCACGCTGTCAGCGCCGCGACCAGATTCCCAGCGGCCGCAATCCAAATGGTTCTGGTCACTCCGATCGCGGGCAACAACACGAACCCGGTGCCCACCGCGCCCGCAATGGCCCCGGCGGTATTCACCGCGTACAACACGGACACGCGCCGCGCGATCGTCCCCGTCCCGCTCGCCACCGCGCGGCTGACCACCGGCAGCGTCGCGCCCATCAACACGGTCGGCACCGCAAGGATCGCCGCCACCAGCGCGACCCGAGCCCCCATGACCACCAGCGACGAGTTCGCCGCATGGCGCCACACGGCCTGATACACGGGGACCACCGCATCCAAGAGGCTCGGGATCGCAAGCGCGTACGCGGCCACCGCGACTTCGATCATGGCATAGACCAGGAGCGGCCGGCGGGCACGATCCACCAACCGCCCTCCCAGCGCGCTACCAACCGCCAGCCCCCCCATGAACACGGCCAACACCGTGGTGACGGCCAACGTGGTGGACCCGAACACCAACACCAGGAGCCGACCCCACACGACCTGATAAATCAGTCCCGACGCGCCCGAGAGCACGAACACCAGGCTCAGCCACGCAAAACGCGTCATGGCCGCGTCCGATTCAAGATCACGGCCGCGATCCGCCGGTGATCATCAAAACCCGGATCGGGTGGCAGGCGACGCAACAAGTCCTCCAATTCGCCGCGCGCGTGCTCCCGCCGTCCGAGCGCGTTCAGCGCCACCGCGCGGTTGAGCGCCGCGTCGTAATCGTACGGCGACACAGTCAACACCGCCGAGAACTGTTCCAACGCCTCGTTCCACTGCCGACGGTGCAAGTACAAGGCGCCGAGGTTGTTCCGCGCCAACACCTGAGCCGGGTCCAGCGCGATCGCCTCGCGGTACCACCGTTCCGCGGCCGCCTCATCCCCGGCGCGCTGGGCCAACAGCCCGAGGTTGGCGCGCGCGACCACGTTGCGCGGATCCAGTTCGATCGTGCGCCGAAACAACGCGGCGGCATCCTGATCGCGCCCTTGGCGCAACGCGATCGTGCCCAGCAGCCGATACGAGGCCGCGTATTCCGGCGCAAGTTCGACGGTTTTTCGCAACAAGGCCCACGCCTCCTCATCGCGTCCGCGGCGAAACGCCACGACTCCGAGGGCATAATACGGGGTGGCTTCGTTGGGGGTCACAGCCAGCGCCCGACGGTTCGCGGCCTCCGCCCGGTCAAAATCGTTCCGGTCCAAATAGGCGGAGCCCAGATTGATATACGCGCTGCGACTCTCCGGGGCCAACCGGACCGCTTCCTCCCAGAGCCTGACGTCGTCGTTCCATACGAACGCGCGCGCGCGATCGGTTGAGATCGCCCACCCCAACCAGGCCGAGGCGGCGATCACCGCCGCCAGTCGGGCCAGCCGAGGCGCCGCACGGCCGACCGCGCCGAACAATCCACGCGCGGCCAGCGCAGTGAGCCACGCCAGCGCGAGCGCGGAAAACGCCATCCGGTTCTCCTGCAGCAGCCCCTTGACCGTGGACCACGGCAGCGGCGCCAACGGCAGCAGCCCGCTCACCGCCCACAACACGCACCACGCCGCGATCGGTTGTCGTCGCCGCGCCCAGACCATGAACCCCAGGCCGGCGATCACAACGGCCACGAGGACGACCGCCAGCGTCCCGTCGAAACTAGAGACAAACGTCAGCGGGTGTTCGATGCCGAGCGGCCACGGCGCAACCCACCACCCCAGCGAACGAACCACCATTTCGAGAAACGTCCATAGGGGATACGCGGGGACGGCCCCGCGCTGTTCGCCCCCGGCCCCGATCTTCAGCCACCACGCAACCAGAAACACGCCCAGCGTCGCCGCGTACGGAACAACCGGACGCCACGCCTCCATCAAGCGAGCGGACCGCCCGCTCGCGTCCCGGTCCACCCGAATCGAGGAGTCCGTCATCGCGAGCGCGGCCAACGGAACAATCGCCGCGGCCCCTGATTCCTTGCTCAACAACCCCACGGCAAACGCACTCACCCCCAGCGCGGTCCACCCCGCGCCGCCCGCCCGGCGACGCAGCATCGCCCACACCGCGACCACTCCGCCGAGCGCGGCCAACAGCGACGAGCGCGCGACCACATAGTTGACAGCCTCCGCGTTGAGCGGATGCGCCGCGTACGCCACGGCCGCGAACGCGGCCCACCCATCGTCGCGCAGCACCATGCGGCCGACCACGAAGGCCATCCACGACAGCAACGCGTGCAGCGCCAGATTGACCAACAAGTAACCGAACGGGTTCATCCCGCTCAGCGCGTAATTGGCGGCCAACGTGAGGATCGTCACCGGTCGGTATCCAGTTGTCAGATACGAGACCGGTTCCCAGGTTCGAATCGCCGGGTTCTCGATGACGTGAGGCCGGTCGTCCAAATGAAACCCGCCCCACAGCGCTCCGCCGTGCGCCGCGGCCACAACCACCGCGATCACGCCCGCCGCCGGCCACAAGCGGACGGTCACGGCGCCGTCCCGTTGAGCACAGTCCGGATACCGTCCCGATACCGATCAAACGCCGGATCCCGCGGAAAGCGACGTTCCACATCCCCTAGGACGGTTTCGGCCTCGGTCCGCCGTCCCAGCGCGGCCAATGCCAGTCCGCGGTTGTACGCCGCCTCCAGAAACGCGGGGTCACCTTGGAGCGCAGCGGTGGTCAAATCGAGTGCCTCGGCAAAATCCTGTCTCTCCAAGTAGATCGCGGCCAAATTATTGAGCGCATCCCGCTGGCCGGGATTGATGTCCAATGCGCGCTGAAACATGGCCTCCGCCCCGTGGGTATCCCCGGCCCGCAGCGCGAGCACGCCTAGTTGCACATGAGCGCTTTCATCCAGCGGGTGTAACGCGATCGCCCGTTCGAACGCTGCTTTGGCTTCGTCGGCCCGACCACGGCGCTCCGCCAACAGCCCGATGAGGTAGTAGACGCGCGGATAATCCGGCAAGACTCGCTGGATCGCCCGAAACTCCGCCTCAGCGAGGGCGTATTCCCCCTGCGCCATGTTCGCAGCGCCCAGATTGAGGTGCGCCAAGACATTCTCCGGCGACCGATCGACGACCTCTTGCCACAACCGCCGATCGTCTTGCCAGACCACGGACCGCGACCGATCGACGACGACGGCCGCAACCGCCAGGACAACACCCGCGCCCACAACACTCCACCGCAGGGCTCGTCCGAAACGCGCCCTTCCAAACCTCATCCACGCCGCGCCCGCAAGCGAGGCGGTCGTCAGTGCCAGCCCCGCAGCGGAAAACCCCATCCGATTCTCCTGGAGCAACCCCACGGCGGTGATCCACGGCAACGGGGCCAGCGGCGCCAGTCCGGCCAGCGCCCAGAGCAGCCCCCACGCCGCCGCAGGCGCCCGCCGCGCCAAGATTACGAACACCGCCGCCAGCGCCACGGCTCCGACCACCAGCGCTGCAGCCAACCTTGCATCGAACCGTAGGAGAAACGTCAGCCGATGATCCAATCCCAACGGCGACGGCCACACCCACAACGCCAGCGATCGTGCGACCATTTCCGTAAACGTCCAGAACGGCCGCGGCGCCGGCTCTCTCGTCCCCACGCTCTCGCCGTCGTACCCCGCCCCGAGAATCAGGTGCCACGCGAGGAAAAGGACGACCACCGCGCTGTAGGCTGAGGCGGCGACCACCAGGCGCGTGTTCTGCCGCCGCAACGACGGCAGCAGCCACCGAGCCGCGAGCAGCGGGACCGCGAGTGCCACCGCCGACTCCTTGCTCAAGAGCGCGGCGGCAAACGCTCCCAGTCCTATCACCAACGTCCAGGGTCCGTCGCGTCGCTCCGCGTACCGAATGAACGCCCAGGCCGCAGCCACTGCACCCACGGTTGCCAGCAGGGAGAATCGCGCGGTCGCGTAGTTGACCGACTCGGCATTAATGGGGTGCAGCGCGAACAGCGCGCCGGAGACCGCGGCCCACCGCAGATCGCCCAAGACCTCGCGCGCAAGCAAAAACACCAGCACCGAGGCCAGCGCGTGCAACCCCAGATTGGTCAGCAGGTACCCGCGCGGCGTCAATCCCCCGAGCTGATAGTTCAGCGCGAATGACAGCACCGCCATCGGACGGTATCCCGAAACGATATACTCCATCGGCCGCCACGTTCGAATGGCGGGGTTCTCGGTGATCGCGGAGGAGTCGTCGTAATGAAACCCGCCGTGCAGCGCCCCACCGTGCGCGGCGAGCACCGCAACCACGAGGAGTCCGGCCACCGCATACGGCCTGAGCATCACGGTCCGTCCCCCTCCAGCACGTACGCGATGCCGGCGCGGTACCGATCAAACGCGGCGGCAGGCGGAAGACGCCCGAGCACGTCCCGCAACACGGCCGCGGCCTCCGCTCGCCGCCCCAGGGCCGCCAACGCCAGGCCCCGGTTGTACGCCGCCTCAAGAAATTCCGGGTCACGCTCCAACGCTGCGGTCACGAGCTCCAACGCCTCGGTAAACGCTTGCCGTTCCAGGTAAATCGCGGCCAGATTGTTCAGCGCGTCCCGCTGAGCCGGATCGATGGCGAGCGCGCGGCGAAACGCGGCTTCCGCCGCCGCGGTGTCTCCTCCCCGAAGCGCGAGAATACCCAGGTGCGCGTGCGCGCCTTCCTCCATCGGGTTCAACGCGATCACCCGCTCAAATGCGGCTGTCGCGTCTTCCGTACGCCCGCGGCGCAACGCCAGAAGCCCGAGATTGTAGTACACCCGCGGGTATCCCGGAGACCGCGCCGCGATTCCCAGGTATTCGGCCTCCGCGCGGTCATGGTCGCCGGCCAACATGTATGCGGCGCCCAGATTGATCCGAGCGGGTATGTTCTCCGGCCAATGCCGGACCACTTCCCCCCACAACAGTCGATCGTCTCGCCAAACCGCGGACCGAGACCGGTCCACCACGGCGGCCGCGATTGCCAGCGCGAGGCCCGCGCACGCGAAGCCCCACGCCGCCGCGCGGCGCGACCGCGCGGGGCTCACCGCGGCCCACGCCGCGCCCGCCAGCGCCGCGGTCGCCACGGACAGACCCGCGGCTGAGAACGCCATGCGGTGCTCCTGAAGCAATCCCGCCGAGGTCAGCCAGGGCAGCGGGGCGAGCGGGGCCAACCCCGCCAGCGCCCAGAGCACCCCCCACGCCGCAACCGGAAGCCGGCGGATCCAAAAGACGACCAGCGCTGCGAGCGCCACTGCCCCGACCACGAGCCAACCGGCCAGCCACGGGTCGAACGATAAGATGAACGTCAACCGATGGTCCAGTCCCAACGGCCAGGGCCACACCCACAGCGCCAACGATCGCCCGATCATTTCCGCCAACGTCCACGCCGGTCGCGGGGCCGGCAACCGCGAGATGACCCCGCCGGCCGTCACCGTCAGAAACAGCGCCACAAACAGCGCGGCGAGCGCGGTGTAGCCCAGCGCCGTGCGCAACGCGCGCCGGCCGTGGGTGCGGCACGCCGGCACCAACCACCGAGCCGCGAGCAGCGGTGCGGCCAACACCACCGAGGACTCCTTGCTTAGGAGGGCGCACCCGAACGCGACCAGGCCCGCGAGCAACGTCCCCGGGCCGCCGCGCTGTACGTACCGGAAAAACGCCCCCGTCGCAGTCAATGCGAACACCGTCGCGAGCAACGAAGAACGCGCGGTGACATAGTTGACGGCTTCGGCGTTGATCGGGTGCAACGCAAACACCACCCCCGCCACCGCGGCCCAGCGCGGATCACCGAGCGCCACCCACGCCACCCAAAACACCAACCCGGCCGCAAGCGCGTGCAACGCCAGATTGGTCGCCAAATAGGCGGAGGCCTTCAGGCCGCTCACGCGATAGTTCGCGGCCAACGACATCACGGTCAACGGACGGTATCCCGCGGCTTGGCGTTCGTTGACCACCGCGTCCACGGTCAGAAACGCGCGCGCGGGTTGCCAGTTTCGCACGGCCGGGTTGCCCGCCACGCCGAAGTGGTCGTCGTAGTGAAACCCGCCGCCGAGCGCCCCGCCGTGGGCCGCCAGCGCCACGAGCGCCATGCCGATGAACGCCCCCGCCAGGGTCGCGGTGTCGCGCGACGGCCGAAGCGCCTTCATGGGCGGACTCCGGCCCGAGCCGCCTCGATCGCGACGATCCGATCGCGGACCGCGGTCGCTTGCGGCGCTAGATCCAGCGCCCTTTGGTAGGCAACGAGCGCGCGCGCCGTTTCACCCCGCGTCTCAAGCATCCGCCCCAGGTTGGCCCAGGCCTTCACGTCCGACGCATCCCGGGCGACGGCGCGCTCGTACGCGGCGATCGCCTCGTCGCGCCGCCCCAGGCCGGCGTACGCCAACCCCAGGTTAAAATCCACGCGCGGCAACGACGCGTCCAACCGAGCGGACGCGAGCCACGCCTCGACCGCGCCCGCAGGATCGCCGTGACGCAGACGAGCCGCGCCCAAGCTGTGGTGATATGCCGCTTCGCGCGGATACCGTTGAACCGCGTCGGTCCAAAACCCGATTTCATGCCGCCACCGTTTGCCCGCCTCCACATCCGTCGCAATCAGCCCGAGCACCACGCTCGCCGCGACCGCGAGGCTCGCGAGACGCGCCATCCGTCGGGACCGCGGCGCGCCTGAAGCGGCCGCGACCCGGTTGACGAACGGATCCGCCATCGCCCCGGCGCACAATGCAAAGCCCACCGCCGCCTGGTAGCCCCGGTGGGGCTGAAACCACGCCACGGTCGTCACGAACGGCAGCGCCAGCCCGGGCAACAAGCCGGTGAGTCCGCACAGCAAGCCCCATGCACCGACCGGCGCGCGCCGCCGGAGCGCCCACGCCACAACGCCGAGCCCGACGAACGCGCCCGCGCCCCACCACACGCTCGGATGCGCCCAGGCGACCCACGCCGCGGGCCGGAGCGGATCCACCGCCCACGGCGCAATCCAGCCGGTCAGGTGCCGGCCCAATACCGCAAACCCTGACGCGAGGGCAACAAGCGTCGGCGCCGACGTGCCGTGCGCGGTGGCGCCCACGATCGTCACCGCGGGCGCGACGCTCGCGGCCGCCACCGCGGCGTGGAGGCCGATACGTCGGCCCAACGACGACCAGTGCGAGCCCGCCCCCACCAGCTCCCACGCCGCAAACCATACCAACCCGACGATCGCGCTTTCCTTACTCCATACCGCGAACGCCAGACCGACCAGGCTCGCCGCGAGCCACTCGCCGCGCGCCGCGGGGTCCGCGCGCCACCGCAGGTACGTCCAAAACGAGACCAGCAACCACACGGTGCTCAGCACCGACGATCGCGCGCTCAGGTAATGCGCCGCCTCGGTCTGCATGGGGTGAAGTCCCACCAACAGCGCCGCGCCCAACGCGGTCGCGCGATGGAGCCCCACCATCGAGGCCACCGCGAACGTGAGGCCAACCGTCAGCGCATGCCATAGCAGTTGCGTGGCGTGAAACACGGACGCGCGTCCCCCACCGATCAGATGGTCCACCGCATACGAGGAGAGCGTGACGGGACGGAATCCCCGGCCCTGCGAGTCACGACTGGTTGCCCCAGCCGATGTCCACAGCGTTGCCCAGTCGTGCGACGCGACCGCGGGGTTTTCGACGATAAGGTGGTAGTCGTCGTACAGAAAGCCGTTGTGAACGGCTCCGCCAAAGGCGATCGCCACCGCGAGCGCCAGCCCCAGCCACGGGCAGGCCCTGAGCAGCCCCCGCGCATCCACAGTGCCGCCCTCTGTCACGCGCTGGCTCACGTCGAGCGGCTTGTGGTTACTTGCTCAATCTAAGCACGTAGTCGTTGTTGGCCTCGACCCTGACCCGATAGTCGGCGCCCCCGCTGGCATTCCCGTTGGGGTCCAACTCGATCGGACGCGAACTGGTGACCCGCGCCGTTCCCAAGAACCGAATCTGCACTTCCCCGACCGGGCGCACCACGGCGTCCACCGTGGCCCCGCTCATCACGATCGTGGATGTCGAGCCCACGATCACGGGAAACGCGGTGTTCACCACGCTGTCGGGATACACGTACACCAACCGGCTGCCGATGCCCACGCTGCGCATGCGCAGCCACACCATGCCGGGAGGCGCGTTGAAGATGGCAAACCGGCCAGAGGGCCCGGTCGCCACGGCGCCGGGCACCGCATCGCCGCTGGAGTCCAGGTACACCACGGTGCCGACATCAAAACCGTCGGCCCGCGTCGCGGCCACGGCCACGCCCGCGCGCGGCCCCGCGGTCTGCGGCAACACGATCACCCGCTGGAGGGGTACCGAGGGATTCGAGAGCGCGACGTCGGCGGCGCCGTCTCCGGTCAGATCCCCGAGCGCCATAAAGGACGGGGCGCCGCCCACGGTCACGATTTGCTCCGACGTAAAACTTCCCTGGCCGTTGCCCTGGCGGAGCAAGATCGTCCCGTCTCCCCGGTTGAGCACGACCAGGTCCAAGGCCCCGTCGTTATGCACATCCATCAGCGCCACGGCCGCCGGATCATTGCCAGTTGGAACGGGTGTCGGCGTCTGCAAGCCGCTCGCGCTGTTGAGGAAAATCCACGCCGTATTCGCCGCGCGGTCGGTCACCACCACGTCGTTCAGCCCGTCGAAATTCAGGTCGCCGATCGCGGCCGCGCTGAACCTCGCGGCATCGCCGGTCGGCACCGTGTACCCGCGAAAGCCATTGTTCCCGAGCGTGCGGACGACGATCGCACGCTCGTTGACGAACACCACGTCCGGAACGCCGTCCGAGTCCACGAACCCCGAGATCACGGCCTGGGGCGATTCGCCGACCACCGTGTCGGACGGATCACCCATTCGGAAACCGGATCCCGTGCCGAACAGCGCAATGAGGCGGCCGGATGTGTGGTCGGTGATGAACACATCCGGGTTCCCGTCGCGGTTAAAGTCCTCGACGGCCATGGCGTTCGGGTCCACCGCCGAGGTACCGACTTCAAGGCTGCCGCCGAACACAAACTGTCCGCGCCCGCGTCCCTCCAACATCGACACGGACCGAGAAATTCGATTGAGCACCACCAGGTCCGCCAACCCGTCATCGGTAAAGTCCACCACTGACACCGCTTCGGGACCGTCCTCGACGCCGCAATCGGCATCCCCGATGCGACAGTCCGGCCGGCGGCCGATGCGCTGCGACCGCACGAACGACCCGTCGCTGGTGTTGAGCCACACCGTGATCCCCGGCCCAGACCCCGTACCCATCGGAGTGGTATCCACCACCGCCAAGTCGCGGTACGTATCCGCGTTAAAAAACCCGGTGACCAGGGCGCCCGGCATCCCGAGCGCCGCGCAGCCCGCCGGATCGTTATTGGGAAACATCGTCCACCCGGCGCACGTACGCGGGACCAGCGCGCCGGATGCGTCGGTCTCGCCGAACCCCGTAACCGTGGTCCGTCCCCAAATCACCCCGGTCCCCGCGGCGCGGGTCAACCCTGCGGACGAGGCCACGGCCTCGATGGCCACGGGAGTCACGGCCCCGACCGATACGCCGTTGACGGCCCGATCCGTGGTTCGGGTGCCGTACGTATACGTATCCATCAACCCGGCGCCCGCGGTTCTCATCACCACGTCGCGCGACGAGCCGATCGGCACGGTAAATGTCGCTCCGGCGGTGTAGTTCAAGACACAGAACCCATCTCGTTCAATCCGAAACTCTCCGTAGACTTCGGTTCGGCCACACGGAATCGGTTTCTTATCCTTCGAATTTTCGAGAACCGTCGGATCTTGATAACACACCCCACCGCGCTCGACCGTATTCTCCGGACACTCGGTGCGCATCGCCATGGGGTCTCCGCCCGCCACGCTCAGCGTAATTCCGTCGGCGGGTATGTCGCCGACCAACGCGGCAATGCTCCCAGACACATCAACCGTCACGGGCGGCGCGTTGTTGACTCCCAGCCGCACCACGGTCACACCCCCTGCCCGGCTGTCCGCGACGGTATTGCCGGTGTCATCCGGCGACGTCACCTCCAGCGACACGGATCCAACCGGCGCGTTCAACACGAGAAACCGTCCATCTCCGGTGGTGGCGCGAAGTTCTCGACGCGGGATCCCGGCAAAGTCAAAATACACGATTGTCGGGGCCGGTGTCACGGTGATTCCATCCAAGGGCGCCAGGCGCACCGAAATCCCGGGCGTGGGCAAACCGGTTCCCTTGGCCACGGCAGTGCCGATCAGGAGCCCGCGACTCGGGTCCTGAACAATCGGCGCTGCGGGCGATAGGCCCGTGTTCACGGCCGCGAGGTACTCAGCCACCGCCCGCCGGGTCACCCCCACCAGGTCGTTGGTAAAGGCATGCATCACCCGCGTATCAGGATCCTTGGTCGCGGGGCCGGTTCTGAGCCGTTGGTACGTGGGCCAATAGTCCCGGTCGGCTACTCCGCCCGGACCTTCCACCTTCACCAAGTATTCGCTGGACTGCATCAACGGGAGGGGACTTGCCGTATTCGCGTTGTACGGTACGTCAAACGTGCCGTCTGCGGCGATGGGAAAAACCTCCGGATCCGAACCAGTGCGCGGCAGCGTCCCCGGCGGTCGCGGCTCATCGGCCAAATCAGCCAACGGCACCCCCAACACGGTAATCCGACCGTTCGCCACCGGCGCCAACCCATCCTCTCCCATGACGCGTCCGGAAACCGGACCGCTAAAATACGGAAAGTTCACAGCCTCCCCTTCGATCGGGGGAGGCGCCGCCGCCACGGTGATCAATTGGAACGTGGCCGCGTTCCGGAACACCGGGGCGATCAGCGTGGCGAAGTGACGGCCCGGCACTCCTTCCGTAGACGTTTCCGTCACGCGGATCGTCAGATACACGATCCGCGACGTCTCCTCGGACGGAATGGGAATATTGAGGATCACAAAGCGCCCCGACCCCACGGGTTGCTGGTCCGCGTTGAGGACCGGCAACCCGGCGCCGTCCAAGTACACGATGACACCGTTGCTCGCGTCTCCGCGGTTCCCCGACGCGAGCGGGGCGCCGGCGTCGTCCGTCAGTTGAATGTAGGCGCCGTTTCTGGGGCTGCCGTTCTCCGCACGGAGTTGGCCGGCCAAGACGCCTTTGGACGGATCCCACGTCACGCCGGCCGCCTCCGCGGCGGCCCTCAGGCCCGCCGCGGTTTGAATGGTCAAAAACTCGGTGATATCCGCGGTCTGTAAGTCCGTCAGGCGCGAGCGGTCGGACCGAAAGGACTGGTACGTGTCCACGAATTTTTCGCCGCCGGACACCTTGACCCAATACAGACCTTCCGACGGCATGCAAAATCGAAACGCGGTGAGCGTCGGCCGGGACACCGCCGCCACGCGATCCTGCGTCGGAAGGTCATCGCCGCAGTCCGACGCCTCGCTGACGCGTTGGCCCACGATCGACAACTCCACGTCGGCGCCGCCCAAGTCGGCCTTGCCGATCGCCCGCCCGCCCTCGTTGGTGATCTCGCCCGTCACGCCGATGGTCGGGACGACCACCGGCGCCACCGTCACCGTGCCCAGCGACACTTCGTCCGCGAACGCGGTGAGTCGACCGGCGCCGCGTCCGCCGGCCACGGCCGTGAGGAAGACCTCTCCCGGGTCCACGTTGAACGCGGTGAAGCCGCCCGAGGCGACCGTTCCACGCGTCTGGACAAAGTCGGGAGTGCCCCCCAGGCTGTTATAGAAAAAATCGCCCAGTCGGCGGCCGCGCACGTCGGTGGCCGCCAACACCACGTCGGCCGCCGCGATTCCCCTGGAGGTGAACACCCGACCGCTGACCACGCCGGTCGCCGGGCGTTGCGTAATATTGGCGGCCGAAATCATGTTGATGAGGTCCCCGCCGGACACGATCAGCAAGTTGCCATCCGCCCCGCTCACCGACGTAAACCCCACCTCGAAACCGAAGTTATAAGTGGTCACGTACGGGACATCGCGAACGCCGGAGACGCCGCTGGGCGCGCCGGGGAAATCCTCGGTCCCACACCCCGCGAGCAGGAGCAGGACCAGCGTCAGAGCCCGCCGCGCGCGCCCCGTCCAAGGAGTCCCTTTGAGTCTGCGTGTCGTCATCGAACGGACCACCCTAAAAGCTATATTGCAATTCGGAATAAACGCGCGAATGGTTCGTAAAAAACCCCACGAAATGAAACTGACCTGGCAACGGCTCCTCCCCCGGTTTGGCGTCGGAAATGGCCCCATGCAACAGGTCCGCGCCGACGCTGAGTTTGACGCGTTGCGTCAGCCCGTACTCCATACGCGGTCGCACCAACCACTCCCGGTCGTTGCGAAACAAGAGCACCAAGGCCTGCACCACCAACCGATCGTGCAGGAGCCCCTTGCGCACGAACGCGCCGTAGACCGTATCGACCTGGTCCTGGATCATGTTGGGCTCCCAGTCCGGAATGCGGTGTTGCAACACCTGCGCCGACCATTCCGCGCCCAACAATGTGCCGTCCACACCCACTGCGTATTTGAGATAGTCTTTCTGCACCTCGCCCAACTGAAGGACGTTCGTCCCGTCCGTCCTGGTGAACCGACTGAGAATGGTGCCGAAGAGTTTGTCCTGAACCCAGGCCGCCTCGGCATTGAGAATGAGGCGCCCGAGCGCGGTGGACACCGTGGCCCCGAAAATCTCCAGCCGCCCCACCCGCGGTTTGAAGGTCACCTCGGTCCTGTTGTTGAACTGACTGGGGCTCTCCACCGTCCGGAACGCAATGGGAAAGTCGTCCCAGGTGGAGAAGTAACTGGCGGACAGATCCCACCCGCCGATCAACCGGGAGAGCTTGAGCGCCCATTCGCTATTGTGGACCGTTTGCGCGGGGCGTTTCATCCCCGGAAGGAACCGAAACTGTTCAAATTCGCTCTCCCGCGCGGCCGGCTCGTGGGTGCGAAGGTCAGGAATCCACAGACCTTCCAAGGTTGTCTCCCCCATGTACAGGTCGGCTTTGAGCATCCACAGGGGAATGTAGCGGTCATTGACCTCCCGCAAAATGAATTCGTGGAAATCGAGCGGATTGATCTCGTCCGTGACCCGCGCGCCCTCGACCACGCCCCACCGAACGATCTGCCGCCCCGCGCGAATGTCCAGGACGCGAAAGTGCACATCCAAGTAGAACTCGCGGAGCTCGGCCCCGGTTTTACGGATCTCCACGTTGCGGATATTGTCGATCGTGACCGCGTTGACCTCTGGGCCGGTGTCGATTTCGGACGTGAGGATGGATTCCGGGCCCTTGCGCGGGCTGATGGTATCGATGTCGACCAAATCATACGCCGCGTCGTAGTACCCCCGCACCCGCGCGGAGAGCTGCGCGCGCGGACCAAACGTATACCGCGGCTCGAGATTGACGATGTTGAGCACCTTGACCAAACCGGCGGGTTGGTTGAGGCGCCAAGCGGTTTCGTTGCGCAGATATCCGTTCAGCGTCAGGTGTTCCCGCCACCCGGGAGACGACGGCGTGTCCCCCGTATCTTGGCTCCACGCCGGTGCGGCGGACACCAGTAGCCCGGCGACCATCACTGCCGCGGCCAGGCGGATCATCCTGCCCATCGAACGCGTCACGTCAGAAGGTCTTGCTGACCGACAGGGACGAGGTGTACTTGCGGTAAGGGCCGGTCGCCTGAGCCAGGTTATTCCGCAGTTCGTCGATATCTTCGGTGCGGTTGAGAGAAAAACTCGAATCGTTCTGCGTCAAATGCGCTCCGAACGAGATCACCAGGTCGCTGCGAAACGTGTAACTGAGATCCACCCCGTAGCTCTTGGACACGCTCTGAAGAAACACCAGGGTCTCAATCGTGGTGTCGCCGCGCACCGTAGACCTGCGCGTCGGGTTGACGTAGTCGGTGAACCCTAGACTGTAGGTGAGACTCAGTCCCATCCCAGCCCACAGTTGTCGGCTGAAGCTCACGGCCAGACCTTTCGATTGGCTGACCTGGTCGGCGCGGTTGGCATCGTTCGTCGACCCGGAAAAACTCCCGCCCACGCTCCCGGAGGCGCCCAGGGACTGCGACAGGGACAGGGAGTAGCCCGTACTCGCGTTTCTCGCGGTGCTGGCGCCCAGCCCGATCGACGTGTTATAGGAGAGCCCAATCGTCAGACTGGACGGCAACTGCCCGCGTCTAGTCCATGACGCGCCGAGTGATTGGCCCAGCGACGCCGGTCCATCACTCCCATGGCCGTACGACCACCCGAGGGATCCGCCCACCTCCATGATCGGACTCAGTATGTACTCACCCGAGGTCGACAGCGCCATACTGACGGACGCGCCCTGCTGATAGACCAACGACGACGATTCCGACAGGGTGAGCCCGCTCCGGAGCCGGACCTGCTCCTCGTTGATCAACGTGTACGTCATGGTCCCGCCAACGCTACTGGAGACCTCGCTGATGGGATCGGTCTCGCTCGACGCCAAATTCGAGTCATAGCTCCACGGCGTGGCGCGTAAGGTTAGGCGATAGGGTCTGAGCCGTTGCTCCAGCGTGGCAATGGCGTCTTCCGCGCTCCGGCGGAGGTCCACCGCCTCTTTTTCGGTTCGGTTCGCCAGCAGCTCCCGCACCTTTCGGTAGTGACGCAACGACAAGGCCATCCGGCGCTGCTCTCCGTAATAAAACGCGAGGTTCCAGTGGACGATGGGGGTGGACGTCCCGTTCGCCAACTCCACGTTGCGTTCAAACGCCGCGAGCGCGTCGTCGAAGCGTTCGAGGTGCACGAGTACGGTGCCGATCGACGCATATGGAAGCGGCGTATTCGGCGCCAACTCCGCGGCCTTGCGGTACGCAGCCAAGGCTTCCTCCCAGCGCTTTTGCTGCTCGAACAGAAACCCCAATTGCAGCGACGGTTTGGCGGACTGAGGATTGACCGCGGCCGCCCGCTCCAGCGCTTCCTGAGCCCGGCCGTATTCTTGGAAGTCGGTCAGAATCGCGCCCACGTTGAGGTACGGTTGGTAATCGTAGGGGAACCGCTGCGAAGAGGCCATAAACGCATTCAACGCGTCGACGAACCGGCCTTGTGCGCCGAGGACCCCGCCCACCGTGAGCCACCCTTGCCCCTCCTCAAACCGCCCCAGATAGTCCACCGCGTCCGCACGGCGTTTGTAGGCTTCCTCGAGGAACCACGCGCCTTCTCCGTTGGTGATCGCCAAATCGAACCGTCCGACTGCGGCGCGGTATTCAGCCTGCGCTTCCGGCAAGCTGCGGGCATCCCGCGCCTGTTCCGCGCTGTTCTGGAACAACACGCCCAACCAAAAGTGCGCCAGGCCGTAGGTTGGTAAGACCTCCAGAACGCGCTCGAACGCCCGGGCGGCCACCACCGTGTTCCCGAGGTTAAACGCGGCCAACCCGCGGTTAAACGCGTAGTACGGATTGCCTTCGTCCAGCGCCGCGGCGCGGGTAAACCCCCGGTACGCGGCCTCATAGTCCAGGCGCTGAAACGCCTCCGCGCCCTCGCTGAATGATCGGCGCGCTTCCACGGCGAGGCCGCTCTTGAGGGTGTAGACTTTTTCGCGGGCTTCTTCGAGCGCCGGCAATCGACGCCGCGCTTCCACCCCCTCGCGCACGGGCCCCCGCAACTCCACGACCCGCTGATAGTGCTGGATCGCCTCGTCGAACAACCCCTGCCCGGCTTCGATCTCCGCCAATAAGAACCACGCGGGGTAAAAGTCGGGGTCGCCCTCCAACCCTCGCTTGAGCATTCCCATCGCTTCAACGGTCCGGCCGCGTTTGGCCACGATCAACCCAAGCGCCAAGTTGGCGGGAGCCTGCGTGGGCACCACCGAGACCACGCGCTCAAACAGGCGTTGCGCCTCGTCCACGCGTCCGGACCGGATGGCCTCTTCAGCCGCGCGCATCCAGGCGCGCACCTCCACGGCCTGTTCCGGCGTTGCCCCAAGCTGAGACAACCGTCGTTCCGCAAAACGCACGTCCGGGTGGTCCGCCCGCGTCTGGGCCGCGGCGCGATACGCGGCGACCGCGTCGCCATGACGTTCGGTGCGCTCCAAGAGCCGGCCCAGATTGACCTGCGCGGGGAAAAACGAGGGCTCAACCCCGACGGCCGTCCGCCACCGCGCCTCCGCGTCTTCCTCGCGCCCAGCGCGCTCGGCCAAATTCCCGAGGAGCAACAGGGTCTGCAAATGTTTGGGCACCCGCTCGATGACCGACAGCAACTCGGCTTCCGCGGCCGCGGTCTCCCCGGCGGACAGGGCGCGCGCCCCAGCCAGAAACGCACGTTCAGCCGCCCGGTAGGTCTCGGCATCGGGGCCGAGTTGATCCAACCGCGAGGCGGCGCGGCGCGCGGAGTCGGAGTCCGGAGCCAGGTCTATGACCCGCCGGTACGCGGGGATGGCATCAACCGCGCGGCGTCCGGCCTCGTACGCGCGGCCTAACGCCAACCATGCGGTCGGGTCGTCTGGAAACGCGTCCACCGCGGCGCGCAAGCGGTCGATCGCCTCCGGCGTCAAGCCCTGCTGCAGCAATGTCATCCCCTCTTGCACCGCCTCCTGCGCCGTCCCTAATTGCGACCACGCGGGGACGGGCACACCAGCCAGGATCACCCAGACCGCAACCATAGGGGCGCACAGCCGTGCGCCCCTACCCCTGATGACCATGGCCTCCCATCCGCATCCACCGCCCCCACAGAGTGACCCCCACGGTTACCGCTTCATTCCCTTAACCGCTCGGAAAAACTGGGGATTTGACGCCAACCACAGGAAGGTACCACAGGGGGGCCGACCACACCAGGTGCGCGGGGCGGTGCCATGCAAAAAAAAGGGGAAGCCCATTGCTGGGCTTCCCCTGTACTGCGTACTACACCTACCGGGTGCTTACGGGAGCTGAGTAACCGAGAGTCCCCCGTTGACAGGCGGATGACCGACCTCATCGAAGTCGGGGAACGCCGGCCAGTTGATGTTGAACGTAATCGACACACCCGTCGAGGGCGGTGCCACGTGCGGCGAACAGTTCAAGCAAGACATCAGGTAGCTGCTGTTCGTCGGATCATCGTCGCGTTGCTCGACGAGTTGGTTCAACCCGAAGTTGGCAGCAGTTGCCCCGCCGTTCTCGCTCGCGCCCAAGAAGCTGAACGCATGCCCGTTCGTCTCACGGATCCACCCGCGGAGACCGTTTTCAATGGCCTCTTTGTAGTAGATCGTCCCGTCATCCGCGCTTCCGTAGAAGCCGTCGGCTCCGGGATCTGACACACAGGAGTTCCAGTAGTACGTGACCCCGCTCACCACCACCGGGGTGCCGAACAGCGTCGCGCTGTCCGTACATGCCACGTACACGCCGGCGCTCTGATACGGATCGCCGGCCACACGCGCCGGGTTCAGGTCGTTCCCGAAGCGTTTCAACACGCTGTCGGCAAGCCCACCGGGGTTGTTGGAGTTGTACACCATGGCCATGGTCACGCCATTGGCGTCAAGTGTCGTCGACACCACGGCGTCGATGGCTCCGCCTTCGGCCGGATCTCCGCACATGTCTTCGCCGTAGTTATGACCACGGTCCCCACAGATCACCCACGAATACGGGTCCGCGCCTTCTTCCGAGTGTACGTTCGGCCCGCTGTACACGCGGAACTGGCTGATGATTTGCTGCTCAAAGCCCGTGTTCGGGGTTTGCGGAGCGCCGGTGATTTCATCCGGCGCTTCACCACCCAAGTATTGGGCCAGGCGGTCGTCGATCACGGACGGCAGTTTTTCCAGATCCGTCAACGTCTTGGTCACCAGGACTGTACCGCCGTTGTTCAACGCCCCAATGGTGTCGAGTTTGGTCACCTGGGTGATCTCCAACGCCGTGGCGTCTTCCGCCGCGTTGTCGCTGCCGACGCCGCCGGTGTTGCCGTTGGCGCCTTTGATCACGTACAGGTGGAGGTCCTCGTAGTCATTGGGCGTCCCACCATCGATGATGTAGAATTCACACCATCCCGAACCACCACACCCATCGGAATTGTTCTGGGTGAGGCTGCTGCCGTCCTGATCCAGCGCAAAGTGCCCGTCCAAGTTGCTCATCGCGCGCCACCGAATCACGGTGTGATTGCGCGCAAAGCTCATGGACGACCGGATGCTCTGGTTAAACGCCGAGGCATCCAACGCCGGAACCGTGACGGCGTCGCCGCCGCCGGCCGTGTATTTGACCATCAGGTTGTCGACCCAGGCGGCCCGTTCGTGCGGCCAGTACCGGGGGAACTTCCCAGTGGTCAACGGCTCGCCATGGGCGTCCGTCATTTCCAAAATTCCGTTCAACGCGCCCTGGAACGACGAGTTGGCCAAGGCCAACCCAACGTCCCCGCCGGGGCCCGCGGTGCCGACTTCAGGGAAGAACGGGAACCGCTGCGCCAACGGCGCAAACCCGCTCAACCACTGCCCGCCCGAAAACGAGGGCTGCATCAGCATACGATACCCGGTCCGGTGATGGTCGCCGGACGGCGGAATAAACGGGGTGCCAAACCGCGGATCATAGTACAAGCCAGTGGTCCAGGCCGTGAGTGAGGCCGCGCCCCAGTTCCCACAGTCGCCGGCGCCCAGGCTCAGCCCCGCGTTATTGATAAGCGCGTTACACGGCCGAATCGTGCCGATGTAGGGGACGTGGATCAACGTCGTCGTCCCCGCAATGCCGGCCGTTTGTCCGGCCGTCAGGAACACGGGGATCAACCGCCCGCTCCCAGCCGCGCCGGTACCGACTGTTTCGTTGATGGTGAAGAGGTTGGATGCCGACGCGGGCGACGCAAGAACCGCGAGCCCGAGGGCAGCCAGACCCAACACCATAGATTTGCTGTGTCTGATCATCGTCTGTACCTTTCCTGATTGAGCCTCTTCCCCCCATGGGAAGAGGTTATACCTAAGTTGCTTCCGCATGTCTCATCACCCCCTTTCCTGCGATAGAGTCGCGGGGCTCACGCCCCGGTTGAAGCCATGGTTGAGAACAACACGTTCAACGGTTCAGTTGATCCGTTGGTATCAACACTGATGCGCCGGACCGATCAGGGTCAGGCCATCCGGACGGCCGTCATTGTTGGCGTCGGTGAGATCGCCGTTAAACGTAAACGTCCCTCCGCACGTG
The DNA here is from genome assembly GCA_049325335.1 of Nitrospirota bacterium. GTDB lineage: Bacteria > Nitrospirota > Nitrospiria > 2-01-FULL-66-17 > 2-01-FULL-66-17 > JBFLXB01. The sequence goes on from JBMOMC010000007.1 coordinate 112,906, forward strand.
GACAAGACCCCGTCTTCCCGCAACGACTGGGTGTAACTACCTTGACTCGCGATCGGGTTACCGTCCGCGTCCGTCAGCGACCGTACGCTGAAACTCATATCGAACACCTGTCCCTTCTCCGCCACATTCTGCGAAAATTTATATTCGATTTGTGTGCACCGAGTGGTGGGGGCCGACGGCCCCACCGCGGCGCACGCGCTGGTTTCCGTGCTGAGACGAGACAGCAACCCGCTGTCCATGGTCTGGAAGGCGCCCGCTAATTCATTGACCCGACTCGTGGTCAGCGGCGAGCAGGACGTAATGGAAAACGGCGGCTCGGTCGCGCCGCCGCGGTCGCAGTTTTGGATCACATCCACGCTGCTGCTGCCCTGGGGCACCCCACACCCGAATTGGCTGCTCGCACACGCGCCCAAGGCACTGGGGGCGAAGGGATTGGACGTGTCCGGGAACGGATCAGACGGCCCAGTGATCGCAGTCGGATCAAAGCCGCGAAGTTGGGCCATATTCGCATTGGCGACGTTGCTCAGATTCAAGGTGAAGGCATTTTGACCGAACGCCGTCGAGTTCCACCCCGAGATGAGGCTCCCGATCACCACCAATCCTCCGATGACAGCACGGCGGTATCCCGACCACCTCCGCACCGGCGGATATCCTAATGCAACGTATAGGCCACCGGCAAGCAACAAATACGATTTCTTCAACCGCTCTGAAAAATCTATGAATTTCATGCTGTTCAGTTTGATCGGTGCTCTTGATGATGTCGAAGGCATCACTGAACTGGGCACAATGAGAAAATGTTTTCCCTCTCGTCGCACTTTTTCCTGATCCGGTTCGCTTTGATGCGTCAGAAGTGAAAACTGAGCTCAAGGAGTCCCTCCCAGCCAGACAGTTCAAGCACCAGATTTGTTCGATCGCGGGCATCTTCTTGGATATCGCCGGTCGTGACGATTTCCGCGGACTCGACGGTCCGACCCTCTCGCGGCGGGAAAAATTGTTGCGGCAACGCGACGCCGGGGCGAATGGAGAGGGGTTCGGTCGGCGCTTGATTCGGAAACCCGCTCAGAAAATGTTTGGTCACCTTGAGTCGGCGAATCGTTCCCACGAGATAGTTGGCGCGGCCGCCGACCGAGAGCCATGAGGTGAGCGGGTAGTTTCCGCCGACCCCGAATCGCGCGGTGTATCCCCACCCGAACGACTCATCCGAGCTGACCGACGCGAAGTTCAGCTCCGGATTGACCACGTTGACCAACGCGTCCATGGTCAACGTGGCCAAGGTCACGCCCACCAAACCCACGTTGGCATACACGCCGCGGCCCTGCGGTGTCCGGACCAGGTGATAGCGCCACTCCGCGAAGATCTGATCGAGCACCAGGTTGTAGCGGGCGGACCGCGGCACCACGATCGAATCGACGTTGGAGCGCAAGAACAGGTTGATCCGGTCGCGGCCGAACGTCTCGGCACGCCAGCCGGACACGGACAACCCGAACGAGTGGGCGCCTCCGGCGTGATAGAACGCTTCCACCCCGTATAACAGGCCGCCGTTGAGGCCGTCGACCGCAATGTTGCGTTGTTCGAATCGAAACAGTTCATTGCGCGGCAACAAAAAATTGGGGTCTTGCAGCACGGTGAGGCGGGTGTCCCTGAGAATGCGATTCAACGTGCCCAGGCGCGGTCGGTAATACCCCGTGATCAAGGCGTACGACCAGGGGCTGGTGGGCGGCGTCACGGCCGGCCGGGCCGTGGACGGCGCGGGCGCCGGCGCGGCATCCTGAGCGGCGGGCTCGGCCCCGAGACCCGGAGCAGGAGCACCACCCGCTTCAGCGCCTGCCGGCGATCCCGTCTCCGACGGCGCGGCGACCAACGGCTCGTCCGGAATGGTCTCGGGCGGCGCGGGAATGGGTTGGGCCGTCTCGACCGGCGGTGCGACCGACGTCGGGTCCGGTGGGGCGGTATCGGGAACCGCGTCGGGCGGGGGAGCCGACTCCGGCTCGCCGGAGGTCGGGAGGCCGGTGTCCGACGCCGGGGTCTGCTCGACGGAAGACTCGGTGTGCACCGGGTCCGCGGCACGCGGCGCGCTGTCTTGCGCCGCGGCGGTTCCCTGCCAAAGCAACGCGGCGAACACGACGGCCGCGAGCCGACGCCGCGCGCGAGCCGAGCGGTTCACGGCGCACACCATCCCGGCATGGGAGAGCGTCAGCTCCGGGCCGCGACCGGTTTGCCCACGCGCGCGCCCAGGATAAAGCTCGGCTGAAGCCCGGCGATCAGCAACGGCAGGATGATCAACGCGCCTAAGGCGCTGGTCGCCATGGCAATGGGCACCAGAATGCCTTCCATGTGCAGGTAATACCCGGAGAACGGCAGGGTGAGGTACCCCGCGGAGATCGCCACCGCCACGTAACAGATCGCCTTGCCCGAGGTCGTGATCGTCGCGCGCAACGCGGCGTCGAGCGCCAACGGAGACCGGCTGCTTCCCTCGATGATGTGATGGAACGTCGCCTGGCCCCCTGGTCGGCCTTGGTGCTCTTCGCGGAGCCGGAACAAAAAGTAAATGGCATAGTCCGCGCCCATGCCCACGGCCATGGCGGAAATGGCCGCGGTCCCGATTCCCAAGGTCACGCCCCCGAATCCCATGACCGCGAAGTTGACCACCACCGCCAAGCCCAATGGAATCAACACCAGGCACGCGCCCAGCAACGAGCGCAGGACCACGGCCGACGCCACGAAAATGATCGCGCCGATCTGCACGATGTTTTCCAGCTTGCCGTCCACCATGGTCCGGTTGAGCGCCACCGTGACCGGCGAGCTGCCGGCCACGCCCACCGTCACCCCCAGCCGCTCGAACGTCGCACGCTGCGCGTCCACCACGGCGATGAGTTGTTCGGCCAACGCGGTGGAGTCGGTTTTCAGAAAACTCCAGATCACGGCGCGGCGGTACCGATAGTCGATCAGCCGCGCGAAATCCGCGGGGTTCCCGGAGATCGAATACAGGAACAAAAAGTTAGACACCTCGCCGTCGTCAGCCGGAATGCGGTCGAATTCAGGCTGGTCCCCGTGAAACGTCCGATTCATTTTCCGGAGATAATCCACGAACGATTCGGTCTTGCCCACGCCGGGCACGGCCGCGATGCGCTGCTGCAGGTCCGCGACCGCCGCCACCACGTCGGCGCGTTTGAGCGCGTCTTGCTCCCGCCCTTCCACCATCACGTAAAACGTGGACGTGCCCCCGAAGTGCGTGTTGAGCGCGCGCTCGTCGATGCGCAAGCGGGTGGATTCGAAAAATTGGTTCTTCAGGCTGTTGTTGACCACCACCCGGGACGCGCCCACCGTGCTCACGGCCGCCACCACCGCCACGCCCAGCGCCACCCACGCGCGGCGGTTCCCGGTCACCACGTCCGCCAGCCGCGCCAACAGCCGGTCCAGCCCGTCGCGAACCGCGGCGGTGACGCTCGGCGGGCGCAACAACGACCGCAGCGCCGGAATGAACGTCAACTCCAACACCAAGGCGCTCATGATCCCGAACGCGGTCAACAACCCGAACGCGCGAAAGGTCTTGAGGTGAAACGTGACCAGCGAGGCAAAACTGGCGGCCGCGACCAGGCCCGCGGTGATCATCACCGGCGCCATCTTGGCCGTGGCTTCGATCACGGCCTGCCGGTTGTCGCGGCCAGCCGCGAGTTCCTCGTAATACCGCTTGAGAATCTGGATGGCGTGGCCCGCGGCGATCGCCATGATCAAGATCGGGGTCATGGTGTTGAACGGGTCCATCGGAATCCGGAACGTGCCCATGAGCCCGAGCGCCCACACCACGGAAATGAGCGCCGTGGCCAAGGGCAGGGCCATGCCTTGCAGACTGCGGAAGGCCCAGTACAACACCCCCATCATGATCACCAGCGAAATCGGGAACAGGTACACAATCCGCTTGGAATCGGCTTCCAAATACGAGAGCGCAATGGGCAACCCGCCAATGTGCACATCCACGTCGTTTCCGGCCGCGCGCGCAATCACGTCGTCCAACGCGCGCCGAATCTGCTCATCCCCCATCCGAAAGCCGAACGCGGTCTGGATCGCGCCGCGACTGCCGCCGAACCAGGATTCGCTGGCCCAATCATCCGAATTTTTGGGCCACTCCTGGGGCGTGCCGCTCGGTTGCGCCGGTTTGTCCTGCCAGGTGGGGACCCACTCGCGATAGTCGGTGATGATCGCGGCGGCGCGTCCGTCTGCGGACACCAGGCCGTTCACGTACAGATCGTTCGACATCACGCGACGCCGGAACGCTTCCGCCTCCTCGGGCGTGGTCGGGACCTCGGGCATCAGGCGTTCGACCTTGATCGACTCGCCGTCCGCGGTCACGAACTTGACCTTACGATCCGTCAGGCTGACCACGTTTTCTTCTTTGATCCCGGGGATCTTTTTGACTTCGTCGGTGAGGGTTTTAAGCGTGGCCAAGTGTTGCGGCGTAAAGATGTCCCCGTGTTTGGGGACCACGCCCACAACCACCACGCGACTGCCGCCGAAGACCTCTTCGATGACGTTATTGAGTTGGACGTACGGGTGTTGTTGGGGCAGGATGGTCTTGGGGTCGATGACCATCCGCACCTTCGCCATTTGCACGGCAAACAGGACGGTCAACGCAGCCGTGGCGCACAACACCCACCACGGACGGCGGACGACGAATTCGATCGCTCGTCTCATAGATCCCTCCCACCAGACCGTGGAAGGTTCTCCAACATTCCCGGCAGGAGCCCGTTAGCCGTCACCACTCGGCTCCTGACCAGGGCATGAAACAGCCACCCCCGTCCCACGTGAGGGGCGGGGGTGGCGTTCGGCATGTGGCGCCGTGACGTGACCCAATCTATCGTCGGGGGCCGCTCCGGACCGCGCGGTCGGTAAAATCGTCGTCGGTTAATCCCACGTTGTTCTTCAGGTCGCTGATCTCGAATAAGGTCTTGTGCTCGGTCTGCACGTTTTTGACCTCCGAGCGCTTCCAGGCCCACACGTCGTTGGGACGCTGCCATTCGATCACCTGGGTCTTGAGCAGGTCTCCCTTGCGGTCATAGTAGTCGACCCGCACCGGGTTGAACGCCGTGGTCGGCACCCAGGTGAGCTTCTTGCCGTACAGACTCTCCTTGTCCTTCGGCACGCTTTGCACCACGTAGCAATCACCCGGCGGCGCTCCGCACTGCTCCGCGCGCACCACCGTGTGTTCATCCTCGGTAAGCTCCCGTTGTCCCAAATCCGCGAACGTGATGTCCGAGCCCATGAAGGCGTCATCCTGCTCGCGGGTGGTCATGCGGCGAATCTGTTTCAGGCTCGGCAGATACAACCGCAGATCATCGGGTTGTCCGGCTTTACTGTAGTCCCAGATCAAAAAGCCCACCCCGCGCTGATCCGGCGGAAACTCGGTGGCGAACAAGGTTTTGCTGTCGAACCCGTCTTTGCCCGCGTACGACTTCCAATACCGCTTGGTCACGATTTTCTGCTCGTCGCCCCGCTTGTCGATCTTGCGCAACGTGACCGTGGACACCTGATCGTTCGCCGTGTACAGCTCCCTGGTCTTTTTCATCACGTCGAACCCGGACAACTCGGCCGCCCCCGCGCCCGAAATCCCAGCGGCCGCGAGCATGCCGCCGACCGCCGCCCCGATCAAGAATCGCCGCATCGCCGTTCTCCTCCCCACGCTCACAACGGTTTGAGCCCGGTGAGCACCGTAAAGGGACTCACGGCCGGCATCGGAACCCGCTTGATCTTGGTGAACCCGGACGCGGCCAGCCACTCCCCGACTTCCCGCGACGAGTGGGCCGCTCCGCCCGGCGTGTGGAGCAACTGATTGACCCCGATCATCGCGGAGAGCACAGGCCCGGATTTCTCGTCGTTGAGCATTTGATCCTGCACGATCACAAGGCCTCCGGGCGTGAGCGCCTGATAGGCCTTACGGAAAATCTCTTGGATCACGGCGGGGGATTCCTGGTTGAGCATCGAGGAGAGCAGGGCCACGTCGTACCCCTGCCCGAAGGCGTCGCTCAAATAGTCCGCGGGTTTGGTTTCGACCCGGCCAGTCATCTGGTAACTCGCGACAATTTCGCGCGTGACGGCCAAGGTCTGCGGGCGATCGAGCACGGTCGCCGACAAGCCCTTATTGGCCTTGCAAAACATGATGGGAAACGTCCCGGGTCCGCCCGCGATGTCCACCAGGTGCGACCGGCCTTTGAGGGAGATCTTCTTCGCCAGCAGTTGCGCCTGCGCCACGCCGCGGTAGTGCATCCCATAAATGTAGGTGCGGGTCGCCTCCTCCCCTTGATCGTGCGGCTTCTGCACCGGCGGTTTCCCGGTCATCACCGCGTCGATCAACTTGCCCCACGTGGGGTACCAGTCCTCGAACATCGAGACGATTCCGCCCTGATACCGCGGGCTGGTCTTGACCAAGAAGGTATTGGCCAGCGGACTATTGCGGTACCGGTCGTGGGCGCGCTCCAATAATCCGAGCGACGTGGCGGCGATCAGCACGATCTCCAGGCCGCGCGGGTCCGCGCCGATCTCGCGCGCGAGTTCCTCGGCGGACATACTCTTGCCGGCCAGACGATTGAACACATCCAGCCGATTCGCGACGTGCAGCACTTTGGAGTGCCAGTACGCGGAACTGATCCGCGCAACCGTCATGGGGTCAAGCGTTTTCGCGGTGGGACGCTTGCGCGCCGCGCGCCGCCCTGCCGATTTACCGTGTGTCGCTTTCGCCGTCACTTTCGCCATCGTGCCTCCTCAACAGCGGGTCATGTGTACGCCGTTACTTCCCGTGAACGCCTCATCGCGCGCGGACCATCGCGATACCGGCGCACAGTATACTCGAAATCAACGACTTCCTCACCAGCGGCGTTCCGATCGTTAGAACATCAGATCAAGCGCCGCGGTAAACCGGTTGTCGATCTGGTCGTTGCCGTCAAAACTGGTGGCCTCCGTCTTGGAATGACTGTACTCGCCGTGCAGGATCAGCGCGACACGGTTTGTCTCCATCCAGTCATAACGCACCGCCCAGGTGACGCCATCGAGGTCGCCCGTGTGCGAGTCGGTGGTTGCGTCGCCCTGGTCTAAGTTCCGGATGATATCGTAGCGGAGGGCCCACAGCAGCGACCAGTCGGCCAAGAGGTCGTATTGGAGTTCGAGAAATCCGCCCCAAAACGACGCGTCCTGAGGATCGCTGCCCCCGAATAATCCGGCGCTGTCTCTGCCGTACGCCACGAGCGTGAACAGGCGAAGCGGCGCGGACCGAATGTCGCCGTCAACCCCGATCCGATAGAATGGATGATTGGATTGCCCGGTCCCGGGAATGGGCTCAGCGGTCGGCGTAAACTGCGCATTCGCGGAAGCCGTCCCCCAGTACAGAAACCCGCCGGCATGACTCCGCTCAACCGGTTGGTACACTCGCAGGTAATAATCGAGCGCCTTGTTGCTGTCGGCGCGGCCGTTCGTCCCGTTGATCAGCGCCAACGAATAGGCGAGGCCCCCCGGCGCCCGGCCCGAGACTTCCGCCCCACGCTGCGCGCGGCTCCAATCCAACGTGGTCTCGGGATCGTCGGCCGCCGCGCTGCCGGTCGGGAAATAACCATAGATGGGAATGGCGACCTGCCGCCCGGAGACCGACGCGGTGGAGAGCGAATGCCGTCGATACTGCGACATGGGCACATCGAGTTCAAACGCCCCGAACTTCATGTTGATCTTTAACGATGAGCCGATCGCGATGTCGTTCACCCTGACCCATGCGGAGTCCAATTCACCGGCCTGTCCCTCAGCCGTCCACAGATCCGCGTTCGACACCTCCGGCCGATACCTGACAAAAAAGTTCGTGTTCCGAGCCAACGGACCTCCCAACAACACCTCCAGGCGCTCGGTTCCAAAGGTTCTGGTTTGAACCTTGGCGTCACCAAGATCCGTATCCTGGTTGTCGCGGGAGCGGTAGCTGTACCCGAAAATCGTCCGAGCGCTGAGCGGCCAATCGGCGCGGTCAACGCCCGCCGGCGGATCCGTCGCACCCGGTTCCGGCGTCGGCTCCGTCCCGGGTTGCGTAGGCCCGACCAGGCGATGGCCGTTGACCCGGAATGCTTCGCCCGCGTCATTGAGCGCCGGAGGAATCGTGTGGCAGTGCCGACAGGGTACGTTAAGTGTTCTCGTGAAGGCGGGAATCGCTCCGGCTTCGGACCGCCACCCGTCGGCCAACACGCCCACGATCACCACGCCTAGGAACCACGTCCACCCGCTGCGTCGCACCGCCATACCGATTCTGCCTCCCTGCCCCGTCACCGAACGAATCCGTGCCCTGTTGGTCGCGCGGAGGGGCGTTCACGGTGAACGCCCCTCCGAACATTCCGACGACCGCGCGTCAAGCCGCGACGCATCAGTCAGTGATGGTGCGCGTGATCCGAGTCGTGCGCGTGGTCCCCTTCGTGGCCATGATCCTCGTCGTGCCCGTGTCCGGCCGCAGCCTTCTGCCCGGCGTCCAGCTTGCCGATAAACTCCATCAGCGTGGCGACCGCGTGTTTGTGTTCGTCGCGGATGTGGCCCAATACGTGGACCACGTCATCGACACCAGGAAAGTCCTCACTCGCGATGACAGGGATTTGCCCGTCATACTTATTGATCATCTTTAACTCTTCGATGAGGTCGTCCCGCAGGTCGGCGACCGCTTTGTCCACGTCGCTGCGAACGCCGTGGGCGTGACCATTACTGTGTGTGTTGCACATCCGACACCTCCTCGTGAGAAGAAATCCGCGGGTACGCCCGCGCTACGTGGGTTGAACGCCCATCCAGACCACATTCGGCCAGCCAGTGGTGTAATCCACCCGGGTCATACTCCCGGGCTCGATCACCATGCGCTTCCCGTGTTCCAACGCACAGCCCAAGGCCGCGCACAACGCGGCGCGAATCGTGCCGACATGGGTCACGGCCACGACAATCCCGCCGGGATGCCGGGCGATGAGGTCCGCCACCGCGGCCTCGACTTTCTGACCGAATTCCTCCAACGACTCGCCGCCCTTGGGCGTAAACCCCAACGGGTCGGCTTTCCACGCCATCCAGCCGTCGGGGTCCTCGCGCCTGACCTCGTCAACCAATCGCCCGTTCCACCGGCCCATGCTGCGTTCCAGCAACTCGGGCCATGCCGTCCCCTGAAGCCCCAACACGCACTCGATCGATGCCGCGGTCTGACGCGTGCGCAACGTTGGGCTGACATACAGCCCCGCGACCGGCAGCCCTTGTCGCTCGAACCAGCGCCCCAGGGCTTGCGCGTGACCCGCCCCCTGCGTGTTGAGCGTGGGGCCTTCGCCGTCTTCATAAAACCGATCCGGATGATAATCCGTGGCACCGTGCCGACACAAGATCAGCGTGCCGAGGAGCGATTTACGGCCCCGCATCGTGGCCTGTTCGTGATCCGCCTTGTCCAACGGTTGACCGATCATGGAATCCGGACGCAGGGTGGTTGACCAGACCGGCGCCATCTCAGGCCCGTTCCCGCATGAACATCCACATGGACCAGGCCACGGACAGCGCGCAGAACACGGTCACCACGCCCACCGCCAACCCGAAATCCGCGTCCCACCGTTGCCCGGCCAACAACGTCCGCGTGGCCTCAACGCTGTAGTGTACCGGGTTGACCGACGCAATCGCGGCGATCCAGCCCGGCATGAACACTTTGGGGATAAACGCCGACGTAAAGAACATCAAGGGCAACGTCATCATATTCCCCGCCACCACCAAGGGTTCCTCGCGGCGAAGTTTCAGCGCGATGCCGTTGGACAGGCTGGAAAACCCGATGCCCATGCCGAACACCGTGACGAACAACAATACCAATCCGGACGCGCCGACGTGAATCTTCGCGCCAAGCAGCGCGGCCACCGCCAGCACGATGGTGACCTGCAACACCACCAACACCCCGTTGTGCAGCACGCGGCTCAACACGATCGCGGGCCGGTTGACCGCGGTGACCATCATCTTCTCGATCGTGCCGTACGTGATCTCCCGCAACAGGTTGACGCCAGCCCACGAGGAGCCGAACAGCACGGTCATCACCACGATGCCGGGAGCCAAAAAATCCAAGTAACTGTCCGAGGGGAACCCAGCCATCCGCGCAAAGTGCGCGAACAACTGACCGAAGATCACCAGCCAGATCAGCGGCTGGACCAAGCCGAACACGGTCCACATCGGCATACGGAACGTGATGCGGGAGTATTTCACGAACAGATGCCAGGTATCAGCGAGGGCCGCGCTCATCGCACTTACCGTCCTTTGTCCTTGTCCCAGGTTTGTTGCGGCCACGACCCGGAGCCGGAGTCCTGTCCGTGCCCGGCGCCGTTCCAGTTTCCCGGCCCGCCGTCGCCCGATTCGCCCGACCACTGTTTCCACGCCGGCGAGCCGGACCCGTTGGTCTCGGTGGTCTCAGGCGCCGCAGCGGGTTTCTCCGTCCGCGCGGCGGCCGATCCCTTGTCCTCGGCAGACGACTCCGCCCACTGCTTATTGCCCCAGGAGCCGCCCCCCCCTTTTTGCCACTTGGTCCACCACGCCTCCCCGCCGGACGACCCGGTATCGGCTGAAAATGCTTTTCCGGTATGCTTTAGGAAGACGTCGTCCAGGCTGGGCCGCGACAAGGTAATCGACCGAATGCCCGCGCGCGCGGCATCCAGCGCGGGCAACAGCTTGGGCAACGCTTCGCGGCCCTCCTTGACGACCACGTGCAGACTGTCGCCCTCGGCCACGATGTCTTTGACCAACGGATGGCTCTTAAGAACCTGCCACACTGACGGCCCCGGCGCGCCGTTGTCGAACGTCAAGCGGATGGCGTCCCCGCCGACCCCGTCCTTGAGCGCTTCGGGCGTCCCCACCACTTTGACTCCGCCTTGGTCCACGATCGCCACCCGGTGGGCCAGCTTATCGGCTTCTTCCAGGTAGTGCGTGGTCAGGAAAATCGTCATGCCGTCGGACGCGTTGAGCCGTCGAATATAGTCCCACAATGCGTGGCGGGACTGCAGGTCGAGTCCCAACGTCGGTTCATCAAGGAACAACACCCGCGGCCGGTGCAGCAACGCGGTGGCGATGTCCAACTTGCGTTTCATGCCGCCGGAGTACGACGAGACCACCTGGTCGGCGACGGACTCGATGTCGAACAGGGCCAACAACTCGTTGGTTCGTTCCGCGATGATGCGGGCCTCTAGATGGTAAAGCCGGCCCTGCAACACCAAGTTCTCTCGACCGGTCAGGAAATAGTCCACTCCGGCTTCTTGCGCCACGTACCCGATCACGCGACGGACCGCCGCGGGCTCACGAACCACGTCGAACCCAGCCACCGACGCGGCGCCGCTCGACGGTCGACTCAGCGTGGTCAGAATCTTGATCGTGGACGTTTTCCCGGCGCCGTTGGGCCCCAGAAACCCGAGGATCTCGCCTTCGGACACGGACAGGTCCATGGCGGACAACGCGGTTCGTCCGCCATAATACACTTTGGACAAGCGTTCGGCGTGAATGATGGGAGAGGACATGCGTTACCGCGCCGCGTGCGCGCGCTCACCACGCGACGGCGCGATGAACGTGCCCGACTTTCCTCCCGTCTTCTTCAACAAGCCGACGTCTCCAAACGTCATGCCTTTGTCGATGGCCTTACACATGTCATAGATCGTCAGCAGCGAAATCGACACCGCCGTGAGCGCCTCCATTTCCACGCCCGTTTGCCCATGCACTTTGACGGTCGCGGTGACCGTGATGGCGCACTGGCCGTCGGCATTGGGAGCCTGATGTTCGGTGAACGCAATATCCACGCCGGTCAGCAACAACGGGTGGCACATGGGAATCACGTCCGACGTGCGCTTCGCCCCCATAATCCCGGCCACTTGCGCCACGGCGAGCACATCGCCCTTTTTGATCTGGCCCGCGCGGATGCGTTCGAACGTGGCGGGTAACATGTACACCGTGCCTTCGGCGATCGCGGTCCGGTCGGTCTCGGACTTCTCGCTCACGTCAACCATGCGGGCGCGCCCCTCGGCGTTAAAATGCGTCAGATCGTTTTCGGCCATGTCAGCTCCTTACGTCGATAATGAAGGTCGCCTGGACGCCGTGCGACTCGATCAACAAACCGGCACAGCGCACTTTAGTTTTGCAAAATCTACACCTCTGAGTTCGCAGGACCACGTGTACCCGGCATGTGGCTCGGCGATGACTATTCCCATGCTTGACTTTGAGACCAAAATCCGGAATAAATCCGTCCCGTAGTGGTTTAAGTGCTATACCGACGACACGAATTATTTATTCAGTAATGTTTCATGAAATAGCTCGTGGGTTATAACAGTCCATCCTTCAGCAGTCAATGCGTTCGCGTCGCCAACACCGTGACGCGTGAAGGGAAAAGCAGGGAAGACTTTTTCCCCTTTTTCTTGATTGAAGAAATTTCTTGGACGTGTACGTTGTTTTAACTCTTGGATTCAGAAGCGTTTCCTTTAATGCACGTAAATGGCACTGTACTTGCTTAAACTCTAAGAGCTTGAAAGAGAGGATCGAGTGGTCACCGTGAGATTCTTTGCTGTGCTGAAAAAACTCGTTGGACGAGAGATGATGCATGTGGATGTCGGCTCCGGACAAATGACGCTAAAAGACTTACTTGATCGACTGGATAAAGACATCCCGTCATTCCGGACAACGCTCCGAGAAGGCCGAACCCTGATCGCCGTGAACCAAGAAACCGCGCAAGAGGACACGCTCATTTCAGACGGCGATGAAGTCGCGTTTCTCCCACCGTTTGCCGGTGGACAACTCTAACCCGAGGCGAGGTGACGCTGATGATGCCGCAGGAAACCGGGTCGACGCTGGAATGGATCAGGATTCAAGAGGAAGACTTCTCGGTTGAAGAAGAAACCAACCGCATTAAAGAACGTTCAAAGCGCATCGGCGGCATCGTCACCTTTCTGGGAACCGCGCGCGACTTTTCCAAAGGCCGAGACATTAACCGCATCGACTTTGAATACTACCCTGGCATGGCGGAAAAACGCTTAAACGAAATCCGCGAACGCGCATTGCAGGATTACGACATCATTGAAGTCAGCATCATCCATCGGGTTGGCCGCATCGAGACCGGCGAAAACATCGTGTTGATCCTGGTCGGAGCCGAACACCGTAAAGACGCCTTTCGCGCGTGCGAGTGGTGCATCGACGAATTAAAGCGCATCACGCCGATCTGGAAACGCGAGGAAACCACGCAGGGCGAAGTGTGGGTGGTTGAACATCCGTAATAGGGCAATGAGTGACTCACGACGGCTCGTCTCTGGACGAGTAAGGTAGATTGACCCCCGGGCCTCACGGCTCCGGGCGGTCCCAAGCGAGGGGGAGAACATGATCGAAAAGGCGGTCGCGCAATCACAGGTCGTGGGGTCTGAACAGGAGTTCGCCATCCTGAAGGACAACTTCAACCGCAAGATCAGTTATATGCGGATTTCCATCACAGACCGGTGCAACCTTCGCTGCACCTATTGCATGCCGGCCTGGGGGTTCGAATGGATGGATCGAAACAGCCTGCTCACCTACGATGAAATTCATCGGTTGGTCGGCGTGGCGGCCAAACGCGGCTTGTACAAGGTCAGGGTCACCGGCGGTGAACCGCTGGTACGCGACGGCGTGGTGGACTTCGTGGCGGGCCTCAAGGCCATCAACGGTATCCGTGAAATTGCGTTGACCACCAACGCGGTGCTGCTCAAGAAATACGCGCAAGGCCTGAAAAACGCGGGGCTCGACCGAGTCAACATCAGCCTCGACTCCCTCGATCCCAAGAAGTTCGAAGAGATCACGCGCGGCCACGTGTTCTGGAAGGTGTGGGAAGGCATCGAAGAGGCCGAACGCGTGGGACTCAACCCCCTCAAGATCAACATCGTGCTCCAGAACGGCGTGAACGATATGGAAGCCGTCGACTTCGCCAAGATGACCATCGATAAGCCGTACGAGATTCGCTTCATCGAATACATGCCGGTCAACGACTACGAAGACTGGAAGAGCAAATACATCCCGGTCGCCGACATCAAAAACCGAATTGCCAGCGAACTCGGCGAGCTGATTCCGGTTCAAGAGTCCGAATCCGATGGCCCGTCCAAGAACTTCCGCTTAGAGGGCGCCAAGGGAGTGGTGGGATTCATCACCGCCATCAGCGACAACCATTTCTGCGAGAAGTGCAACCGAGTCCGCTTAACCGCGGATGGCAAGATCCGGCCGTGCCTGTTCTCGGCTATTGAGGTGGACTTCTTGGATGCGTTGCGGAACAGTTGCAGCGACGAAGACATCGACATGCTGTACGACCAGGTGTTGGGAATCAAACCGCAGGCTCACGACCTGGATAAATTTTCTGAAGAAAAGATGCTCAAGGCTATGGTGAATATCGGCGGGTAACCGTCTCACTCTCCTCCCCCCAGAGAGCCCTTGGACCCTCGTGGTCCGAGGGCTCTCTCTTTTTCTCCCCCACCTTTTTCTTGACAACGCACTTTTCCCTCTGTTAGGTTCAAAAAGGGCGATCGAGACGCCCAAAAGTTCCAGAGGTTTTACTAGGATTGGTAAAAGTCATACCCTGATTTCCCCATGACCTCACCTTCAGCCTAAGGAAACCGTGATCGACCAACCAAATCTCGGCCATGTCTGCATTCTGGCTGACGACGAACTCGTCGGCCTCGCACAAAGCCTCATCGGGCCAATGAATCTTGCCTTGTCTCGCGCCAAAGACGAACAGGAGCTGGCGCAACTCGTTCGCCATACCCACCCACTCCTCGCTATCGTTCACAGCTCCAAGAAATCAATCGACTTACCGGACCTTTGTACCGGACTCAATCGGATTCAAGACGATCTCGCGATCATGATCGTCCTCTCGATCGAACACCTGCACCTCCAAAAACTCATTGCCGCGTCACCCAAATTAAAGGTATTGACGGAACCCATTGATTTATCGGTCTTCAGCCAGCGCCTCCTCGAATCAACCGGGCTTTCCAGTCCCATTGATCGCGCGATTGGACAGGACGATATCAGGAATCAAAGCGATTTCGGGCACCTGCTGGGTCTCAGTCCGAAGATGAAAGAGACCATGATGATCATCAACCAGGTCGCCCCCACAAATATCAAGGTACTGATTCGCGGTGAAAGCGGAACCGGGAAAGAATTGGTGGCCCGAACCTTGTATGCGCGTTCATTGCGAAAGGACAAACCGTTTATTAAGGTCTTATGCGCAGCCCTGCCGGAGGGGCTGTTGGAGAGCGAATTGTTCGGGTATGAAAAAGGCGCATTTACCGGTGCGCTCCGCCGTAAACCGGGAAAGTTCGAGTTTGCCAACCACGGGACCATCTTTCTCGATGAAATCGGAGAAATCAGCCCGGGGTTGCAGGCGAAACTCCTCCAGGTGCTCCAAGACGGCGAGTTCTCACGCGTCGGGGGAGAAACGGACGTCAAAGTGGATACGCGAGTGCTGGCAGCCACCAATAAAAATTTGGAAAAGGCCGTGGCGGAAGGCGTGTTTCGCGAGGACCTGTTCTATCGCATTAACGTGGTGTCGGTTCATCTGCCGCCTTTGCGTGAACGCAAAGAAGAAATCCCGTACCTCATCGAATATTTTCTTGAAAAATTCAACCACCAATATAACAAACGGTATCCTCGGCTCTCGGACCACACCTTGCAGCGGTTCATTCAATACGACTGGCCCGGGAACATCCGGGAACTCGAAAACCTCGTGAAACGGATCGTGGTATTGGACAACGAAGACGTGGTGCTGGCGAAGTCTCCGAACAAAGAGGAGGCCGCGCAGACGGTCCCACCACCGCCGGCAGCGCTGGCGCCGAGCCTCACCGAGCAGACCGCATCGGGTCCGAATTACTCGCTCAAAAGCGTGGGGAAAGAAGCTGCGAGCCACGCAGAACGGGACCTTATTCGAAACGTCCTGTATCAGACGCACTGGAACAGAAAACGCGCGGCGGAGATTCTTCAGATCAGTTATAAGGCTCTGCTGTATAAGATCAAGAAGTACAATTTGAACAGCGATGGATAAGCGCACCCCGCGCCGCCCAATGGCCTGGTAAGTTCACGGAGGAACCGCCTTGTTCGCGCGAACTGTGCCACTTAGCCCAGACGTCTACCACTACTTCCTGGAAATGGAAACCAGCCGTTCCATCCGGTACTGCCACTTTTTTTCGCTCTGTCACCTTGGGATCGACCAGATCAGCTCGAACGACCACCTGATGGTTCGCTCGATTGCCGACATTGTGCGCGAAACCATTCGCGGAACCGATCTACTGGGATTCGCCGGAGACCGAACCCTCTCCATCCTGTTGTTGAATACCGAAATTCAGGGCGCTTACGTTATCGCCGAACGGCTTCGAAACCGGGTCGCCGAACAAACCTTCTCCGATGACCAGGCCCCCATCCGCCTGACGGCAAGTATCGGCGGCGCCTGTTTCCCAACCCACGGCAACGACGCGACTACGCTCATCTGGAAAGCCAATGAAATGTTGGCGTTCGCCAGGGCCCAGGGAGGAAACCGGACCGCGGTGCCGACGGCGTAACCACCAACTCGCCGATTATCGGCTCTTCAGGGGTTGAAAAAACGCCCATTCATCGGGCGTGAGCGCTTCGTGCACGGTTGATCGGGACGTCTCACGCCGTGGGTGCGCCACCGGCGCCACGGTGAGATCCTCCCGCTGCGGTCGCTGAGCAACTGTATCCGACTCCCACCCCACCACCACGCTCCCGTCCACGTCAAGGCATTGATACCGGACAACCGTCACGGAATCGCCCAGCAGTCGAACCGCGTCTCGCAGGCCGGTCACCACGCCCGGCACGGCGACGATAATGCGAACGCCTCGCGAACACGCGGGCAACCCATGCGCCGACCGCCAGGCGGGATAGGAACTTTTCCACCTCGCCAGATGGACCAACCACATGAGACCCCCGGGGTCCTCCTCTGTCCAGAGGTAGAGCAGGATCGTCCCCTCCGGCGCATCGCCGATGAGCAGTCCGATCCGCTCCGACACAATGGTCCGCTCAACAACGGATTCGCGCGGGATAAACGGATTGTACGCAGCGGCCACGCGCATCAGATCGCCGACCGGCGGTTCAACCTGACGCGCCGTCACGCACGCCGACCCTATCGACATGTGGTCGCCGCGCCGAACAGCGCGGCATTCGCCGATGGAGTCACGGAGTCTTCCAGACGCCGCACACCGTTCGGCGATGCAAGGGCGGGGATCCATTGCGCAACCAGCGGCGAGATCGTGCTCCACACGCGATCCCCCCCCCCATCCCACAGACGCCCGGCCAGAAACGATGGGGCCAACTCGCCGACGTCAGGAACAGGACCCGCCACCGCGCACGGCTTGCCCAGAAACGTGTTGACGGCTCGAACGATATGCATCCATCCTGCGTGTTGTGCGTCGTCGGACGTCAACAACAGTAACCGAATACGCACATCGGGATGATCCGCCACGGCCCGTTTGACCGCCTGATACGCGCGGGTCACCGACTCGTAGGACGCCTCGCCGGCCAAAAACACCACCTCGTCGGGAGGCGGACCGAGGCTGGGCCACGCCCCGTCTCCTTCGGCATTGACGTGAACCATCACCACGTGCGAGGCGGTCGCTCGGGCGTCCCATTGCCGTCGCAGGCCGTGATCGCAAAACACCCCGGGCCGCTCTCGCCCCACCAGCGGGGTTCGCGCGATCCATGGTCCGACATCGGACCTGACCACGGGGTCGGCCTCGCCCACGGCGCGATAGCCGTTCAAACCGAACACGGGACCGAACACGTGTTCGTGAGTTTGGCCGACCAGCACGTGTTGTCCGCCGCGCGCCATGATCCCGGCGATGCACGCGACCACGATCGACGCGGGGATATGATCGTCCTGACTGACCAGATACACCGTCATCGGGCCGGCGCCCGACGGAAGCGATTGCGGGAGCGTGGTGACGTCGGTTACCGCCGACGACGGTTTCGCCTCGCCCAAAAACAGATGGGAAACGTCTTCAAGCCGACGCGGCATAGATTGCGCACTTAGACTTGGTGGGCGGCCGCATCAGGGGGGATCAAGGGTTCATCCGGCCGGCGCCGGCGCACGCGACGGATGGCGCCGATGTTTCGGTGCCACCGATCCACGTCGCGCTGCACGTCCGCGATGTCGAGCAGCCATTCCTGCCCGGTGATCGCCTCAAACACGGTTCGTTCGTAGAAGACCAACACCACGTCCCCGGTCGCCACCAAGGTTAATTCCACCAATGGACGTTTGATGGTGGGGAGGATTTCGCGAATCCTGACCATGACCCGACGGATCCGCTGGAGCGAAACACCCGCGTCGAGCAGTTTTTTGGCCGTTTTGTAGGCGACAAGATCTTCGAAGGTGTACCGTGCGTGGCCACCGTTGGTCCGAACCGACGGGGTCACCAATCCGGTCCGGTCCCAGTACTGCATCTGCCGCCTGGTGAGGCCGACGATGTCTCGGACCTGTCCGCTGTGGAAGTATCGGGTTTCAACGCCCATGACACCCTTTCAACGAGCGTGTGACGTGCGCCATCTTAATCAAGAGCGCTCACGGCTGTCAAGGAGCGATACAACTTTTTCGGTTTTTGGATGGTTCCGTACGACGGAGATCAGAACAGACCGAGTTGAACGAGTTCTTCTTTGGTGAACGGAACCGGATACGAGCCGGTAAAACACGCGTCGCAGAACGAGGCGCCGTCCGACTCCTGGGCGCCGAAAGCCGCGAACAGACCTTCACGACTGAGGTACGCGAGGCTGTCGGCCCCGATGTATTTGCGGGTTTCCTCCACCGTGTGCGACGTGGCGATCAGCTCCTGCCGCGTGGGGGTATCGATCCCGTAGAAACACGGCGAAATGATCGGCGGCGAGGCGATCCGCAGATGTACTTCCTTGGCGCCGGCGCCGCGCAGCATCTTGAGCAGTTTGCGGCTCGTGGTGCCGCGGACCAGCGAATCATCCACCACCACCACTCGGCGGCCCTCCAAGACTTCCCGAATCGGGCTCAGCTTAATGCGCACGCCGAAGTGACGGATCGACTCTTGGGGTTCGATAAACGTGCGGCCGATGTAATGGCTCCGAACCAGGCCTTCTTCGAACGGCATTCCCGCTCCTTCGGCAAACCCCAGCGCAGAGGGAATTCCGGAGTCCGGGACCGGGATCACCACGTCGGCCGCGACCGCAGATTCCTGCGCCAGACGGAGGCCGTTCCGTTTCCGGATCGAATACACGTTGTGGCCGAACACCCGGCTATCCGGACGCGAGAAATACACGTGCTCGAACACGCACTGGGCCTGCCGCGTCGGGGCAAACGGGTGAAACGACGTCACACCCCGATCGTTGATCACCACGAGTTCACCCGGCTCCAGGTCTCGCACGTATTCGGCTTCAACCAGGTTGAACGCCACGGACTCCGACGACACGACCCACCCTTCTCGAAGCCGACCCAACGACAACGGCCGAACCCCGAAAGGATCCCGCACCGCGACCAAACCGTCGGGACACAAGAACAACAGGCTGAACGCGCCGCGGACCTTGCCCAAGGCGTCGATGATCCGCGAGACGACCGCATCTTGGCGCGAATGGGCGATCAGGTGGATAATCACCTCGGTGTCCGCCGAGGACTGAAAAATCGCGCCGTAGGCCTCCAGTTCGCTGCGAAGGCCCTGCGCGTTGACGAGGTTTCCGTTGTGCGCCAACGCCAGATGACCGCGGGCAAAGTTGATCAAGAACGGTTGCAGATTTTTCTCGTGCGAGCCCCCGGCGGTGGAGTACCGGTTGTGGCCGATCGCCATCCGTCCCGGCAGACGAGCCAGCCGCGTTTTGTCAAAGACCTCCAGCACCAGCCCGGGACCTCGTTCTTGGTAATAGTCGCGGCCGTCCGACGACACGATGCCGCTGCCTTCTTGTCCGCGATGTTGTAACGCGTGGAGCCCCAAATAGGTCAGGTTCGCGGCTTCGGGATGGCCGTAGACGCCGAAAATTCCGCACTCCTCGCGCAACTTATCGAACGGCATCAACTCGACGAGCATTCGGAACTCCTCAATTGCCGGGACAATCCGTCCGACCACGCGGCGCGAACGGCTGTCAACTCCACGTCGACCAAGATGTCGTCGGCCACCGCGATCACCAACCGATCGCCTCCCGTGTTCCCGACGTGCGCCGCCGGAACGCCCCACCGGGCCGCAACCGCCAGCACGCGTTCAACGGCGTGCGGCTCGGCCGAGAGCACCGCGCGCGACTGGCTCTCCCCGAACAACATCGCGTCGCGGCGAATCCCCTGGGGATTGGGCACGGTGATCACGGCGCCCACGGACGTGTCCGACGACATACAACACTCGGCCAACGCCACGGCCAATCCGCCGTCGGAGCAATCGTGCGCGGATTCCACCAGCCCGTCGCCCGTGAGCTCCAGCACACACCGGTACAATGCCGTTTCCGCGTCCAGAACCAATTCCGGCGGGAGCCCTTGTTCGCGGTGATGCACCACGGACAGGTACTGCGTGCCCCCCAACTCTTCCTTGGTCTCTCCCAGCACGATGACCACGCGACCGGACGATTTGAAGGCCTGCGTCATCACCTGCGCCGCCGGCGCCTTGCCCACCACGCCGATGATGGGCGTCGGATAGATGCCGATGCCACGCGTTTCATTATAAAAACTCACGTTGCCGCTGACCACCGGCACCCCGAACGCGCGGCACGCATCGGCCATCCCGTCCACGACCAGAGCGAATTGCCACATGACCTCAGGCCGTTCGGGATTGCCGAAATTGAGACAATCGCTGGCGCCCAACGGTCGCGCCCCGCTGCACACCACGTTCCGGCAGGCTTCCGCGATCGCGATCATGCCGCCGACATAGGGATTCAGCATGCAGTACCGGCTGTTGCCGTCCACGCTGATCGCCACCGCGGTGTCGGTTCCCTTGACGCGGAGCACCGCAGCGTCGGACCCCGGCAGCACGATCGTGTTGGTCCCGACCATGTGATCATATTGCCGGTAGACCCAGGCCTTGCTCGCGACGGTGGGTGAGGCCAATACATCGAGCAAGGCATCGCGGTACGACTTGGGCTCCGGGAGTGATTCCAGGGACAACCCCTGAAGACTGTCCAAGTAGGGCGGCGGCGCGATCGGACGCTCGTACTTCGGCGCATCGTCGGTGACCAGGTCGATCGGCAACTCCGCCGCGACGACGTCCCCCCGGCGCACGACCAAGCGGCCCGTGTCCGTCACTCGCCCGATCACCGCGACGTCAAGGCCCCACTTCTCGCAAATCACCCGCACCGCGGCCTCACACCCCGGCTTGGCGACCAGCAGCATCCGTTCTTGGGATTCCGAGAGCATGATCTCGTACGGCGTCATGCCGGTCTCGCGCGTGGGCACCAACGCCACATCGATGTCCACCCCGGTGCCGGCCCGCCCGGCCATTTCGCACGAGGAACTGGTCAGCCCCGCCGCGCCCATGTCTTGAATCCCGATGATCACATCGCCGGCCATGAGTTCCAGACAGGCCTCGATCAGCAGTTTCTCCATGAACGGATCGCCGACCTGGACCATCGGCCGTTTCTCGGACGCCCCGTCGCCGAAGGCTTCCGACGCCATGGTCGCGCCGTGGATCCCGTCGCGCCCAGTTTTGGCGCCGATGTACATCACCGGATTGCCCACGCCGGCGGCCTGCCCTCGGAACAGCCGATCCTTGCGCGCCAGGCCCAAACAAAAAACGTTGACCAGCGGATTCGAGCGGTACAGGTCTTGGGTCGCCACCTCGCCGCCGACCGTGGGCACGCCCACGCAATTGCCGTAACCCGCGATGCCGGCCACCACGCGTTCGAACAGATACCGCGTGCGCGGCTCGTCGATCGGGCCGAATCGCAGCGAGTCCAAAAGCGCGACGGGCCGCGCGCCCATGGTGAACACGTCGCGGAGAATACCGCCCACCCCGGTGGCGGCGCCTTGGTACGGCTCGATAAACGACGGATGATTGTGGCTCTCGATCTTGAACACCGCGGCCAGACCGTCCCCGATGTCCACGGCGCCGGCGTTTTCGCCGGGCCCTTGCACGACTTCCTCGCCGGTCGTGGGCAAGCGTTTGAGATGCACGCGCGAGCTCTTGTAACTGCAGTGCTCGCTCCACATCACGGACACGATGCCCAGCTCCACCAGGGTGGGCGCGCGCCCCAACCGCTCGCGCAATCTGGCGTATTCCTCTGCAGTGAGGCCGTGCCTCGACAGGAGTGAGGGATCGAGCGGTTCGGTCAGGAGCGTGTCGCGTGGCATCTGAGTTCCGGGGCCGCTAAACGGGTTGGCAGAGGGCGCCGAGCGCGGATTCAAACAATGCGCGCCCGTCGCCGCCCCCGAGCGCCGTTTCGGACGCGCGCTCCGGGTGGGGCATCATCCCCAGCACGTTCCGCGCGGGGTTGCACACGCCCGCGATCGCGTCGACCGACCCGTTGGGATTGGTCACCCCGTCCTCAAGCGGCGCGTACCGAAAGACGATCTGGCCTTGATCGCGCAGGCGCGACAACGTGTCGGGGTCCGCCCAATAGGACCCGTCCGCATGCGCGATCGGCAACCGCAAGACTTGGCCTGCGGCGTACCGCGCGGTAAACGGCGTGTCGGTCCGCTCCACGCGCACCCCCACGGTTCGACAGAGAAACTTGAGCGAGGCGTTCCGCAACAGGGCGCCGGGCAGCAACCCGGACTCGACCAAGATCTGGAAGCCGTTGCAGATGCCCACGGTCAACCCGCCGCGCGCCGCGTGCCGCCTGACCGCGTCCATGATCGGGGAACACGCCGCCAACGCGCCGGTGCGCAGATAGTCACCGTATGAGAACCCGCCGGGGAGCACCACCAGGTCCGCGGTCGGCAGCTCCGCGTCGCGGTGCCACACCATCCGCACGGACGCCCCGAGCACGCGGCCCAACACGTGCTCGCAGTCTCGATCACAGTTCGATCCGGGGAATACCACGACGGCTGCGTTCACGACGAGGGACTCACTCGGATATTTTCAACAGATCGCGCACGGTTTTGAGCAACGTATTCGTCTGGATCGGTTTGGGAATATACGCGTTGGCGCCCAACTGCATCCCCTTTTCGCGATCCGCGTCCGCGCCTTCCGTGGTGACGATGATGACGGGAATGTGGCTGTACGACGGTTCCTTGCGGACAATGCTGAGGAGCTTCAGGCCGTCCATCAGCGGCATGTTGATGTCCGCGACGATTAAGTGCACGGGGTGTTCGGACAGTTTCTTCAACGCGTCGACCCCGTCGGTCGCTTCAACGATCTTGGCGCCTTTGATCCGTTTGAGACTGAACGAGACAAGCTGGCGCATCGTGGGCGAGTCTTCTACGACCAAAAAGACGTATTCAGCCATGTCGGTTTTGTCACCTCCCACCGCCAACGGGCCCGCGGCCCGGTGACGCGCTCACGCCGCCTTGTTGGTCATCAAGCCCAAAAACCCTTTGATCGTCGACAGCGACCGCTGGGATCGCGAGTACAACATGGCGCTGAAAATCGCGGTGGCCGCGTGCCCGCCCAACATGGAAAACAATTCGTGATCGACCCGGGTCAGCCGCTGTTTCTTTTGTTCAAACAGGTCGAAAATGGCGATCACGCCGATCACCCCGTCGTGAATCTTCAGCGGAATACACGCGATCGGACGATCCGGCGACGACACGATCGGCTGATTGAGATCCTCGACGATAAACGGCTCGCCGGTTTGCGCTGTTTTCCCGATGATGCCTTCGCCCAACGGGATTTTTTTGATGCTCGGATCCATGGTTTCCGCGGCCGCCACGTTGAGCACGGGTTCTTCGTCGCTGCGCGTGAGAATCGCGAAGTGGTCCGACCCGATCAAATTGAGAATGATCTCGCTGATGATCCGCAACACTTCGTTGAGGTCCATCGTGGAATGGAGTTGGTAGCTCGCCACGTAGAGATTCGCCAAATTGTTGTTTTCTTCTTCCACCTCCACGTACCGGCTGGCAAAATCCTTGTTTTCTTCTTCGACCACCTTGTAGCGATTGAGCATCGCCTCTCGTTCGGCCTTCATCTCGTCGAGTTGTTGACGAAGCTTCGAGAGCTCGGGCGAGGACGGGCCTTTGTGCCCGGCCCGGGCCTGTTCGATCGCTTGAGCGAGGGCAAACCGCAGCCGCTCATTCTCCTTGAGCAGATCGTTGGTAAACTCGATCCCCTTGTGAAACACCCCCAAAAACTCGTCCGCCCGGCGAAAGATTTCCGGCTCCTTGCCCTTTTCCTTGTCTTTATCCTTCTCCATACCGTCATCCTTTCACGGGCCCGGAGTATAGCACCGGGCTGTTCAGACCCGCAAGACTCCGACTTCCCCGTCTATCGATGCGCCCCCGCCATGACCCGTTTGGCGATCTGCTCCGCGATCGCGTGCAGCGGCGCCACCACGTCGACCGCGCCTTCGAGGATCGCCTCCTGCGGCATGCCGAATACCACAGCGGTTTCTTCAGACTCCGCGATGGTGCCCCCTCCCCCTTGTTTAATTTTGGCCATGCCGCGCCGCCCGTCGTGGCCCATCCCCGTGAGGATGACGCCCACCAGGTCCGCGCCGAACACCTCGGCCGCCGAGGTCATTAGATCGTCGACGGAAGGCACGTACCGGTCGTCGAGACCCGCCGGGGTCAGGACCACCTTCACCCTGTCCCCGCACCGCACGAAGGAGAGGTGGTGTCCGCCCGGGCAGATCACGATCTGCCCGGGCCGACACCACTGGTCCGGGCTCGCCTCGGAAATATCCCACGCGGACAGACGATTGAGTCGCTCGGCGAACGACGCGGTAAAGCCGGCCGGCATGTGCTGCGCCACCGCCACCGCGCACGGCAGATCCCGCGGCAACGTGGACACGATGGTTTGCAGCGCGGCGGGACCGCCGGTGGATGAGCCGACCGCGACCAGTTTGAGTCGGTCGGGCGCGCCGACCGCGGGTTTGATGAGGATCGGGTCGGCGGGGCTCACCGCCGCGGCTTTGGCCGCGCGTTCGCATAATCGCACCGGCGAGGCGGCCGCGATCGCGCGCACCTTCGTCTCCAATTCGCCGCGCACCTTCAGCACTTCCCACGACGCCAGGTGGGTGGGTTTGGCGAGGAAATCCGCGGCGCCCAGTTCCAGGGCATGAAACACGTTGGAGGCCTCCGACGCCGCGCTGACCACCAAGACCGGCGTGGGCAACGTGTGCATCAACCACCGGAGAAACGCGAATCCGTCCATCCGAGGCATTTCCAGGTCCAACGTGATGACGCTCGGCCGATATTTATTGACCGCCTGAATCGCCTCCAATCCGTCCGAGGCGGTCCCCACGACCTCGACGCCGGGGACTTCCTTGAGCATCATGACTATCGCCTGCCGGTAGAACGCGGAATCATCCACCACCAGTACGCGCGTCGGCGTCGCGTCATGCCGCGGCACGGGACTGCTCCTCCTTCTGATACACGATATCTCGGTTGAGATGCCGCAGGTTGAACGCGGTGCTGACGTTGATCAATGACTCCGAATGGCCCAAGAGCAGGTACCCGCCCGGGCGCAATCGGTTCCAAAACATCTCGATCACCCGTTTCTTCACGGGCAGGTCGAAATAAATGATGACGTTGCGGCACAGGATCACGTCCACCCTGGGCACCAAGGTCGCCCGCTCCGCGTCCGCCAGGTTAAACGCGAAAAAACTGACCATACGTTTGACCGAATCGTTGATACGAAACCCGCTCCCCTCGGCGTGAAAAAACCGCTCGCGATACTCCGGAGGCGTTGACCGAAACGATGAGGGCGGATACACCCCGCGCCGAGCCGTCTCCAACACGCGCTGGCTGATGTCGCTGGCGACGATCTCGATGTGCCAGTCCGCGTACTCCGGGTGGTTCGCCAGCGTCATGGCGATGGAATACGGTTCTTCCCCGGTCGACGACCCGGCGCTCCAGATCCGCAGAGTGCGATCCGTGCGCCGTTTCATCAACCCCGGAAGAATTTCGTTCCGGAGCGCCTGCAGTTGATGGTCTTCCCGGAAGAAATACGTTTCGTGAATCGTCAGCAGGTCGACGATCACCGCGAATTCTTCGGTCCGCCGCGCGTCGTACTTGAGGAACAAATACAGGTCTCGGAACCCGGACAACCGGAGCCGACGGAGGGTCTCCTGGAGACGATTTTCCATGAAGAACTTCGATTGGTCGTCCAGCCACACGCCGCAATGGTCATACAACATGTCCCGGAGCAGCTTGAAGACGTCGGCGCTGAGCGGAATTGAGACTTGTTCGATGGCGATCCCCCGTGGTGTGGTGTGTGCCGGGCTACGACGCCTCGTCCAACGCCATCGTGAGTTGCTCCACCGCGAAATGCGCGGACTCTCGAACCACGTGATCCGGATCTTGCGCCGCCAGCTCGCGCAGCCGCGGCAACGCGCGGGTGACCCGCGCGCGACCGAGCGCCACGGCCGACGCCGCACGAACCCCCCAATG
Organism: Nitrospirota bacterium; assembly: GCA_049325335.1. Taxonomy (GTDB): domain Bacteria; phylum Nitrospirota; class Nitrospiria; order 2-01-FULL-66-17; family 2-01-FULL-66-17; genus JBFLXB01. The sequence continues at coordinate 139,394 of JBMOMC010000007.1, forward strand.
CGCGTGGTCCAACATCGGGATGACCGGTTCCGCGATCTGCTCGCCGCCGATTTCACCCGCGGCCGCGATCGCGGCCTGTTTGACGTCCGGGTCGTTCGAGGAGAACAGCCGAATCATGGCCGGCAACGCCCCGCGAACCTTGCGCGTTCCCAGCGCGACGCAGACCGCGATTTGAATCAATCCGACCGGATCATTCACCAGCAGCAGCAGCGTCTCTTCGATGCCCTCGGCGCCCCGCTCGCCCAACAACCGAATCACCTCGGCGCGGATCCAGATATCGGGATCATGCAACAGCGGCCGAATCAGGTCGTCGATCACGGCATCCCGTCGTCGGGCCAGAATCCGGATCATTTCGAGCCGCACGGTCGGGTCTTCGTCGTTTAAGGCCACGTGCGCCACGGTTCTCACGTCGCCGCCCAACGACTCCAACGCCGCCAGCCCGGTACGCCGGATCATGGGGTCCGGATCCTTCAGGTCCAACATCAGGCGGCCGTGCGCCTCGGGCGCTTGAAAGGCGCCGAGTAATCTCGCGGCGTAACAGTGGATCTCCACCGTGGAGCCGTCGAGCAGACCCAGCAGCCGAGACACCAGGCCGGGGCTCTTGAGCCGCGTTAAGGCGCGGTACGCGGCCTCTTGAACATTCGGGTACGGATCCGCCAACAACTGGAGTAAGGGACGGACCCCCAGCGGGTCCGCCAGTTGCCCCAAGGCCGCGGCCGCGGCTTGGCGAACGTGGCCCTCGGGATCTCCCGTGAGTTCGACGAGTCCGTGAACGGCTTTCCGGTCGCCGATCTCCCCAAGCGCCCGCGCCACGTCTTCGCGCAGTCCGGCCGGGGCTCGCGGGATCACGGCCAATAATTTGGGCACGCCCTCGCGCTGCATGCGGACACACGCCGCCACCAGTTCCTCCCGACACGATTCGTCGTAGACCGCGGCGAGCGCGGCGATGGCTTGCACGTCGCCCATCCACCCCAACACCGTGATCGCGTTGCGTTTGACCGCCGCGTCGCCGCCAGCGAGGCTGTCCCGAAGGTATCGGCTCACCGGCTCGTCGTAGATTTCGCGCATACGACAGATAATCTTGGTTTTCACGTCGGGCGGCATCCGACCGTACAACTCGATCACCGCACGCACGGCCACGTGGCGGACCTTCGACGACCCGAGTCGGATCGCCTGTGCCAAGGGATTCACCACCCGCCCATCGCCGATCCGTCCGAGCGCCTCCAATGCCGCGCGTTCCAACGTCGGTTTGCCGAGGCACCCGACCAGCGGTTCGACCGCCCGCCCATCGCCGATTTCCTGTAAAGCTTTGACCGCGGAAAACTGCAGCAGGGGACGGCCCTGTCGCAACAGATCGGCCAACGGCTCCACCGCCCTGGGATCCCGCAGTTTCCCCAACGCCTCCACCGCCGCCATCGCCACATTCTCGTCGGTCTGGCCCACCAACCGCACCAGGACCGTGGTCGCGCGCCGATCACCGATATCTCCCAGGATATCGACTACGAACTTCTGCACATCGGGTTCAGCGGAGGGCACCGCGGCCAAGAGCGCCGGAACCGCGGCGAGGCCGAAGCGCACCAGCACTTCGGCGGCAGCGTTTCGCAACGACGCGTTGTCCGGATCGGCCACCCCCGCGATCAGATGCGGGGCCATGTCCGCACGCCATCCCAACCCGACCAAGGCCTCGACCGCGGATTTCCGAACGCGCCACTCCGAGTCCCTGAGCGCGGTCAGCAGATCCGCCACGGCCTCGTACCCGCATCGGGCGAGGTCCGCGACCGCGGCCACCCGCTCTTCCATCTCGCCGCTCGCCAATCGCGCGCGGCAGGTCGTGACGTCTGACTGATGCGGCTCGGCCATCGCGTCCCTCCCCCCGCGCCTACGCGGCCGCCTGACGATTGCGATTGAGCAATTCGCGCCGAGTCGCCACGAATTGTTCGAGCGTTTGCTGGAACAAATCCGCCGTCGCGGGAAATGACGGGTCCCGCCGTTCTTCATAGAGACGCCGCCCTTCGTCGATCTCCGCGCGCAACAACTCGAAAAACGTCCCCTTCACCACTCCCTCGTCCACCTTCTTCGCGTTATACAGCGCAATGTCGGAAACGATGATGCGGGCCAGGCGCCGCGCGGCCTCCACCACCGGATCGTCGGTCTTGGACGCTGAGGGCGCCGGGGGTTGGACCGGCGGCATCGACGGTTCCTTGGCGACTGCGGGCGCCGGAGGAACCGTCGGCGCGCTCGGCGGCGCCACGCGCGACGCGGCGGGAGCCGACGGCTGGGGCCGCGCGCTGGGCGGCGGTACCGGCGCGGGCGCAACCGCTTTTGCGGCAACGGCCTGGGCCTCCGCGACTCGCTCCGGTTGATGGGGTTCGGGCGACGGCTCCGAGGCCGAGGCCTCGCGTTCACACAAGGCTTTGACCTTGGTCACCAAATCCGTTTCGATCTGGTGTCGCTCGATGTAGTCGTCCGCGCCAAAGAGCTGACCCGGTTGGCGCCGGTACCGGTCCTTATTGTGAATCGCCGCGACCAGGATGATTTTCACCCCCGCAGTCGCGGCATTGTTCCGGATGCGCTCGCACACTTGGAACCCCATAATGTCCGACAGCCCCACGTCCACCAGGACCAACGCGGGCCGCGCGTCACTCACGCGAACCAAGGCGTCCGCGCCGGTGGCCGCTTCGATGACTTCGAACCCCGCTCCCGAGAGCAACTCGCCGATCAGTTCGCGCGTCGCCTCGCCCTGCAGCGCGACCACCACGCGTTGGCGCTGGTCGTTGGTCGGCGGCGACGGGGACGTCTCCGGGGCGGCCGCGGCGGCGGGGATCGCAAACGCCTCGATCCTGACCCGCAGCCCGCTCCGACATCCGGGACACGCCACCACCGTGTGATCGGCCAGGGACGGGAGCGCGTAGCCGACTCCCGCGCCGCATTGTGCGCAGACGATGTTCATGGGTTCTCCTTCGTGAGTTTAAAGCGGGAGACTTGTGCCTCCAGTTCCCTGGCCGCGGACAGCAGGCTGTCGACCGCCGCGGTCGTCCGATTCATCGCGTCCCGATTTTGATGACCGACGCGCCCGATCGATGACACGGCGCCGACGATGGCTTCGCTTTCGGTTCGCCGTTGCCGAACGAACTCTTGGACCGTCTTGACCCGTTGGTTCGCGGATTCAATGACCTGGCTGACTTGTCGGTTCCCCTTGGCGTGTTCGGTCGCCGCGCGGGTCACGCGTTGCGACATCGCACGCGCCTCCTCGCTGACCCGCTCCACGTCCTCGAGCATGCGCGCCTGCGTGCGCGCCACCTCGATGAGGTGCGCCACCTGCGCGGTGACGGTCTGCATCTCCGCGTTGACCCGTTGCACGCCGCTCATTTGCTGATCCGTTTCCCGCGCGATGTCCAAAATTCTCGTCGTGGAACTCTTCGCGCCCTCCAAAATCTTGTCCAACGCCGCCCGCGCGGCGCCCGACACCCGCACGCCTTCTTCCACACGGCTCGCGCTGTCCGCGATCGCCCGCACCGCGCCCGCGCCCTCGACCTGCAGCGCCGCAATAATGTCGTGGATCTCCTTGGTCGACGTCGCGGTCCGCTCCGCCAACTCCTTGATCTCGCCCGCGACCACCGCAAAGCCTTTGCCGTGTTCGCCCGCCTGCGCGGCGATGATCGCGGCGTTGAGGGCCAAGAGATTGGTCTGCTCGGCCACTTCGTCGATCACGCTCAGAATGCTCCCGATCGACTCGGTCCGCTGTTGGAGCCGTTGGATCACGGCCGACGCGTCGTCGGAAAACGCCTTGATGCGATGGATGCCGTCGATCGTTTGCGCCACGCATTCCTGCCCGTGTCGCGCGTCATCCCCTACGCGGTGTGACAGCTCCACCGTCGTGTGGATCTCGGCCCGGATCTGGGTCGTGGACTGCTCGATCGAATCCGCCGACGAGGCGGTGTCCGCCGCGGCTTTTGAGAGCACGCCCAACGCCGCCTCCGCCTGTCGGATCGATTCGGCCAGGATTTTCACCGAGTGTTGGGTGCCGGATGCCGCCCGCGCGTAACCGTCGGCGTCCCGGGCGATTTCCTCGGTCGACGCCGTCATCTGCGCCGTCGCCGCGGTGCTCTCCTCGATCATGGTCGAGAGTCCGTCCATCCCGGAGCCGAGTTCCGTAATCGCTTCGTGCAGCTCGGTCGTGGATTGCAGGGTCGCCTCCACGTGGATCGCCTGCGATTCGATCCCGCTGTGCACCACGGCGGCGTCCCGCGCCAAATCGCGGCCCGAGGCGCCTACCGTGCGACTGACGTCGGACACCTTCCGGATAATGACCTCCAGCTTGTCCACGAACCGATTGAACCCTCCCGCCAAGTCGCCGATTTCATCGCGCGAGGATAACTCCAACCGTCTGGTCAGATCCCCTTCCCCGTCGCTCACGTCGTTGATGCGCTCCACCACCCGATGGAGCGGACCGAACACGCCGCGCCGGAGCGAGACCCGCAGCAGCAGCCCCACGATCGTGATGGTGCCGAACGCGCCCCACGCCATGTCGCGTCGATTCGCGCCGACCTCGTTCCACAACTGATCGGTCGCGGTGGAGATCATGAGGACTCCCCGCAACTTGTGGTCCGAACCGTGACACAGGTAACACCGTTGAAAATTCGGCAACGGCCGCAGGTAGGTCATCACCTCCCGGTCGTTGATCCGCTCAAAGTAATATTCGTCCTTCGCGTTGAGCGGGTCCGCCAGAATGCGGGTAAAGGCTTCGCGAAACGCCGGCGCCTCGACCCCGGTCGCGCGATTGGGCGAGACGTTGGGATGATCCGCCACCCACTCGGGGCGAATCGGCACGCGCGTTTTCACCTCTTCAATGGTCTTGAGGTCCATGAACCCCTGCTCGACGCCCAACCCGTCTTTTCCGCGCACGACCTGGATCCGGACGATTTCCGGCAATTCCTTGAGGTCGTCGAGCAAATGCCGCGCCATATCGGCGCGGAACGCCACCATGTCTTTGTCGAACGCCAGGTGCACCGAAGCGGCCAGCAACCCCGCTTTCTCCCGCTCGTGGTTGATCAAATCGTGCCGCATCTTGGTCTGCAGGATCACGAAAATCGCGACAAACCCGACCACCAAGGTCGCCAACACCAGGGTGATGACCTTCGACGAAAGTTTCCGACCGGACTGGTTCGGCGCGCCCATCACGCCACCTCGGACAACACGGCGAATTCCGCGGGTCCCAACACCGCGTCCAAATCCACGACCAGCAACAAGGCGTCCTTGACGCGACAGACGCCTCGACACATCGTCCCGCCGTCGGCGTCCGACTTGCGCGCCTCAAAGTCGTCGGCATCCACGTCCAACACATCCGACACGCGATCCACGACCAACCCCAGCAGCCGCTCACCCAATCGCACGATCAAGATGTGCGCGGGACGCGTGCGCGCGCTCGCGGGGACGCCGAAACGTTCCCGCAGTTCGATCAACGGCAGCGTGGTGCCCCGAAGGTCCATCAACCCGTCGAGAAACGCCGGAGCGTGCGGCACCGGAACCGGCTCGCGGTAAAACACGATTTCGCGGATCCGTTCGATTTCGGTCACGTACGGACGTTCGCCGATCTCCAAACACAGCAGTTTGCGGCGAACGTGCAGCGTTGCCAGCCGTCCCGCCATCAGGCCACCTTGAACCGATTGACCTCGGAGCGCAGCGTCTCGGCCTGCCGCACCAGTCCGTTCACGACCCCGCTCATTTGTTCCGCGACGGCCGCGCTGTCCTTCGAGACCATTTGAATTTCTTCGGCCGACTTCATGATGATTTCGCTGCCGCGCCGCTGTTCGCGGACGGCCGCGGCGATGTGTTGCACCCGATCGGTGACGTGTTCCACCGCCTGGGTAATCTGCTTGCTGCCCTTGGCCTGCTCTTCGGTGGACAACCGCACCTGCCTGGTGATATCCCGCATCCGCTCCGCGGCCTCGCGAATTTGTTCCGATCCCTTGCTTTGCTCCTGGGTGGCGCGCGAAATCTGATCGACCATCTGGGTGATCTGTCGCATGGACTCGGTCACTTGCCGGATTCCCTTGACCTGTTCGATCGTGGCCAGCTCGATGCCGCGGGCCATATTGGTGGACTGCGTGGAGCTCTCCAAAATCTTCTTGAGCGCCTCGCCGGCCTCCAGCGCCATCTTCATGCCCTCTTCCACCCGCACGTACCCGTCTTGAATCGCGGTGACCGCGTCGCGCGACTCCCCCTGCACCGCGCCGATGAGCTGCGCGATCTCCTTGGTGGACACCGAGGTCCGGTCCGCGAGATTTTTGATCTCATCCGCCACGACCGCGAACCCCTTGCCCTGTTCACCCGCCTGCGCCGCCAAGATGGCCGCATTGAGCGCCAGCAAGTTGGTCTGTTTGGTGACTTCGTCGATCACGGTCAGGATTTTGCCGATCTGGTCGGACCGTTGACCCAGTTGGTGGATGACGTCGGTGGTCTTTTTGACGGTTTCGCTGATTTTCTCCATGCTCGCGATGGTCTTGGTCACCGACAACATCCCGATTTCCGACGCCTCGCGCGTCACCCGTTCGGCCAACGAGGCCGACTGCTTCGCGTTTTGCTCGACTTCCTTCACCGACGCGTTGATCTCGGTCACCGCCGAGGCGGTTTCACCCGAGGCCGTGGACAACAACACCACGTTGCCGGCCACCTGTTTGATCGAAGCCGACATTTCAATAATGGCCGATGACGTCTCCTCCACCGACTTGGTCAGATCCACAGTGTTGGCCGCCACTTCGCTGATCGCCGCGCTCATCTGTAAAATCGAGGACGAGGTGGCTTCCGACGCCGACGAGAGCACCTCGATCCCATCGCCGACCTCCCGCAGCGACGCGTTCATTTCCACCAACGAGGAGGAGGTCTTCTCCGTGGAAATCGATTGGATGTTGGCGCCCTCCGTGACTTTCCGGCTGTTGCCCGCGATGTGCTCCGACGCGGACGTCACCGCGTTCGCCGCGTCCTGCACTTTGCGAATCATGGCTTTCAGGCTCGACGCCATTTGATTGAACCCGCTCGCCAACACGCCGATTTCGTCGCGCGACGCGACCTCGATCGTCTGCGTAAAATCGCCGTCCGCCACGCGCGTGACCACCAACGCCATCCGCTCGATCGGCGCCATGTTCTTGCGCACGAAATACCACATCACCCCCATGCCGGCGCCGACCGTAAGCACGGTGATCAACACGCTCCACCACATAATGCTCGAGAGCTTCTTTTCCAATTCCCGAGGCGACAACGCCATCACCACGGTACCGATGCGGGCCTTCCCGCCCGAGCCGCCGGCCATGGCTTCTCCGGTGCTGAACAACACCGGCTCCACCACCATCAACAGCGTCTTGCCGTCCTTCTCCACCTGTTCGACGAATCCTTCGCTCGCCTGAACCGCCTTCACCGCGAGGGGATCGCTGTCGACTTCCTTACTGAAGTTGGCATCGCTGTGGACCCAGACAATCCCGCGCCCGTCGAGGATCTTGACGTACGCCACGTCGGTCTCGGTCATGATGCCCTTGATGTAACTGACCAGGCTCGACGAGTCGCCGATCGAAATGCCGTACGTGCTGTTGTGGGCCAAGTTACTGGCCAGCGACACGCCGCGTTTGATCAGCGCCTCTTGCAGGAACTGCCCGGTCCTCGCCATCGACACCACGGTCAGCACCACGGAGACGCTCAGCAAGAGGAGACTGGTAATGATGACGAACTTAAACCGCAGTCCGAACCGGATATTTCGTCGCTCCAACATACGCTCCTCCCCCCATACCGTTCATCCCGTTAGGCCGCGGCTCGCGCCGACGACGCGTCAACGGCCACGAGCCGCTCCAAATGCAAGACGCCGATCAATCGCTCGCGGTGCCGCAAGGTCGCGGTGACAAATCCCGCTTCGCGCTCCCCCATGGTCGTGGGCGGCGGACCCAGCGCATCGGCCTCGGCGTTGATGACCTCCGTCACGTGATCCACCACCATGCCCACCGGCGCCCCGTCGATCACGACCACCACGATCCGGGACTTGGAGTCGTGGTCCCGCGCCGGCATGGATAATCGGCGACGCACGTCAAAAATCGGCACGATCGATCCCCGCAGCGAAATGATGCCCATTATGTTCGCCGGCCCTCGCGGGATCGGCGTGATGTCGGTCGGACGAATAATCTCCCGAACCGAACGAATCCACAGACAGTATTCTTCCGCGTCCAACGTGAACCCTAAAAATTCTTCGACGCGCGCCTCCGGCGCTTCGGAAACCGCCGCGCCGGACGACGGCTCCGCCGAACCACCGTACGGCGCTTCCACACGCTCCGGGGCCCCGTCCTGGCCATTCATCGGGCCGGCCGGCGGTGGCGCCTCGATCGCGATCGCGACCGGCTCCGCAAGCACGGGCGGGTCCGGCTGGGCCGGCGCGGGGACTGACGCTGGTTCGGCCGCTGGCACCGGTTCGGCCACCGTCGTGCGCTCCCGGTTGACCGGGCTCGTTGTCGCGCGCGTTCTCCGCCGTGACCGCGATTGGTGTGACGTGCGGGATCGCCTCACGCCGCCTCCTGTCGCACCTTCTCGGCCGCGCGGCTGACCAGGAATCCTTCATCCGTCAACGCCTTGACCCGCTTGAGGATCCGAACGTCGTGGTCCGTGAATCGGCGGAACAATTTCACCCCGTGGCGTTCGCTGACCGGCGTCACCACCCCGATCAAGACCCAGTACTCGAGTTGCCGAGGGGACAGCCCGACCTGCCGACACACCTCATTGGGACCGCATAACCCCGTGCGCATCTACCGCTCCATCACATCCCACAGGCTTGTGGGATCGCACCGCGACTAGCAGCAAGGACCGTGCCGAGGTGCGATCTCCCTAGAGCCCATGGAACCGCGGAGGGGCGTGACCAGAGGTCGTTACGCGTCGTCGGTTGGGTAACGCGTCACCCGGTGCGTGCCAAAAATTGACGCAATGACCCAAAGACGTGACGGAGCGGACAGGACGCGGGGTGCGAAGAAACCTTCCTCGGGTCCCCGATCGTCGGGTCCTCGAGGGCAGCACGGAATCAGGCGGGCTTAGGCGGCCAGGGGAAGGGCGGTTGAACGACGGCACACGGCTTCATCGATCAACGCCCCGACGTCGAGCACCAGAATGGTCTTTCGATTCCCCAGTTCAGTGGCGCCGGCAACGCCGGGGATACCTTGGAGCAGTGAGCCAATGGATTTGATGACGATTTCCTGCTGCCCATAAATCGTATCCACGACCAACCCCAACCGCTTTTCCGCCAACCCGACGACGATGATGTACAGGCGGCTGTCCCCGTTCCGGGCCGGCTCGACGCCGAACAGATCGCTAAGCCGCAGGAGCGATAAGGTGTGGTCGCGTAGGTGTATGACGGGCCGGCCCCCGATCGTGACCACTTGGCTGGATTCGATCATGACGCTTTCGGACACCGCGCTGATGGGGATCGCGTAGGTCTGCGTCCCCACGCCCACGATCAACGCCTTGATGATCACCAATGTGATCGGCAGCGTCAACACGAAGCTCGTCCCCTGGCCGAGCTCCGTATCGACCTCAACGATCCCGTTGAGCTTGGCGATATGCCGGGCCACCACGTCGAGGCCGACCCCCCGCCCGGAGAGTTCGGTCACGGCCTCGGCGGTGGAGAACCCGGGTTGGAAGAGAAAGTCGATGATCTCTTTGTTGGTATAGTCCCGGTCCGGCTCCGCGATGTGATTGGCAAGCGCCTTCTCGCGCACTTTCGCCAGGTTCACGCCCGCACCGTCGTCCGAGACCGTGATGGTCACGGTATGGCCCTTGTGGGCCGCGCTCAGATGGATCGTCCCCACCTCCGGCTTGCCGCGGCGACGGCGTTCCTCGCACGGCTCGATCCCGTGATCGAGGGCATTGCGGATCAAGTGCAACAACGGATCCGCGATCGCCTCGACCATGGATTTGTCGAGTTTGGTTTCCTCGCCGGACGTCGTGACCTGAATCTCCTTGCCCAAGTCCCGGGAGATTTTTTTGATCGCGCGCACGGAGCGATCGAACAACTGCGCCACCGGGATCATGCGGATTTCAATCAACCCTTCCTGCAGCCCGGACACGCGGTGTTCCAAGGCTTGGGCGGCCTTATGTAATTCCATCGCGGGGCCCACCAACCCCCCATTTTGGAGCAGGTCTCGCGCGATCTGGACGATCACCGACTTGGAGAGCACCAGCTCCCCCAGCATATTCAACAAAGCGTCGAGTTTGACGATGTCCACCCGGATCGTTTGGCTGAGGCTGCGGGTCGACGGCGAGTCCGATTCACCGGCGGGTGCGGCCTTTGTCGGCGTCGGCTCCGCGCCGCCCAGTTGCACGATGTCGGCGCGATCCTCGGCCAGCAACCGCGTCAACGCGTCCCGGTCCTGCGCGGTGCCGACCAAAAGCGTAAACGCGATCCCGGCCTCCGGCGACACTCCGGAGCTGGGCAACGTGGAAATCACTTCCCCCACGCCCTGGAGTTTCGCGGTCAGACTCGACAGGGACTTGTCGAAATCTTCGAACCGGAAACGGACGCGGATCTCGAACAACCGATGGTTGGCCTTGATGTTTTCCTGAAGGCGATGTTGTTCGTACTCGGTGAGGACTTGGAGAATTTCGGGATCAACCCCGGACTTCTCGGTGGACGGCGCCGCGGCGGGCGCCCCGTTCACGGCCTCGCGGAGGCGCGCCGCCAGCCCCGACGTATCCGGCGGCACCTGGTCCGATGACGCGGCGGCGATCAACTGGGCCAACGCCTCGACGCCGTCGCCCAAGAGATCCGCGAGATTTCGACTCATCCCGAGTTTGCCCATGCGCAGCCGGTCCATCAGGTCTTCCAGCGAATGGGCTAGGTCCGACACCGCGGTCAACCCCATCACCCCGGACATCCCCTTGAGGGTGTGGGCCGCGCGAAACAACGCGTTGAGCGATTCCGGACTGATCGAGTCGGGCGATTGCTCGATCCGATCCAGATGGCGGCGGAGGGTATCGAGGAGTTCGTCGGACTCGGCGAGGAACTCTCGAAGCGTGTCGTCCTTGTTCCGGCGATCCATCACCCGGACCCGATCAACCGTTGGATCGTGGACTGCAGATGTTGGGGCTCGAACGGCTTCTTCACGTATGCGGACGCTCCCAAGTTGAGCCCCCGCCGCACGTCTTCGTCGCTGCCCTCCGTGGACACGATGACCATCGGGATCGATTTATACTCCGGGTGGTGTTTCACGAAATGCACGATCTCCAGACCGTTGATGTCCGGCATATTGATGTCGGTGACGATCAGGTCGAGCGCCTGCTGCGGGATGCGTTTGAGGGCTTCGAACCCGTTGGGGGCTTCGATGGTTTCGAACCCCTCCATCTCCTCGATAGCGGAGACGATCAGCGCGCGCGTGGTGGGCGAATCATCCACCACCAACACGCGTTTCATGTCGGTCCGTTTTTGCACGCGGCTGAGTATAGCATAGGGTTTAAGAATCGCCCGTTCTGGTCCGCTGAATTTGTTGTTGCAACAACGTCTTGCCGAGGGAAACGGCCGCGACGCGAAGAAACGCCTCCAGCCCCCCGGTCTCGCCGATCGGCGTCTGGTGCGGGAGATTGTCCCCGTACAAGAAGGCGACCACCCGCTCCGCGCTCACGATGGGCGCGAGATAACTTTCCTGCGGCCAGTGTCCGCCCAGGCGCTCCATGACCATCCGATTGCCGGAGAGATCGGGCCAAGCGCCCTTGAGCGCGGAGCGGCTGTCCGCGACCGCTCTGAACGACGACGCGTCGGTCAGCGGCACGACGATGGACCGGACCACCTCGTCGGGCGAGCCCTCCGTCACCTCCACGCCGAACTGTCCCCACCCGCCGACCGCGTCGCCTCGCACCAAAAAAATGACCGATCGATTCATCAACTCGCCGGCAAACCGCAGCATCATCAGGAAGACGTCGTGGCCGGACACCGCCCCGCCGAGCTCTTCGATCATGGCCGGCAACAACGATAAATCCTTTCTCGGAATTTCTGCGCGATCCCCCAATACCGCGGCCCCCAACGCGTCGTCCGACACCAGGCCCGCCAGGCTTTCCGGGTCCGGTGTTTCGATCGCCGGGTGCGACATCGGGGTGGACTCGTCCAGGCCCGCGAACGAGTCCTCGGCGCCGGAGGATTCGTCGAGGACCAGGTCATCCCCGACTCCGCCCCCGGATTCGTCCTCGAGCCGGGCGCCTTCCAACAGCAGAAACTCGGCGCTGATGCCTGCGTTCATCAACACGCCGTCCTCGGAAAATTTCCCCAACGTGAACTGAAAGGTCCCGGTTCGCCAGCCCAGCAGATCACGCACCACGTCGATGATGTGCAGGCGTAATTCGCTCTCCACTTGCTCCGGGCTCATCGAGCCCATTTCCACCAAGATCGTGCCGATGGGCTTCTTGACGGTGCGGACCTTTTGGATGCCGAGCGCTCGTTCGAGGTCCGCGCGCGTGATCAGGTTCTTCTGGACCAGCACGTAGCCGAACCGGCTCTTATTGTCGGAACTGGCGTAAGTCACGTTGCCTTGGTTGAAGACCACGCGCCCCATGCCGTCCTTTTTAATGAGCGTCAACACGCCCGAGCGTTTGCTCAGGTTGATGATTTGAAAAATATCCGGTAAGCCGAGGTCTTCGAGACGACCCTCAAGGCTCATGGCCCCTTGGGTGTGGGCTGGTCAGAGGCCTCGGCGCCGTCGAGCACCTCATAGCGGTAGTCCTCAATGACGGGATTAGCCAAGAGGCGCCGGCACATGTCCTCAACCCGTCGTTCCGCGGTGGATCGGTCGGTGGTCCGCAAGTCGATATCGATCAGTTTCCCGATGCGCACGCCGCTCACGTCGTCAAATCCCAATCCGGCCAACGAGCGCGCCACGGCGTCGCCTTGCGGATCCAAAATCCCTCGTCGATACGTCACGTAGACCCGAGCCTTCACGTCGCCTCCCCGCCCGTCGCGTCCGCCACGAAGGAAGGCCGGCCATCACCTCGGCGCAGAACGCAGCTAATACTAACGCACCCGCCCGCAACCGGCAAGGCGGCCCCGGCGAGATGTCGCGGACCGCTCACGCGGCGCCTCCGAACACCCGCTGGAAAATCACATCGGTATGCCGAAGAAAATAGCCCGGGTCAAAGCACCCCTCCAACGCCTCCGGCCGGAGGCGCGCGGCGACTGCGGGATCGGCGCGAACCAAATCCGTAAAGCGCCCTCCCCCGTTCCACGCCCGCATCGCCAACCCCTGGACCAGGGCGTACGCCTCCTCGCGAACCATGCCCGCGTCCACCAACGACAACATCACCCGTTGGGAATACACCAACCCGCCAGTCTGGTCCAGGTTGCGCCGCATCCGATCCGGATACACCTGCAGCCGCTCCAGCAGGGTCGCGAACCGATCCAACATGTAGTCAAGCAGGATCGTGGAATCGGGCAGGATAATCCGCTCCACCGAGGAATGCGAGATATCCCGCTCGTGCCACAGTGCCACGTTGTCCAACGCGGCCTGCACGTTGGCCTTGATCACCCGGGCCAGGCCGGAGATGTTTTCCGACGCGATCGGGTTGCGTTTGTGCGGCATGCTGGACGAGCCTTTTTGTCCGGCCGCGAAGTACTCTTCGGCCTCTAACACCTCGGTCCGTTGTAGGTGGCGAATTTCCACCGCGAACTTTTCCAAACTCGCGGCGATCAACCCGATCACGGTCATATACGCGGCGTGTCGGTCGCGTTGAATGATCTGATTGGACACCGGGTCCGGCGCCAGCCCAAGGCGTTCGCACACCCGGGACTCGATCGCCGGGGGGAGATGGGCGAAGGTCCCCATGCTGCCCGAGAGTTTGCCGACCCGGATCTCTTCCTCCACGTGGTCCAACCGCCGCGCATGGCGCGTCACCTCGTCGTACCAAATCGCCAGTTTCAGTCCGAAGGTAATGGGCTCGCCGTGGACGCCGTGCGAGCGGCCGATCATCACGGTCCCGCGATGGCGGTGGGCGAGGTCCCGCAGCACCCACCGCAGGCGGGACACGTCCTCGCGGAGGATGGCGGTCGCTTCCACGAGGGTGAGGGCGAGCGCGGTATCCAAGATATCGGACGACGTGAGGCCTTCGTGGAGAAACCGGCCCTCGGGACCGACGGTTTCGGCCACCGCGTTCACGAACGCCAACACGTCGTGCTGGGTGGTGCGCTCCAACTCTTCGATCCGGGCCTCGTCCACCTTCGCGTTGGAGCGAATCGCCTCCGCCGCGGCCCGAGGAATTCGCCCGTGCTCCGCCATCGCGTCGCACGCGGCCAGTTCCACCTTCAGCCACGTGTCATATTTGTGCGACGGACTCCACAGCCCCTTCATGGCGGGCCGACTATACCGATCAATCACCGTCCGACCTCCCCACGCGTCACACGCCCATGTCCCGCAGACGCTGCTCGATGTGGTGCGGCTGGCACCCTTTCGGCGCCACGAACGCGAGTTCAATCCCGTTTTGGGATTGCCCCTGCAACCACGCCTTCAAAAACGTCCGCGCCGCGATCACCGGGTCGAAGTGGCCCGCGTGCGCCCCGAACAACTCCACGGCCGCGACCTTGACCTGCAAGGCTTCCAACACCGGTCGCAGCGCGTCGGCGACCTGATGGAGCACCAGATAGGTATAGTCGGACGCGCGCCCCAACCCCACGCACAACACGCGCGGCGTGGAAAACGTGGGCACGGAGAGCAACGCGGTTTCACCGAGGTGACCCTGCACCCGGCCGTCCACGATCAACCGCGAGAGCTTGCCGCCGGCCAGCCAGTCCACCTGCCCCGCCAGACCGTGCGGCGGTCGCACGTCCTCAAAAAACCCCGTCACCAACACGTCGGCGCAGACCCGCGCCGCGGGGTCAGCGAGGACCGTCGCCCGCATGGGTTTGTTCGCCGGAGCGGACCGGCACCGCGGGATCGTGTTTCGCGATGTGATCCAAAATCCCGTTGACGAAGGCCCCGGACTCGTCGGTGCCGTACTTCTTAGCGATTTCAATCGCCTCGTTCAACACCACGCGCTCCGGCACGTCGCGCGCGTACAGCAATTCGTACACGGCCAGGCGAAGCACGTTGCGGTCCACCGTCGCCATCCGGTCCATCGACCAATGCGTGGCGTGGCGAGTCACCAACGCGTCGATCGTCGCTCGATGTTCGTCCACCCCGCGCACCAAGGACTCCGCAAACGCCTGAACCTCGGGAGTCGCGCGGCGCTCCGCCCAAAACTCCGCCATCTCTCGCGCCCGACGCGCGACGTCGTCCGGGGCCGCCGAGGTTAAATCGGTCCCGAACAACACCTGCAACGCGTACTCCCGCCCTTTTCGACGAAATCCCACCGCGATTACTCCTTCGCGCGCAACCGTCTCGCCAACAACGCCATGTCCAAGGCGGTTCGCGCTGATTCGGCCCCGCAATTACGCCCCGACGGGTCGGCCCGCTCCTCGGCCTGCGCCGCCGTATCCGTGGTCAACACGCCGAACACCACCGGACGTCCCTCCCGCAATCCCACGTCCATGATGCCGCGCGACGCGGCGTGCGAGATGAACTCAAAGTGGGGCGTGTCGCCCCGGATCACGGCACCCAAACAAATGACCGCGTCGTACCGCCCCGCGCGACACAACCATTGCGCCGCCAGCGGCAACTCGAACGCGCCCGGCACGTACACCACGGACACGGCGCGTTGATCCACGCCGCCGGCGACGAGCGCCGCGCGCGCCGCGCGGACCAGACGAGCGGTGATGACCGCGTTGAATCGGCTGGCCGCGATCGCCACGCGTAAGCCGAGACTCCTCGGCGCCCGGATCGCGGCCCGCGGCCGCCTCCCAGGGCCTTTCACCGCGCGCCGGGCGGTCATACCTTATTTAACATGTGACCGAGCTTTTGTTTCTTGGTCCGGAGGTAGTCGCGATTGCTCTCGTGGGGGTGCGTTTCGATGGGTACGCGTTCGGCCACGGTCAACCCGTAGCCGTCCAAGCCCACCACTTTGCGCGGGTTATTCGTCATCAACCGAATCCGGCGGACGCCGAGATTCACCAGGATTTGGGCCCCGATCCCGTAGTCGCGCAGATCGGCCTTGAATCCCAACGCCAGATTCGCCTCCACGGTATCCTGGCCCTGGTCCTGGAGCGCGTAGGCCTTCACCTTGTTGACCAACCCGATGCCGCGCCCTTCTTGGTTCAAATACAACAACACGCCCGCGCCCTCCTGCTGGATCATGGACATGGCGGCGTGGAGCTGTTCCCCGCAGTCGCACCGCATGGAACTGAACACGTCGCCGGTCACGCAGCCCGAATGCACGCGGACCAAGGTCCCGTCGGACCCGCTGATCGTCCCTTTGACCAATGCCATATGGGTCCCGTGATCGATCGTGTTCTCGTAAACCACGACGCGAAACTCGCCGTACCGTGTCGGCAAGTCCGCCTCCGCGACCCGACGGACGAACGACTCGCGTTGCATCCGGTACTCGATCAAATGTTTGATCGTCGTGATCTTGAGACCGTGTCGGCGCGCGAACGCCATCAACTCCGGCACCCGCGCCATGGTCCCATCTTCGTTCATGATCTCGCAAATCACGCCGGACGGCGTGAGGCCGGACAACCGGGCCAGGTCCACCGAGCCCTCGGTTTGTCCGGCGCGTTTGAGGACCCCGCCGGGTTGCGCGCGAATCGGGAAAATATGGCCGGGCCGGGCCAGATCCTCCGGTTTGGTGCCGGGATCAACCAGCGCTTGGATCGTCCGCGCGCGGTCGCCCGCCGAAATGCCGGTGCTCACCCCGGCGCGCGCGTCCACCGACACGGTAAACGCGGTGCCGAACGTGGCAGTGTTTTGCGACGCCATCGGCGTCAACTGCAACGCCTCCGCACGCTCCGGCGTCACCGCGACGCAGATCAACCCCCGCGCGTGCCGCGCCATGAAATTGATCGCGTCCGGCGTCACCTTCTCGGCCGCGAGCACGAGATCACCCTCGTTTTCCCGATCCTCGTCGTCGATGAGGATGATCATCCGCCCGGCCGCGATCTCCGCGATGGCGGATTCGATGGTATCGAAATCCATTGATTTTTCCCGATATTTGCCCGAGAAATTCATCTTAGGGAAACCAGCCGGCCTTGTCAATTACCACGCCCGACCGGACACCACGCATACGCACCGCACACGCCGCTCCCTCAGGGGAAGCGACCCGCTCCTCCGTCGCGGTCAAGAGCCGACAGTCGTTGGCGCGCGACCTCGATGTGTGGGGCCGTACCCGGTTGACCGGGAGCCAATTCCAGAAATTTTTGATACGCCGCGATCGCCGCATCCCGCGCGCCTTGTTCGTCCAAGATGAGCGCCAGGTTCACGTACGGCATCGCGAACAGCGGCGCAACGCGGATCGCCGTGCGAAACGCGTCTTCCGCCCGTGCAACCTCGCCGCGCGCGAGATAGAGCTCCCCCAGGCCGTTGTGCAACAGCCCGTTGTCCGGAACGCGCTCCAGCGTGCGCAGATACACGTCCTCCGCCGCCGGAGAATACCCGCGGGTGCGATAGATTTGCCCGAGGTTCACGTACACTCCCGCGTTGTACGGAAAGCGCTCCAACGCGCGGAGATACACGTCCTCCGCCGCCTCAAAATTCCCGCGTACCACATACGCCAGGCCAAGATTGAGGTAGGCCGCTTGATTCCCCGGCGCACCGGCCAAGACATCCCGCCACAGACTGACCTCGTCCCGCCACACCGGGTTTCGTCCGATCACCGCAACCACCATCGCGGCCAAGAGCGCGATCACCCCGAGCCGGCGAAGGCCCACCACCACCGCGCGCGCCCGCGAACGCTCCCAGCACCACGCCAGGAGCGGCCCCGCCGACAACGCCACGGCAACCGCCGACAGATACCCTCGATTCTCTTGGTACAAGGCCAACGGCGTAATCACGGTCAGCGCTGCCACCGGGAGCAACGCCGCGGGAAACCAGAGCGCCGCGTAGGCCAGCACTGGCGCTCGACGCCAAGCACCCACCGCCACGCCGGCCAAACACGCGCACACGGCCACCGCGCCCAACGCCTGGGTCGTCATCGTGCGAATCGGGCCGAATGCATGGGAAACGGACAGGTCGATCGGGAACAGTTGTCCTCCCAGTGTTTTGGTCACGATCGCGGCAAACGTCAGTCCCACCGTCAACGGGCCTTCGACAGATGAAGACGGGATCACGGCCCCCATCATCCGCTGACGCCAGAGCAGATAGACGACCGTTACGACGACGAACGGGACGTACGCCGCCCAAGTGGATCGATCCTTCCAGGCGCATCGCCGAACAACGACGTCGTATCCCACAAGCAACAACGGCACCATGACCGCGGCTTCTTTCGCCAACAAGGAGGCGGCGTAGGCCGCGACCGCCCCGCTCAAGGCAAATCGCCGCCCCGTCGTGCGATAGCGGGCGAACGCCCAAACCGCCGCAACCGCTGCAAGGCTATACAACACGGACGAGCGCGCCGTGATGTAGTTCACAGCTTCGGTCTGGATCGGATGCAGCGCGAACACGGCCGCGCCCCAGAACGCGGAGACGCCGCACCCCAAGAGCTGCCAGAGGAGCAACGCCGCCATCGCCGACGCCATGACATGGAGCGCAATGTTGACCACGTGATAACCGACCGGATTGTCCTTGCCCCAGGCATAATTCAGGCCGTAACTGACCATCACCAACGGCCGATACGAAGGCGTACCTTGCGTATTTCCGATCGTCACAGACTGGAAGTGTTCGGGCAATCGATCAAGCCGGTGGACCGCGGGGTTCCTCAGAATCATGTTCTCATCGTCGTAATGAAATCCGTTCGGCAGTGAATTGGCATATGCGGCTATCGTGGCAACGAACAGGATCGCCCACGGCCACCACGGCAACGGCGGCCGCCACGATTGCGGAGGCTGGGCGGGAGCGCCCCACCGCTCCCACAACCCGGGCGCGCGGGGCGGCGCCCCGGTTGAAACTCCGACGCGTGACTCGTGCGAGTGTCGGTTCACCCGAGCGGCGCCAACGGTTATGACGTGGACCGGTACAGGGGCGACAGACGCCGGAGCCGTTCGATCACCGAGGGGAGGAGCCCCAGGGTTTCGCGAATGTCCGACTCGGTACTCTCGCGTCCGAGCGAGAATACGACGGATCCTTGGGCCCTGGTGGTCTCGATCCCCAGCGCCGTCAACACGTGGGAGACCTTCGAGGACACGGTAAAGTCACTGCACGCCGACCCGCTCGCCGCGGCCACCCCGGCGTGTTCCAGCGTCCGGACCAAGGCCTCGCCCTCGACGTACTCGACGCACGCGCTGACGTGCCCGGCGACTCGCTGGTCGGGGTGCCCGGTCAACCACACCCCCATCATCTTGGACAGGCCGTCGGCGAGCCGCCGGTGCAGCGACTGCATCGACGCCTGCCACGCGGCGCCGTGCTCGCGCACGAGGGCGGCCGCGCGCCCCATTCCCACGATCGCGGGCACATTATGACCGCCGGACCGCCGCCCGCTCTCTTGCGCGCCCCCGACCAACAATGGGTCAAGACGCACACCACGGCGCACGTAGAGGACCGCGACCCCAGGCGGCCCGTACAACGGGTTCGCCGACACGCTCAGCGCATCCACCCCGAGCGAGCCCACGTCGAGCGGCCCGCGTCCGGCCGCGGCAACCGCATCGGTGTGCATAAGCGCGCCGCGCTCGCGGGCAATCCGCGCGATCTCAGCAATCGGCTGGATCGTGCCGATCTCGGGGTTGGCGGTCTGAATCGAGACCAGCACCGTATCATTCCGGATAGCCGCCGCCACCGCGCCCGGGTCCACCACGCCGTGCCGATCCACGGACACGATGGTCAGCGACGCGCCGTCGCGTTCCAACCGGCGGGCGGTGTCCAACACCGACGGATGTTCGATCGCGGAGACAATGAGATGGCGACCGCGTCCGGCCAACGGCCTCATCAGCCCCCGCAGCGCGAGCGTATTGGATTCCGTACCGCTGCCGGTGAACGTGAGCTCGCGCGGGTCGCACCCCAGCAGCGCCGCCACGCGCGCGCGCGCCTCCTCCACCGCGGCGCGCGGTCGTTCGCCGAACCGGTGCAACGACATGGGATTGCCGAACTCTTCGGTGAACCACGGCAACATGGCCGCGACCACGTCGGGATGCGGTTTGGCCGCGGCAATGTGATCCAGGTAAATAGGCGTCATGGTGGCGGGCATTGTATCACGCCGCCTCACCAGGCACGAGGGGAGAATGGGTTCGGCGACCGCGCCCGCAATTCATTGACTTGGCTACCCCGCGCCGCCATACTCCACCGCCTATGAGTGAGTCCCGCCGTTCCATGTTTTCCCTACCACGCACCGTGGTCATGTTGGGCGTGGTGAGCCTGTTGACCGACGCGAGCAGCGAGATGATCTATCCCCTGCTGCCCCTGTTCTTGGCCACGACGCTCGGAGCCGGCGCCGCGTTCATCGGGTTGATCGAGGGCGTGGCCGAGAGCACGGCCAGTTTGCTCAAATTCGCCTCGGGTTGGTGGTCGGATCGACTGGGCAAACGCAAGGCCCTGGTAGTCGCGGGGTACACCGTATCGGCCTGCGCGCGGCCGTTGGTGGCGTTGGCGGGGGCGGGGTGGCACGTGTTGGCGATTCGATTCACCGACCGCGTGGGCAAGGGCCTGCGCTCGGCCCCGCGCGACGCGCTGTTAGCGGCCTCGACCCCGCCCGGATCGTGGGGCAACGCCTTTGGGTTTCACCGGGCCATGGACCACACAGGCGCCATCATCGGCCCGCTCATCGCCATGGCGCTCTTGGCTTGGGGCCTGACCGACCTGCGGGTGCTGTTTGCATTGGCCGCGATTCCGGGATTGCTCGCGGTGGCGGTGTTGGTGTTTGCGGTGCGCGACGACACAACGGTCGCGCGTTCGGTCCCCGCCGCTCAGCCGATTCGACTCAGCCTCGCGCCGTTTTCGCCGCGGTTTAAAACCGTACTGGCCGTAATCACGCTGTTTACCTTGGGCAATTCCAGCGATGCGTTCTTATTACTCAAGGCCCACGCAGTGGGGATCAACGCAGCGTGGATCCCGCTGCTGTGGATCCTGCTGCACATCACCAAAGCCGCCAGTTCCACGCCCGCCGGCGCCCTATCGGATCGCATCGGCCGGCCGCGTCTCATCCTGGCGGGGTGGATGACCTACGCCGCGGTGTACGCCGGATTCGGGGTGGCGGACTCCGCGTGGCAGGTCTGGGTCCTCTTCGCGGTCTACGGACTCTTCTTCGGCCTCACCGAAGGCGTTGAAAAGGCCTACGTGGCGGACCTGGCGCCCGCCGAGCACCGCGGAACCGCCTACGGCCTGTACCACGCCGCGGTGGGCATGGCCGCCCTGCCCGCGAGCCTGCTGATGGGCCTGGTATGGGAGCACGTGAGCCCCGTCGCTGCGTTCGGCCTCGGCGCGGGCCTGGCCCTGCTCGCCTCGGCCTTGTTCCTCGTGGTACTCCGGGCGCAGGGACGCGCATAAAAAATCCCCGAAAAAAACCTTGACATCCCAAGGAAGGTTCCGGTATTCTGCGCCGTCGTCTTTGAGGGGCCAACACCGGCCGACTACGGAGGTTGTGACTTCAGGCAATGAAAATCGTTGTCAGCGATAATCAGGTCGACAAGGCCTTGCGGGTCCTCAAGAAGAAACTCATTAAAGAGGGCTTGCTCAAAGAGATGAAAAAACGCGAGTACTACGAAAAACCGAGCGTGAAACGCAAACGCAAGGAAAAAGAATCGCGCAAACGTATCCGCAAGCTCGCAACCAAAAAGACCCCGTAGTCCCTCACCAATGAGTCTGCGGCTCACAGCCGCGTTGCTCGTCCTACTCCTGGCGAGCGCTCCGCGCCAGGCAGATGCCACATCATTTAATCCGTATCCAGTAGATGGGGTTGACAATGGTCCGCCCGTCGGCATCCAGATTCGCCTACGCGTGGTTCAAATCCAGATCTTTCACGATCACGGCGATCAACTTCCCGACGGTCGCGCGATCGGTTCGGGCACGGGCCTCGGCCGCGACGGCGTGTTGGTGCGTCGGGCGGAACTCGGGGTCGCCGGAGGCGCCCCCCTGGGCGCACGGTATCTCGTGGTCGCGGATCTGGTCGCCTCCCCCGTCCTGCGCGATGCGTTCATCGAGATCGGGGCGGAGCCGAAGTTTCAACTCCGCGTGGGTCAATTCCGCCTGCCATTCGGGCTCGAGACTCAACTGCCGCCTTACAAGCTCCCCGCGATCAACCGGATGCTCATGACGTTCCCCGGCGAGCAGCCCGATGAAGTTCCGGGATTGTTGCAGGAGTGGGATCGCGGACTCGCCCTGCTGGGCGAACCGATCAGCGGCCCGCTCAACGTCTCCTATGCGCTCGCCGTGGTCAACGGAACCGGTCCCAACGCGCCGGATTCCAACGACGGCAAGGACCTGGTCGGCCGCGTGGGGCTTCGCCTCGCGGGATACCAACTCGGCACCTCGTGGTACCGCGGCCGCGCGCCGAACCTCGCGGGGCTCGACCGCCCCCGCACCCGCGTCGGCTGGGACCTGGAGATCCACCCGAATCCGCTCAACGCGCTCCTGATCCGCGGCGAATTGATCCACGGCCGCGACGACGCCACGGCGTTTCGCGGCTGGTACCTCCTGGCAACCTACGCCGTGACCGATCACTGGGTCCCGCTCATCCGGATTGAACGGTTGGACCCCGACCGGACCGTTGCCGCCGACACGTTGGGCCGCACCACCCTCGGACTGACGTACACCCACTCCGAACAACTCGCCGTCTCCGCCAACTACGAATACCGCCGCGCCCCCGCCCTCCCCGGGGTGGACAACCTCGCGGTGGTACAGATTCAAATCAGTTTTTAGAGGCGCCCGAAACGATAGTCACTCAGTTTTCTCCCCGCTCTTCATGTTCACGGAGAGTGGAGGCGGTCGAGGAAGGGTCTAGATGCCAGCGAAGCGAGCACCGGACCGGAGCGTACTGAGTCGTACGCGAGGACCGGAAGCGCAGCGACAACGCCGCAGATGGCCCTTCATCGACCGCCTCACCGTCGGCTTGATTTGGGGATAGGGGCGCTGCCATAATCCGCCCCGATGAACCACGGAACTATCGTCGGCATCGGCATCGACTTGGTGCGGATTTCGCGCGTGCGGGAGGCGTTGGGCCGCTGGGCCGACCGGTTCCTCGCGCGCGTGTTGTCGCAGGACGAAACCGCGTATTGCCGGGCCCGGATCGACCCCGCGCCCCACGTCGCAGCGCGATTTGCCGTCAAAGAAGCGGCCATGAAGGCCCTGGGCGTGGGATGGACCGGCGCGGCGTGGCGTGAGTTCGAAGTGGTCAACATGCCGTCGGGTCAACCCACTCTGCGCCTGTCCGGACGGGCCGCCCAACGCATGGCCACCCTGGGGGCGGACACCGCGTTCGTCAGCCTGACCCACGACGGGGACTACGCCGCGGCGCAGGTCATCATCAGCCGCAGGCCGGCCCCGTGCTCCGCGCCATGAACGTCGTCACCGCGCAGGAAATGCGTCGCCTCGACGACGCCGCGATCACCGAATACGCCATTCCCGTGACCATCCTGATGGAGCAAGCCGGCATGGGCGTGGTGCGCGAGATGGAACGGCGGTTCGGCGATCTCGGGGGGCGGTCGGTGGTGGTGCTCGCGGGCAAAGGCCACAACGGCGGCGACGGGTTGGTGGCGGCGCGGCACCTCGTGCAGCGCGGCGCGCACGTGCGGGTGTTTTTGACCGTGCCCGCGGACGCCAGCCGCGGTGAAGCGCAACTCCAAACCCACATCTTCCGCAACATCGGCGGAAAACTGTTCGATCCGTCGTCGTACGATCGCGCGGTGTTTCGTGCCGCCCTCGATGACGCGGATCTTGCGATCGACGCGCTGGTGGGTACGGGGCTGACCGCGCCGATCTCGGGCTTGGCCGCGGAACTGATCGCGGATGTGAACGCGTCCGGCAAACCCGTGACCGCGGTCGATATCCCCTCCGGCATCAGCGCGGACACCGGCGAGGCGTTGGGCGTGGCCGTGCGCGCAACGCTAACCGTTACGTTCGCGCTGCCCAAACGTGGGCACTTCCTGCCACCGGGGTCGGACCATACCGGCGAGTTGCGGGTGGTGGACATCGGTATCCCGACACGCGCCATCGACCAGGCTGCGCTTCCCGTGTCCCTGTTCACGGAGGCGGCTGCCGCGGCCTGCGTGCCGGCGCGCCCGCGCGAGGGACATAAGGGCACCTTCGGTCATGTCCTGGTGGTGGCGGGCTCGATGGGCAAGAGCGGCGCGGCCATGTTGACCGCGCGCGCCGCGCTGCGCACCGGGGCCGGGTTGACCACGCTCGCGTGCCCGGAGAGCGTGTTGCGCGCGGGTGAAGCCAAACCCGCGGAGATCATGACGTTGCCGTTGCCGGAAACGCCCGACCATACGCTCGCGTCGGCCGCGCTCGGTCCCTTGCTGGCCGCGGCCAAACAGGCCACGGTGGTGGCGATCGGCCCGGGGTTGTCCACGCACCCCGACACCCAGTCCCTGATCCGGGAGTTGGCCGCGCGCCTGTCGATCCCCATGGTCATCGACGCGGACGGCCTCAACGCGCTTGCGGATCATCTGGACCCGTTCAAACGCCCCCACCCTTCCACGGTGCTCACCCCGCACCCCGGCGAGATGGGGCGGCTCACGAAATTGGGCTCGCGCGAGGTGCAACGGCGACGGATCGACCTCGCGGCGGAATTCGCCAAGGCCCACCAGGTCGTGGTGGCGCTCAAGGGCGCGCGGACCGTGGTGGCGGGTCCCGACGGGCGCGTGACCGTCAATCCCACCGGCAACGCGGGCATGGCCACGGCCGGCACCGGCGACGTGTTGACCGGCGTCATCGCCGCGCTCGTGGCGCAGGGCCTATCGCCCGCGGATGCGGCACGGCTGGGCGTGTATGTGCACGGCGCGGCCGGCGACCTGGTGGCCGCGGATCGCGGCGAGCGCGGCATGGTGGCCGGGGATCTGCTGGATCGCCTCCCAGCCGCGTTGGATCGGATCGCCCCCACCGCCGCGCAACCCGTGCCCCGTCTGTTTAAACGTTCGGAACCCACGGTAAGGAGCGACTCATGACGTTGTTCGGCATCACCCTGGCATTCTCCATCTTATTGGCCGCGCTCGGCTCGGCCATGATCATCCACTCCATCGTGGGTAAGCGCCGCATCCTGGCCGACTTTCGGAAGCTCTCGGCGCGCATCGGCGGACGCACCTCGCAACCCACGGTGTTTTCGTTCCCGCGGGTCGACGGCCGATTCGACGGTCGGGAGGCCGCGGTCTTTTTCCACCTGGCCAAGGGCGACAAGGCCAGTATCATCTATGTGGTCTACACGCTCTCGGCCAAAGCCGCGACCGCCCTGTTCCTGTCCAAGGACAAGTACTACAAACCGGTGAACGACCCGACCAAACTGTCCCGCGAAGCCGGCGAGGTGGTGCCGGGACTGGACGGTCGGTATGAAGTGCGGACCAGCGACGTGGCGCGGGCCAACCGTCTGTTCAACCAAGGCGACATCCGCAGCCACCTGGACGCGCTGGAACCGTTCCCCAGTCTGATGTTCGGCCCGGACCTGTTGGTGGCCGGCAAACCATTCGAGAGCGCGGCGGATACCCACCCGGAATCCGCGCTCAAGGCGTTTCGCGCGATGGACAAGATCGCCGCGGAGATGGAAGCCGTCGCGTGAGCCGCGCCGCGCTCAACGAGCCGGACACGGCCTGGCGCATCGTCTCGCGCTCGGAAGCGGACACCC
The DNA here is from genome assembly GCA_049325335.1 of Nitrospirota bacterium. Classification (GTDB taxonomy): domain Bacteria; phylum Nitrospirota; class Nitrospiria; order 2-01-FULL-66-17; family 2-01-FULL-66-17; genus JBFLXB01. The sequence continues at coordinate 165,182 of JBMOMC010000007.1, forward strand.
GCGCGTGGGGCCGTCGGCTCGGGGAGCGACTGGTCGGCGGCGAAACGCTCGCGTTGATCGGCGAGTTGGGCGCGGGCAAAACCCGCTTCGCGCAAGGGCTCGCCGAGGGCCTCGGCGTGGACGCGTTCCGGGTGTCGAGCCCGACCTTCGCGATCCGGCACGACCACGTCGGACGCGTCATGCTGCTGCACTTGGACTTCTACCGCCTGCACGACGCCGAGGAAGTCGAATGGCTGGGTATGCTGGACGCGCCGGATGACGCGGTGATCGCCGTCGAATGGGCCGACCGGTTGCCCGGCGCGCTGCCCGACGATCGGCTGGAAATCGCGTTCGTGGCCGGGCCCGATGCCGACGACCGGTCCCTCACGTGTACCGCACAAGGGCCGCGCGCCGAACGCGCGTTGGCCGCGCTGCGCGCCGCGCATGGCGGGTGACGGCCCGGACCACGCCGCCTCGCTCGGCGAGATCCTTCGCCACGCGAAAGCGCATCTGTTGTATGCGCGCGAATTGGGAGTACGGGACGTGCCGCTGACCCGACGCCCGATGTCTGACCGCCCGATCGCTCCCCGACGAACGGCCGGCACCCCCCCTACGAAACACCGACCCGCGCAGACGATGGTGGACGTGCGGCCGCGCGCATCCGCCTCATCAGCCGCGGCCGGGGATCCCGCCGCCGCGTTGGAGTGTCTGCGAACCGATACCATCGGCGATTGCCGCCGGTGTGGGCTCGCGCCCACGCGTACGAACCTGGTGTTCGGCGTGGGCAATCCGCGGGCGGACCTGGTGTTCGTGGGAGAAGCCCCCGGCGCCGAAGAAGACGCGAAGGGCGTGCCGTTCGTGGGCGCGGCCGGACAATTGTTGACCAAGATCATCGAAGCCATGGGACTGCGGCGCGACGACGTCTACATCGCCAACATCCTCAAGTGCCGCCCGCCCGGGAACCGCAACCCGCTCCCTGACGAAATCGACTCGTGCGAACCGTTCTTAATCTCGCAGCTCGAGATCATCGCGCCCAAGGTCATTTGCGCGCTCGGCACCTTCGCGGCCCAGACCCTGCTCAAGACCAAGGACCCGATCTCACGCCTGCGCGGACGCTGGCACGCGTACCACGACATCCCGTTGATGCCGACGTTCCACCCCGCGTACCTGTTGCGGAATCCCGCCGAGAAGAAAACCGTGTGGACCGACGTGCAAGCGGTGATGGAGAAGTTGCGATTGCCCACCAAGCAACATCTTCGGACGCCGTAGGGGCGCACGGCCGTGTGCCCCTACACACGAGGAGGGTGACCGTGCGCCAGCTCTGGGCCCCTTGGCGGATGAGTTACATTGACGGCCCCAAGGCGGGACCGTGTATTCTCTGCGCACAGCCCAAGGCGTCCGATGACCGCGCGACCTATATCCTGGAGCGCACCGAACACAGCTTCGTGATGATGAACCTCTACCCGTACTCGAACGCCCACCTGATGGTCTCGCCCTACGCCCACGTGGACCGATTGGCTGCGTTGGATCGGGCCGCGGCGCTCGACCTGACCCTCACCCTCGCGCGCAGCGTGGAACGGTTGCGGGCCGCGCTCAAACCCGAGGGTTTTAACGTGGGATTGAATCTCGGGAAACCCGCGGGCGCGGGCATCGACGACCATGTGCACTTTCACATCGTGCCGCGCTGGAACGGCGACACCAACTACATGACCCTCTTCGCGGAGGTCCGCGTGATCCCCGAACACCTGGACGCGACGTACGACCGATTGCTCGCGCACTTTCGGGAACCGCGCCCGTGATGCTGACCGTGCTCGCGCTGATCATCGCCGCGGCCCTGCTGCTCGTGGCGGGCGAGAATCGCCACCAATTGATGGTCGTGGAACTGCCGCTGGGGTTCCGCTCCGGACCGCTCGCGGTCGCGGCCGTGATCCTCGCCAGCGCCTTGGCGGGCGCGATCCTGGCGACGATTGCGTTCGCGCCCGCGTGGATCCGCGCCTCGCTGCGCGCGCGACGCCTCCGGCGCGAACTCGACGCGGTCGAGTCGCCGCGACCGGCCCGCAACGAACCCGCGTTGCCCGCGGACCACGCGCCGTAAGCCGCTATGGCCGAACCCACGCCATTGATGCGCCAGTACGACGCGCTCAAGGCCAATCATCCTGGGACCTTGCTGTTGTTCCGGGTGGGCGACTTCTACGAGTTGTTCGGCGACGACGCGGTCGTGGCCGCCCCCATCCTGCAAATCGCGCTGACCTCGCGCGACAAGAACAAAGACACCGGCATCCCCCTCTGCGGCGTGCCGTACCACGCGGCGTCCGGATACATCGCCAAGCTGCTCGCGGCGGGCAAACGCGTGGCCCTGGCCGAACAAATGGAGGAACCGAAACCCGGCGCCCTGGTGGCGCGCGACGTGGTGCGCGTGCTCACCCCGGGCACGGTGGTCGACGACACGTTGCTCTGCGGATCCGAACACGCGTATCTCGCAGCGGTGCTCCGCGACGGCGACGAGGCCGCGATTGCGCGCGTGGACGTGTCCACCGGAGATTTCGACGTGGCCTCCTCGCGCGGGCCCCAGGCGGCCGCGCTGTCGGCCGACGAATTGGCGCGGACCGACCCGCGCGAGGTCTTGGTCGGTCCCGGATGGGCCGACCCTCCGCGCCCCGGCGCCGTGTATCAAGCCTGCCCGCCGGAGGCCTTCGACTCGGCTGAGGCCGATCGCGCGTTACGCGAACAGTTTCCCGACGCCGAGGCGTGGACGGCGTTGTCCCCGATCGAACGGCGAGCGGCCGGCGCCCTGATTCGATACGTGCGGCACACGCTCAAGGGCCGCTGCGCCGCGCTCTCGCCGCCGACGCGCTCCGCGGCGGGCGACACCCTCGACGTCGACGAATCGGCGCAACGCACCTTGGAACTGGTCCGCGGCGGCGATGGATCTCGGCAACACTCTCTCTTGGCCGTGCTCGACGAGACCGTCACCGCGATGGGTGGACGGTTGCTTCGCGATCGGCTGCTCCACCCGCTCTGCGCCATCCCCGCGATCGAGGCCCGACTCGACGACGTCGCCGCGTTCGTGGCCGATCCCGAGACGCGCGCCGTCCTACGCGAGCACCTCGGGACGATCGGCGACGTGGAACGCGCGGTATCGCGCGCCGCGGTGGGATCGTCGACCCCTCGGGACCTCGCCATGCTCGGCCGTTCGTTGGAAGCCGGCGCCGGTATCGCGAAACTCCTTACCGCAAGCTCCGAGCCCCGAGTACGCGCCATGGGCGAGCATTGGCCCGACTTCGGTCGATTGATCGACCGCCTCTCCGCGGCGCTCGTGCCCTCGCCGCCGCCGACCGCACGCGACGGCGGCGTGATCCGAGAAGGGTACCACCAAGAACTCGACGCGCTGCGGGTACTGCGCCGCGACGCCTCCGCCTGGCTCGCGCAGTTGGAAGCGCGCGAGCGCGCGCGGACCGGGATCGACTCGCTGAAAGTTCGCCACAACCACGTGTTCGGCTACTACCTGGAAGTCACCAAAGCCAACGCCGGCCGCGTGCCTCCCGAGTATCGGCGCCGGCAAACCCTGGTCAACGCGGAACGGTACGTGATCCCGGAACTCCTGGACTTGGAGTCCAAGATCACCGGCGCGGACGAGAAAAGCCGCGCGCTGGAAATCCGGCTGATCGAAGAGTTGCGCGAAGCCGTGGTCGCACACGCCGCGGGCATCCAGGCCTACGCCCGACGTCTGGCCACCATCGACGTGGCCGCCGGGCTCGCCCACGCCGCCTCGTGCAACCGATGGGTCCGGCCGACCATGGTCGCGGAACCCGTGCTCCGGCTGCGCGAGAGCCGTCATCCGGTGGTCGAGCGCGGTCTGCCCGCCCAGCACTTCGTCCCCAACGATACGGACATGGACGGCGGCTCCACGCGGCTGGCATTGCTCACGGGCCCCAACATGGCGGGCAAGTCCACCTACATGCGCCAGGTGGCACTGATCGTCATCATGGCGCAGATGGGCTCGTACGTGCCGGCGGAAGAGGCCGTGATCGGATTGGTGGACCGGCTGTTCGCGCGCGTGGGCGCGCAGGACGACATCGCGGGCGGGCGCAGCACGTTTATGGTCGAGATGAGCGAAACCGCGGCGATTCTCGCCCGCGCCACCCCACGCAGCTTGATCCTGCTCGACGAGATCGGCCGCGGGACCAGTACGTTCGACGGCATCAGCATTGCCTGGGCGGTGGCGGAAGACGTGCACACGCGCATCGGCGCGCGCACCTTGTTCGCCACCCACTATCACGAACTGACCGCGCTCGCCGACTCCTTGCCCGGACTCAAGAACTACAAAGCCGCGGTGCGGGAGTGGAACGAGGAAATCGTCTTCATGCGGAAGATCGTCGCGGGTGGAGCCGACCGCAGCTACGGCATCCAGGTGGCGCGATTAGCCGGCCTTCCCGATACGGTCATCCGACGCGCGCGTGAAATCTTGCGCGATCTGGAACAACGCGGATCTCATTCCCAGGCATCGCCGCGCCCCGACGCCCAACCGGACCTCTTCGCCGCACCCGTTCACCCCATTGTGGCGGAAATCTCCGGGCTCGACGTCTCGCGGCTGACCCCCATCGACGCGCTCAATATCCTGGACCGGTTGAAAAAACGGATCGACGGAACGGACGGTCGCCAAGCCCTCGACTAATCGGCCGCGGACAGTTTGGCGAGATACCCGCGAATACGACGCGCGTTCGCGCCGACGTCGCTTCGGCCCACGCGCGAGAGCGACCGCACGTCGATGCGACTGCCGGACTCCGTCGCGGACACGCGCACCACCACGTCGTCTTTGAACCCGAACCAGAACGTGGTGGCCGTGGCCTCGATCCGACCGTGCGCGGGGTTGGCGTCGATGATCTCCCACTCCATGTCGCGCACCGCCTCCAACGCCCGGTCGAACGCCTGGGTTACGGGCATCGCCAGCGTGAGCGGCCCGATGTCCGGATACGCGCGTCGTTGCTGATCCGCCACCGGCGTTCCCGCGTACTCCACGGCGTTTGGCGCGCCGCGACGCAACGGAACCACCGCGGAAAACGACGGGGGATTCTCAAGGTCGGTCGTGATGTCGTGGATCGCGGGCAGACTACGCGCCTGGACCAACTGCCACGCGGGAAGACCGGCCGCCGCGAGCCCGATGAGCACGCCGAGGATCGCCGACGCGCGGCCTCGCTTCTTGCCCCCGCGCGTCGCGAACACCCCGATCAAGGACAGCACGGCGCCGATCAGCGCGCCCGCCACCGCCCACCCGAGCACGCGGAATCCCGCGCCGAACGTCCACAAATCCGCCCGGGCCCCGAAGCCCGCCAGCGCGCAGGCGACGGCGGAGGCGAGCGCGACCAGGAACCCCCATTTGGCGAACCACGAGGACGGGCGACCGCTCACCTCACCCCCACTCCGGCAGTGCGCTCACGGCATCCCATTCGCGCGCGGTCACGGGCTGCACGGACAACCGCATTCCGCGGCGGAGCACGACCATGGACGTGAGGGCCGGAATCGCCCTGAGGCGATCGAGCGAGATCAGCGTCTTGCACGCGCGGACGAACCGCACGTCCACCATGTACCAGGTCGGACGGTTCGGATCGCTCTTGGGATCGTAGTGCACGTCGTCCGGGTCGAACGCGGTGAAATCGGGATACCCGTCGCAGACCACGACGGCTTCGCCCGCAATGCCGGGAGGCTGCGTATTGCTGTGATAGTACAGGACGCCGTCACCGGTTTTGATCTCGTCGCGCAGGAAGTTGCGGGCCTGATAATTCCGAACCCCGTCCCAACACGTGGTCCGGTCCTTGGCCCGTCGCAGATCCTCGATCGAAAACACGTCCGGCTCGGATTTCATCAACCAGAACGCCCTGCCGTTTCTCCCCATCGCCCCATCTCCGGTTCTCCCGCTCACGCCCTAGGCTCTCTCCAAGCCCCAGCGGCGCCGGACCCGGTGTTCCAACGGGGAGAAGACCAAGCGTTCCATGGCCAGGCCGAGCAGTACGATGATTAGCATGACGGCCATCACCCGGGGCATGTCCGCGATTTCCCGGCCTTTGACCAATTCGGCGCCCAGCCCCAGGCTCACAAACAACATTTCTCCCGCAATGATGGCGTGCCACCCGAACGTCCATCCGATCTTGATCCCGGTCATGATCGAGGGCAACGCGGCGGGCAACACCACGTTGACGTACAATGTGACGCCGCCGGCGCCCATGGTCCGCGCCGCGCGGCGGTAGATCGGAGGGACGTTCCTGATCCCGTCCGCGGTGGACATGGCCACCGAGTTGACCACGCCCATGACGATCACGAACAGGATCGCGCCGTCGTTGAGGCCGAACCACAAGAGGCCCATCGGCAACCACGCGATATTGGGCAAACTCTGAAGCCCGATCATCAGCGGACCGACGGTCTCGCGGACCACGCGCAGACTGCCGATGGCTAGCCCCAGTCCGATGCCGATGATCAACGCCGCGCTAAAACCGATCACAAACCGGCTCAGGCTCGTCCCCACCGCGTTCAGAAAGGTCCGGTCCGCGATGCCGAGCCGAAGCGCCTCAAACACCTCGCCCGGTCCGGGAAACAGGTAGTCGGGCCAGACGCCCAAGCGGACCACGCCGTCCCACAGCAGCACCAGCAGGGCGAAGAACCCGACCCGAATCGCGTTATCACGCATCGCCCAACTCGGCTTTCACGGCCTTATCGACTTCCGCCCGCAAGGCCTTGATGATCAACGCGGACGTATCGATCAGACCGGGATCTTCCAAGTGACGAGGGCGGTGGTGGTTGATGACAAACGTCTCCTTGATCCGACCGGGACGGTACGTCATCACCGCGATCCGGCTCGCCAGACACACGGCTTCGCGCACATTATGGGTGATGAACAGAATCGTTTTGTTCGTGGCGGTCCAGATCTCCTGCAATTCCACGTGGAGCAAATCGCGCGTCTGCGCGTCCAACGCGGCGAACGGCTCGTCCATCAGCAAGATGTCGGGATCCATGGCCAACCCCCGCGCGATAGCCACGCGCTGGCGCATCCCGCCGGAGAGTTCGTGGATCAATGAATCCGCGAACCGCGTCAGGTGCACCATCTTGATGTAGTCCATGGCCAAGTCGCGCCGCACCGCGGGCTCCACGCCATTGATCTTGAGGCCGAATTCCACGTTCTGGCGCACGTTGAGCCACGGAAACAATGCGCCGTCCTGGAATACCACCACCCGATCCGCGCCCGCGCCGGTCACGGGATGGCCTTTGATGCTGACGCGCCCCGCGCTAGGGAACTCCAATCCCGCGATCAGGTTCAGCAACGTGGACTTGCCGCAGCCCGACGGCCCGACAATACACACGAATTCACCCTCAAGGATTTGCAGATCGATGTCTTCGAGCGCCGTAATTTCTCCGCCGCTGGACGAGTACTTCTTGACGACCCCCTCCAACGTGACGCTGACCGGCTTGGGCGCTTCATTACCCTTGGTGATGATCAGGCGCCATAACCCGGGCTCCTCGATCATGGTGAACGAATACCCCATATCCCGGCAGAATCGCGGCGTGGTTTCTCGAGCGGTCGGCAAGTGGTCGGTCTGCGCCTCCAAGACCTGGCCTTCCTGCAACCCGTCCAATGCCTTTTTGATCATCAACAACGGATAGGGACACTGGTGTCGACGGACGTCCACCACCGCGTGCGGCGTCCCAGGACTCATGGCGGGCTCCCCGTCGCGGCGACCGGAATCGCGTCGGCTAACCATCGCCCATCGACGATCCGGGAAAGGTCCGGTTCCCGCCGACCCAGAAAACCCTGGTCGAACGCCCAGCGGGCCATGTGGACGAGGGACGGCACGATGGGGTCGGTGGTAAACGCGACCCGGCCCCATGCCTCGTCCAGCACCGTCGCACCAAGCGGTTTCCCGACCAACTGCTTGAGCGCCTCGTTCGTCAGACGTTTCGCGTCCTCCGGCTGCGCAACGATGCGCGCGGTGAGTTCGACGTGGGCCTGGACCCACCGCGTCGCCAGTTCAGGATGCGCGGCGAGAAACCGGGGGTGCGCCACCAGCACCGTCGTGGCGAATCGCCCGTTGGTCAGGCGCTGCCACTCCTCGCGTTCATCGAACAATACGCGGCCGCCGCCCTCGTGCACCAAACGCGACACCCACGGCTCCGCGGTCCACGCCGCGTCGAGTTCCCCGCGTCGGAACATGGTCAGTTGCTCCGCGTTGGCCATCGGGATCACCCGCACGTCGCCGCCCCGCTCCATCACGTCCAACCCGTGCTCTACGAGCCAGCCGCGCAATGCCACGTCCTGCGTGTTCCCCAGTTGCGGCGTGGCGACCCGTTTGCCGTGAAAATCCGCCGGACCGTTGATCCCCGCCCCGTCCCGCACCACGAGCGCGGCCCCGCCGTCGGCGGACCCGGAAATTATCCTCAGGGCCTCGCCCCGCGATTTCACGTACCCCACGATGGCCGGTCCGGTCCCCAGGTACGCCACATCCAGTTCACCCGCAAACAAGGCCTGCACCGCGGCCGGTCCCGCGCTGAAGAGTTTCCACGAGATGGCGGCGTCCGGACCCAACGCCCGCGCGAACGACCCGTCCGCGCGTCCGATCAACGCCTGGGCGTGGGTGATGTTGGGAAAATGGGCGACGCGAACCGTGACGGGCGCCGCAGCCGCAACCGGAATCGTTGCGAACCACCATCCGAGCGCGATCGCCGCGCAAAGGGTCCATTGACGCATTGAAGTCAGAATAAGGGATCGACGGACAGGCCGTCAAGAACGGCGAGCGCGGCCAGCGCTCGCCGCGGGATCACCCCGCGGTTGAGCCGACCGGACACATCACGCCGGTCCCGCCCAGCCCGCAGTACCCGCCCGGGTTCTTGGCCAAATACTGCTGGTGGTAGGCTTCGGCGTAATAGAACGGCGGGGCATCAAGGATCTCGGTCGTGACGGGGCCGAATCCTCCGGCGCGCAGGGCCTCTTGGTATGCGTCGCGCGAAGCCAGCGCCGCGGCCAGTTGCGTGGCCCCGTACGCGTAGATCCCGGAACGATATTGGGTGCCGATGTCGTTGCCCTGGCGCATGCCTTGGGTCGGGTCGTGCGCCTCCCAAAACACCGTCAGCAACCGCTCGTAGGTCACCGCCGCGGGATCAAAGACGACGAGCACGACTTCGTTGTGGCCGGTCAGTCCGGTGCAGACCTCCTCGTAGGTGGGATTACGCGTCGTGCCGCCCGCGTACCCGACCGCGGTGGTGTAGACGCCTTTGGTTTGCCAGAACCGCTTCTCCGCGCCCCAAAAGCAGCCCATGCCAAACATCGCGCGCTCACACCCGTCAGGAAACGGGGGTTGCAGCGAGCGCCCCAGCACCGCGTGCCGCGCCGGAACCGGCATCGCCTCGGCTCGACCAGGCAACGCCTCATCAGACCTCGGCATACGAATCTTGTGTTCCAGTCCCCAGAACGCCATGGTCAGGCCTCAACGCCGCTTGCGCGACTTGTCCCGCATCACTTCGACGGCAAACGCTCCGACGGTGGGCGCAATCGGCGGCCCGGGTTTGGTGATGCGGACCCGGACCTCGCGAACCCGAGGTCTCGCCAACACGGTTTCCGCCGCCTCGATCGCCAAGGATTCCAACAAAGCGTATCGCGCCTTGTCCCCGATCTCGACGATCTGCCGGCACACGTCCGCGTAGTCCACGGTGGTCTCGAGGCCGCCCCGCAGTGCGCCCCGGTCCAGGTCGATCGCCATCTCCACGTCCGCGAGCACCCGCTGGCCGACCGCGCGTTCCTCCTCGGTGATCCCGCAATGGGTGAAGACGGCCAGGCCGGAAATGAGGAGGCGGTCGCTCATGACGCGCCGCGGCGAATCAGATCCAGGAATTCTCCACGCGCCTTGTAGTCCGCTTTGAAAGCGCCCAACATGGCGCTGGTCACCGCCAGGGTATTTTGTTTTTCAACGCCGCGCATCATCATGCAGAGGTGTTGTCCCTCCATCACCACGGCCACGCCCAGCGGTTCGATACGGGACTGGATGGTCTCCGCGATCTGCTGGGTGAGCCGTTCCTGGACCTGGAGGCGTCGGCTGAAAATGTCCACCAGACGCGGCAGTTTTGAGAGCCCGATGATCTGTTTGTTCGGTAGGTAGGCCACGTGGCATTTCCCGAAAAACGGCAACAAGTGGTGCTCGCACAACGAATAAAAATCGATGTCGCGGACGATCACCATTTCGTTGTATTCGATCGGGAACAAGGCGCCGTTGAGCGCGTCGTCCACGTCCTGTTGATAGCCGGACGTAAAGTGACGGAACGCTTGTTCGACCCGCTTCGGCGTGTTCAGCAATCCGTCGCGCCGAGGGTCTTCGCCGAGCAACGCCAACAACTGTCCGATCAGGTCCTCGATCCGCTGCGCCGTCTGCACGCCGTCGCCGTCCACGGAGTCGGACGAATCCCGATTCGCTGACCGCCCGCTCGCCGCGTGAAGACGATCTTGCTTGCTCACGATCCCACTCCCGCCTTGGATGGGGCATACCGCGTCGGATCGTGAATGCCGGCCGCCGCGAATCCCCCGCGGCGAATTCGGCAACTGTCACAGCGCCCGCACGCCAGATACCCGATCGGATCATAACAGCTATGCGTGAGTTCAAAGGGCACGCCAAGGGCCGCGCCTCGACTGATGATCTCGGCTTTAGCCAGACCGCTCAGCGGCGCCACCACCTCCACGCCCCGCCCGGACTCCACGCCGGCCCGGGTGGCCAACCGCGTCAGGTCCTGGAACGCGGCGAGATATTCGGGCCGACAATCCGGGTAGCCGGAGTAATCCACGGCATTCACGCCGATACCGATCGCGCCGGCGCCCAACGTTTCGGCCCAGGCCAGCGCCAGGGAAAGCAAGATGGTGTTCCGGGCCGGAACATATGTCGCCGGGATTCCCGCCGAGCCGATGGCGCGGTCTTTGGGCACGGGCGTCACATCCGTTAACGCCGACCCCCCGAACGCCCGCAGATCAACGCGCACGACGCGATGGGGCGCATGGTAGTACTCGGCCACCGCGCGCGCGCGCTCCAATTCCACCGCATGTCGTTGGCCGTAATCCACTGTCAGGGCGTATACCTCGCGCCCGTCGGCGCGCACTATCGCCGCGGCAACCGCGGAATCAAGCCCTCCGCTCACCAGAAATACGACGGCTGTCGACCGCATCGTTCGCTCGCGAAAAAGGGAATTCAGTATAGCACCGCCGCGTCACGAGCGGCAAGGAAGGACCGTCCCGATAGGCGAACGGACCGGTTGACGCGGACCGCGAGGATCAGGCCGCGAGTTTGATCTGGTCGAAGTCGGCCAACACGTCGCCGACCTGCTGGTACCGCTTGGTTTTGTCCTTCTCAAGGCAACGCATGATCATCGCGTTGAGGGATGAGGGCAACTTCGGGTTGAGTTCCTTCGGATGTTGCGGAACGGTGTGCAGGTGCTGGTAATACAGATCCCCCTTGGTAAAGGGCAGCCGTCCGGTGGCCATCCGATACAGCGTGCACCCCAGGGAGTACAGATCGGACTGGTGATCAACTTCCTTGCCCAGGATCTGTTCCGGCGCCATATACAGCGGCGTGCCTTTGACCGAGGTGCGGTCGGCGATCGCGTCATTCACGATCTTGGCCAACCCGAAGTCCATGATCTTGACCATGCGGTCCCGGCTCAACATGATATTGGACGGCTTGATGTCGCGGTGAATGATGCGGCGAGCGTGCGCGTACCCCAATCCCGCGCAGATCTGCTTGGCGATGGAGAGAAACTGCGGCTGCGGCAGCGCGCCCATCTTATCGAGCAGTTCCTTTAAGCTCAACCCATCCACGAACTCCATCGAGATGAACACCTCGCCCGCGGGGTCATGGCCGGTGTCGTAGATGGTCACGATGTTGGGATGATTGATCGACGCCGCGATGCGCGCCTCTTGCAGGAAGTTTTCCAGCACCGCGCGCTGCTCCTTCACGCTCGTCGGCAATACCTTGTACGCCACGATGCGGTGCAACACGGTGTCTTCGGCGCGGTACACCACGCCCATGCCCCCTTGCCCGATCTGCTTGAGGATCTTGTACCGCGCCTCGGTGCGGGGGGTCGAGGACGACGAGGTCTTCTGCGGCGCCGGGGGCGAGGACGGCGCGGCTTTTGCGGCCTTGACCTGCGCCGCTCGGTCACGCGCGTCGCGAAACGCGAAGTCCTGCGCCAGCACCTTTTCATACAGGCGGAGCGCGCTGTCGAAGTCTCGTTCGGCTTCATACGCTCTCGCCAATTGGTACATCGGCTCCACTTCACGCTCGGGATCGTCCTTGTGGAGCGCGAGCAATTTCTGACAACGATCTTTGACCGCGCTCAACATGCCGCGGTCCAGAAAAATCCGCCCTAAAATCAGCGACCCCTCAAAGTAGTCTTGCGACTGAGGGTCCAACCGTTGCAGCGTCTCGATGGCCTCATCCAACCGACCCATCTGGTGAAAGATCTTTCCGGCCTCGAACAGCTCCTCCGCCTGCGCGAACAACGACGCGGCGCGATCGAGGTTTTCCAGCTTGAGGTACACGTGAGCGGCTTCCCGAAACCGTCGGCCCTGCTCCAGCGCCTTGCCCGCGTCATCGGGACACCCGGCCGCCAGATAGAGATCGGCCGCGCGCTTGTGGTCCCCGATCGCGGCGTACATCTCGGCGGCGCGTTGGGGAGCGCCCGCGCGTTCGTAGAGCTCCGCGGCGCGCATCGGCTGGTTCACGGCCACGTACAAGTCGGCCGCGTCCACCAAGTCTCCGGATTGGACCTTGGCCTCGGCCAGCGCGGTGTCGCGACGGATCGGGTCGCCGAGCCGATCGAACATGTCGGCGGCCTTGTCAAACTGGCCCTGGCTCAGATACAAATCCGCGGCCTTATGTTCGGCGCCGGACTGCGCCAAGGCGTCCGCGGCGTCCGCCACCAATCCCTGCTGTCGGAAAATCGCGGCGGCCCGCTCGGGGTCGCCCGCTTTTAACCATAACCGGCCGGCCTGTTGAGCCGTCGCGGACAAGGCTTCCTGCCCCGCCGGCTGCGCGCCGCGCTCCTGACACTTGCGCGCTTCGTGTTGGTAATCCTGTTCGAACAGCTCCGCGGCCCGCGCCCACTGTTCAGCCTTTTCGAATAACGCGGCCGCGCGTTTTAAATATCCCGCCGACTGATACAGCGACGCGGCCACCACGTCTTGGCCGATCTTTTCGAACAACTCCGCGGCCGTCACCGTTTTTCCGGCTCGGCGCAACAACTCAGCGGCGCGTTGCTCGTCCCCGACCCGCAACAGCATGGTCGCGGCGCGCTCCGGCTCTTGCGCCGCCTCATACGCCTGCGCCGCGGCGTCCCAATGTTTGAGGTGCTCGAACAATTGTCCCAGTTCACGGTGGGCGTTCGCGCGGGTATATAACGCAATCGCTTGATCGTGGTCTCCCGCCGCCTGAAACGCGCGCCCCGCTTCCAAATACGCGCCCCGAGCCAACAAGGCCTTGGCCTCGCGCTGAAGCGCCGACCAACTCGGACGAGACGAGGCCCCGGAGCGGCCCCGCGCACGAAGGAGTACGAGGACCAACACCACCGCCAACAACGCGGCGGCCACAGCCATCGGCACCCCGGAACCCACGGCTCCGAGAAACAGCACTAACCCGTTAAGCAGTTCGGCGATCACGCCGCCTCCCGGAACACCGTCAGCGACGTCTCCCCAATTTTGAGCACATCGCCGGGTTTCAGGAGCGCGTTGGTCACGGCGCGCCCGTTCAACAGACTGCCGTTGGTACTCCCGGTGTCCCGATACAACACGCCCTCGCCGCTCACCTCCAGTTCACCATGGCGCCGCGACACCTTGGTATCCACGAGCGTCAAGTCGGCCTTCACGCGCCCAATGGTGGTGACCGGAGCGTGCAATATAAGTCGGCTGCTGGACCCGTCGGGGCGAACCACGTCAAGGCCCCAGGTTTCTGCCGCGGGCGCCGGAGGGGGAGGAGGAAGCGACGGCGGAGAGAGGTCCGCCGCCGGACGACAAATCGTCTCCTCGCCACGCTCCTCCGGCTCAACGGACTCGGCGGACTGTGCCCCTCCCAGAAAACGGATCAGGCACTCGCCGATCTGCAGCTCCGCGCCGTGAGTCAGCGACGTCTTGGTCAGGGGCGCGCCGTTGAACATCGTGCCGTTCCGGCTTCCGCAATCTTCCACGGTCACGCCGGATGCCTCCAGCCGGAACAGCAGGTGGCGGCGGGAAATCGCCGGGTCATCCACCACGATATCGTTGTCCTCGCCTCGCCCCAGACTCACGGACTGCGCCGTTAATTCGAACCGACGCGAGGCCCCGTCCGCGCCGAGGATCAACAACGCGGGCACGGGACGCGTGAAGTGCTGGACCAGCTCGTCCGGCCACGCCCCGCGCTCGAACACGCCGTCTTCGGCCCAGTGCGCCGACATCGCCGCGAACACGTGCAGCGCCAGCGTCCCTTGCCCGGCGTATTGGTAGACATAGGCCAATAATCGCTCTTCAAGCGAGTCCTCACCCGTCTCAAACGCGGGGTCCGCAAAATAGCCGGCGATCAGTTGCCCGCCGCGAAAATAAAATAGGCTTAACTCACCGCCGCGTCCGACCACCAACAACTGGTCCTGCGACCCCTTCTTGATATGTCCGACGACGCTCCCGATTTCCAACAGTTCCGTGGTGCCCTCGGTAGTGGGCGAGCACTGCATGACCGTCAAGATCGACTTCAGAAACAGCGGGTCAGCGCCCACCAGCGACAGTTCGGTCCCGTCGGAGGGGAGCTTTCGCAGCCCGGTAAACAACCCCCGGAGCGTGAGGGGTACGAAGACGCCCTGCTGCTCCCGCCCCGCCGCGTACGGCTCGTTGTCGATGATCACCAGATAGAACCGCGCGGACTCCGACTGGACCGCCAAGACCCCGTGAAATCCTGGCGTCCGGGCGCGCATCTTCTTAAACAGCAGATTCACGGAGGAATCCGCGTAGCGCTTCCCTGAAAAGACCACGCCGGTGCGGGGGAGCGTCAGCCGTCCGAGTGGTTGGGTGATTCGGCTTTTCGTTGCCGCCATCGATTGGATCAGTGTGAGTAAAGAACCGTACGCCGACCGCCCAAATGACGGGAAAAGTGTAGAGGAGGCCCTCGGGGGTGTCAAACGGATGCGGACCGGCTGCGAACGGGGCTGTCATCTTTCAGGGGACGGCCGCCCTCGGGGTGCTACAGGCGGGCCGCGCGACCGGCGGTTTGCAGGACCCGGTAACGGGCCAATACCCGATTGGAGTATTCCGTGGGCACCGGCTCCCCATGCCGAAGAAATTCATCGACCCGCGCGGGACCGTAGTTGTAGGCGGCGAGCGCGAGATCCAACGAACCGAACCGTTTCTGAAGCTGCGCCAAATACCGCACGCCCAAACTGATGTTGTAGGTGGGATCAAACAGACCGTGCTCTCCGGACCACGGACGATTGGTTTCCGCGGCGAGCTGTTCGGCCGTGTTCGGCAACAACTGCATGAGGCCCAACGCCCCTTTACGGGACCGAGAACTGGGGTCGAATGAACTCTCAGTCATGATCACGGCGACGATCAGGGCCGGGTCGTACCCATAGTGTTCGCTCAAATCCGCGAGCACTCCCCCAAGACGGCGACGTTCCGCCGGACCCAAATCGTCGGAACCCGCGGCCCGCAGGACGCGGTCCACCTGCACCATACGAGACTCTGTTCTGGTATAGATCACGCGAAACCCTGACGAAGATCCCGTCGTGACCGACGGAGACGCGGGGACGACCGCGGACCCCCGAGCAACGCAACAGAACATCTCGTGCGGGATCACTTCCTGCGCGCCGGGCGCCTCGCTCTCGAGCACCGCGCCCAGTCCGGCGAACAAGAGCGCCAACGCCGCTGGCAACGCCATAACCGCCGCGCGTTGCGCGCGCCAGCCCTCAAGCCGCCGGACAAATACCCGGTGCGAATAGGGGGACGCCGCTGGAAACGTCGTTCGTTGGCTCATATATCACTACTGATGCTGCAAGGCGGAGACCATCCCCGCGGCCTCCGCGCCTAAGCCGCCGGAACTTCACGACGAGTCCCGCCCCTGTTCAGGTTTGGACAGGCGCCGGGGCGGGCATTTCGCCAATCCACGTCAACAAACAGGAAACAAACTACCACTTCCGCCCCATGAAAGTCTCGTTTACCCCGCCTCCGGCGCCTTCGGGATCAACGCGGATTTCGAAGGGATGTGCTCCAGCACGGAGGAAGCAACCAGAAACACGGGACCGTCGGCGTCCGCGTATGCGTAACGCGCCTCTCCATTCGCCCCGCCGATTGTCACCACCGTCAACACGCGGGCGTTGTCGCCTCGGAGCGTGACGCGCGCCGCCGGAGACGACAGCGTGGCGGCTGCCGGCGCGGCCGCTACGGTTTCCGACACGACGGATTCCCCACGGAGCGCGGTGAGGGCGCGAACCAATGCATCCATCGCGTCGGCCGCCGACGGCTCCAGTCGCCGCCCATCCATTTCCCACCCGCCCTCACGCCGGGCCGTACGGTATGCGGCGTCGCCCTGCACGACTTCAACATCGACCACCTCGTCGACCGAGACGCGGACCACCCGCATATCACGGAACGCCGCCGCGTCCAGCGGCATTTCGTCCACCACGCGTTCGTTCACGCGGTAGAGCGTCTCTCCGTCGGTCCGGACATACAACGCGCCGTCCGCCGCGCCGAAGAACTCGACGGCGATCTGGCGGGCGTTGCTGGTCACCGTCAGGGTAAGTCGGGGCTTGGCCTCCAGACCGAGCGCCTTGCGCTGCCCCGCATCGTCCACGAAGCCCGTGGCTCGCAACGCGCGCAGGCGACTCAGCAACGACGCCGTCCGCTCCGGATCAGCGGTTCGATCCGGCTCCACGGTCCGCCACTCCGCCCCGTCTCGTCGCAGCGTGACCACGCGTTTGGGTCGCGTGATCACCACCTCCGTAACCGTCTCCGGCTGGAACGCGATGAATTCTTTCCGCCTCACGTCGTCGCGGGAGACCTCGAACGTGGATTTGGTCGCGGCCGAAACCAGAAAGAGTTTCCCGTCGTCCCGTTTCACATACACGCCGCCCCCGGTCGGACTCGCCGCTCCGAACGCCACGACGGCTTGCGGGCCGTTGCTCCGGCTCGCGGTCACGCGCACCGCGGGGTCGACCACGCCGAGGTCCGCCTCATCGCCGACCTCATCGATCGCGCGGACCACCGACATCGCGGTCAGTTGCGTGAGCAGACGTCGCACCGTACCGTCGTCGGCATCGGCCAAAACCGGCGTGGTGACGCGCCAGAGGCCCCCGTCGGTCCGCTCCAACACGAGACGGTCGGACGGCGTGGTGATCTCCAGTCCCGTCACGTCGTCTTCCGTCAACGACAGGACTCGGCTCTCGCGCTCCTGCTGCTCGGAACGGCTGCGTTCGCGCGGATTATCGACGACAATCAGATACAGGCCCAATAGCGCGGCGATGCTCACCAGGGCCAGCGTTCCCCAGTACCGCCTCATGGCCTACAGTCGGCGACGCCGTCTCCAGACGGCAAACCCGTATCCCGCGACCGCGCCCGGGAGAATCAGCACCGGCACCCAAAACACGGTGCGTTGCTGCCCGGCGGTCAGGAGTAAGGGACTGGACGCGCCTTCCTTCGGCCGAATGGCGATCAGGTCCTGATCTTCGGCCAACCAATTGATCGACGCGACCAGCAAGTCCCCGTTGCCCGAAAGGTTGAAGAAGCCGTTGAGCGCGAACCGCGCGTTGCCGGATACCACGGCCCGCCACGTCGGCGCCTGCGGCGACGACTCCCCGTCGCCCGCGGGGGGCGGCGCGTTGGGAGCGACGGCCGCCATGAGATCCAACGGCCCCTGCGCGTCCTGACCCCGGTCATATCGGGCCTTGCCGCCCACAATTTGGGTCTCGCCCCAACTCTCCGGGCTGGACAATGCCACCGCGCGGTACTCGATCTCCGCCCCCGTCGGCGGTTGAAACGTCAGCGACTGCGCGAGCGGGAAAAACGTCGCGAGACGGAAATCCTTGACGATCTCGTGATCCCCGTAGGTACGAATTACCGGAGTGGTATAGTCCCCTCCGAACAGCCGCGACACGGGGTCAATCACCGTATCCTCGCGAAACGTGATTCCCCATTGTGCCGCCAGGTCTTCCACCCCGGTCTTCTGCCCCGGTCCCCGCAGCAATAACACCCGTCCGCCGCCGGACAAATACGCGGTGAGGGCGTCGAGTTCCTGGCGCAGCAACGGCTTTTGCGGGTCCGCGACCACGACCACGGTGATGGCGGGGTCTACAACGCCCGTTTGCGCCAAGAACAACGGCGAGACGTCGTAGCCTTGCCGTTCAAGCGCGTCCTTGGCCTGCGACAGACCGTTGACGTCGGGGTCGCTCACGCTGGGTTCGCCGTGGCCCTCCAGCACCGCGATCCGTTTCTTGGCCGTTTTCCCGAGCCGGATGAGCCCATTGGTCAGGTCCTGTTCGCTCACGGCGCGAAGCCGAGATTCACGTCCCGCGCTCTCCAGAACAATGGTGTCGTACTGCGTGATGCCGTACTGCTTGGCTGCGGCCGGGTGTGTGTCGGGGTCGACGGTTTCGCTGGAGATCTTCCGGCTGTAGTGCCGATAGGTATCGAGCAGGTCCTTGAACTTCGCCTCGGTTTCGCTGCCTTTTTGAACAAAGGCCGTGACCTTCACCTCGTCGGTCAGGCCCTCCACCACCTTGATACTTTGCGGCGCCAAGGTAAACGTCCCGCTCTGAGAGAGATCCACTCGGGCCGGATGCCGGACCGCGAGGACATTCACCATCACCACCACCGCCCCGACCAACGCCACCACGATGACGCTGTGCGCGCCCATGCGCGTTGAACGACGACGACCCCACGCGCCCAGCTCGCGACGCGCCGCCACCGCCCAGACAACGGCCAGTACGGCGGCGGTCCCGTACCCGGCTAGGGCATACCAGCGCCCTGGAAAACGAAAGTCGAGGAAGAGGCCGGCCGCCGCGACCAACACTGCGGCCATTCCGAGAATCCGTCGCATCATCCAGTGGGTTTCGTTGCCATCAGGCCGCTTGAGCGCGTCACCCGGTCTCTCGCCACCGGCCGGCATCCAGCACCCGGTGGGTCAAAAACAAGCCGAATCCTGCCAAACTCACCACGTACAATGCGCTCGGCACACTCAACAGGCCTTTCATAAAGTGATCGAAGTGCGCGGTGATCGACAGGTGCTCCAACACGGGTTGGATAGCGCTCCCTTCCGCAGTCACCGAGGCCCATCCCAACACCCACATTCCCAGGATCATGCCGAGCGCCACCACGCCGGCGCTGATTTGATTTTCGGTGAAGGAGGACGCCAACAACCCCAACGCCAGGTACACGGCGCCCACCAACAATAACCCCAGATAACCCGACAACACCGTGGGCCAGTCGATTGCGCCCCACCGGGCGAGCAGGAGCGGCATGTATAGGGTCAAGACCAACAATCCGAGATATAACGTGAACACGGCCAGAAATTTACCGACGACCAATTGCGCCAACGTGATCGGCGACGTCATCAACAGTTCGACCGTCTTATGCTTTCGTTCCTCGCTGAGCAAGCGCATCGTCAGCAACGGCATCACGAGGAGCAGGATCACGTGAATATTGCGGAACATCGGCTGGAACACCAGCGTGGTCAGATTCAACTGCGGCAACGCGCCCTGAAATCGCATCATTTGCAGGCTTTGCAGGCTCGCGATCGTGACGATCTGGGAGAAGAACAGCCCCACGATCGCCAGGAACACCCCGGCCACCACGTACAGAATCGGCGATACCGTGGCCACGCGAATCTCTTTGCCAGCGATCGCCAATACGGCCCGCAGCGCGTTCATACGGCCTCCTCCGCGGTCAGTTTCAGGAACACGTCCTCCAGCGTCATGGTCATGGGTCGCAACTCCACCAATCCCCAGTCGCGCGTGACCGCGCACCGGGCCACGGCTTCCCGCACATCGTGCCCCAACTCCGCCTCCACCAGCCACGCGCGATCACCCGCCCCATCCGAGCGCTCCGGGGAGACGCCGATGACGTGCGGCACCTGACGGATCACCTCTTCGACGTCGGCGCCGGAACGCGCCAAGGTCACCCGTATTTTTTCCGACTTGCGGAGCCGGGCCGCCAGCCCCTCGTGCGTATCCACGGCCACGATCCGGCCTTCGTGAATGATCACCACGCGTTGGCAGGTGGCCGTCACTTCCGGGAGGATGTGCGTGGAGAGCACGATGGTGTGCGCGCCGCCAAGACTTCGGATCAGTTCGCGGACCTCGATGATCTGCTTTGGATCGAGTCCCACGGTCGGTTCATCCAGGATCAGCACCGGCGGATCGTGAATCAGCGCCTGCGCGATCCCCACCCGCTGCCGGTACCCCTTCGAGAGATTGCCGATCAACCGGCCGCGCACGTCGCCAAGCCCACACTGGTTTAGGACCCGGTCCAACGCGGAGGAAATCGACCGACGGGCAACACCTTTGATCCGCGCGGTAAACCGCAGGTATTCCGTCACGGTCAGCTCGGGATAGACGGGCGGGGTCTCGGGCAGATAACCGATCCGTTGCTTCGCGTCCAACGGGTGATCGAACACGTCGTAGCCGGCCACCACCACCGACCCGCTGGTGGCCGGAACGAACCCAGTGATGATCCGCATCGTGGTGGTTTTGCCCGCGCCGTTGGGGCCGAGGAACCCCAGGATTTCACCGTCCCCCACCTCAAACCCCACCCGGTCGATCGCCGTCGTCGGGCCATAACGCTTGGTCAACTCACGGACTTGGATCATACGATCGGCGCTCGTTCTACAGAAAACCGCGCGAGGTTGTCAAGATAACCGGATCGACCGCGTTGAGCCGTGCTCAAGATCGCATCGCGACCCGCGCTACGCGGCGGAGTAATCTCGGTAGGTGGCCCGTATCCGGTCGAGCCACTGACGCTGGTCGGCTTCAAGGCGGATCAACACGGCGTGCGTGGACGGGTCCTCGGCAAGGCGGGCGCCTTCCCGGTACTGCAGTTCCAGACGCCGCTCCTGATCGTAGGCCCACGACAGGGCTTCCCGCGCCGGGGGGATCGGCGCCGGGGCGGCGTGCGCGGACTCGCTGACGCGATCGCCGGAGACCAACAACGGCGTCAACGCCGCGGCATGCGCCTGCTTAAGCGTGACCCCCTCCTCCCACGACCGTCGCACGCGGGGGCCCGTCGCCTCTAGCATGTGCAGTCGATAGACGCGACCCAGTTGACGCTCGCATTCCAGGCTGTCGGAAACCAGTTCACGCAACGCGGGACTGAGCGCGTCCGCCATGCTCACGCAACCCCTTCGGCGCGCCGGGGGGACGGCGGCGCCGCGGCGTCCGACCGCCGGGGCCGCGGCGGAGGATCTCCCGCGTGATCCGGGACGTGCTCGATCTGCCGGATGGTCGTTTGCGCCCCGGCGATCGCGTCCACGATTTCATTGACCTGTTCGCGCGCGCCGGGAGGAAGGTCGGCTCGCCCCTGGAGTCGTTGTCCCGCGCTCCCCGCGCGCGCCAGGTGATCCTGCGCGTCGCGCTGAAGATCCAAAGTTTTTTCTCCGATCGCGGCCAACCGTTCGGCTTTCGTGAGCCGTTCCTGCGCGCGTTTGAGGTTGTAGGCCATTTGTTGGAACGAGCCAGCGACGCGCTCCAATTCATTGTTGGTCGCGGTGGAAATCTGAAAATCAAAGTCACCCTGGGCGATCCGACGCGCCCCGTCGTCGATCTCGCGGATGGGACGG
The DNA here is from genome assembly GCA_049325335.1 of Nitrospirota bacterium. GTDB lineage: Bacteria > Nitrospirota > Nitrospiria > 2-01-FULL-66-17 > 2-01-FULL-66-17 > JBFLXB01. Next base: position 186,964 of record JBMOMC010000007.1, read on the forward strand.
ACAATGCTCCGGCTGATCCCCCACGCAAAGAGCAGGGCCAGCAGCACCGCCGCCCCGACCAACGCGGCGTACCGCTGCAGACCCGCTTGCTCCGCGATGACGGAACCGGGAACCGCCACCGACAGCATCCACGGCGTCGCCACGCCGGGCAGGGTGATTTGACGAGACGCCGCGGCCGAGCCGGTCGCCGCCTCGACCCGTTCGCCGACGGAGACGACCGTCCGACCCACGTGGTCCAAGATCCGGAGCGACCCGCCGTCCGAGGAATCGAGCGTCAACGCCCGCACGAACCAGTGGACCGGAACGGCCCCGTACAATGCGCCCGCCACCGCGCCGTCGGCGCCGATCAGCGGCACGGCCACTCCCAGCGCCGACGGCGCGCTCTGGTCGGGAGCGCCCGCCCCGCCGAACACCACGCGGCCGCTCGACGCGGCCTGCGCCGCCATGACGCGTTCAACCTCCGGATCCACCGCGGCGTCCACCTCCAGCCGACGCTGATACCCGATCAGGAGGTCCCCCGACGTATTGTGCACCGCCAACGTGCCCACGGGAACTGGAGACCGATCGCCCCACGCGGAGAGAACCACGGCGGCCGCGTCCCAATCCAGCCATGACCTGGTCTCGCGCGCTCGTTGCGCCTGCTCGGCCACGAACACCAGTTCCCGGCGGGCCGAGTCAACGGCCAGACCGAATCGTTCGGCGGCGACGTCCGCGCGCGCCTGCACCGCGGCGTCCGTTTCCAAGGCGCGTTCCGACAAAGAATACCAGTAAAGAGACGCAATACCGAGGAGGGCCGGGGTCACGCCGGCCCATAAGAACCACGCGAGAAGTTGGTGTCGAAGACCGAGTCGCGGCATTGCGGGGTCGCCAGTTACACGGCGCCCCACTATACGGGGGGACGGACTAGGGAATCAAGAGGACGCCGCGTCGGATGTCACCACGCGGTTTTTACCCGAGGCTTTGGCCCGATACAACGCGTCGTCCGCGGTTTGAATCAACGTCTCGGCCGACCACTCGCCGAGCGACGAGGCGATCCCGATACTGATGGTCAGCGACTGCGGCAACTCGCCGGCCGTGAGCGTAAACGGGTGGGCCTCCACGACTTGACGAATCTTCTCCCCCACATTGTGCGCCTGCCTCTGGTCGATCTCGGGTAACAGGATCACGAACTCCTCGCCGCCGTACCGAGCCACCAAGTCCGCCGATCGCGTGTACGCCAACAAGAGGGCCGCGATCTCCCTGAGAATCTGATCCCCTTTGAGATGGCCGTACGTATCGTTGTAGCGCTTAAAGTTGTCCAAATCGATCATCAACAACGACACCGGCGACTCGTACCGCCGCGCGTGTTGGACGCTGCGCGCGAGCTGCTGGCGAAAGTACCGGTAGTTGTGTAGACCGGTCAAACCGTCGCGGATCGCCAGTTGCTGAATTTCTTGATAGAAACCCAGGTTGGCGATCGCCATCGCGGCATGGTTGGCCAACACTGACAACAGACGGCCGTCTTCATGCGTAACCCACTTCGGCTTATTCGCTGCCACGATCAACCCGCTCACCCGACCTTGAAAATACAGCGGGACCGCCGCCATGTTATAGAAGCCGAACGCCCGGGTCAGCTCATGGATGATCCGCGGGTCCGACTGTGGATCGTTCGAGACCAACACGCCCTGGCCTTTGAAGTCCCACGCCGCCCGAATCTCCGGCGTCACGCGGTAACGCACCGCCGCCAGATGATCGTCTCGCACGCCGTAACCGGGAACCTGCGCCACCATGTCATGGGAACTCTTGTCGTACCGGAGGACAAAACAGATCTCGGCTCCAAGCGCCTCGGCGATGTGCGTGGTGAGGTGCCGGTACAGTTCGTCGGCTTCCTGAAACCGCGCGCACCCCTCTCCAAAACGGCCGATCACCGTGAGTTCATGCAACTGACGGTCCCGATCACGAAGCGCCTGCTGCATCACCGCCTCGCGTTCGGCGAGCGCGAACGACATGTGATCGAACGCCTGGGTCACCTCCCATAGATCGCGGTCGCGGGTCACCACGGGCGGCAACGGAATGTGCGAGGAGCCCGGCGTGATGTTCCGCACGGCCGAGGCCAGTGCCGCGATCGGGCGCAGGATGTGGCGTGAGACCACCCACGCGAACGCCACGGTGGCGAGCGCCAATACGCCGGCCAGCCACATGACCGCGTTCAACGCCGCGCGCGGTTGCATCTGGCCGAACGCCGCGAGCACGTCGGTGAGCGCGCCGAATCGCGCCACCACGTACCCCGCGGTCACCAGCAAGACAAAACACGTCCAGCCCGCGAACGCCGCGATGAGTTTGTTTCGCAGCGTCATCTCGTTGAGGCGATTCACCCAGCGACGGAGCATCGCTACTCCACCCGCGCCGTGAACGGCTTGGAACTTCCCTCGCGATCGTCGGTCCAGAGCACCATTGCTCGCCCCACATCATCAACCGCCACCGACGGCCGACCGTGTTGTTGAACACCTAGTAGCATGGAATCGTCGTTCACTCTTACGTTCTGACTGAACGTCGTCTGCCCAGCGAGCCTCCGAGCGACATAGATATCGGTCTGGCCCGTACCGTCGTCAGCAATCGGGCACGTCGACGGGCTCCCGCTGATCTCGATACATTTTCGATTGTCCGCAAACGCCACCGTCACCTCGCCGTCGGCACCCAGTGCCACACTAGGGAAATTTTGTTCTGATCCGAGTCCTGCGTCGTCGATGACCAACACGTTGTCAGTCACACCAAGCCCCTCGGCGCTGCTGCTGGCGAAATAGACATGACGGCGTAGCGTCGCCGTACGGCCGTCGCTCCAGGCCACTACTGCCATTCCGGAGGAACCCACCGCGACACTGGCTAAGGCCTGTGGGCCGGCAACCACAGCATTCACCCGAGTTTCCGACGCGACCAACTCAATGGCGCCGCCACTCATCCTAGCACGTCGCCACCATACGTCATTCGACCCTTCGCTCGGATCGTCCCTGGTGTCGCTCCACGCCACCACGATCGATCCGCGATCGTTGACGGCAACTGCAGGACGAATCGGGTGAAGCGCGGTGGGCCCGCTGGCCTGAACCGGACTTGAGATGGTAAATGTTCCACTGTCCGTTAGCTCCCCAAGGGCCAGAAAAATCGCCGTGTCCGAGGCACCTTGAGCCACCCACGCGAAGCAGGCCGTTCCTTGAGGAGCTACGGCGAGCGCAACGAGTGGGTCTCCCACCGCCCCCATCAACGCGACGAATTGACTCGGACCGAGGACAACGCTCCCCGACGCATTCAGGCCGACACCCCTTGCATACACCTCCCACTGCACGCCGTCCGGACTACCGACCCACACCACAACCGCGCGCCCGGCGGCGTCAACCGCCACAGATGGGTATCGATGGGGATGGGTGGTCGTCGTCGGACTCAGTTGCGACGGCGGACTGAATGTTTGTCCGCGATCCCTACTCACACTGAGATACACGCGTTCCAGACCACTCAGGTTTTCACTCCACACGTAGTAGACGGTTGATCCGTACAATGCCGTGCTGCGTTGTCCCCCAGACAATGTGCCGGCCGAGGCCCCACTCGCTCCCACCGGAAGTGCAGCATTGGCCTGCGGTTCTAACTGCGTACCCACCACCACCCGAATGCTCTGGGTGATCGTCCCGCGGGGATCGTCGGTACTGGTCGCGCGAATGATCGGAGAGTCATCTGGAACCGTGTTCGGCGCGGTATAAACGCCGTCCGCGTCGATTGTTCCGTACGCGGTGCCACCGATAACCGACCAGGTAACACCAGGCCCTGCATCGATTACCGTCGCGTCAAAATCGAGCGATCCGCCCTTGGTCGTGGTCGTACCATCTTTTGGCACAATAATGACCGTAGCTGGAGGGCTGACGCCTACTGACCCGCTGCTGCCCCCACCTCCACCCCCGCCGGATGAGCAGGCCCCGAGCAACAGGAGCCCCCAGGCCCATACCGCGCCCGTCGAAAGCCCCCGTACACGGTTTACGACGTACCTCATACGCCCCTGACCAGCTTAGACAGACATCATGGCGCAAAATTCCAGATCTGCACGCCCATGCGGGCGGTGCCGGTGCCGCGCGTGACCCGCGCGGTAGTGGCATTGTCCAAGGTGACCCGGAACTGCGCCACGTTGATCGCGCCCACCGTGGTCGAGGAGGCCTGCGCCCCGCTGTGCCCAAACGGCGCAGACCGTGCCCAGCGCCACGGTCTGCGCCGGGGTGACCGCGCTGATCGCCGCCGTGGTCGTGGTCACGCCCGCGCCCACCGGGATGTCCAGGTGCTGCACGCTCACCACCCCCGGGCTGGGACTGCACCAGCTCCCACACCAGCTCCAAGGTCTGGCCCGCCACCTGCCGCGCCAACAGGATAGAGCAGGGTGCGCGTGCGATCCACCGCCACCGGCGCTACACGCGGCAAGCAGGCCCACCGCGCACGCGACGAGCGTGCGCCGAAGCGTCGTAACGTGTACGCGCTCATCGTGGCAGGGAACGCAGGGAATCTGACTGTCGGCAAACATACGTCTCATCCCTCACCCTTACGGGAACACGTTCGGATCGTTGTAGAACATGGGGTTGGCAATGACGTGACCGGTATTGGGATTGACCGCGACGAACGAGAACGGAATCCGGTAGAGAATCCCCCCGACGGTGTAGCTCAGGATCACATATTGCCTGGCGTTAGCCGTCATTCCAGAGATGGTGGACAGGGTCACGGTGTACTCGTTGTTCACTGTCGAGTAGTTCGACGTGATCGACCCGACGGTCTCGGTCGCCCCTGCGCTGTCTCGCCACCGATTGAGAGTGAACGTGCCTGCCCCCCCATTAAAGAGGGCGCCGGATTGATCGTAGAATCTGACTCTGATCGTGGCGCTGGGCACCGCGGCTCCGCTACCGAGGATCGTCACGGTGGACGGTTGGACCGATACGTGTCGATGTCCGGTGGGCGTCCCGGCTCCATAATTGAAGGCGGCACTGGCCTCTAGCCGTTGGTTGTCGGTGGCCGTGGCATCCAGAAGACGCGTGGTCACGATCAGCAGGTCGCCCGACACGACGGGGGCGCCGGCATTGAGCGTAATCGTCCGCGCATACACGCCGCCGCCCACGTTCGTCACGGTCGCACCAACGGTAAAGTTCGTGCCGTTCGTCAGGTTAGCGGCGGTCCGGGTATTGCGGATCGTGACGTTCGCCGATGGGAACGACGTCGCCGTCAGCGTGGTCACCGGGTTGCCGTCCTGATCCAGGACCCAGTGCCGGAGCGTCAGCGTTTGCGGCAAGGTGGCGGGGACGGTCATGGGCGAGACATCGACCTGGAAGAGCGCCACCCGCCCGGCCAAGCCGCTCCCCGCCACGTTGATCGTTTCGGTCTGCCTGGCATTGACCGCGTTCGCCGTGAGTGTGACCGTCGCGACGCTGGGCGTGGTCGAGGTGGCCCCGGTGTCTCGGACGTAGAAGAGACCCGACCCATCGGTAAACGACACCGACGTGGCACCGAAAATGATGCCATTCGTCGAGAAGCTCATGGTCGGCGAGGTGGACGACAGGGTCGCGGTGCCGGTCACGGGATTGCTGCCGGCGTCGAGCGCGGTGAACGAGACGGGCCCCGATGTCGCGCTCCCCTGGAGGGCCTGCGGGCGCGAGGTGATCGTGAGCGTCGCCACCGGACTATCATTGATCGGCGCCGCCAACGCCTCGTTGCTGTTGACCGACTCCTGGGTCCCGTCGAACGCTCTGATCACGTAGTAATAGGTCGTTCCGTTCGCCAGCCCCGTGTCCGTGTACGTTGTGGTCGTATTGTTGGTGAACGTCGTGACCACGCTGTACGGCCCGCCGCTCACCGTGCTCCGGTACACCCGCTGCTGGATCACGTCCGGCGCCGTGGACAACGTCCACGCGAGGTTGATCGCCCCACCATTGCCCGGTGTATCGGCCGCCGTAAGTCCCGTTGGAGCCGTGGGCACGATGTTGTCAGCCGGGCTCGCAGAGGCCTGGTTGCTGTTACCCGATTCGAGGCTCCCGTCAAACGCCCGGAGCACGTAGTAGTACGTGATCCCATTGGTCAGCCCGGTGTCGGTGACCGTCGTGGTCGTGTTGCCCGCGATCGTCGCGATCACCGTGTACGGCCCGCCGCTGGTGGTACTACGGTAGATCCGCTGTTGCGTCACGTCCGGCGCCGTGGACACGGCCCAGTTCAAGACAATCGCTCCCCCTTGATCCGCCAACACATCCGCCGCGCTCACGCTCGTGGGCGCCGCCGGCGCCAGGTTGTCCGCCGGGGTCGCGAACGCCTGGTTGCTATTGGCCGATTCCGTGATCCCGTTGTACGCCCGCACCACGTAGTAGTACGTGGTCCCGTTGGTCAATCCCGTGTCGGTCAACGTGCCCGTGGTGTTGTTCAGGATCGTCGTGATCACCGTATACGGCCCACCGCTGGTCGTGCTCCGGTACACCCGTTGCTGGGTGACCCCCGACGCAGGGGACGGGGTCCACGCCAGACTGAGCGCCCCACCGTTGTCCGCTAACACGTCCGTGGCGCTCAACCCTGACGGTGGGGTGTTATCCATCGGAACCGCCGATGCCTGATTCGAGTCGGGCGATTCCTGAGTCCCGTCGTACGCCCGCACCACATAGTAGTAAGTGGTCCCGTTAGTCAGGCCCGTGTCGGTGTACGTACTCGTCGTGTTGTTCGCGATCGTCGTGATCACCGTGTACGGCCCGCCCGAGGTCGTGGACCGATACACGCGTTGCTGGGTGACATCCGGCGCGCTCGAGACGGTCCACGTCAGCACGATCGCCCCGCCCTGATCCGCCACCACGTCCGCCGCGCTCACGCCCGTGGGCGCCGCCGGCGCCAGGTTGTCCGCCGGGGTCGCCAACGCCTGGTTGCTGTTGCCCGATTCGAGGCTCCCGTCAAACACCCGGAGCACGTAGTAGTACGTGGTCCCGTTGGTCAGGCCCGTGTCGGTCAATGTGCTCGTCGTGTTGTTCAGGATCGTGGCGATCACACTGTATGGCCCGCCGCTGGTCGTGCTCCGGTACACCCGCTGCTGCGTGATCCCGCCGGACGTCGACGGCGTCCAGAGCAGACTCACCGCGCCGCCGTTGTCCCCACCCACATCCGCCGCGCTCAGTCCGGTCGGCGGGTTCGGCGCCAGGTTGTTGAGCGGCACGGCGAACGCCTGGTTCGAGTTGCCCGATTCTTGGGTCGCGTCATACGCGCGCACCACATAGTAGTACGTCGTCCCATTGGTCAGGCCGGTGTCGGTCAGTGTGCTCGTCGTGTTGTTCAGGATCGTGGCGATCACACTGTATGGGCCGCCGCTCGTGGTGCTGCGGTAGATCCGCTGCTGGGTCACGTCGGTCGCACTCGAGACCGTCCACGCCAGGTTTACGGCCCCGCCCGCATCGCCCGGCGTATCCACTGCGCTGAGCGTGGTCGGCGCCGCCGGCGCCAGGTCGTCATCCGGAACTGCGCTGACCTGGGTGCTGTTGACGGACTCCTGCGTGGCGTCGAACGTCCGAAGTATGTAGAAGTACAGGGTCCCGTTGGTCAGGCCAGTGTCGGTAAACGTGCTCGTGCTGTTGTTGGTGATCGTGGCCACCACCGTGTATGGCCCGCCGCTCGTGGTGCTGCGGTAGATCCGCTGCTGGATCACGTCGGACGCGCTCGACACGGTCCAGGTCAGGGTGAGGGCCCCGCCTTGATCCGCCGGGGTATCCGCCGCGCTCACCCCGGTCGGCGCGGCCGGCGCCAGGTTGTCGACCGGTGCGGCCGACGACTGATTGGAATCGGACGACTCGTTGGTTCCATCAAACGCCCGGAGTATGTAGAAGTACGTCACCCCGTTCACCAAACCAGTATCCGTGTACGAGGTCGCGGTATTGTTCGTAATCGTCGCCAACAAGGAGTACGGTCCGCCGCCCGTTGTCGAGCGGTAGATGCGCTGGGCCGTCACATCCGACGACGTCGAGGGCGTCCAAATCAGGCTCACCGCCCCGCCGTTGTCCGCGAGCACGTCCGTCGCGCTCAGGCCGGTCGGCGCTGCCGGCGCAATGTTATCGAGCGGACTCGCGGACGCCTGGTTGCTGTTGAGCGATTCTTGAGTCGCGTCGAACGCCCGGACCACGTAGAAGTATGCCACCCCGTTCACCAGGCCCGAGTCCGTGTACCCGGACACGATGTTGTTCGGAATCGTGGCCACGACCGTGTACGGCCCGCCGGACACGGTGCCGCGGTAGAGGCGTTGCTGCGTGACGTCGGGCGACGTGGACGGCGTCCAGGTCAACGCGAGCACGCCGCCGTTATCAGCCGGCACGTCGGACGCGGCCAATGTGGTCGGCGCGGCCGGCGCAATGTTATCGAGCGGACTCGCGGCAACCTGCGCCGAGTTCGGCGATTCATTGGAGCCGTCGAACGCGCGGAGCACGTAGTAGAAGGTGACCCCGTTCACCAGCGCGAGATCCGTATACGTGGTTGTCGTGTTGTTCGGAATGGCGAACACCTGGGTGTACGGCCCGCCGCTGGTGGTGCTACGATAGATCCGCTGCGCGGTCACGTCGGTCGACGTCGAGACGGTCCAGGTCAGATCGATCGCGCCGCCGTTGTCCGCCGGGGTATCCGCTGCGGTCGGGAACGTGGGCGCCGCGGGCGCGATATTGTCGAGCGGGATCGCGGAAGTCTCCACGCTGTTGGCCGATTCGACCGTGCCGTTGAACGCGCGAATCACGTAGTAGTACCGAGTTCCCGTGGCCAGGCCCGTGTTGACCGCGCTGCCGGTGGTGTTGTTCGGGATCGTGAGGATCACGGTGTAGGGCCCGCCCGAGGTGGTAGACCGGTACACGCGTTGTTCGATCAACCCCGGCATGGGCGATGGCGTCCAGGACAGGTCGATCGACCCGCCTTGATCACCCGGCGTGTCCGTCGCGGTGACGTTCGTGGGCGCCCGGTTATCGATCGGCGCGGACGACGTTTCCCCCGAGTTGCCGGACTCGGCCAGCCCGTTCCACGCCCGGATCACGTAGTAATACGCCGTTCCCGCCGTAAGGCCCGCATCGACGTACGAACTGGTGGTGTTATTGGTGATCGTCGCCACGACCGAATACGGTCCACCCGACGTCAGTGAGCGGTACAATCGCTGTTCGGTCACGGTGGTTGTCACCGACGGCGTCCAACTCAGGCTGAGCGCCGTGCCCGTGTCCGACGGCGCGTCCGCGGCAGTGAGTCCGGTCGGGGCCGCCACGAACACATCATTAAACGGCGCGGCACTGTCCTCGTTCGAGTCCGCGCTCTCTTGCGAGCCGTCGAACGCGCGCACGACGTAGTAGTACGTGGTGCCGGGGGTCAATCCGGTATCCGTGTAGGTGCTCGCGGCCGCGCCCACCCCCTGGACCTGGGCGTAGGGACCGCCGGACGTGGTGGCCCGGTAGATGCGTTGCTGCACCACGTCGAGCGACGTCGAAGGGGTCCACGAGAGGTTCAGCGCGGTCCCGTTGTCGGCCGGAGTGTCGACCACGTTGAGCCCGGTGGGCGCGGCCGGCGCGGAATTGTCCAGGGGCGCGGCCGACGCCTGATTCGAGTCTCCGGATTCCTGCGTGCCGTTCCACGCCCGCACCACGTAGAAGTACGTCACCCCGTTGACCAACCCAATGTCCAGGTACGACGCGGTGGTATTACCCGCCAGGGTGGCGATCAACGTGTACGGCCCGCCGTTGGACGTGCTGCGGAAGGCCCGCTGCTCGATGATGCCGGGCGCGGCCGAGGGCGTCCAGTTCAGAGTGATCGCGCCGCCTTCATCGGCCGGACGATCAGCGGCCGTGACCCCGGTCGGCGCGGCAGGCGCGAATCCGGAGGGCACCGCGGTATCCGCATTGCCGGCCGGAGTGGTGGCGTCGTTCCAGTTGCCGGCGGTGTCTCGCGTGTACACCGCGTAGAAGTACGTGGTGCCGTTGACCAACCCCGTGTCGAACACGGACACCGACCCGCCCGACGCCGGGCTGGTCGAATTGTACGCCACGATCGCCGAGGGATCCGCGTGCCCAGTGGGGTACGCGCCGATCCGACGCGCCACCAACACCTGCGCCAACGTAGGATCAAACGGGTTGGTCCAACTCAGCGTCGAGCCGCTGTCCGCCCCGTCGCCCGCGGCAAAGTCGAGCACGGCCGGCGGGGGCACGGTGTCGAGCGGCGTGACCGACGCCTGATTGGAGTTCGAACTCTCGTTCCCGCTGGTGTCGTACGATCGAACCACGTAGTAATACACCGTCCCCGCGGTCAGCCCGCGATCCGTGTAACTGGTGATCAGGCTCGGATACGTGTTGACCCTGGTATAGGGGCCTCCGTTGATCGTGGACCGATACAGGACGTACCCCGCCACATCGGGATCAGGCACACCGGTCCACGACAGATCCACCGCGTCCCCGTTGTCGTTGGGATAATCCGCGGCCGCCAAACCGCTGGGCGCCGACGGTGGCGTAGTTTCGTTCCACGGGATCGTGAGGCGCGACTGATACGCGGGCGGCGAGGAGACGGTTCCCTCCACAAACAACCGCGCGCTGACGTTGATGGTCGGCGACGTACTCAGACGCACCCCGGTCCAGAGCCACAACCGGTCGGTCACCGCCAACGTCACCGGCGAGGTGTTGAGACAGTTGAACGTCAGCGCAGTGATGGCGGCGGTCAGAGGGGCCAGCCCAGGGTTGGTTGCGTCGTCCGCCACGCAGACCGTGGTCCGCACCGCCGAGGCATCCACCCTGGAGACCGATGCCCGCGGGTAGAGTACGCCAGAACCGGACAGATCCGTGGTTTTATCCATGTAAAGCATGACGCGGAACACCGAGCCGGCCGGGATGGTCACCGCGCCGCCGGGATCATTGCTTTGGGTCTCGAACGCCTCGATAAAGAACGACCCTGGCACCTCGTTCGCAAGGTTGATGGTCTGATACGACGCCAGCGACGAGATCGGATCACCGTTGGTGCCGGGCGCGTCCTGTTTGAGACGGCGGTACAACGAGTCGACCGCCGACGTCTCCTGATGGAGATACTCCGCTGCGTTGGAACGCGGAACCGCGGAGGCCTCGGCGGACATCGGGCTCTCAAAGGTCCCGTCCCACGCGCGCACCACGTAGTAGTACGTGGTCCCATTGGTCAACCCGCTGTCGATAAACGCGGTGGCGGTCCCGGCCGTACTCCCGGCCAAGGTATAGGGTCCGCCCGAGGTCCCGGCGCGAAGCACACGATATTGGCTGACATCTGGCGAAGACGACAGCACCCACGTCAGGCTCACCGCGCCTCCCAGATCCGCCGGGCGGTCCTGCGCGGCCAATACCGTGGGCGCTGACGGCGGAATATTATCAAGCGGCGTGGCCGCGGCTTCATTCGAGTTGGGCGACTCCAGCGCGCCGTCGAACGCGCGCACCACGTAATAATAGGTGGTGCCGTTGACCAACCCGGAGTCGGTCCAGGTACTGGTGGTCTGATTCATAAACGTCTGCACCAACACGTAGGAGAACCCCGAAACCACCGACCGATAGACGCGTTGTTGCGTCACCGTTACCGACGTGGAGGGCGTCCAGTTCAGCGTCACCGACCCGCCGTTGTCCAACGGCACATCCGCGCCGGACAACGCGGTAGGCGGCAGCGGCGCCGCGCCCGCTCCTTGGGGCAACGCGGTGTCGGCGTTGAGGCCGGCGGTGGTGGTGTCGTTCCAGTTGCCGGCCTGATCGCGGGCGTACACCGCGTAGAAGTACACGGTCCCGTTGGTCAAGCCCGTGTCCACGATGTTCACCGATCCGCCCGACGCCGCCGACGCGTTGCTGTACACCGTCGCCGCGGCCGAGTCCGCGTGCCCGGCGGGATACGACCCGGTCTTGCGCTTCACGAGCACTTCGGCCAAATCCGACGCGATGGGATTGGTCCACGACAAGGTGGATTGGGTGGATGCCCCGTCGGAGGCGCCGAAGTTCGAAACCTGCGGCGGCGCGATGTTATCGAGTGGCGCGGCGAACGTCTGCGACGAGTTGAGACTCTCCGAGGTCCCGTCGAACGCACGCAGCACGTAGTAGTACGTCACGCCGGTGGTTACCCCGGTATCCGTCACGCTGTTGGTGGTGTTGTCGGTCAACGTCAGCACCACGGCATATGGCCCGCCGCTTGACGTGCTCCGGTACACGCGCTGCGCAATCACGTCGGCCGACACCGACACGGCCCAGGTCAGGTCGATGGCGCCACCTTGATCCGCGGGGTGGTCCGTTGCGGTGACCGCGTTCGGAGCGGCCGGGGGCATATTGTCGATCGGCGCGGCGGAGGCCGGGGCCGACCTGGCGCTTTCATTGCCCGCCGCGTCCACCGCGGTCACCCCATAGAAATAGACGGTCCCGTTGACCAGACCCGAATCCTGGAACGGCGAGGCGGCGAGCAACGCCAACGTGACCCGCGTGTACGGGCCGCCGCTTGCGAGCGCGCGGTACACGTGGTACCCCGCGAGGTCGGGCTCGGTGTTCGCGGTCCACGCCAAATCGAGTACGCTGCCTTGATCAGTCGGGCGGTCCGCCGCGGTCAGACCGGTCGGCACCGCCGGCGGGGTGGTGTCGGGCGCGGACGCCGGGGTCGCGGTGTCCGCGTTGGAACCCGCCGTCACCGCGTCGTTCCAGTTCCCGGTCAGATCCCGGCTGAATACCGCGTAGTAATACGTGACCCCGGCGGTGAGGCCGGTGTCCGAAATCGACACGCTCCCGCCGATCACGGGACTCGTCGTCGTGTACACCGTGGCGGCGGCCCCGTCGAGGTGGCCGGTGGGGTACGAACCGGTCCGACGCTTAATCAACACCTCGCCCAAATCCGCCACGTTCGGGTTGGTCCACGACAGGGTCGAACCGAGCGGCGCGTTGTCCGAAGCCGAAAAATTCACCACCTGCGGAGGCGCCATATTGTCGGCAGGCGCCGCCGAGGCTTGGTTGGAGTTTACGCTTTCCTGCGTCCCATCGAACGCGCGGAGCACATAGTAATACGTGGTCCCGTTGGTCAGCCCGGTATCGGTCAAGGTCGTGCTGCTGTTGTTGGTGATGCTCGTAATCTGCGTGTACGGCCCGCCCGATGTCGTGGCCCGGTACACGTGCTGGGCCGACACATCAGAAGACACCGAGGGCGTCCACGTTAGGTTGACGGCGCCGCCTTGATCCAGCGGCCGATCCACCGCGGCCACACTGGTGGGCGCAGCCGGCGCCAGGTTATCCAGCGGGGTGCCCACGGCCTCAAGTGAATTGGCCCCCTCGTTGGTGCCGTCGAACGCCCGCACCATGTAGTAGTACGGCGTCCCGAGGACCAAACCTTGATCCAGGTAGGTTGTGGCCGTCACCAATGCCGCGTTGATCCGTGTGTACGGCCCCCCGCTGACCAACGCGCGATACACGTGGTAGCCCGTGACGTCGCCGGAGACCGACGCGGTCCACGAGATCGTCAGTGCCGTGCCTTGATCACCCGGCGTGTCCGTTGCCGTGACCCCGGTCGGCGGCGTAGGCGCCACGTTGTCCAGCGGCGCGGCAAACGCCTGGAAGGACGGTGCGCTTTCGCTCAACGACGTGTTGACCGCGGTGAGGACGTAATAGACGGTCACGCCGTTGGCCAATCCCAAGTCGGTGTACGTGGTCCCGGTGATCAGGCCAGCATTGACCACGGTGGAATACGGTCCGCCGCTGGTGGCACCGCGATACAGGTTATACCCGGACAGGTTCGGTTCGGTATTGGCGGTCCAGTTCAGCACCACGGCCCCGCCGTTATCCGCCGGGACGTCCGCGGCGGTCAGCCCGACCGGGCGCGACGGGGCGCCGATGTCGTTGACCGGACTCGCCGAGGCCTCATCGGAATCCGCGCTCTGGTTGACGCCGTCCAGCGCCCGGACCCGGTAGTAGTACGTGGTCCCGTTGTTAAGCCCGGTGTCGGTGAAGGTCGTGACGGCCACCGCCGGGGTCAACGCATTGTACGGTCCACCCGCTGCGGTGCCGCGCCACACTTGGTACCCGACCACGTCGGTGGATGTGGACGGCGACCACGACAACTCGATGGCCCCGCCCGCATCAGCCGGTCGATCCGCCGCAGTCAACCCGGTGGGCGCCAACGGCGCCAGGTTATCGAGCGGGATCGCCGAGGTTTCGCTCGATGCCGCGCCTTCGTTCGTCGCGGTATCCACCGCGCGCAACACGTAGTAGTACCGGGTGCCGTTGGACAACCCGGCGGTATCCACGGTTGACGTCCCGGTCAACAAGGCCCCGTTGAGTCGGACGTAGGGCCCGCCCGCGATCGTGCCCCGATACAGGTTGTACCCGGCCAGATCCGGTTCGGTGTTGGCCGTCCACGTGATGTTGATCGCGCCGCCCTCGTCGCTCGGCCGGTCGCTCGCCGTCACGTTGATCGGCGCCACCGGGAACCCGTCGTCCACCGGCGCCGCGGACACCACCGCGGAATTAGCGCTTTGATTGGCCGAGGTGTCCACCGCGCGCACCACGTAGAAATACGTGGTGCCGTTGGTCAATCCCGTGTCGGTGTACGTGGTCCCCACGATCACGGCGCCGTTGACCTGGGTGAAGGGGCCTCCGGCGGCCGGCCCGCGAAGGACGTGATACCCGGCCAAATCGGACTCCCCATTGGCCGCCCAGGCGATCACCAACGCCCCGCCTTGATCCGCCGGCCGATCCACGACCGACACCCCGGTCGGCGCTGACGGCCCCACGTTATCCAGCGGAATCCCGGACGATTGGTTGGAGTTCGCGCTCTGGTTCGCGCTGTCCAATGCGCGGACCACGTAAAAATACGTCAGCCCGTTGGTGAGTCCGCCATCGGTGTACGACGTCACGGTCAGCGCCGACGTGGTCACCTGGGTGTACGGCCCTCCGCTGGTCGTGCTGCGGTACACATGGTACCCGGTCACGTCCGTGGAGGCCGACGCCACCCACGCCAGATCAAGCGACCCGCCCTGATCCGCCGGATGGTCGGTGACCACCAGGCCGGTCGGCGCGATCGGCGCGATATTGTCGAGCGGCGTTGCCGAGACTTCGAGGGAGTCCGCGCTTTCGTTCCCGCTCGTATCCACGGACCGCACCACGTAGAACACCGCCACGTTGTTCACCAACCCCGTGTCAGTGAACGTGGTCCCGGTCAACAACGTGGGGGTGAGCAGGGCGAACGCGCCGCTGCTCGATGGGGCGCGATACACGCGGTACCCGGCAAGATCCGGCTCGTTGTTCGCCGACCAGGCGACGATGATCGCGCCGCCCTGATCCGCCGGGCGATCCACCGCGGACACGCCCGTTGGCGCCGCGGGCGGAATCCGATCGACCGGGGTCACGGACGCGGTGTTGGACGCCGGGCTTTCATTCGTGCCGTCCAACGCGCGAACTTGGTAGTAGTACAGAGTGCCGTTGGTCAGCCCGGTGTCCGTATACGTGGTGGCGGTCACCGCGGAACCGGTGACCTGTGTGTACGGGCCTGCGGATGCGAGCGCGCGGTACACGTTGTATCCGATCACATCCGGCTCCACGTTCGCGTTCCACGTCAATACCGCGGTGCCTCCGGCCAGCTCCGGCCCTGGCACGGCCAGCAACCCGGTGGGCGCGGCCGGCGCCAGATTGTCCACCGGGGTGGCGGTGGCAGACGCGGAGGCCGGTCCCTCCTGGTTGGATTGGTCAACCGCGCGGATCACGTATTCGTACGCCACGCCGTTGGTCAACCTGGTGTCGGTGTACGTCGTGGTGACGACGTATGCTGCGGTCACTCGCACGTACGGCGCGAGCGTGCTCGTGCGGCGGTACACGTGGTACCCGGCCAGATCCACCTCGGTATTCGCGTTCCACGCCAGATCAATTGCCCCGCCTTGGTCCGCGGGGTGGTCTGCGGCGATTAAGCCGGTGGGCGCAGCCGGCGGGACATCCAGCACGATGATGCGGAACGTCTCGTTCGCAGTCAGAGTCGGGGTCCCGTTGTCGGTCGCAATCACCGTGACGCCCGCATACACACCGGCCGTCCCGTAGCCCGGCGCGAGCGTCAACGTCGCAGTGCCGTTGCCGGTCGGCGTCAATACGGCAAACGCCGGCAACCCCGTGGCGGATAAGGTCACGGTGTTGCCGTCCGGATCGCTTGCCGTGAGCGGTACCCCATTGGTCGCGCCCTCGTTGACGGTCAGATCGCCGATGGGCGTCAACACCGGCGGCCGGTTCACATCGTTGACCGTAATTGTGATGGTCTGGCTCGCGGACAGGATCGGGTTCCCATTGTCCTGGACCGTGATCACCACGCTGGGATAGGTCCCCGCGTGGGTGTAGTTCGGCGCCAGGTGCAGGAGCCCGGTGCCGTTGCCCGTGGGCAAGAGGCTCGCGAACGCCGGCAAATTGGTCGCGGACACGGTCAACGCGTCACCGTCGGGATCACCGGCCGTGATCGGAATATCCACGATCGTTCCCTCGTCGAGCACGGGGTTCGCGATCGGCGACAACACCGGAACGCGGTTCACGTTCGTCACGGTGACGCTGAACACCTCGCTGTCGAACGCGGGCGACGATTCGGAGTCGCTCACCGAGACCGTCACGCCAGGATACACGCCCGAATCCGCGTAACCCGGCGCCAGGCGCAGCAACGCGGTGCCGTTGCCGTTATCGGTAAACGTCGCGAACGCCGGGAGGTTCAAGACCGCGAATACGAGCGGGCCCCCGTCCGCGTCCGTGGCCGTGATCACTACGTCCGTGGTCGTCCCCTCGTTGACGATTTGGTCGCCGATCGGGTTCAAGACCGGCGGCCGGTTCACGTTGAGGATGCGAATCGTGAACGTCTCGCTGTCCGTAAGCGGAGGCAGGCCGTTGTCGGAGGCGGTCACGGTCACGGTGTACAACCCGGCGTCGGCAAATCCGGGCGTCAGCGTCAGGGTCGCGGTCCCGTTTCCATTGTCCACGAACGACGCGAAGGTCAGCGGCGGAGACATACTGAACGCGATGGGGTCGTTGTTCGGGTCACACGCCGTGATCGTCACCGCCGAACTGTTACCCTCGTTGACGGTCAGGTCGCCGATCACGGTCAACACCGGCGGCAGTTGGCGGAACGGGCCGTAGACCGCGTACGTCTGCCCCGCGTCCACCCGTCCGCTTGGGTCCGCCCCGTTCGCGCCGATGAGAATGTCGCTGCCGCTGTCGCAGGCGCGGCCTTTGATGCTCGACCCGCTGGACACCGAGTATCCCGTGGCGTCCCCGGGCAGAACGCCGTTCATGGTCACGTCGGCTTCGGTCCCCAATTCGACCACGGACGGCAACGGGTTGCGACCGAACACGGCGTAGGCCTGTCCCGCGTTGGTCCGGGCCGCGGGATCACCCAGCAGGGCCCCGATCACGATGTCATCGATCCCGTCCCCGTCCACGTCGCCTGCGGTATCGAGCGCGTTGGCCTTGGCCAATTGATCGCCGGGCACGATGCCGTTGATGACCATGTCCGCGGCGCTCGACGCCAAGTCGATGACGCAGGGCGTGGTCTGGCACGCGGTGTACGAGCCGTTTCCCGTGAACACGTACACCCGTCCCGCGTTCGTACGCCCCGACGGGTCGGCCTGCTGCGCGCCGATCGCCACGTCCGCCAAACCATCGCCGTCCACGTCGCCGGAGACCGCCACCGACGAGCCGAACTGATCGCCCGCGGTCGCGCCGTAAATCTTGATGTCGGCCGAGGTCTGAAGGTCGATCACCACCGGAAGCGTCGGGCGCCCCAAAATCACGAAGGTGGCGCCGGCCGCGGCGCGCGAAAGCGGCGAGAACCCGGACGAGCCGATCACGATGTCGGAGAAATTGTCGCCGTTGATGTCTCCGCCCGCGGCGATCCGGCCCGCGCCGGGCGCGGCCTGATCGAACTGCGCGTTGCGATACCCGATGATGGTCACGTCCGCGGCCGTCGAAAGATCGAGCGCGCAGGGGGTGGTGCGGCACGACGCCCACGCGGCGCGACCGAACACCACGTACACGGCGCCGTTGCCCCCGTTGGCCTTGGGCGCGCCGATCACCAGGTCATTGATCCCATCGCCGTTGAGGTCGCCCTCCGTGGACACGTACGACCCTGCTTCCCCGCCCAACGACGGCCCGCCGATGATCAGGTCCGCATCGTCCGCGGTGACCGGAGACGGATACGACGAGCGGCTGAAGAAGACATACACCCGTCCCTCGTTGCCCGTGTTGGTGGGCGGCGGGTACACGCGGTCCGCCTGACGCGCGCCGATCACGAGATCCGCGACGCCGTCGCCGTCGAGGTCGCCAGCGTTCGCCGTCGCCGTGCCCAACCGGTCACCGGGGTTCGATCCGGTAATCACCACATCGGCGGCGGTGGGCTCAAAAATGCTGGGTAAGGTCGAGGACCCGAACACCACCCGGACTTCGCCGCGCGGACAGTCGGTTGCCGTGCCGAACTCCGCGGGGCACGGGACCGGAGTGCCCGCGTTCTCCGCGCCGATGGCCACGTCTCCGATCGTGTCCGCGTTGATGTCCCCGTCGCTCGCCACCGCGAACCCGCTCTGATCCCCGTTGAGCACGCCGTTGAACGTCACATCGGCGTCGCTCCCGAGTTCGATCGTCATGCGGTTGAACGGCACGGCGATGGGGGTGCCGGTGTCCGCGTTGGCGCCGGGCGTGGTCAGATCGTTCCAGTTCCCGATGGCGTCGCGCGAGTACACCGCGTAGTAGTACGTACCCGCCCGCAGCCCGCCGTCCGAAAACGCCGCGTTCCGACCGGGCACCGCGGCCGGGTTGTCGTACACCGTGACCCCGTCGAGGTGCGAGGTCGGATACGACCCGCTCCGGCGCTTCACGACCACTTGCGTGAGATCGAGATCCGCCGGGTGGGTCCACGTGAGCGTCACGCGCGCAGGCTCGCCGTCGGACGCCACGAAGTTGGTCACCTGCGCCGGCGGTGTGATATCGGGCAACGGGACCCCCGAAACCGGCGGGGCTGATTGCGCGCTTTCATTATCGCTCGTATCAACCGCGGTGATCCGATAGTAGTACGTCGCGTTGACGGTCAGGCCTGTGTCGGTGTAGGTCAGGGCCGCCACCGGTGTGGTCGTAACTCGAGTGTACGGTCCCGCGGAGGCCAGCGCGCGGTACACGTGGTAGCCCGCGATGTCCGGCTCCGGATTCTCCGCCCACGCCAAATCCAGCGCGGTGCCCGCATCATAGGGGTGGTCGGTGACGATTAACCCCGTGGGCGCGGCGGGCGGCACGTTGTCCAGCGGCGTGCCCGATGTCTCAGTCGACGGTGCGCTTTCGTTCCCGGACTGGTCGAGCGCGCGCACCACGTAGTAGTACGTGACGCCTCGGGTCAGGCCGGTGTCGGTGTATGACGTGGTGCCCGCCGGGATCAATGGGCCGTTGACCCGCGTGAACGGCCCGCCGCTGGCTCCGCTGCGATACACCGCGTAACCCGCGAGGTCCGACTCGGTATTGGCGGTCCACGAGACGATCAACGCGTCGCCCTGGTCCGCGGGACGATCCGTCACCGTGACCCCGACCGGCGCGGACGGCGGCAGGTTGTCGATCGGCACAGCCTGGGTTTGATTCGAATTAGCGCTTTCGCTCGCCCCGTCGAACGCCCGGACCACGTAGTAGTACGTCGTCCCGTTGGTCAACCCGAAGTCGGTGTACCCCGTGGTGGTGTTGTTGAGCAGTACCGCAATGAGGGCATAGGGACCTCCGGAGGACGTTGACCGATACACGTGTTGCTCAATGGTGTCCCCCGACACCGACGGTGTCCACGTCAGCACCAACACCCCGCCCTGATCGCCCGGTTGGTCCGCCGCCAGCGCGTTCGTGGGCGCAGCGGGCGGCGTGTTGTCCAAGGGGATCCCTGACGCTTCGAGCGACGGCGCGCTGAGGTTCCCGTACACGTCCATCGCGCGCACCACGTAGTAATACCGCACGTTGACGGTCAGCGGGCTGTCGGTGTACCTCGACACCGTCAACAACCCGGCCGTGTTGAGCAACGTGTATGGACCGCCGCTCGCGCTCGCGCGGTACACGTTGTACCCAGCGAGATCGGGTTCGGGGTTGTTGGTCCAATCCAGGTCAAGGGCCGTGCCCTGGTCGGACGGGTGGTCGGTGACCGCCAACCCGATCGGAGCCGCAGGCGCAAGATTGTCGATGGGCGCAAGGGTCACTTGGCCGGACGCGGGGCTTTCGTTGCCGTGGATGTCGATCGCGCGCAGCACATAGAAGTACGACACGCCTGGAGACAGTCCGGTGTCGGTATACGTGGTGGCCGTCAACGGGTTGGTTGTGACGCGGGTATACGGTCCACCCGACACGGTGGCGCGGTACACATGGTACCCGGCCAGGTCCGATTCGGTATTGGCCGACCACGAGAGGATCAGTCCATCGCCCTGGTCCACGGGTCGGTCGGCGATGATTACTCCAGTAGGTGGGGCGGGCGCCAGATTATCCAACGCCATGGCCACGGCTTGATTCGAATTGCCGCTCACATTGTTGCGCGTGTCTACGGCGCGGACCACGTAGAAATGCGTGGTCCCGGTTGCAGCGGTCGAGTCGGTGTATGCGGCGGAGGTGATGGCCGTCGGCGTAATCTGGGTGTACGGCCCGCCGCTGGTGGTTGCCCGGTACACGTAGTACCCCGCAAGGTCCGGCTCCGTATTCGCGGCCCACGTCAAGTCGATGGCGCCGCCCTGATCCGCCGGGTGGTCAACCGCGGTGAGGTTGGTCGGCGCATCCGGCGCCAAATTGTCAAGCGGCGTGCCTGCGGCCTGATTGGAGTTGACGCTTTCATTCGCGCTGTCCCATGCGCGCACCACGTAGTAGTACGCGGTTCCGGGGATCAGGCCGTTGTCGGTGTAGGCCGCTTGGGGATTCCCAGTTAGCGTCGCCACCACCACGTAGGGTCCTCCCGCAGCCGTACCGCGATAGATGCGTTGTTGCGTCACGTCCGACGAGGTGGACGGAGTCCACGAGAGGTCCAGCGCAGTGCCTTGATCATTCGGGTGATCCACCGCCGCCAGTGCCGTGGGCGCAACCGGCGCCAGATTATCGAGCGGGACGGCCGTCGCTTGATTCGAGTTGACGGACTCCTGCGCGCCGTCGAACGCACGGACCATGTAGAAGTATGGCGTTCCCGTGGTCAGACCGGAATCCGTGTGGGTTGTCGCTGCGGCGCCCAGCGTGGCCACAACCGTGTACGGCCCGCCCGACACCGTGGAACGATACACGCGCTGTTGCGTCACGTCCGGTGATTGCGACACGGTCCAGGACAGGTCAATCGCATCGCCTTGGTCTGCCGGGTGATCCATGGCCACCAGCCCGACCGGTGCCACGGGCGCCACGTTGTCGAGCGGCACGGCGCTCGCTTGGTTGGACCGTAGGCTCTCGTTCCCGGACACGTCCTGCGCGGTCAAGACGTAGTAATACGTGGTGCCGTTGGTCAGGCCGCTGTCGCGGTACGTGGTGCCCGTGATCAAGGCCACGTTCACCCGTGTGTAGGGCCCGCCGTTGACAGTTGACCGGTAGAGAATGTACCCGGCTACATCGGCTTCGCCGTTCACGTTCCACGACAGATCCAACGACCCGCCTTGGTCGGACGGGGTATCAACCGCGGTCAGGCCGGTGGGCCCTAGCGGAGGCAGGTTATCGATCGGCACCGCCGACGTCTGGTTGCTGTCTGCGGACTCTTGGGTCGCGTCGAACGCCCGGATGATGTAGTAGTACGTCACCCCGTTGGCAAGCCCAAGGTCCGTGTATGCCGTGGTCGTGTTGTCGGCGAACGTCCTGATTACGGCGTAGGGCCCGCCGGACGTGGTGGACCGGTAGATGCGCTGTTGCACCACATCGATGCTCGTGGACACGGTCCACGCCAGGTTGATGGCAAAGCCCTGATCCAACGGGCGATCAACCGCCACCACACCGGTGGGCGCGTTCGGCGGAATGTTGTCGATGGGCGTGGCGAATGTTTGGTTGCTGTTCACGCTCTCCTGGGTCCCGTCGTACGCCCGGATGATGTAGTAGTACGTGGTGAAGTTCAGCAGCCCCGTATCGGTATATACCGTGGTGGTGTTGTTCGCGATCGTAGCGATCACGGTGTACGGGCCGCCCGAGGTCAGGCTCCGGTAGATTCGCTGCCCGACCGCGTCCGTGCTGATCGACGGCGTCCACGTCAGATCCAGCGAGAAACCCTGGTCCGCGGGGTGGTCCACGGCCAGCAGCCCAGTGGGGGCTTCAGGACCGAGGTTATCGATCGGCACCGCGCTCGTCTGCGAACTGTTGGCGCTCTCCTGGGTCGCGTCATACGCCCGGATGATGTAGTAGTACGTGGTGAAGTTGGACAGCCCCGTGTCCGTATACGATGAGGTGGTGTTGTCAAAGAACGTCACCACCACGGTGTACGGTCCGCCGCTGGTCGTGCTCCGGTACAACCGTTGCTGCGTCACGTCCGTGCTCACCGACGGCGTCCAGGTCAGATCCAGCGAGAAACCCTGGTCCAGCGGATGGTCCACCGCCAGCAACCCGGTGGGCGCGGTGGGCGGAATGTTATCGATCGGCACCGCGCTGGTCTGCGTGCTGTTGGCGCTCTCCTGGGTCGCGTCATACGCCCGGATCATGTAGTAGTACGTGGTGAAGTTCGCCAGCCCCGTGTCCGTGTAACTCGCGGTGGTGTTATTTAAGAACGTCGCGACCACGGTGTACGGGCCGCCGCTGGTCGTGCTCCGGTACAACCGCTGTTGCGTCACGTCCGTGCTCACCGACGGCGTCCAGGTCAGATCCAGCGAGAAACCCTGGTCCAGCGGATGGTCCACGGCCAGCAACCCGGTGGGCGCGGCCGGCGCAATGTTGTCCACCGGCACCTCGCTCGCCTCGTTGCTGTTGACGCTCTCCTGCGTGCCGTCAAACGCGCGCACGATGTAGTAGTACCGAGTGAAGTTCAACAACCCGGTGTCGGTCAACGCGGCCGTGGTGTTATTGCCGATGGTCGCAATCACCGTATACGGCCCGCCGGTGGTCGTGCTCCGATACACGCGTTGTCCCACCGCGTCGATCGCGTTCGACGGGGTCCAGCTGAGATCCAGGGAAAATCCTTGGTCCGCCGGGTGGTCCACCACG
Source organism: Nitrospirota bacterium (assembly GCA_049325335.1). GTDB lineage: Bacteria > Nitrospirota > Nitrospiria > 2-01-FULL-66-17 > 2-01-FULL-66-17 > JBFLXB01. Next base: position 210,090 of record JBMOMC010000007.1, read on the forward strand.
ACCAGGCTGGTAGGCGGATTCGGCCCCACGTTATCTAGCGGGACCGCGTTCGCCTCGTTGCTGTTGGCGCTCTCCTGGGTCGCGTCGAACGCCCGGACCATGTAGTAGTAGGTCGTACCGTTCGTCAGCCCGGTGTCCGTATAGGTCGCGGTGGTGTTGTTCGTGATGGTCGTGATCACGCTGTACGGGCCACCGCTGGTCAGGCTCCGGTAGATGCGCTGCTGGGTCACGTCGGTGCTCACCGACGGCGTCCACGCCAAATCAATGGCGAACCCTTGGTCAACCGGGTGATCGGCGGCCGTCAACGTGGTGGGCGTGGCCGGCGCGATGTTGTCGATCGGGATCGCGCTCGCCTGCGCGCTGTTGAGGCTCTCCTGAGTCGCATCGAACGCGCGGATCACGTAGTAGTACGTGGTGAAGTTCGCCAGCCCCGTGTCCGTATACGTGCTCGTGGTGTTGTTGGCGATCGTGGTGATCACGGTATACGGCCCGCCGGTGGTCAGGCTGCGGTAGATCCGCTGCTGCGTCACATCAGTCGATATGGACGGCGTCCAGACCAGATCCAACGCAAAGCCTTGATCCGACGGATGATCGCTCACGCTGAACGCGGCGGGCGCGTTCGGCGCGATGTTGTCCATAGGCGTTGCGCTCGACTCGTTGCTGTTCGCGCTCTCCTGCGTGGCGTCATACGCCCTGATGATGTAGTAGTACGGCGTAAAGTTCGTGAGTCCCGTATCCGTAAACGTCGTGGTTGTGTTGTTCAGGATCGTGGTGACCACGGTATACGGCCCACCAGGGGTCAGGCTCCGGTAGATGCGCTGCTGCGTGACGTCCGTCGATGCGGACACGGCCCACACCAAGTCGATGGCAAAACCCTGGTCCGCCGGACGATCGGTCGCGGTCAGCGCCGTGGGCGCGGCGGGCGCCAAGTTGTCGATCGGCGTGGCCGAGGCTTCGTTGCTGTCCGGGCTTTCCTGCGTGCCGTCATACGCACGCACCACGTAGTAGTAGGCGGTGAAATTGGCCAACCCGGTGTCGGTAAATGTTGCGGTCGTGTTGTTGGCGAACGTGGCCACCACGGTGTACGGCCCGCCCGTGGTGGTGCTCCGATACACGCGCTGCCCAACCGCATCGATCGACGTGGACGGCGTCCAGGCCAGATCCAGCGCGAACCCTTGGTCCGCCGGGTGATCCACCACGGTGAGTGCGGTCGGCGCCGCGGACGCAATGTTGTCGATCGGGAACGCCCCGGACTGATTGCTGTTGGCGCTCTCCTGGGTCGCGTCAAACGCCCGCACCACGTAGTAGTACGTGGTACCGTTGGTCAACCCGGTGTCTGTGTGCGTCGTGGTGGTATTGTTGAGGAACGTGACGATGACCGTATACGGCCCGCCCGACGTGGTCGATCGGTAGATCCGCTGTTGGGTCACATCCGTGCTCGTGGATGGCGTCCACGCCAGATCCAGCGCAAATCCCTCGTCCAACGGATGGTCCACCGCAGTCAACGCGGTCGGCGCGGTCGGCGCAATATTGTCGATCGGCGTGGCCGACGCTTGCGTGCTATTGACCGACTCCTGGGTCGCGTCGTAGGCCCGGATCACGTAGTAGTACACCGTGAAGTTCGCCAACCCGGTATCGGTAAAGGTCGTCGTCGTGTTGTTGGCGATCGTCGCGACCACGCTGTACGGCCCGCCCGACGTGGTCGATCGGTAGATCCGCTGCTGGGTCACATCCGTGCTCGTGGACGGCGTCCACGCCAGATCCAGCGCAAAACCCTGATCCGCCGGGTGATCGACCACGGTCAGCGTCGTAGGGGCGTTGGGTGCGATGTTGTCCACCGGCGTACTGCTCGCCTCATTGCTGTCCGGGCTCAATTGGGTCCCGTCAAACGCGCGGACCACGTAGTAGTAGGCGGTGAAATTGGCCAGCCCGGCGTCGGTGTATATCGAGGTGGTATTGTTCGGAATCGTCGCGACCACGGTGTACGGGCCGCCCGTGGTCAGGCTCCGGTAGATCCGCTGCTGCACCACGTCGATCGAAACCGACGGCGTCCAGGCCAGATCCAGCGCAAAGCCCTGATCCGCCGGGTGATCGACCGCTGTCAGCCCGGTGGGAGCTGGCGACGCAATGTTGTCGATCGGTGCGGCATTGTCTTCGTTGCTGTTCGCGCTCTCCTGGGTCGCGTCGAAGGCGCGGACCACATAGTAGTACGTGGTGTCGTTGGTGAGCCCGGTGTCCGTAAACGCCGCGGTCGTGTTGTTCAGGAACGTCGTGACCACCGTGTACGGCCCGCCCGTGGTTAACGAGCGGTACAACCGTTGCTGCGTGACGTCCGTGCTCACCGACGGCGTCCAGGTCAGGTCGATCTCAAAACCCTGATCCGCCGGGTGGTCCACTGCATTCAGGCTGGTCGGCGCGGCGGGCGCGAGGTTGTCCACCGGCGTCTGGCTCGCCTCATTGCTGTTCGCGCTTTCCTGGGTGGCGTCGAACGCGCGAACCATGTAGTAGTACGCGGTGAAGTTGGACAAGCCCGTGTCCGCGTAGGTCGCGGTCGTGTTGTTGAGAACGGTCGCGATCACCGTGTACGGCCCGCCAGCGGTCAGACTCCGGTAGATCCGCTGCTGCACCACGTCCGTTGAGACTGACGGGGTCCACGCGAGGTCAAGAGCAAATCCCTGATCCGCCGCATGATCCACGGCCGACAGCGTCGTCGGCGCCGCCGGAAGCAGATTGTCGAGCGGCGCGGCGCTCGCCTGGTTGCTGTTCGCGCTCTCCTGGGTGGCGTCGAACGCCCGGAGGATGTAGTAGTACGTGGTGCCGTTGGCCAGCCCCGTGTCCGTGTACGTGGTCGTGGTGTTGTTCCCGATCGTGGCGATGACCGTGTACGGCCCCCCCGACGTGGTTGATCGGTAGATCCGTTGCTGCGTGACATCCGTGCTGTTCGACGGCGTCCACGCCAGATCCAGCGCAAAGCCCTGATCCGCCGGGCGGTCCACGACATTCAGCGTCGTGGGCGCGGTGGGCGCCAGGTTGTCCAGCGGCACGGCGTTCGCTTCGTTGCTGCTCGGGCTTTCCTGCGTGCCGTCGAACGCCCGGACCACGTAGTAGTACGTCGTGAAGTTCGAGAGTCCGGTGTCGGTGTACGTACTGGTCGTGTTATTGGCAAAGGTTGCCACCACCGTGTACGGCCCACCGGAGGTCAGACTCCGATAGATCCGCTGCCCGACCGCATCGATTGCGGTAGACGGCGTCCACGCCAGATCCAAGACAAAGCCCTGATCCGCCGGATGGTCTACCACCGTCAAGCTGGTAGGCGCTCCGGCCGGGATGTTGTCCACGGGCACGGCGTTCGCCTCGTTGCTGTTCGCACTCTCCTGGGTCGCGTCGTACGCCCGAATCACGTAGTAATACGTCGTGCCGTTGGTCAGACCGGTATCCGTGTAGGTCGTGGTCGTGTTATTGAGGATCGTGGTGATCACCGTGTACGGCCCGCTGGTCAGACTCCGGTAGATGCGCTGCTCGGTGACGTCGCTCGAGGCTGACACGCTCCAGAGCAGGTCGATCGCCCCCCCGTTGTCCGCCGGCCGATCGCTCGCCGCCAGCCCCGTCGGCGCCGCCGGCGCCAGGTTGTCCACCGGCGCGGCCGAGGCCTGATTGCTGTCTGGGGATTCCACACTCCCGTTGAACGCCCGCACCACGTAGTAATACGGCGTCCCGTTGGTCAGTCCGGTGTTCGTATACGCAGTCGTGGTGTTGTTGGTGAACGTGATCACCACGCTGTACGGCCCGCCAGACGTGGTGCTGCGATAGACCCGCTGCTCAGTCACCCCCGCGGAGATCGACGGGGTCCACGCCAAGCTGATCGCGCCGCCTTGATCACCCAGCACGTCCGTCGCACTCAGCCCCGTGGGCGCCGCCGCCACGGTGTTGTCAAACGGCACGGCCGAGGCCTGGTTCGAATCCGCGGATACAAACGTGCCATCGAACGCCCGCACCACGTAGTAATACGTCGTCCCGTTGGTCAACCCGGTATCCGCGTAGGTCGTGGTTGTGTTGTTCGCAATCGTGGTGATGACGGTGTATGGTCCCCCGCTCGTGGTGCTCCGATACACCCGCTGTTGCGTCACATCGGTAGATGCCGAGACCGTCCAGTTCAGAGTGATGGATCCTCCGGTGTCGCTCGGGGTATCCGCGGCGCTCAGCGCCGTGGGTGCAGCCGGCGCAACGTTATCGAGGGGCGCAGCAGATGACTCAAGGGAGTTCACCGACTCCTGCGTCCCGTCCCACGCCCGCAGCACGTAGTAATACGGCGTCCCGTTGGTCAGCCCGGTGTCGGTGTACGTCGTGGTCGTGTTGTTCGCGATCGTGGTGATGACGGAGTACGGCCCGCCCGCCGCCAGTGATCGATACACCCGCTGCTCCGTGACGTCCAAGGCGGTCGAGACTGTCCACGCCAGGTTCAACGCGCCGCCGTTGTCGCTCGGCGTATCCACCGTCGTGAGGCCTGTGGGCGCTGCCGGGGGGGTATCATCCAGCGGTACGGCCGCCATCTGAGCCGACGCCGTGGACTCCACGGTCCCGTCAAACGCGCGGATCACGTAGTAATAGGTGGTGCCGTTCGTGAGCCCGGTGTCGGTGTAGGTGCTGGTCGTGTTGTTGAGAATGGTCGCGACCACGGTGTACGGCCCGCCGCTGGTGGTGCTGCGGTACACGCGCTGTTGGGTCACATCCGGCGCCGTGGACGGTGTCCAGAGCAACGTGACCGCTCCGCCGTTGTCCCCGCCCGCGTCGCCGGCGCTCGGAGCCGTGGGTGGAGGCGGCGGGGTGTTATCGATCGGAGCTTGAGCCGCCTGATTCGAGTTCGCGGATTCGAGCGTCCCGTCGAACGCCCGCACCACGTAGTAATACGTCGTGCCGTTGGTCAGGCCCGTATCGGTGTACGTCGTGGTCGTGTTGTTCGCGATGGTGGTGATGACCGCGTACGGCCCTCCGGACACGGTCGACCGATACACGCGCTGACTCGTCACATCGCCGGAGATCGACGGGACCCAGGACAAGGCGATGGCCCCTCCCTGGTCACCCGCCACATCGGAGGCGGTAAGGGTCGTGGGCGCGGCGGGCGCGGTGTTGTCCAACGGAGCCGCGGATGCCTGGCTCGACATCGCCGATTCCTGTGTCCCGTCGTACGCGCGGACCACGTAGTAATAGGTCGTGCCGTTCGTCAACCCTATATCGGTATACGTGGTGGTCGTGTTGTTCATGATCGTGGTGACCACCGTGTACGGCCCGCCGCTGGTCGTGCCGCGATAGACCCGCTGCTGGGTCACGTCGGTGGAGGCCGACACGGTCCAAACCACATCGATCGCGCCGCCGTTGTCGCTCGGTGTGTCCGTCGCGGCGGCGCCCGTGGGCGCGGCCGGCGCCACGTTGTCCACGGGGGCGAACGAGGCTTGATTGCTGTCTGTCGACTCCTGCGTGCCATCATACGCGCGGATCACGTAGTAGTAGGTCGTGCCGTTGGTCAACCCCGTGTCCGTGTAGGCGGTCGTGGTGTTGTTTAGGATCGTGGTCACGATTGTGTACGGCCCGCCGCTGGTCGTGCTCCGGTACGCGCGTTGCTGGGTCACGTCCGGCGCGGTCGAGGCCGTCCACGCCAGGTTCAATGCGCCCCCGTTGTCGCTCGGCGTATCCACCGCGGTGACGCCCGTGGGCGCGGCCGGCGCCAGGTTGTCCACCGGCGCGAACGAGGCCTGGTTGCTGTTGGGGGATTCCACGGCGACATTGACCGCGCGAACAACGTAGTAATACGTGGTGCCATTGGTCAGCCCGGTATCGGTATATGCCGATGTGGTGTTGTTCCCAATCGTGGTCACCACGGTGTACGGGCCGCCACTGGTGAGCGACCGATAGACCCGCTGCTCGCTCACGGTGACGGACGCCGAGGGCGTCCACACCAGGTTGAGCGCGCCCCCGTTATCCGCCGGCACGTCTGTGACACCCAAGCTGGTCGGGGCCACGGGCGGCGCGTTATCCAGCGGCACCGCGGACGCCTGCGTCGAGTCCACCGACGGCTGCGTCCCATCGAACGCTCTGAGCACGTAGTAATAGGTCGTCCCGTTGGTCAGGCCCGTGTCCGTGTAGGCCGCGGTCGTGTTATTCGTGAACGTGATCACCACGGTGTACGGCCCACCGCTGGTCGTACTGCGGTACACGCGTTGCTCCGTGACATCCGGCGCCGTGGACACGGTCCACGCCAGGTTGATCGCCCCGCCGCTGTCGCTCGGCGTATCCACCGCGCTCACGCCCGTGGGCGCCGCCGGTATCAGGTTATCCAACGGCGCGAATGAGGCCTGATTGCTGTCCAGAGACAGTTGCGTCCCGTCCCACGCCCGCACCACGTAGTAATACGTGGTCCCATTGGTCAACCCCGTGTCCGTGTAGGCCGCAGTCGTGTTGTTCGTGAACGTGATCACCACGGTATACGGCCCGCCGCTCGTGGTGCTGCGGTACACGCGTTGCTCCGTCACATCCGCCGCCGTGGACGGCGTCCATGCCAGATTCAGCGCCCCGCCGTTATCGCTCGGCGTATCCACCGCACTGAGACCCGTGGGCGCAACCGGAGCCAGATTATCCAGAGGCGCGGCTGAGGTTTGGACCGAATTTAATGACTCCTGGGTCCCGTCCCACGCCCGCACCACATAGTAGTACGGCGTCCCGTTGGTCAGCCCGGTGTTGGTGAACGTATTCGTGGTGTTGTTGGTAAACGTCGTGATCACCGTGTACGGGCCGCCGCTCGTAGTCGAGCGATACACACGCTGCTGCGTCACGTCGGTCGATATCGAAGGCGTCCAGACCAGATCGAGCGAGCCGCCGTTGTCACTCGGCGTGTCCGTCGCATTGACGCCCGTCGGCGCTGACGGCGCCAGGTTGTCCAGCGGGGCGGCCGACAATTGGTTGCTGTTGACCGATTCCTGGGTCCCGTCGAACGCTCGTACGACGTAATAGTACATGGTGCCGTTGGCCAGCCCGGTGTTGGTGTACGTGCTCGTGGTGTTGTTCGTGAACGTGGTGACTACGGTGTACGGTCCGCCGCTGGTGGTGGAACGGTACACGCGCTGTTCAGTCACGCCCCCCGCGGTGGATGGGGTCCACGTCAGATTGATCGCGCCGCCGTTGTCGGTTGGCGTGTCCAGCACCGACACGAGCGTGGGCGCCGACAACAGGGCAAACTGCACCACGAACCAACCCACATCCGCCGTGGCCCCCGAGTCCCCGCGCGTGACCTGGAGATTCGTGGTGGTCGTAAGGTTGTGTGTGAACGATCCCACCCCGGCGTTGTCGTCGGTGGCGAACGAGGTCCGACCGGCCGCCTGGCCGGTATGGCTCATGTTGGATGCGGAAAACGCGATACTGCGGTTCAACACCACCGCGGAGATGGTATTGGGGGCGGTGGTCTGGGTGGTCGTCGTAAAGGTTGTGACTCCGGGTTGCACGGTCGTGCCGTCGGTAAGTGACACCACAAAATAGCGGATGTCCACCTGTTGCCCGGTGGCGGAGCGATCAAACGTCAACTGATTGGTCGCCGTGATCCGGCCCCGCACCAACTTCTGGCCGATGTTGGTGCCGGTGCCGGCCGCGGACTGATAGTTAAAAATCAAAAATGATGACGCCAGGTTTACCGCTGTGATCGTGGCCGTAATTGTTGCCGACGCGGCTGCCAGGGTGGCGGTCCCGGTCTGCACCGTGGCGCCGGAAGTAAACTGCACCACCTGGTACTCCACGGTCTGAGTGATCGCACTCGCAACCGCCGAGGTCAGTTGGAGGTTCGTGGTGGTGGTCAACGTGCCGCGAACAAAACCAGACCCGTCGAAGGTGCCGCCGGTCCGACGCTCGCTGAGCAACACGAACGACTGCGCCAGGTTCACCGCCGTGGGGAGGGTCACGTTGAATGTGGCCGCGCCGTTTTTCGGCGCCGAGCCCCGCTGGACAAAGACCCCGGAGGTAAATTGCGCCACGTACCACCGGATCGAGATGGACCCAATGGTACCCTGGCGGGTGAAGGTGAGGGTGGTGCTGTTGGTGAGCTGGCCGCTGACCGACCCGCTGTTGGGCGAGGCCGCGCCCGTCGACGTGGCCTCAAACCACAGGATGCTCTGGCTCGGCACCACAGCGGTGATGGTGACCGGCGCCGCAGTGGTGGTGGCGCCAGCCGCGATGGTCGCGGTGCCGGTTTGTACGCCGTTGGTGGGGTGTATGGCTGCGCTACGCGCCTGCGGCGGGAACCAGGCCGCGACGATCAGAAGACTGATGAAGGGAGTGAGTGCTTTGAGTATCGTCCTGTGCACGTCGACGCCTAACCGGATCCGCCCTGCTCCGGCTGCTCTGTCGCTTACCTCGTCACCATGCAGAATCCGGGTTTCCCTACACGGTTCGGCAACATCGTGATACCGGCGCCGCAAGGAACAACCCGCTCACACGCTACAATTACGGAAACGTTATAAAAAGACATTCGACCGGTTATAGAGGAAGCAAGATTCGGGGCACTCGCCCATTTAATCATCGGCTTTTGTCCGCCTGCTACGTGAAGAGAATCCCTGACAGCCGTTTTTAAGACGGATTTCCAAGGGTTAGAGGCAAACTACCCCTTACTTAAGACCGAGACTAAAGCCGAAACATTCTGGTAAGTGGAGAATAAAAAAACCAGGGGAAATCGCGACAATAGGAGAATTAGGACATAGTTGGGACAAAAAAACGGGAGGCCCGTTTCCGGGCCCCCCGTGGGCACTCAATTCGGTTCGACTAGGTTATTTCGCGCCACCAAGCGAACGGACGTAGGCGATCGCTTGCCAGGCCTCTTCGTCGGTGATCATCGCCGGAGCGTAGGCGATCATGCCGGTGCCCGGGCTCCCGTTCTTCACCACCCAGAACATCTCACCCTCGGTGCGGATCTTCGCGAATTCCGGATTGGTGAAGTTGCGCGGCGACGGATCCAGCGCCGCGCCGGCAGGGCCGTCGCCCTTACCAGTTTGGCCGTGGCAGGTAAAGCAGGTGCCCTTGCCCTCAAAGATGGCCTTGCCCTTCGCAATGACATCCGGCGTCATCTTCAACGGGCTCTTCGTATCCTTGGCTTTCTGCAACTCACCAGCCGGCACGCGGGGCATTTTGATGTCCTTCTCCGCCGCAACCGCCACGCCCGTGGCGAATGCCAGCCCGACCACGCCAGCAACTAATACTCCCGTGCTCTTCCTCATGGACCGTTCCTCCTTCTGGATGAATAAAGTGAGCCCCTACTTGCCTCGGTCTATTCGACCTTCACGGTGACCGACGCCTTGGCATCGAGCGGCTCGTGGTCGCTGCTGTACGCCTGGACCGTGACTTCATGTACGCCCTTGGATAACCCCTTCACCACCGTTGATGCACCGGTTGTCACCGGCTTCATCTGGCCGCCGTCGACAAACACATGAACATGATCGGCTCGCCCAACCTTTTCCTGCGCCCACGTTACGGTCACGTCGCTCCCGACCACGGCATTCGGCTTGGGAGAGACCACCGTCACCGTGCCGTCCGCGGCGCGGGAGACAAGATTCGACGACACGATCAGCCCCCCCGCCAACGCCATGGCCACAACCCCGCGTCTCACTCAGCCATTGCCTCACAAGACGTGAACCAACGCAGAATATTCACGCGGAGACACACCGTCACTTCGCGCCTTGAGCCAGGCTCCGTTCATACAGGAGGATCTTCCACCCTTCCTCCTCTGTAATCACGCTGCCCACCAGCGGAACCATCGCGGTGCCGGGACTCCCGTTCTTGAGCACCCACATCAATTCACCGTCGGTTCGCGCTTGGTGAAAAGCCCCGTTTGTAAAATTCCTTGGGGACGGATCAAACCCCACGGCCGCGGGACCATCACCCAACCCCTTCTCCCCGTGGCACACGAAACACGTGCCTTTTCCGCGATACAGTCCTTCTCCAACGGCCACATTCTCGGGCGTCATGGGGACCGGGTTCGTCACGGCCTTTGCGGCCTCCATCTGGTCCTTGGGCACACGCGGTTGGATGGGATCGCGTTCAGCCGCGATCACCGAGGTCGGCAACGCCAGAACGAGCAACCATCCGAGTCGTACCTTCCAAGACATTCCGTATCCAATACAAAGGTGTTTCTAGGCCATCAATGCGGGCGCGATCTTAAAGAAATCCCCCCACCTTGTCAAGCAGATCGGACGGCGGATCGGACCACGGGCATCGCCCGGATACGAGCGGTCAGACGGGCTGCGCCGCGTGTGAAGTCAGAAGACGCTCTGTGGCGTAGCGCGCGGCGCCCAACAACGGGGCTCTGGGGTTGAGGGACACGCTCACGGGAATCGATTCCATAAGCGGCCGGTACCGTCCCTTGGCCGTAAACGCCGTCATGAAGGTCCCGTCGCGGAGCTTGTCGATCATTTTCGGGGCAATGCCGCCCGCGACGAACACGCCGCCGACGGCGAACGACTTGAGCGCCAAATTGCCCGCCTCCGCGCCGTAGAGCGAGGCGAAGAGATCCACGGCGTCCACACACAGCGGGTGCCCGTGGGCAAGCCCCACTCGCGTGATGACCGCCGAGGGATCGCCCGCAGCCAGTTCGTCCCGCAGCCACTCCGGTTCTTCGACGGCCCCGGTGTCTCGCAGAAATCGGTAGATGTTGTGCTGGCCCGGACCGGACAAGACGCGTTCGCAACTGACCCGGCCGAACTCGGCGCGCAAGAAACGCAGTAATTCAATCTCGCGGTCGGTCCGCGGCGAAAAATCGGCGTGCCCTCCCTCGGAGGGCACCGGAACATACCGTCGGCCATCCCACGCGAGTATGGCCTCACCCAGCCCGGTCCCGGCCGCAATCACGGCGACGTTGCCGACGGCGCGTTGTCCTGTATTCAGCGAGACGACTTCGTCGTCCCGAAGCGCGAGCACGCCGAACGCGGCCGCCTCCACGTCGTTGAGCAACTTCACGGCTCGTGCGCCGACGGCGCGTCCCAATTCGCGTTCATCCAACAACCACGGTAAATTCGTGGTCTGACACCGACCGTCGCGCACCGGCCCCGCCACCCCGAGGCACACCGTCTCCGGCCGTTCGCCCCCGTCTTTAAGGAACGCCGCGAGGAGCTCGTCGAATCGCGCGTAGTCCCGACTCGCGTACACCGCCTCACGCACCACATCGCGGCCAGAGGCCGTGGGACGGACGAGGGCCAACACGGTTTTGGTCCCGCCGATATCCCCGACCAACATCATGCGCGGCGGAGGGGCATGGGTCAGAGCGTGCGCCAGCGGCGGCCGTCGCGTTCGATCAGCCGGTCGGCTTCGATCGGCCCGCAGGTGCCGGTTTGGTATTCCGGCAACCACTTGCTGCCGTGCTCCCGCCAGCCGTCCAGAATCGCGGTCACCCACTCCCACGCGGCTTCGACCGCGTCGCGCCGCATGAACAACGTGGCGTCTCCGGCCATCACGTCGAGCAAGAGGCGTTCGTACGCGTCCGGCGACGCCCCGCCGAACGCGGCGCCGTACCGAAAGTCCATGGCCACGGGTTCGATGCGCAGCCGTGAACCCGGGAGTTTGGAATTGATGCCCAAGGAGAATCCTTCCTCGGGTTGGATCCGGAGCGCCAACACATTGGGCTCAAGCGGCGTCGCCGGGTTCGCGTTGAACAACACGGGTGGGACTTCCTTGAACTGCACCGCGATCTCGGTCGCCCGTTTGGTCATCCGTTTCCCGGTTCGCAGGTAGAACGGTACTCCGGCCCATCGCCAGTTATCCACGAAGACTTTCAGCGCCACGAATGTTTCGGTGGTGGAATCCGGCTTCACGTCGGCTTCGCGACGATACCCCGGCACCTCCACGCCGCCGACCATCCCAGGGCTGTATTGTCCGCGCACCGTGACGTCAGTGACCCCCAGACCCGTGATCGGCCGTAACGAGCGGAGCACCTCCAAGCGCGAGTTGCGGACCACGTCCGGGTCCAACGACCATGGCGGCTCCATGGCGACCAAGCACAACAGTTGGAGAATATGGTTCTGCACCATGTCGCGTAATGCGCCGGCTTCCTCGTAATACGCGGCGCGCGAACCGATGCCCGCCTCTTCCGCCACTGAAATCTGGACGTGGTCGATGTACTTGTGGTTCCACACGGGCTCGAACAGACCGTTGGCAAAACGCAGGACCAGGAGGTTTTGCACCGTTTCCTTACCCAAATAATGGTCGATCCGAAAGATCTGCGATTCGTCAAACGCCCGGCTTAACACCTCGTTGATCGCCCGCGCCGACGCCAAGTCGCGGCCGATGGGCTTCTCCACGATCACCCTCGCGATCGGGCCTTTGGGGTCGCGCGCCTGAGTCAGGCCGGCCCCGAGCAATCCCTGCGCCGCGGCGGCAAACGCGGTCGGCGGGATCGCCAGATAAAAGATCCGGTTGCCGGGAAGTCCGAATTGCGATTCGATGGTTTCCGCGCGGGACCGGATGGTCTGATACGTTGCGGCATCATCCGTCTCGCCGGGCGAATAAAACAGCCGCCGCTCAAACGCCCCCCATTTCGCCGGATCCAGATCCTGACGCGAGTGCGCCTGGATACCCTCCCGCGCCACGGCGCGAAACCCCGCGTCATCCAGGACCGTGCGCCCGACGCCCAACACCGCGAACTCCTGGGGCAACATGCCGTCGAGCAGCAGGTTATACAAGGCCGGAATCAGCTTGCGCCGCGCCAAATCCCCGGAGCCGCCCAATATCACCAACAAACACGGCTGCGCGGTCGGCCCCCGCTTGGTATCCGCCGCGGATTCGTTCATGACCGCCGTCTCCGACATGGTTCCCTCCTTGTCCTACCCACCCGAGGCCTTGACCGCATGCCCGCCGAACGCATTGCGGAGCGCCGCCAACAATTTCTCCGCGAACGACTCCGCCTGACGCGAGCGAAACCGCGTAAAAATCGCCGCGGTCAACGTGGGCACGGGAACGCCCTTTTCCATCGCGTCCGCCACCATCCACCGCCCTTCGCCCGAATCCGCCACATACCCGTTGAGTCGCTCCAACCGCGGGTCCCCCGCCAACGCGCCGGCCGCCAATTCCAACAGCCACGAGCGGACCACGCTGCCGTGCATCCAGAGGTCGGCGACGCGGGCGAGATCCAAACGATACTCGCTCTTGGACAACAACTCAAATCCTTCGGCATACGCCTGCATCATGCCGTATTCGATCCCGTTGTGCACCATCTTCACGTAGTGGCCGGACCCGACCCCGCCCACGTGCGCCCACCCGTTCTCCGGCGCCAGCGTGGCCATGATCGGCGCGAGCCGTCGGACCACGTCGTCCGCCCCGCCGATCATGAGGCAGTATCCCAGCTTCAACCCCCACACGCCGCCGCTGGTGCCCGCGTCCACGTAGTGAATGCCGCGGGATTTGAGCGACTCGGCGCGGCGCACGTCGTCGTGAAAGTGGGTGTTGCCGCCGTCGATGACCGCATCACCCGTGCTCAACCGCCCGGCCACGTCGCGCACCGTCTCCTCGGTTGGCGCCCCAGCCGGAACCATGATCCAGACCGCTCGCGGCGCCGGGAGCTTCGCGACCAACTCATCGAGCGATCCCGCGCCCGCGCACCCGGCGCGGACCGCGTCCGACACCTTGGCGGGGTCGCGGTCGAACGCCACCACGCGGTGCCCGCCTTGCGTCAGCCGGGTCACCATGTTCAGCCCCATTTTCCCAAGCCCCACGAATCCGATGTCCATCTCGCATCCTTTCCCCGTCTTCCCTTGTGGACGACTGCCCTCACACCCTCGAATCGACTACGCGGCCGCCCGTCGCGACGAGGCGCGCTTGCGGTTGCCCGCTCGCGCCGACTCCCGCGTGACCTGTTGAACCAACTTCGCGACCAGCCCCGTCCATCCGGTTTGATGACTCGCCCCGATCCCCGCGCCGTGATCGCCGTGAAAATACTCGTGGAACGGCAGGTGGTCGCGCCAGTGCGGATCGGTGTAGCGGTGAGCGGCCAGTCCGTGAACCGGGCGCCGCCCCGCATGATCCGGGAGAAAGAGCGCAACCAGCCGCCGCGAAATTTCCGTGGCGACCTGCTCCAACGTCATCAACCGCCCCGACCCGGTCGGGCACTCCACGGCAAACCCGTCGCCCAAATAATGGTGAAACTTCTGGAGCGATTCGATGATGAGGAAGTTCACAGGGAACCACACCGGGCCGCGCCAATTGGAGTTCCCCCCGAAAAGTCCGTCTCCCGATTCCGCGGGTTCATACCGAACCACGCGTTCGTGGCCGTTGACCCGCAGGACATAGGGATCGTCGCCGTACACGCGCGACAGGGATCGGACTCCGTACGGACTCAAAAACTCGGTCTCGTCCAACATGCGCCGCAGGATGCGCCGCAGTTTGGTCGCGCTCACGATCGACAACAACCGCCGTTTGCCCACGCCGGGCCGGTCCATACTGGCCACGTTTCGGGACAGATCGGGCCGGTTCGCGATGAACCACTCCAACCGACGCGCGAACCCCGGGAAGCGCTCCATGATATCCGGTTCCAAGGTCTCCACCGCGAACAAGGGAATCAACCCAACCATGGACCGCAGCTTGAGCGGCAAGGCCGCGCCGTCCGGCAGATGCAACACGTCGTGATAGAACCCATTCTCCTCATCCCACAGCCCCGTACCGCCGAGATGATTGATCGCGTCCGCGATGTAGAGAAAGTGCTCGAAAAACTTGCTCGCGATGTCTTCGTAACTAGGATTGGTCTTGGCCAGCTCCAGCGCAATGGCCAGGAGGTTAAGGCAGTAAAACGCCATCCAACTAGTTCCGTCGGATTGTTCGATATGGCCGCCAGTGGGCAGCCGGGTGCTGCGGTCGAACACCGACACGTTATCGAGGCCCAAGAACCCGCCCTGAAAAATATTCTTCCCCCCTGCGTCCTTCCGGTTGACCCACCAGGTAAAGTTCAGGAGCAACTTTTGGAACACGCGTTCGAGGAAAAACGTGTCGGCGCGCCCGTACAGTTTCTTTTCGATCTTGTACACCCGCCACGCCGCCCACGCATGCACCGGAGGGTTCACGTCTCCGAACGCCCACTCGTACGCCGGAATCTGGCCATTGGGGTGCATGTACCACTCGCGGGTCAACAACACGAGTTGATGTTTGGCGAACTCCGGATCGATCATCGCGAACGGCACCACGTGAAACGCCAGATCCCACGCCGCGAACCACGGATACTCCCACTTATCGGGCATCGACAAAATGTCGTCCGTATACAAGTGCGTCCAATCGCGATTGCGGCCGGTGCGACGAGCGGGCGGCGGAGGCGGGCCGGCCGCGTCGCCCGACAGCCAATTCTCGACCACGTAGTGATAGTGCTGCCGATTCCACAGCATCCCGGCAAACGCTTGGCGCTGGATGCGCGACAGCTCGCCGGATTCAACCGCCGGCGTCACACGGTGATAAAACTCATCGGCCTCGCGTTCGCGCTGAGCGACCGTCGCCTCGAACCCCCGGAACGGGGTCCCCGTCGCGTCAGGCCGCAGACGAAGTCGGAGGGTCCGCTCCCCGCTGGACGGCACATCCAGGCAATAGTGCGCCGCGGCCTTGGTGCCGGCGCGCTCGGGATTCACCGCGTCGAGGCAACCCAACACCACGTAGTCGTTGATCCCATCTTTCACATACCGAGATCCATTCGGCGAATTAAACAGGCGCTCGTAGTTGGTCTCGTTCTCGGTAAAGAGCAGATCCGGAGCGCCCTCGCAGAACAATCGCCGTGCGCCCACCGTGGCCTCGAACGCCTCGATCACGCGGCAGCCTCGGGCGTCGCGCCCCGCCTTGACGACTGGTTTCTCCACGCGCGGGTCCCATGTCCAGCGGTTCCGGAACCACAACGTGGGGAGTACGTGCAACACGGCCGGGTCAGGACCGCGATTGATCACCCGAATTTCAATCAACACATCGTCCGGAGAAGCCTTGGCGTACCGCACGAACACGTCCCAATACCGGTCATGGTCGAACGCGCCGGTGTCCGTCAATTCGTACTCGGGCGCCCCCCGACCGCGACGCCGATTTTCAGCGATCAACTCGTCGTAGGGGAACGCCTGCTGCGGGTACTTGTAGAGAAACCGCATGTACGAGTGCGTGGGCGTATTGTCGAGGTACCAGTAACACTCCTTCACATCCTCGCCGTGATTGCCCTCGTTGCCGGACAGGCCGAATAGCCGTTCTTTGAGGATGGGATCACGACCGTTCCAGAGCGCGAGCGCGAAGCACAACCGCTGATGATTATCGGAAATTCCGGCGATCCCGTCTTCGCCCCACCGATAGACGCGCGAGCGCGCGTGATCGTGGGGGAAGTATTCCCAGGCCGTGCCGGTCGCGCTGTAGTCCTCGCGCACCGTGCCCCACTGCCGCTCGCTCAAGTAGGGCCCCCAGCGGCGCCAGTGTGTGGTGCGCGTCCGCGCCTCCTCCAACCGGCGTTCTTCCGCGGTCAGCGTGCCGCCGCGGCGAGTTGTGACGACGTTCGAGTCCACTGCCTCCCTGCTCGTGTCTCTCCAGCACTATATAGTATCCGGGTCTCGATGAGAGTCAACGAACCGGCCCACTCATCGCACTGACGCACAGTGCCGATGATGCGTCTGGCCATGATTCGGATATCTGCTATGCTTACGCACCGCGCACCGAGAGGACAGTTTTGCGCAAAGCCATGACGGATGGAGCCGCCCGATGAAGTGTCCGTATTGCACGACCGCTAACCGTGACCCGCGTCGTTTTTGCAGCCGCTGCGGAGTGATCCTCGGGTGGCCCTGCGCCCGGTGTGCGTTCTTCAACCACCTTGGCGAACAACATTGCGGCGGCTGCGGAGAACCGCAATCCGGAACACCCCACGTGCCGACGACGGGCGCGCCCGCCCCTGAATCAGCCCTTGCCGCGGCGCCAACCGGTTCGGGCGGTCGCAGCCAGTTGATCACAAAGGAAATCGACCACTTTCTCAAAGAGCAGGCAGCGAAACCCAAAGACCAAGAACAGAACGAGCCCGTTTCCCAAACCGATATCGATGATCTATTCCGTCACTAATTCGTCTCAAACCGACCATGCCGCTTAACCGCGTCCTTCAATCAAAGCTCGGGCAAATTCTGGTCGAGCAAGGCGCCCTTGATCCCGTCCAACTTGAAACCGCCGTCCAGCACCAGCGAGAGAAGGAGCCCCACAAACAACTGGGGACGATCATTTTCGAGTTGGGGTTCGTGTCCGACACCAAAGTGGCCGAGGCGGTTGGGATGCAATTCAACATTCCGGTGATCGACCTGTCAGCGATCACCATCTCGCCGAAGACTATCGCGACAGTCCCCGAACAACTCGCCCGGAAGCTGGGCATCCTTCCCGTCTTTCTGGCGAACAAGGAACTCACCGTGGCCTTGGCCGATCCCACCGAGATCGAAACGCTCGACTTTTTGGCCCGAGAGACTCGTTGCGTGGTCCAACCCGTCTTGGCCACACGCCGCCAACTCATCGCGGCCCAAGACCGGTACTATGCCGCCGAAGCCACCATCGGCTCGCTCGACACCGAGGCCCTCCAGCGGTTCGACGTCGATCACGGCGGCCCGGGAGAGGTGGAACGACTCCTCGCGGTCGGGAAAGAAATCCCGATCGTGAAAATCGTGGACCAAATCTTCAACCGCGCCATCGCGGAAGGCGCGAGCGATATTCACATCGAGCCCAGCGACCTCAAGATCCTCATCCGCTTTCGAGTCGACGGCATCCTGCGCGACATCCTGTCGTTCTCACCGTTGCTGCGTGCGGCCATCACCTCACGGGTGAAAATTCTGTCTAACCTCGATATCGCCGAACGACAAAAACCTCAAGACGGCCGGATTCAACTTTCGTCACACAACCTGGATATGCGCGTCTCGACGCTTCCGACCCAGCATGGCGAGAAGGTCGTGATCCGAATCCTCGACCGCGCCAACGTCCTGATTGGCCTCAAAGACCTGGGGTTCACGCCCCAGAATTTGGAGCGCCTTCATCAGCTCATTCACCAACCGTACGGCATCGTGCTCGTCACGGGTCCCACCGGAAGCGGGAAAAGCACCACGCTGTACGCGGCCCTCAACGCGGTCCGCTGTCCGGAGGTCAACGTGGTCACGGTCGAAGATCCGGTGGAGTATCACCTCCCCGGCATCACGCAGGTCCAGGTCAACGTCAAAAAGGGATTGACCTTCGCGACGATTCTGCGTTCCGTGTTGCGTCAGGACCCCGACATCGTCATGGTGGGAGAGATCCGGGATCCCGAGACGGGCGCCATGGCGACGGAAGCCGCCCTGACCGGACACCTGGTGTTCTCCACGCTGCACACCAACGACGCCGGGGGAGCGGTGACTCGCCTCATCGAAATGGGGATCGAACCCTTCCTTCTTGCGCCCTCGTTGTTGGGCGTGGTGGCTCAACGGTTGGTACGGGTCGTCTGCGGAAAATGCCGCGAACTCTACACGCCTCGGCCGACGGAGATCGAGCGGCTCGGCATGGGGACGGTGTCCGGCGAACTCACGTTCGCAAGGGCCAAGGGTTGCGCGCACTGCCAACAACGGGGATACCGCGGGCGGACGTCGATCCACGAAATCCTGATGATTGACGAAATCATGCGGCAGATGATCAGCGAGAAAACGCCCCAGGCGATCCTCATGGAATACGCAAACCAGCGCGGTTTCGTCGACATGCGGATCGACGGATTGAAGAAGGTCGTGGCGGGAATTACCACGGTGGAAGAAGTTCTCCGCGTCAGCAAAGGGTGAGCGACAATGGGACAGACTCCGAAAAAGGTCTTGGTCGTCGACGACTCAAGCTTCATGCGTAGCGCCCTCAAGGACATCCTTGAGAAACTCGGCTACCAAGTCGTCGGTACGGCGGAAAACGGCATCGAAGCGGTGGCGAAATACCGCGACCTCAAACCCGATATCGTGACGCTCGACATCATCATGCCCCAGATGGGCGGCCTCCAAGGGCTTAAATTGCTCAAGTCGGTCAACCCCCATGCGGTCGTGGTGATGGTGTCGTCGATGACTGATCGCGAATCCGTCACGGAGTGCGTCAAAGCGGGCGCCGCGCATTACCTGCTCAAGCCCTTTGACGAGACCAAGGTCGCGGAGGTGATGAAACACGTCGCGACCGCGCGCGCCGCGTAGCGCGCCTCCGCCCGGCCCGTCACCGCGTCCACTCGAACCACCGCCTCAGCAGCCGCTGTTTTCCCTCGGTGAACGTCGATTTGCGCCAGGCGTTCGCCGCGCGTTTGACCACCTCGGCCTGCGTGGGATAGGGGTGGATCGTGCCCCCGATCGCGGAGAGACCCAGCGTGTTGCGCATCGCGACCGTGACCTCGCTGATCAGATCCCCCGCACGCGCCGCCACGATAGTGGCGCCGAGGATCGCGTCGGAGCCGCGTTTCACGTGCACGCGTGCAAAACCGTCCTCTTCTCCGTCGAGGATCGCGCGGTCCACCTCGTCGAGATTGAACGTGACGGTGTCGCACGCGATCCCCGCGGCCTGGGCCTCGGCGTGGGTCATGCCCACGTGCGCAAGTTCCGGCTCCGTGTAGGTCACCCGCGGAATCACCAACGAGCTGACGCGGGCCGTGCCCAGCCCGAACGGATGCGGAAACAGCGCGTTCTGAATCACGATCTGCGCGTGGGCGTCGGCCGCGTGCGTAAACTGAAACCGCGAGCACACGTCGCCTGCGGCAAAAATCCGCGGATTGGCGGTCTGGAGGCGGTCATTCACGGCGATGCCCGCGGTCTGATCAGAGGCGACGCCCGCAGTGTCCAACCCGAGACCCTCGACGTTCGGAGTCCGGCCGACCGCGACGAGAATCTCGTCGACGGCTGATTCCTGCGTCGTACCATGACACGCGTAGAAAAGAACCTTGTCCCGGCCTCGTTGCTCCACGCGCATGACCTGAGATCCGAGCGCTAACGTCACCCCCTCTTGTGCCATCCGCGCGCGAACCAGCGCGGCAGCGTCCGCGTCGTCCCGGGGGAGGATGCGATCCAAGCGGTCAAAGAGCGACACACGGCTGCCGAAGCGAGCGAACGTTTGCGCCATCTCGCAGCCGATCGGGCCGGCCCCGATCACGGCCAATCGCCGCGGCAAGTCCGTGAGCGAAAAAAACGTTTCGTTCGTCAGATAGCCCGACTCGGCCAATCCCGGTATCAACGGCACCGCCGGCCGCGCGCCCGTGCAGATTGCGGCTTTGGCGTAGGCCAGTCGCGTCCCGGCAACTTCGACGACCCCGGGCCCCGCGAACCGGCCGGCGCCAATGAACACGTCCACGCCCAATTTCGCAAACCGGTGCGCCGAATCGTTGGGGCTGATCCGCGCGCGCAGCCGCCGCATCCGCGCCATCGCGCTTGCAAAGTCGTGCGTGAGTCCCTCGATGCCGCGAACGCCGAACTCCCCGCTCCGCCGAACCGCGGACCAGGCGCGGGCGGCCGCGATCAGGGCCTTTGACGGCACGCACCCGACGTTCAAGCAGTCCCCGCCCATCAAGTGCCGCTCGATCAACGCGACCTTGGCGCCCAACCCCGCGGCAATGGCCGCGGTCACCAACCCCGCCGTGCCCGCCCCGATCACCACCAGGTTGTACCGGCCGGTGGGCGTGGGGTTGACCCAACCCGGAGGGTGAACATTGCCCACCAACCGTTGGTTGTATTCGTCATCGGGCAAGACCATCGGATGTGGTTGCTCGGCCATCACTTCACCCGTTTGAACACAATATCGCCGTAATATGCGGTGGCGGTCTCACCCGTGTTGTCCGTGTCCGTCATGATCGCCACGCCGTTGACCTTGGGCGGCTCGCCGCCGAACGCCCGCCGGTAGTCGTCATAGAGATTTCGCTCCTCATCCATCCACCGCTCGATATTGGCCGCGCCGGACTCCACCACGATCATCCGCACGAAGTCCGTGTAGGCGTTGGGCGCCACGGTTCCGACCGGCGCGGCGCGGTCCCAGATATAGTTGATCGCGGCGATCGGGATGTCCCCGAACAACAATCGACCCGCCTGATACTTAGCCTTGCGGGACCAGCGTACCTTGTCGGGCTCGTAGGCGAACGTGAGGTACAGCCGCGCCGCGTAATCGTCGCCCTGCTTGTTCGTGAGGTCTCCCCCGGCAATCACGTTGCTGACCTTCCACCGCCACGCAACAATCGGATACTCTTTGAGATCGATCGACACCTCCCGGGTCAAGCCCGATGCGCCCGCTCGACTCTCGGCCCGCACCACCACCGCGTCGCCGTCGCGCACCACGGTGTAGTCCGTTGCCCTCTGGATTTTCTTGAACGTCAGTGGCTTCCATCCCGGCGGCGGAGTCGGTCCCTCGGTCGCGGACGAAAACGCGCCGACGACCATCGCGGCATCCGATTCGGCGCAGACCCGCGTGACACGGGACATCGTGATCAAGACGAACACCGAGAGCGCGATCCGCCACGCGCGCTGCGTCATCACGACCACCGGTCGCGCCACCGGTGGTACGCCACCGGGACAAGCGCCAAGAGTCCCAGCAGGGCAAACGCGCCCAGCACCCCGGGCGACGCAATGTCGTTGAGCGAGTCGATGTTCCCTAATTGGCTGCCCGCATTGGCATACACGATACTCGCGGGGATGATCCCGACGGCGGTCGCCGCCGTATACGTCGACAGTCGAATCCGCGTCAGCCCCGAGGCCAGGTTGACCAGAAAAAACGGAAACAAGGGAATCAACCGCAATGTCAGCAAATAATTGAACGCGTTGCGATCGAACCCGCGGTGGATCGCCTCCAACTTCGGGCCGAATCGACGCTCCACCGCGTCCCGGAACAGATACCGCGCGACCAAGAACGCGAGCACCGCGCCCGAAGTCGCCCCCAAGTTTACGTAGACCGTGCCCAATGCGGTCCCGAAGAGGAACCCGCCGGTCAGCGTGAACATCACCGCCCCGGGGAGCGACAACGCGGTCTGCACGCAATACGCCGCGACGAAGACGATCACCGACAGCGCGTAGTGCGAGGCGGTATACGCTTGCAACGCGTCCTTATTGGCTTTCAGCGAGGCCAAGGTGAGATATCGCCCGAGATCAAGACCGATGAACGCCGCCACCGCCGCGACCACCGTCGCCACGAGCACCAACTTCCCGATCAACGGACGGCCGGCGATGACCGCCTCCTGCCGGCGGCAACCGTGCCGCGGCCCAACTTCGTGCGTTGAAACGCGCTGATCTCGGTCCACGCTCGGAGGACCTCGGCCACGGTCCACGCTTGGGCGATACATCCGCGCGGCGCGAACGGCGGGTCGCCGTCAAAGATTTCGCTCAAACTCCCCACCCCAGCCGCGGCCAGGTGCTGCGCCATCGGCTCCAGGAACGCGCCAGCGGCCGCGGGATCGCCATAGACCCGCAGATGCGCCAGCGCAAACGGCCCCAACAGCCACCCCCACACCGTCCCCTGATGATACGCCGCGTCCCGCGAGTTCACGTCGCCTTGGTACCGTCCGACGTATCGAGGATCATCCGGCGCCAGGCTCCGCAACCCGTGCGACGTGAGCAACGTGCGCGCGCAGACATCGACCACCGCGCGCTGTTGGTCCGCGGTCAGGGGGCTCTCGGGCAACGAGACCGCGAACAGTTGATTGGGCCGCACGGATGCGTCATGACCCTCGGGACCGTCGAGCACGTCGTAACAACACCCTCTCGCGGAATTCCAGAACCGCACGAATCCCGTTTTGGTTCGCTCAGCCATCTTGTCGTAGGTTGCCGGATCGCGCCGTACGCGGCGCGCAAAGGACGCGGCCGCACGCAACGCGTTGTACCAGAGCGCGTTGATCTCTACCGGCTTGCCCATACGCGGCGTGATGACGCGATCGCCGACCTTCGCGTCCATCCAGGTGAGCTGCACGCCCGGCTCCCCCGCGACCAGCAACCCGTCCTCGGGATCCGCCCCGATCCGGTACCGCGTGCCCCGCGCATACCAGGAGATGATGTCTTCCACGACCGGGAACAGCGCGCGCAGCGTCGTGTCATCGCGCGTCGCGGCGTGATAGGCGCGAATCGCTTCGATATACCACAAGGCCGCGTCCACCGTGTTGTATTCCACGGCCCCGCCCGTGTCGTCGAACCGGTTGGGCAACAACCCGCGGTCCGCGTAACGCGCGAACGTGGTCAGGATCCCGCGCGCGACTTCGGGACGACCGGTCGCGAGCGTGAGGCCCGGCAATGCGATCATAGTGTCCCGCCCCCAGTCCCCGAACCACGGGTATCCCGCGATCACGGTACGGCCTTCAGGATCATCCCGCGTGGTGCGCCGTACGATGAACTGCTCCGCGGCGAGCGTCAACTGTTCGATCCATCGGGGGACCGGCTCCGTGCCTCGTGGCGCTGCCGTCCGGCGACAGTCCAGCACGCGCCGTTCATACGCCCGTCGTGCGCTCAATACCGATCGACCGTTCGATGGCGGCCGCGGTTCAGCACTGGTCACAACCGTAACAGACTGACCTGGTCCAAACGTCGCCCGCACCGTGGCCGCGTGCAGGTGATCGTCACGCGAATCAAGCCCGCGTTCGCGTTCGGCCGACAGGTCGAACCCCACGTGCCACGCGTGCGCCGGCTCCACGAACGTACCGCGCGCGGCCAGCATGATGGGGGTCGCTCCATTAAATGGGATCACGCGCACCCCATGCGGTTCGGACGTCACGTCCATGGACCAATCGCTCCCGCGCGTGGTCCCGTGGTCCTGCCGAGCATTGACGAGGACCTTGATCGTCAGGTCCAGCGGCCCGCTCGCACGCGCCACGTCGTACCGGACATAGGTGGTGTTGGCGCCGTGCTCCATCCACACCCGTTTCTCGATGATCGCGTCCGCGCACGCAAACCGCCACGTAGGAATCGCGCCGTCGAGGACGAACTGTTCGATGTGGCGGTAGCCGTGCGGCTCGACAGATCCGTCGGCCCATTGGTTGGTGCAGAGCGGATACTCGACGTGGCCATAGACCGCGGTTTCATCCAACTTAGCCACGAGCAGCGTGCGCCCGAGTGGAGGAGCGAGCGCCGCCATCAAAATCCCGTGGTAACGCCGCGTCAGCAGCCCGGCCACGGTCCCGGACGCGTACCCGCCAATGCCATTCGTGACCAACCACTCGCGCGACGCCGCGGTCGCGATGTCGCCGCAGAGATCGCG
The DNA here is from genome assembly GCA_049325335.1 of Nitrospirota bacterium. GTDB lineage: Bacteria > Nitrospirota > Nitrospiria > 2-01-FULL-66-17 > 2-01-FULL-66-17 > JBFLXB01. The sequence goes on from JBMOMC010000007.1 coordinate 234,282, forward strand.
CCCTAGGACAACCGTTATGTTCGACGGATCCGCGTCGTTCCGAGACGTTCTTGCCACCAGCCCCGACTCCCTTCGAGGCGCACGGCCACTCCGTGCGCTCAATCCATCGTGGCCCCGCCGCACAGGTTCACCGCCTGGCCGGTCATGCCGTCCGCGGCATCGGACGCGACGTACACCGCCAATTGCCCGACCTCGTCAGGCTGCATGAACCGTTTGAGCGGCACCGCGGCCTCGGCCTGACGGCGGAACTCATCCTCGGTGATGCCCATGGCGCGCGCGCCGTTCGCGACGCCTTCGTGCGCCATGGCCGTGTCCACCCAACCGGGACACAGCGCGTTGACCGTGATCTTGCGCGGGGCCAGCTCCAGAGCCAGCGACCGGGTCAGGCCAATCACGCCATGTTTGGACGCGCAGTACGCGGCGTACCCCGGGACGCCGAACCGCCCCAACACGGAGGAGAGGTTGATCACCCTCCCGTGCGCGTGATCTCTGATGTGCGGCGTCACCGCCTTGGTGACCACGTACATGCCGGTCAAATTGGTCGCGATGATCCGATCCCACAACGCCTCATCCGCATCACCAATGGCGGTGATGCCGGCCACACCGGCGTTATTGACCAACACGTCGATCGCACCCCACCGTCCGACGATTGCCTCCACCCCGCGCGCAATCGACGCGCGATCCGTCACGTCCAAGGCCACCGGCATCACGCGCGCGCCGGACGGATCCAACTTCGTCGCCTCAGCCCGCAGTCGCGCGCCGTCCCGCGACGCGATCACGACACGCGCCCCTTCTTCCAGATACGCCCGAGCAATCGCCCGCCCAATGCCCGTGCCCCCGCCCGTCACGAGCGCGGTCCGATCACGCAGTCGCATGCAGCACTCCTCTGAAGAACGATCTAACCGGCCGTGGCGCATACCCTTCGGCCGACAAGGAAGCGATGATAGGCGGGTACCGCCACGAAATCAACGACCAACTATCCGCGCAAGCCCCCACCCCTCTTGCGGGGGAGGAGGAGCGGAGCGGGAGGAGGTCAGCCGTTGGCGGTCTTACGCGACGGACCGGCCTGGTCGTACACCCAATAGTCCGGCCGCACGTCATCGACCTGGATCACGTCGCGGCGCAACGCGGCGGCTTCGGACGCGGTCTCGGCCTCGGGCTGGGTGATCACGCCGCGCGCCACGCCCTCACGCAGGAGCGTGGCCTCGTCCGCGGGCCGCAATGTTCCGGCCTGGATCGCGGCGCGCAGCTTTTTTTCCACCGCGTCCGCGGCCACGACTTTTTCCAGGGCCAGGTCCAATCGCGCGACCGCCTCGGTCGGGGCCGTGGGCGCGTACACACCGACGGTCAACCGATCGCGCGCGGCGGACGGCTCCAACAAGACGCTCGCCGCCTGGTGCGTCAACCGGTCGTCGGGCCGCTTGGCGCTCCGCCCCAGCGGAAAGATCGCCACGCGCAACAGCCCCGCGACGAATCGGTTCGGGAAATTTCCGATCACCGCGTCCAGACGATCCTCGACGGTCCATAAACTCTCTTCACACGCCCAGCGCACCAGCGGCAGGTCCGCCTCGGGCCGGCCCTGGTCCTCGAACCGTTTGAGCGCGGCGGAGGCCAGGTACAGATGGCTCAACACGTCGCCCAAGCGCGCGGACAGCGATTCCTTGCGTTTGAGCGCGGCGCCCACCACGATCATGGCCACGTCCGAGGCCAACGCAAGGGCGGCGCTCATGCGCGACACGCGCTGAAAGTACGTGTGAGTCGGGCCGCCTACCGGCGCGGACGCAAACCGCGCGCCGGTGAGGCCGTGGAAGAACGCGCGCCACGTGTTCTTCGCGATATGCCCGAGGTGGCCGAAAAACGCGCGATCGAACTCGCGCAGGCCGCGCGTCTGATCCGGGTCCGTCGCCGCGCGCAGTTCCTTCAAGACGTAGGGGTGGCACCGGATCGCGCCTTGGCCGAAGATAATGAGGCTACGGGTCATGATGTTCGCGCCCTCCACCGTGATGCTGATGGGCACCGCTTGATACACGCGCGCCATGAAGTTGCGCGGCCCCAACACGATCCCGGATCCGCCGTGCACGTCCATGGCGTCGTTGACCGCGCGCCGCATCAGCTCGGTCAAGTGATACTTGATCATCGCCGAAATGACCGACGGCTTCTCGCCGCGATCCACCGCGCCGAGCGTCATCACGCGCGCCGCGTCCGTGGCGTAGGTGGATCCCGCGATCCGCGCCAACGCTTCCTCCACGCCTTCGAAGCGGCCGATCGACGTTTTGAACTGTCTGCGCACGCGGGCGTAGGCGCCGGTTGACCGCGACGCGAGCTTGCACGCGCCCGTGGCCAACGCGGGCAAAGAAATGGCCCGCCCCGCGGCCAGACATTCCATCAACATGCGCCACCCTTGGCCGATTCGGGGCTGCCCGCCGATAATCGCGTCCATGGGCACGAACACGTCTTTGCCCTGGGTCGGACCGTTTTGGAACGGGATGTCGATGGGCACGTGGCGGCGGCCGATGGTGATGCCGGGCGTATTGGTCGGAATCAGGGCCACGGTAATACCCAGGTCGGTCTTCTCGCCGATCAAATGGTCGGGGTCGGAACACTTGAACGCCAACCCCAGCACGCTCGCCACCGGCGCCAAGGTGATGTACCGCTTGTTCCAATTCAACCGAACCCCGAGCACGTTGGACTGGCCCTTGTACGCGCCGCGGCAAATCACGCCGGTATCGGGCATCGACGCCGCGTCGCTTCCGGATTCAGGACCCGTCAACGCAAAACAGGGTACTTCTTCGCCGCGCGCCAATCGGGACAAGTAAAAGTTCTTCTGATCCTCGGTGCCGTAGTGCAACAGCAATTCCGCGGGTCCGAGCGAGTTCGGCACCATCACGGTCACCGCGCCGGTGATGCTGCGGCTCGCAAGTTTCATCACCACGCACGAGTGGGCCAATGCGGAAAATTCCAAGCCGCCATAACGCTTCGGGATGATCATCCCAAAAAATCGCTGCTCCTTGATGAACCGCCAGACCTCGGGCGGCAGATCGTGCCATTCCTCGGTAATGCGCCAGTCATCGAGCATGCCGCACAATTCATGGACCGGGCCGTCCAAAAACGCGCGTTCCTCGGCCGTGAGCGTGGGTTCGGCTTCCGACAACAACCGCGTCCAGTTCGGTTTCCCGCTGAACAATTCCGCGTCCCACCACACGGTCCCGGCTTCCAGCGCCTCGCGCTCGGTTTGGGACATCGCGGGCATGGCCTTTCGGTAGGCCCGCAAAATCGCCGCGCTGATCACTCGCCGTCGAATGCCGAACAGGTCCATAACACCGTCCTTGTGGGTGTCCGGAACGGGCCCCACGCCCGCTCCACGCCTACGCGGTCAAGCGCGCCCGCTTGCCCGCGGTTTCGATATACCGACGGCTCACCGGCGAGAGATCCGCGGGGTTCACCATCGCTTCGATCAACACGAACCGCTCTTCCGCGGCCGCGGCCTCCAGCGCCTGCGCGAGCACCGGCACGGTCGCGGCCCGCACGCCCCGCCCGCCCCAAAGCTCCGCCAACTTGGCGTACGGCCAGTCCGGCAAATCGAGTAAGCGCTTTTGCGTGGTCAACGGCCGAAAAATGCCCCAGCCGTGATTATTGAGCAGCACCACGATGGGATTGAGCCCCAAACGGACCGCGTGCGAGATTTCACCCCCGGTCATCTGAAACGATCCGTCCCCGCACAGGATCAGCGGACGAAGCCCGGTGCCCAACTGCGCGCCCAACGCCCCGGGAATCGAAAATCCCATTGAGGCATAAAACCCTTGGGCCATGTAGAGTCCGGTGGACGGGACTTTGAGCTCGATCCCTCCGAACAGGCTGTCGCCGGAGTCCACGATCACCGCGGTCCTGGGGTGCGAGGCCACGAAGTCGTTGATCGCGGCCAGCAACGGTGCCATATTGAGCGGCGGGCCGGCATGTTGGACGTCTTTCGGCAAATTGTCGTGATACGCCACGCGCTCGGGATGCCGCTTCAACGGGCGTTTGAGCACCGCCTGGATAAAATCCCGCTCGCTCACGCGCGAGTAATTGTGAAACTTGATCCGCACCTTGTTGCCGATGGTCCACATCGACTTGTGGCGGGGAATCTCGGGCGATTGCTGCCCCAGTTCGATATCCGTGAGCAGGGTCCCGAGACTCAACACCACGTCCGCGTCTTTGGCGCGTCGACGGACGGCGGGCGGGCTCATCGGTCCGGCGTACACCCCCATGTACTGCGGATGCTCCATCGGAAACGCGCCCTTGGCCAACACCGACGCGGCGCACGCGCAGCCCAGGCGGTCCACCAACTCAACCGTGTCGCGTTTCGCCCCGAACCGATACGGCTCGATCCCCACGATCACCATCGGACGTTTGGCGCGGTTGAGCCACGCCGCGGCCTCGTCCGCCGCCTCCGCCACTTTCCTGGGGTCGCTGACGGGACGCGGAAGTCGGCCGTCCCACTCGATCAGACGGCGGGGCACCGCGATGGATTGCGTGACCATGTCCCGGTGGATTTCCAGGTATCCGGGTTGGCGGTGGAGCCACATCGCGCGAACCACCTCGTCGATCTCATCCGCCGCCGTCCGCGGGTCGGAAATGACCCGCGCCGTGCACGTCACTTCACGAAACATGTTCACCTGTGATTCGATCGCGCGCGCCTGGTGGTGAATCAGGGTCCCCACGCGGTACTCGTCCTCTCCGGGCCCTCCGCTCAACACCAACAAGGGCACTCGTTCGGCAAACGCGCCGGCAATTGGGTTGATCACGTTAAACCCGCCGGCCCCGTAGGTCACGCACACCACGCCCAACCCGCCTGTGCTGCGTGCATACCCGTCCGCGGCAAACCCCACCGACGGCTCGTGCGACAGCGTCACCACGTGCAGGCCACGTGTCCGACCGAATTTCATGAAAAGGTTGATCACCAGATCGCCGGGAATGCCGAAGACATGCCGCACGCCGATCATGCGGAGATACGCGACCAGGAAGTTTCCCAGCGGCATTCGCGAGCGCATGGCGACAGTATAACACCGGAATTTCTAAGGGCTACCGGCGAATATCGCGCATGAGCGCATGAAAACGATCGGCGGTTGGTCGGTTCACCGGTGCGCCGGTTACCTATGCCGCCACCCGCCGTCAAGATCACGGCCTCCACGCCCCAGCAGGAATCACGATTTTGTAGTACACTATAGGCACACATTTACCGAAAGGACTCCATGACCACGACAACCAGCGACACCGTAGGCACTGATATTGCTTCGATGTGCACCAAATGCCGAATCGAACGAGAACACACTGTGGCATCCACGGTCGGTGAAAAGATTGGGAAAGTTCGTTGTAAGACCTGCGGCAGCACGCACCGCTACATTAAACCGGGGAGCCCGCTCCCCGCGCCGCGCCGCAAAGTCTCGAAGGTCACGACCGAAGAATCCTGGAGTCGCCGTTTGGAGTCCGCGTCCACCAAACAACGGACCGCGTACACTCCGGCCGGGGCGTACCAACTCGACGATGTGATCGACCACAGCCACTTCGGGGTCGGCATCGTCACCATGCTCACGGCCAAGGACAAGATGCAGGTCACGTTCAAAGACGGCCCCAAAATCCTCATCATGGGCATGCGGCCGGCAGTCTAAACTCGCTCACGAAAGCACCACCTCCGTCACCCCGGGCAGACTTCGCGCCTGGGGTGACACGTTTCGGGCCAGGGTTGTCCGGTCGAGTAAATGCCCCTATCGCCTTGCCGAGAACGTTACCGCGCGACGATCGCGGTATCGTAGCCCTCTTCGGCGAACGAACGGGCGCGAGAACGGGCTTCGTCGCGCGAGGCAAAGGGGCCGAGGCGGACGCGGTGATAGGTCAGGCCCTCCACCGTGACTTGCGTGATGGTCACGCCGTGTGTTTGCAGTTCGAGCGCTTGTTTTAAGCGCGCGGCGTTGTCGATGTCTTGGAAGGCCCCGAACTGAATGCTGAATGCGGCATCTCCGTCAACCGTTACCGGCTCCTCCGTGACCCGCTTGACGTACCGCAGGTCGCGATCCATCACCTCGACCTCCACGCGCCCCACCCCATCGGCCGTGAGGCCGATCTGCCTGGCCGCGCCGTAGGACAAATCCAGGTGGCGCCCGCGGACAAACGGGCCGCGGTCCGTCACGGTGACGCGGCTGGTCCGTCCCGTCTTGGGATTGGTCACGTGTAACCGGGTGCCGAACGGCAGCGATCGATGCGCCGCCGTGAAACCGTGCATATTGTAGCGCTCGCCGGACGCGGTGAGGCGGCCGTGAAACGGCTCGCCGTACCAGGACGCCACGGCCGTAAAACGGCCGCCCGGCGTGGGCGTGATCTGGCGGCCGCCGCAGGCGGACGACAGCATGACGATGACGAACAAGACGACCAGACGCGTGACCATGCCGCGGACCGCGTCGTGAGACACCCCGGCGACCGTTACACGCGCTCCCACAGACCGAACACGCCGAACGGCGCAAGTCGTCGCGCGCGTTGCTCGGCAATGGCGAGAAAACCTTGGGCCTCTTCGAAGGCGGTAAATAGATGTCGATCGTTGAGATGGCCCGCCCAACGCCGTTGAAGGGAGGGGACGTCCTCATGTTCGGTATGATATGGCGCGTCGGTCAGCGCGCTGTACAACTTCGGGTTGGCGACATCGTACCCCATGAGTCGCCAGCCCTGATCCAACGGTCCCAGATCCGCGGCATCCGGCCCGAGCAAGGACAGCCACTCGGGCGCTTCGGGGTTGAGCGAATCCACCGCGAGCGTGACCGCGATCAGGCTGTACTGCCGGTCCCGCATACCGTCTTTGGCATCCACGTGCCGACGCAGTCGCTCGTAGTCGCTCCACAGCGGAGGCAACGGCCCCGCGTCGTCGGGACGCGCCAAATCCGCGAGCGCCGCGCACACCGAGCTCCAGATGTTCTTATCCACCGAGGCCGGTCGTTCCACATCATCGCGCAGCAGATACAAAAAGGGCCCGTTCTGTGGCCACCAATTGGCCATCGGCAGCCAATTCTGGCGCGCGTCGAACCCCAGCACCGTGTGGCGTTGCCCGTCGGCCCCGGCGAACGCATTCACCGCTTCACTCACATTCCGGTCCATCTCCGACTCCTGTGTTATGGGGCCGTCTGCGCGAGTCGGGACAACGCCTCGGCATACTTCTCACTCGTTTTGCGGATCACGTCCGCCGGAAGCTTGGGCGCCGGCGGTTGGTGGTTCCAGCCGATCGAGTCCAAATAGTCCCGCACGTACTGCTTATCAAAACTCGGCGGCGAACTGCCGGGTTGATACCGGTCCTTCGGCCAAAAGCGCGACGAATCCGGTGTCAGGACCTCGTCGATCAGGTACGGCTGATTGGTCGCGGGCTCCAGACCGAATTCCATTTTGGTGTCCGCGATGATGATGCCCAAGCGCTCGGCGTGCGCCGCGGCCCGCTGATAGACGGTGAGACTACACTGCCGAACCACCTTCGCCAGATCCGCCCCGATCAAGGACTCCATGCGTTCGAACGAAATATTCTCGTCATGCCCGCTGACGGCCTTGGTCGAGGGCGTGAAGATGGGCTGCGGGAGTCGGTCGGCTTCTTTGAGCCCCGACGGCAGCGGCTGGCCGCACACCGTGCCGCTCGCGCGGTACTCCTTCCACCCCGAACCCGCCAGATACCCGCGGACAATACACTCCACCGGCAGCGGGTTGTATTTGCCGACCAGCATCGAGCGGCCGTCGAGCACGTCGCGGTATGGGCGGCACGCCGCCGGAAACTTATCTACCTCGGTGGTGATCAAATGGTGCGGCAACACGTCCTCCATGGACCACAACCACTCGAACCAAAACTTGGACAACTGAGTCAGCACATACCCTTTGCCGGGAATGCCGTCCGGCAACACCACGTCGAACGCGGACAGCCGATCCGTGGCAACCAGCAACAAGTGCTCGCCCAAGTCGTAGATGTCCCGCACCTTGCCCTGGCGCTTGGGGCCCAGGCCGTCACATTTCGTCTCCAACACCACCGGCCGATCCACCACGTGTTTCATGCCCTCACCCCCTGGTTGCCGAACCCGATACTTGTACCAGACGCGGGACACGCCATGCAATCCCACCACTCAAAACACGACGTCTTCATCTGATCTGACACACGTATACCGAATCCACGCCACCTGTTGATAACGTGGGGACAACACCGCGAATTTCGCAGCAGTCGCCTGAATTGGCGCGAGAGCGAGCGTGATGCTCACTTTTTGATCCAATTAATATCGTTGTATTTCAATAAGATCAGCGCACAACGCACTTTCAATCGCTGCGAATGGCTGAAATCACGGAAATCAGCCGGTCGTCCACAGCACCAGTGATTTCGACAACCATGTCTCCCTCGATGCGGCCGGCAGTTAGTGCCCGGCTTTCTCCGCCCCCAACCCCGTGTTAGCTCGCACGAGCAGCTCGGCGTACTTGGCCTCGGCCTGCGGTTCACGGCCCAACAGTGTGCCGATCACCGCGCCGAGAAACCCTAACGGGATGCTCACGATGCCGGGGTTTTCCAGCGGGAACCAGGGCGCGGCTTGAATCAGATGGCGGGCCGCGCCGGTCACGCCCGGCGGGTCAATCGCCATGACGCTGGGACTGACCAGGATCAACGCGATGGAAGAGACCAGCCCCGTCGCCAAGCCCCACGACGCGCCCCGCGTCGTGAACCGTTTCCAGAACAGCGAAAACACGATCACGGGCAGATTCGCCGAGGCGGCGACCGCAAACGCGAGAGCGACCAGGAACGCGACGTTGGTGTTTGGTCCCACCACGATCGCAATGCCGATCGCCAACACGCCCACCACACACGCGGTCACGCGGGCCACGCGCACTTCCTCGCCCGGACTGCGTTCGCGGCCGTGGTGCAGCACGTTGGTGTAAAAATCATGCGCGAAGGAGGTGGACGCGCTGATGGTGAGTCCCGCCACCACGGCCAGGATCGTGGCGAACGCCACCGCGGAGATAAACGCAAAGAAAAGATCGCCGCCCAAGGCGTGCGCGAGCAGGGGCGCGCTCATGTTGGTCCCGCCGTTCGCCGCGATCGCGTCGCGCCCTACGATGGTGGCCGCCCCGAACCCCAGGAACGTGGTCATGATGTAGAAACCGCCGATAATCGCCATGGCCCACACCACGCTCACGCGCGCGGTCTTGGCGTCGGGCACGGTGTAAAACCGCACCAGGATGTGGGGCAACCCCGCGGTGCCGAAGATCAACGCGAGACCGAGCGACACCAGATCGAGCGCGCCATACGGGGGTTTGAACCGCAGGCCCGGCTCCAGGAAGTTTTGCGTGACCGCTTGCCCGCTCTTATCGTGGTACGTGACGTGGGTCACGGCGCGGAAAAACTCTCCCAGATCGAATCCGAAGTGCGCCAACACCAGGAGGCTCAGCAGCACGGTCCCGCTCATCAACAGGACGGCCTTGATGATCTGCACCCACGTGGTCGCGAGCATCCCGCCGAACACCACGTACACGATCATCAACACACCCACGCCGATCACCGCGGCCTCGAACCCGATGCCCGAATCCTTAAGCAGCAGCGCCACCAACGCGCCCGCGCCCACCATCTGCGCGATCATGTAAAACGTGCTGACCGTCAGCGTGGAGAGCGACGCCATCGCGCGCACCGGCCGCGGGCTCAATCGGTACGCGAGCACGTCGGCCATCGTATATTTGCCCGCGTTGCGCAAGGGTTCGGCCACGATGAGCAGCACGGTCAAGTACGCGACCAACCACCCGACCGAATACATGAACCCGTCGTACCCTTGGAACGCGATGATGCCCGCGATGCCGAGGAACGACGCCGCGCTCATGTAATCGCCCGCCACGGCCACGCCGTTTTGCCAACCCGAAATCCGCCGATCCGCGGCGAAAAACGCGCTGGCCCCGCTCGACCGACCCGCGGCCCAGTACGTGACCCCCAACGTCAGCGCGATAAACCCCAAGAACATGACCAGCGAGGGGGACATCATCGCGACTTTCGCCTTCCGAGCGATGCGAGAATGCCCTGCGCCATGCGGTCGAAGCGGGCCGCCGCGCGCAGATACCACGCCGCCAAGCCCCATGCCATCACGAACTGGGAGAGCGCAAACAGGTACGCCAGGTTCACGGACCCGACGACTTCGGTCTTCATGAGATTGGGCGCGTATCCGACCAACAACGGCAGCGCAAAATAATAGATCACGAAAAAAATCGTGGCGGGAATGATGAACACCCGTTTGGCCGCGATGAGGCTTCGAAAATCCTCCCGCGCCGCGACGCGATCCCAATCCGCGAGGTTCACGTTGCCGGCGCCGCCCGAGCGGCGGTCTCCGCCCCACGAGAAACGTCGCGGCGGGTTCTCATCGGCCGATCGCTCGTGAGCGGGTTGGCCGCCTTGTCCCAGCGGCGCGACGTCGGTTTCCTCGCCCACCGCGGGAGTGAGATCCCGATCCGGACCATCAGTCTTGCGGGTGCGTTTGCCTTTTTCGCGGCGTCCCATTCGTCCCCATCCCGCTCCTGGGCCTGAGCGTCAACCATGCCGCGGCAGTGTAGCAAAAATCGCGCGGGTGAGCACGTCTGAGGTCGCGACCGCGCGTGCGATTTCAGATGATTCCGCGCGATCTTGACTTCGTTTCAAATCCGGTGGTATACGAAACGGGTTACCGCTACCGTATTGCAGTACGTCCTCAGTACTGAGGACGGATCTCGTCCTCCCGCAGGTGGCCGCCGCCTGCAAGCGGTTCGGTTCAGGGCCCGATCGGAGGCTCTGATGGACCAGGGCACCGGGTTCCAGGCCGTTCACGACACGCGTTCGCGCGGGCCCCGCCGCAGAACGCGTGCGCCCCCCAGCACCCGAGAGACCTTTCCGGATTGTCGCGTCATGTGGAAAGGAGCGTGTGCGATGAACAGTCCCTCTCACCACCGATTGCCTACTCCCCGCCGCCGGCCGTCCCCGGCAGGCCTCATCTTCCCGATCGCGCTCTTGCTCGCGATCGTTGCCGCGAGCAGCCAGGCGCAACTCATCGACCTCCCCGAACACAGCGTCCTCCAGGAACGGATCGGGGCCAGGATTCAAGCGCTCGGACGGTACGATCTCCAGCGCCTGAATAGGATTCATCACCAATGGAACCGTGTTGCGCGGACGGCCGCCGACTTTAATGAGACGCGCGAGATGCGGCGTCAAGAGTCCCTCGGCCACACCATCGCCGCCGCCGCGCGCGCACAGTTCGTCGAACGTTCGGCGATCGAAACCTCGCTGGCCGACAGTCGGGGCCTCCGGGACGCGATCCGCAGCGGGGCGTGGCGCCAGGAGCACCTCGGGCTGGCGATCGTCCGAACCGCGGCCGCGCTTGCGCCGGGTGATCCTCGCTTTCGCGAGCGGCTGCGCGCTCGAGGCAGCGCGCTGATCGCGATGGAATCACGCGTGGGCCGTCGCGCCGACACACGCGTCGCCGAACTCAGCGGGCGCCTGGCCCAGCTTCCCCGCGACGAACTCGCCCGGTTGGCCGACGCGGTGACCGACGGCCATCGCACGGCGCACCTGTACGACACGGCGCACGACGCGTGGGTCGTACGCGCCATCCGCGGGCTTCAAGACGAGATGGATTTTACGCGCAGCACCGACGATTACCGGCGCGTGGCGGACGACGCGAAAGCCGCGCTCGCGCCGCGGTGGGGGGTCGGCGGATTCTGGGAATTCGGCGCGGCCGCGCTCGCCGGGATCGTGATGACGATGACCTGGTTCGGAGCGACCACGCCGGGCGACGTACGGCGGACGTCGGAGCAAACCCCGCCCGTGAAAAGGAGACCGTCCCCCCATCTCACAAGGAGAAGAGAGGGTGCCATGGCCCAATCAACCATCCTGTTCAGTTGGCCCCGCGAAGTGGTGTTCGGCAACCACTGCGCGCGGGATATCGGACGTTATGCCGCGCGCGACGCCATGACCCAGGCGATGATTTTGACCGATGCCGGCGTGGTCCGCCAAGGCCTGGCGGAGCCGGTGCGAACCTCGCTGGCCGAGTCCGGCCTTCGCTGCGACCTGATTGACAAGATCACCAGCGAGGTTCCGCACACCTTCATCGGCGCCATCGCGAATCGATGCCGGGAAGCGCGGGCCGACGTGCTGATCGCGGTCGGCGGCGGCAGCGTGATCGACACGGCCAAAGCCGTCGGCATCCTGCTGACCAACGGCGGCGAGATCCAGGACTACGAAGGCATCGACCGCGTGACCCGCGCCATTACGCCCCTGTACGTGGTTCCCACCATGGCGGGGAGCGGGGGCGAGTGCAGCCAGTTCTGCATCGTGCTCGACACCGCGCGCAAGAAAAAGATCGAAATCTTCAGCCGCAAATTGATCCCGGACCGCATTTTTATCGATCCGACGTTGACCCGTTCGATGCCGCCCGAACTGACCGCGGGCAGCGGCATGGACGCGTTGGCCAACGCCATCGAGGCCTACTGCTCCACGTGGGGCAACGCGCTGACCGACTCGCTCGCGCTCGACGCCATACGCCTCATTGCGGACAATCTGCGGACCGTGGTCGCCAACGGGCAACATGCGGAAGGCCGCCAACACATGGCGCTGGCCGCGTTCGAAGCCGGACTCGCCTTCACGAACGCGCAAAGCGGGGCCGTTCATGCGCTCGGGCACTCCTTGTCCGGCTTGTTCGACATTCCGCAACGCGTCGGCGACGCTATCCTGCTCCCGCACGTGATGCAGGCGAATATAAACGCCGACATGCCACGCATGGCGAAGGTGGCCGAAGTCTTGGGAGAGCCGATCGCGGATCTGAGCGTCCGCGCGGCGGCTCAGAAAGCCGTTGACGCGGTGAAGCTGTTGCTGGCGGACGTGGGATTGCCCGCCACCCTCGACAAAGTGGGCGCGGATCGCAACGCCATTTCGACGCTGAGCGAACAGGCCTTACAAGACACCTTTATGCGCACCAACCCCCGAGCGCTGAACTTTGAGGAGATCGAGGTCATCTACGAGGACGCATTCGGCGACTATGCCGAAGTCGGATCACTCGCGGGTCGACGGGCCCCCACGACCCACTAGGGACAGGGACCGCCGAGTCGGCGTCGGCCCTTCACCGGGGCCGATGCCGACGTTCACGCGAGCCTTGCGCGATTGGATGGCTGTGTTACAGTTCCTCCTGCCGATCTCGGACCACGCCACCTGATGAAAACGCTGCGGGCGCTCCTCCATATCAGCAAACACCTCCCGTCCACGCAGAGCCGTCAGGACGTGCTCTTTCTGTTGGTGAACGCGATCGCCGGCCTGATCGAAGTGACCCGCTGTTCGATCATTCTCGTCGAGGAACATGGGGCAAACGGTCGCGTCCTGGCGACGTTCGAAGATCCCGCCAGTCGAGAATTCCCGATCGATCTGTGTAAGTACCCGGAAATTCAGGAGGCCGTCACCACGGGCAACACGGTGCTGATCCGCGATGTCCAAGACGATGCGCGGATGCGCGAGGTGGTCCCCCTGTTCCGGCACCTTCAGATTGCGTCCATCCTCGTGGTCCCGATGCGATGCGACGACCGCGTGCTCGGTACGTTGTTTCTCCGAACGTCACGGCCGCATCGCGCGTTCACCGAAGAAGAAATTCTCTTCTGCGAAACCGCGTCGTACATGGCGGCCAACACCATCTTGGGCCTGACCCAGTACCAGCGCCTATCCGAGGAACGGACACGGTTGGCCGAAGAAACTCTGCGCGATTCGTTGACCGGGCTGGGGAACCGGCCCAGCTTCTCCCGCGCCCTGGCCGAGTCGATCGCCTACGCTAAACGGCACCAACGGCCCTTGGCCTGTCTGATGATCGACGCGGATAATTTCAAGCCGATCAACGACCGGTTCGGACATCACCACGGCGACCGCGTGCTCAAAGGCATCGCGGACGCCATCACGGGCGCGCTCCGCGGGTCGGACGTGGCGGCCCGCTACGGCGGGGATGAATTCGCGGTGCTGCTGCGCGACACGGACGGTCCCGGAGCCTTCACTAAAGCCGAACGGATCAGGGACGCGGTCCGACACAGTCCGCTCCTGGACGGCGAGCCCCCCGTAACGGTGAGCATCGGCATCGCGGTGTGGAACGATCTGATCGGCCTCGACCCCGACTATGACCTGCTGGCCGAGGCGGATCGCGCCTTGTACGACTCCAAGGCCAACGGCAAGAACCGCACCACGCCGACATTCGGCGACCGGCCGCAGCCAGCCAAATCCGACGCCGCGTAAGGCCCGTTCACCCTCCAGAAACACCATGAGGTCGGCGCCATGGGCGCCAACCTCACAAACACGCATCTCCGGAATCCCGCGTTCGCGGGCATGACCACGACTTCTTTACAACGCGCCTTCCCCGGTTTCACCGGTCCGGATCCGGACCGCCTCGTTCAGCGTCGTCACGAAAATCTTCCCGTCCCCGATCGACCCGGTTTTCGCGGCCCGCACAATCGCTTCCACGGCTCGCTGCGCCAACGCGTCCGCCACCACGATTTCCACTTTGACCTTGGGCACGAACTCCACCACGTACTCCGCGCCCCGGTACACTTCTTTATGGCCCTTTTGCCGGCCGAACCCCTTGACCTCGGTTACAGTCATGCCCTGCACCCCGATTTCGGTCAGGGCCTCTTTGACTTCATCCAGTTTGAACGGTTTGATGATCGCTTCGATCTTCTTCATCCGTTCCTCCGGTCAGGGTCGTGGTCACCAGACAGACGCCGACTTCCGGCCACCCAGACGCGGGTGGCCGGAAGCAGACGCATTTCAACATACTTCTTCGCTTCCAATCCCCCTCTTAATCCCCCCTTTAACAACGGGGGCGAGGGGGGATTTTTCCACCAGTTAGAACGAGTAGTACGCCGCGATTGCCGCGGTATTCTGATTGCCCGTCGCAGCGCCATCCTCGTCCGTAAAGGGCGCGCCGTCCGATCCGTCGTGGCGGAACTCAGCGCGCCACTCCAGGTTCTCTTTCATCTTGCAGGCAAAGGTGAGCGTCACCTCACGCAGGGTCTGCGCGCTACCCGTGCGCGCCCCATCCTGATCATCGAATACCTCGCCTCGCAGCGTGACCGAGTGCTTGTCGCCAAGCCCAAGGTTTGCATAGATGGCATAGCCTTGCCAAAGGTCGCCTGCCGTGCCAGGACCAGCCGCAGCCGCCTGTGACCCGCGGTCATAGTTGAGCACCACGGCCACGCCATCCATGGGCTTAATCGTCGCCACCACGTCGACAAGCCCGCGGTTGTCGTGGTGAGCCCCGACCGTGGACTCCGGCCCGTACATCCCCGTCACGGACAGCGAGAGCATGTCCGTCGGCGCCAAGCCGACCTGCAGTTCTACCGACTTCCCGGTGTTGTTGTCGCTGTCATTATCCCAGCCGTTGTTGATGCCCAGGTGCCCGGACAGTCCTGACCCCATCTCGGAGTGGAAACGCAGCCCGGTATGCGTGAACGGAATCGCGTAGCCAAATAGGAACGACCGGCTGATGTTGTAGTTGGCTGGTCCCTCGATCACCTCCGCGCCGTGAAGCGTGGCGAACTTTCCGAACTTGAGCTCCACGGCATCGCCGAACGCCTTGTCCGTCACATACGCCTGCTGCACGAACAGGTCGGCACTGGTATCCGTCGCCAATGTATCGGCGTCCAGACCGTAGTTCAACACCAAACCAAACCCCATTCCCGAGTCCGTGCTCTTACTGAGCACCAATTCCGCCATGTTGATCGTGAAGCTGTTGGCCGTTGTATCGAACACACGAAGGGCATTGGCATTCGTGGCCGGATCGTTATCGAAGTTGTACGTGTACTGCCCCTCAACATACCCACTGGCCTTCACTCCACCTAACCCTTCCAGCCCCGCCCCATAGGCCGGCGCGCCCAGCGCGACCGCGGCCAGCGCGGCCAACATCCCTTGTTGAACTGCTTTACTCTTCACTGCGTACATTCCGTCCTCCTCCGTGTACCCCCTGTTCCTGGGAGCATGTGAATAATCCCCGGAGCTCCGGGACTCCGTCCGTCGAAAGGCGATTCCATACCGCCCCCAATGGCGGAACATCTTACACAGAAACACATCAGGAATCGAGCAAAAAATGTGTGGACAGGATATCGGCCAAACACGGCCGTTGGATCACGGAACGCCCGGAGGCCGATGTCGCTCGACACCGACCTCCGGTATCCCGACGCACCAACCGACGGCCCGGCCTCGATTCGTTACAACGCTCGTTACAACGCGCCCTCGCCGGTCTCTCCGGTCCGGATCCGGACCGCATCACCCATCGGCGAGACGAAGATTTTCCCGTCTCCGATCGTGCCGGTTTTGGCCGCGCGCACAATCGCCTCCACCGCCCGCTGCGCTAGCGCGTCTGCGACCACGATCTCGACTTTGACCTTGGGCACGAACTCCACCACGTACTCCGCGCCCCGATACACTTCCTTATGACCCTTTTGCCGACCAAACCCTTTGACCTCGGCCACGGTCATGCCCTGCACCCCGATTTCGGTCAGCGCCTCTTTGACTTCATCCAGCTTGAACGGTTTGATGATCGCTTCGATCTTTTTCATAATCCCCTCACTCGCGGCTAAGAGTGCCGCCCGTTCAGGAACGGGCCAGGTGCAAGGCGGAGCGAGCACCGGACCGCAGCGTACTGGTCGTACGTGAGGACCGGAGCGCAACGACAACGCAGCAGGTGGCCGTTCATGGACGGGCGCATCAGTTGTATGCGTTTTCGTGATGCTGACCCAAATCGAGCCCCATCTTTTCTTCCTCCTCGGTGACCCGAAGTCCCACAATGGCATCAACCACCTTGAGGATGATGAACGTGGCGACGAAGACGAAGACCCAGGTGATGAGGACGGCTTTGATCTGGATCAACAGTTGTCCCGGGTTACCGAAGAACAGCCCGTCGGCGCCCGCGGAGTTGATGGCTTTCGAGGCGAACAGGCCGGTCGCGATCGCGCCCCACGTCCCGCCCACCCCGTGCACGCCCACCACGTCCAGCGCGTCGTCGTAGCCCAATTTCGACTTGAGCACCACCGCGAAGTAGCACAGCACCCCGGCGCCGATCCCGATCCAGATCGACGAAATCGGTCCGACGAACCCGGAGGCCGGCGTGATCGCGACCAACCCGGCGACCGCGCCGCTGGCCGCACCGAGCACGGTCGGTTTGCCGCGGTACGCCCACTCCACGAACATCCACGCCATGGCCGCCGCGGCGGTCGCGGTGTTGGTCACGACGAACGCGCTGGTGGCCAACGCCCCGGACGCCACGGCGCTGCCCGCGTTAAATCCGAACCACCCGAACCAGAGCAGTGATGCGCCCAGTACGGTAAACGGCAGGTTGTGCGGAGTGAATAGTTCGGTGCCGTAGCCGCGACGGCGGCCGATGACCATCGCGGCCGCCAGCGCCGCCACCCCCGAACTGATGTGCACCACGGTGCCGCCCGCAAAGTCCAGCGCACCCATGTTGCGCACCCACCCGCCGACCGCCCACACCCAGTGGGCCAGCGGCGAATACACCAGCGTGGACCACAGCAACACGAACAGCAACAACGCGGAGAACTTCATCCGCTCGGCGAAGGCGCCCGTGATCAACGCCGGGGTGATCACCGCGAACATCATCTGAAAGATCATAAACGCTTGATGGGGAATGGTACCCGCGTAATCCGTGTTCGGCTCCCCGCCCACGCCATTGAGCCCCAGCCAGTCGAGGCCGCCAATCCAGCCGCCCTTATCCGGCCCGAACGCCAGCGTGTAGCCCCAGAGCACCCAGGTCACGCTGACCAGGCACAAGATGATGAAGCTGTGCATGATCGTGCCCAACGCGTTTTTCTTCCGGACCATCCCGCCGTAAAAGAGCGCGAGGCCCGGCGCGGTCATGAGCAACACCAACGCGGTGGACGTCAACACCCAGGCGGTATCCCCGGTGTCCACGGTCGGCGCGGCCGGTGCCGACGCGGCCTCGGGTTCCGGCGCAGCCGCCTCCATGGCCGCGGGCACTTCTTCAGCGGCCGGCGATTCCGGGCTCGCCTCCTGCGCCAGCCCTGTCAGCGGCAGCACCAGCGCCACCCAGAGGACCGTCAGTCCCAACAGACTTGCTATGACACGCTTCCTACTCATACTCATAGCCCCTACTCCTTGTGTGAAACGTTCGTGAAAGGGTGAACACCACCGCCTCGCCACCACCACCCCGCTGACACAGGGACCTTTAGCAAGCACGGGGCCACCACATCCGATCCACCTGACGTCGCGTCACCGCACTGAAAACACTTGAGAAAATCCCATCAGGATGGTGTGGCGACCTCCATTGAGACACGACAGGCGACCACCAGGTCAGACATTTTTGTCGAGAGCCGACACTTTTGTCGAACGCACGATGCCGTATTTCTTCATCTTGTAGCGCAGCACGCGTTCGCTGATTCCGAGGCGGCGTGCCGCCTCGGACTGACTCCCGCTCGCCGCGGCCAATGCGCGCGTGATGAGGTCGCGCTCTAAATGCTCCACCGCGTTGCGGATCGAGGCATCCGTGTCATGCCGCGCGGCGTTCCCGCTCATGACCGCGGCTCCGTGGGCGCTCCGTCGCCGTGCGCGACGTGAACGGCCTTATCGCGGATCACGTGGCGCGCCAACCCCTCGAGTACGGATTCCAAGGCGTCGCACGGGACGTCTTCCATGATCTTGCTGCCGGGTTCGGTGCGCGGGCCGGATCGGCCGCCGACGAAAATATCCACCGCGTCCACAACGTGGCCGTTGATCTTGGCCCGTTTGCCCAACAGACCGATATCCGCCATCAGGTGGTTGCCGCAGCCCGACGGGCACCCGGACCAGTGGATCGAAACGGGTTTGCTGACGGAGACCTTCTGCTCCAACGCCCGCGCGATCGCGAGTGCGCGCGATTTGGTTTCGATCAACGCGAGACCGCAGTAGTCGGTCCCGGGACAGGCCACCAGACCGCGCATGATTTCGGAGGGATTGTAGGGCACCTCTTTGAGCAACGGCTCGTCGGCCAACAACGCGCCAAGCTTGCGGTCCGGAACATTCACGAGGACCACGTTCTGTTCCGGCGTGATACGGATTTCGCCGCTGCCATAGCGCTCCGCGAGCCGGGCCAGGTCCTCGATCTGCTCGACGGTCAACCGCCCGATCGGCACCGCGAGCCCCACGTAGTTGAGGCCGGGTTGCTTCTGCCGGAACACGCCGATGTGCGTGTTCTTTTTTTTTGCATTCCGCTCATCGGTCCCAGCGCGAAGGAGCGGCCGGCCGACTCGCTGTTCGATGTCGGTGCGAAACCGCTTGGCGCCCCACTCCTGCACTAGAAACGCGAGTCGCGATTTGTTGCGGGCTTCGCGTGGACCATGGTCGCGGAATACCCAAATAATGGCGCTCGCAACATCCACCGCCTCCTCGGGCCGAACAAACACGTCCAGCGGGGTCGCCGGGGTGAATCCCCCCGATCCTTGCTTGCCACCGACCGCAACGTTGAATCCCATCACGGGTTCCCCGTCGATGGTCCGCGAGGCGGGCGTCATGGCGATATCTTGGGACTCGGAATGCGTGCAATTCTCCCGACAACCGGTGATGACGATGTTGAGCTTGCGCGGCAGATCCGTGAACTCCCGGTTGTTGATGAATCGCTGGGTGAGCGCGCGATTGATCCCCGCGGTATCCAGGGTTTCGGTCGGGGCCAGGCCCGTGACCGAACAGCCCATGACGTTGCGGATGTTGTCCATGCCGGTCTGCATGGTGGTCAGCCCCACGGCCTGGAGCGCGTCCAAGATCGCGGGAATCTGCTCGATCGTCATCCACCGCAACTGCACCTGCTGCCGGGTGGTCAACTCCGCGAATCCGCGGCCGAACTCGCGCGCGATTCGGGCGAATTCACGGAACTGCGCGGCCGTGGCGATCCCATTGGTCACGCGCACGCGCAGCATGAAGTGCCCGGGCGTGGGCGTTCGCAGAAACACGCCGTACCACTTCAGGCGCTGCACGTCGTCTTCCGTGATCGTTTCCCATCCTTCCTTGGCATACCGGGACAGATCAGGAAGCACGTCCAGACCGGGTTTGGCTTTCTTGAGCTGTTCGATCTTATTCGGCGCTTTCATCGCGACGGCGCCCTGCGCAGAAGCCGGCGCCAGGATCGCCAACAGTTCGTCCACCAACCCGACGCAGGTTCCGCAGCCGGTGGTGGCGCGCGTGCACTCCGCGATCTGTTGGCGCGAGGTGCACCCTTTGTCCTGAATCGCGGCCGCGATCTCGCTTTTGGTGACGCTGTTGCAGTTGCAGATCGTAGCGCTCTCCGACAGGTCGGCCACGCTGGCGGCCGTCGACTCCCCTCCGGCCAACAACGTCGCGCGTTCGGCGGAAATATCGGTCCCGGCCGCCATCTTCTCGCGGATCGCCTGACTGCCCGACGAATCACCGAGGAAAATCGCGCCTACGATCCGTTGGTCGCGGATCACGAGCTTCTTGTAGCTCTCCATCCCGGTATCGCACGAGAGCAGCACCTCGTCCGCGTCGGATCGCTCGATCACTTGCCCCATGGACGTGAGGTGAATGCCGGCCACTTTGAGCGTGGCCTGGGTGACCGATCCTTCGTAACGCAGGCGTCCTTCGCCCGCGATCGCGTCCGCCGCCACCTTGGCCTGTTCGAACAGCGGCGCCACCAACCCGTACGTTTGGCCCCGGTGTTCCACGCACTCGCCCACCGCGTACACGCCGTCAACCGACGCGGCCATGGTGTCGTCGACCAACACGCCGCGGTTCACGGCCAAACCCGCCTCGCGCGCGAGTTGCACGTTGGGCCGGATGCCGGCGGTGATCAGCACCAGATCGGTCTCGATCACCTCGCCGGTGGATAACCGTACGGCTGCGACCGCGTCATCGCCCAGGATCGTTTCCACGGTGCACGACAGCCGCACCGCAATCCCCATCTTCTCGATCCGCCGACGCAACAAGGCCCCGGCCCCGGCATCGAGTTGTTGTTCCATCAGATGCCCGGCCAGGTGCGCCACGGTCACGTGCATCCCGCGGTTGGTGAGACCGCGCGCGGCTTCCAGGCCCAACAGCCCGCCGCCCACCACCACCCCGCGGCGGTGGGACGCGGCCCACCGGATCATGCCCTCGGTGTCGTCGATATTCCGAAAGGTGAACACGCCGCGTTTGTCCAACCCGCTGATCGGAGGAAGGAACGGCGTGCTGCCGGTGGCCAGCAGCAGCCGGTCGTATCCCACGCGCGTCCCTTCCTGCGTGACCACGGCTCGATTCGGAAGATCCAGCGCGGACACACACATTCCGGTATACAGGTCGATTCCGTGTCGGTCGTACCACTCGCGCGGATTGAGAATGGTGTCTTGCACGGACTTGGCGGCCGCGAGCACGTCCGACAACAGGATACGGTTGTAGTTGACGTACGGCTCCGCGCCGAACACCGTAATGCGCGGCGGATTGGGACGGGTCACCATTGCTTCCGCGGTCGCAATGCCGGCCATGCCGTTGCCGACCACCACCACGTGTGTGGTCATTGCACGTTCTCCATCGGTATCAACACATGAGCAAACCGTGTACCAGCGTCAAATCGGCTGTCAGCGTCCAAACCAAACGTTGAGTGTCTTCCTGGCCTGCTCAGAGGCGGGTTCGACGATATTGTCGAACACTTCTGTGAAGCTTGGATCGACAATTCTGTCGGATGGGCGCCAAACACGGGCTCAACTCAGCGTGATGCGGTCGCGCGTACCACCTCGTCGGGAGTATTCATACTGTGAACCGCGCGTCGCAGCGCATCGGGGAGCACCACCTGCTCCCACCGGGAGCGTCGCACCGCGCCGCGAAGCCCCAGCCGTCCCTGTTCCAACGCGGCGCGCGCAACCGATACCCAGGCCGCGGGAAAGTATCCCGGAAGCGGGTCGAGATCGACTCCGTTCTCCCCGCGCAGAAAACAGGGGATGTCCGGGTCCGGCGGGCTCAGCAACAATCGGAGCATCTCGGGTGTGAGAAGGGGCTGGTCGCACCCGGCCACGAGATAGCGATCGGCCAGCCCGCTCGACAGCAGTGTTTCGATGCCTCCCAACGGGCCCTGGTCGGCCCGTCGATCGTCCATCCGAATGATGGGCGGCTCAGGGACCCACCCCCGACACGCGCCCACGATCACCACCTGAGGGCAGACCGCCTGCATCGCCTCAATCACGTGTTCGATCATGGGACGCCCGTCCCACAACCGCACGCCCTCTTTAGGACGCCCCATCCGACGACTGTGGCCGCCCGCGAGGATGGCGCCGATCACGCGAGGAAGAACTCGAATCGACTCGCCGACCCGCAACGTGCCCTCGGTCACCACCCGCGCCATGTACCCGAACCGGCCCTGGACCACGGTCTTTAAGTCCGGATGGATCGCATCGAGCACGAAACAGGGCTTGCGCGGCTCAACGAGTTCGATCTCGACCCCGCCGGAAAACCGCACCCGCATCCCGGGCGTCAGCGCGAGCAAACCGAGCCCGCGCACCGTGAGGTTCTCCCCCATCACGCCCGGCCCCACCGTGTATCCCTCGCGCCGGATCTGAGCGATGACTTCTTCTTCAATGAGCGAGATCGCGCGCGTGGGTTTGACGTGTTTGGCATGCGCCCGCCCGTCTCCCCGGATGCCGTCCGATGTCACCTCGGCCGCCGAGATCGACAGCTTGGGGATGCCGCCCGGTGAAATGTTGATCGAGGTGACGGTGGGGGGAGAGGGAGAGCCGGGGGTGGGGAGAAAGGGCGATAAAGATTCCGCGCTCTCTCCCCGGTTCCCCGGTTCGCCGGCTCTCCGGTTCGCAGTTTCCCCCGGTTCCCCGGTTCTCCCACTCTCCGGTTCGTTATTAATGCTCACTCGGCACCACTCCCACCTGCGGTAGCTCGGCCAGGCCGCTGACCCGCGCGTGTGTTTCAAACACTTTGTTGCCCCAAAAAAACGCGCCGGGATGGGTGGTGGGGACCACCACCACGTAAAACATGGCGCGCCCGACCAGCTCGTGGACGATCGCGGCCAGCCAGATCGCGGCCCACGCCGCCGCAAGCCATGGGGCCGGCGCACCCGGATCGCCCACGGCCATGAGGGTGACGGCTGAGATCACCAACAACGTCCAACTGACCCAGCGCGCGACATAGGTCTTGCCGTACGTGGTGAGCATGAGTCGACGCGACACCGCGGCTTCGTCCCCCCGTTGGTTCAAGAACCGCAGATGCGCGGCCAGGGAAATACCCTGCAACGCGAGTCCGGCCAGCAGCGCCGCAGCCGCCTGGTCCGAGACCGGAAACGGCGAGCGCCCCGCCATCACCTCCGCCAGGCAGAACACCATGCCGACCGTGGCGCTGCCCAAAATCACGACGCTCGACGCGAACGCCCCGCCCGCGTGCCAGTGATCCCAAAACGGCCTGGCTTTGATGCGATAACACCGGATCATGCTGTAGAGGCCCAGCCCTCCGGCCACGACGCCGCTCCATCCCAACAGCGAGGGCGCGCGATCGGCGATCCCAGCGGGCAACCACGCGATCAGCCCTGGAAACGTGACAACGACCGCCAGCGCTCCGAGCAGATGGTAGAACGCGCCCATGAAGAAAATTTCCCGGCTCACCCACGAGTGTCGCAGGTTGTTCATGGCGCGATAGAAATATTGCGGCTTGCCCAAGTGCAGGGTGGACATCACCATGCCCAGCGTCTGCAGCCCGAACAGTCCCCAGAGCGTGGCGGCAACCGCGATCGGATGCGCGGTCGGGGACAGCACCGCGCCACCCTCCCCGCCCAACCACGGCCCCAACACGATCCACATCAACGCGCCCACCACGGCCTGCGACAGCAGCGTGAACACGACCAAGGGGTCCTCGCGCGAGCGGAGCTTGGCCAGCCCCCACTCCGCGGGCGCCGGCGATCCGCCCGGGGCCACGGTGAAATGGTCTCCGCCCGGCTGATCCCGTCGGTACGCGATGGGTTCGCCGTCCGCGCGACGGAATTCGCCGGGAAGCGATCGGGTTTGCTGGAAACGGATATTCGGCTGCGAGATCGTCGGATCGGGAAATCCTGGGATCGCAAGTTTGGCCTGCTGTTTTCCCTGCGGGATGTCTTCGATCACCCCAAAGTCCAGCGCGTTGGACAGACAGGCCGACACACACGCGGGTTTGAGGCCGATCTCCAGCCGGTCCACGCACATGTTGCACTTCTCGACCTGACCCTTCACCGGGTCCAGTTGCGGCGCGTTGTAGGGACACACCCAGGTGCAGTACCCGCAGCCGAAACAGATATCCGGATCCTGCAGCACCGCGCCGTACTCCACATATTTGGTGTACGCGAGCGTGGGACACCCCTTGAGGCACACCGGGTTCTCGCAGTGATTGCAGGCCATCGAGATGTTCAACCGCAGCACGTCCGGATACGATCCGCCCTCCAGGTACCCCACCTTGCGAAACGAGAGGTGCGCGGGCAGATTGTTTTTCTCGGAACAGGCGGACTCACACGCGTGGCAGGCGATACAATTATCCGCGGTGAAGTGAAACCCGTGCTGCAAATACCGGTCGGGATTGGACGATGCTCCGCCGCAGCCGTTGATGGTCAGCGGTTGCCCGACCAGATCGGGATAGGTCTGGGCCAGATCCACGAGGGTTCCGTGTTGGCTGACGTTCCCCCCCCCCTCTTCCCCTCTCCCCCTCTCCGATTCGATTATCTTCAATAGGACCTCGCCCGCAAGTTGGCCGCTGCCGCGGCATCCTGATCCTGAATTTTCTCAATCCGCACCGCGGACTGCTTGTACGCGGGCTGGCGGGAATACGGATCGAGCAGGCCGAGCGCGAGCCGGTTCACGCAATCGTAGTAATGCATGGGAATGAACACCGCGTTGGGCGCCACGCGCTCGGTGAGTTGGGCCATGACCACGGCGTCCGAACGGCGCGAAACGACCCGCACGTACTCCAGGGATCGGATGCCCAGGCGTTCGGCCGCGCTGGGATTAATTTCCATGTACGGCGTGGGGCTGAATTTGTTGAGGTTCCCGATCTTGCCGGTCTTGGTGCGTGTGTGCCAGTGCTCGACCACCCGTCCGCTATTGAGCCAGAACGGATACTGCTCGTCCGGCCGCTCGTTGTTGTCCACGAACGGCAAAGGAATCAGTTTGGCCTTGCCGTCGGGATGATGGAAGCGGCCGTCGGTATATAACCGCGGCGAGCCGGTGGGAGCGGTGTCGTTGCACGGCCACTGAATCCCGCGCTGCTTCTCGATCGAGTCGTGGGTCATGCCGGAATAATCACAAGGGCGCCCCTTGGACACCGCGCGCAACTCGTCGAACACCTCGCCCGGCACGTCCGAAAACTTCAGGGAACGGCCCGCCTCAAAGCGTCGGGCGAGATTCGCGAAGATCCACAAATCGGGTTTGGCCGCTCCGGGCGGCTCGATCGCCTTGCGCACGATGTTCACGCGGCGTTCGGTGTTGGTGAACACGCCCTCCTTTTCCCCCCACATGGCCGCGGGCAAATACACGTGCGCGTAGTTCACGGTCTCCACATCCGCGTACGCGTCCTGCACCACGAGGAATTCCAACTTCTCCAGGGTCTTACGGATGCGGGAGGTGTTCGGCATGGAGGTCATGGGGTTGGTCGCGATCAGCCACAACCCTTTGATCGCGCCGGTCTCGATGGCCGGGAAAATATCGGTCTGGAACAGTCCCCGCTTAGGAGGGAAGAATGCCTTGTCCACGCCCCAGAACTCGGCCATAAACTCGCGGTCCGCGGCTTTCTCCAACTGACGGTAACCGGGCAAGCCGGAGCAGGACGAGAATTCGCGAGTGCCCATGGCGTTGCACTGCCCGGTGATGGACAACGAGGTGCCGCCGGGCTTGCCGATGTTCCCGGTGATCAAGTTGAGATTGTTGATCGCGGCCACGCCGTCCGATCCGTGCGTGGACTGGTTGATCCCCATGGTCCAAATGGTCATGGCCGCGCCGGCCTTGGCATACACGCGCGCCACGGTGCGAATGGTGTCTTCGTCGATGCCGCAGATCTTGGACGCGGTCACGGGATCGTATTGCTCCACCAGCGCAGCCCACTCGGCAAAACCAGTGGTGTGCGCCTCGATATAGGCGCGATCTTCCAGGCCCTCCGTGAGAATCACGTGCGCCAGGCTATTCAGCAGCACCAGGTCCGTGCCGGGCGTGATCGGCAGGTGAATGTCGGCCATTTGCGCAAATACCGTCACGCGCGGGTCCACCACGATGATCGGAAACTTGCGGCGATCGAGTGCGTCCTTCAAGCGCCACCAAATGACGGGGTGTTGTTCGGGCAGATTGGACCCGATCGCCAGCAGGCATTCGGTGTGCGCGAAGTCGTCGTAACAGCCGGGCGGCCCGTCGCTGCCGAAGGAGCGTTTGTAGCCCGACACCGCGGAGGCCATACAGAGCGTGGTGTTGCCGTCGTAGTTGTTGGTCCCGATCACACCGCGCACCAGTTTGCCCAGCGTGTAGAATTCTTCCGTGAGAATCTGGCCGGTGGAGACCACTGCGAAACTGTCGCGGCCATAGGCGGCCTGAATCCGCGTGATCTCGGCGGCCGTGTGATCCAGCGCCTCATCCCAACCGGCCTGACGGTAGGCCTCGAACGGTGCCCGGCGCATCAACGGGGTCTTGCCCCGGTTGGACGACGCGAACAGTTCGAACTCGAAGATCCCTTTCAAACACAGTTTGCCCCGGTTCACGTCCGCGTTCGACGCGCCGCGGGCTGACACGGCCTTGCCGTGTTTGTCCACCCCCACTTCGATCGAACAGCCGGTTGAGCAATAGCCGCAGGTCGTGTACACCCAGCGGTCAACGGGTTTCACCGCGAGCGTGATTGGGGTTTTCTTGCGGCGTCCGAACAGCACGTCAGTCGAGCACTCCGGTCACGCGGATCTCATACGCAAGAGCGATGCCACCAACCCCGCCCGGAAACACCGCGGAAATACGCGTGGGATGAACCGTTGTCGACAGAAATGTCGGACCGACCAACAGGAATGTCGAGTCGAGTGGTGAGCCGGAAGAAGGAGCGAGGATCGCGAGAACCACGGTTGTAGGGGCGTACGGCCGTACGCCCAGACGCTATCGCGTCAGCAGCGCCAGCAGCGCCAGCGCCAACAGCGCGGACACGACTTGCCAGAACCGCACCGGGTTTCGATGATACAGGGGCACTCGGTCAGGCGTGCGTTTAGCGCCTTGAACCAGGCCGTTTTCCAGTTCGAACGCCATCTCCATGGCGTCTGCGAAGCGCTGCGCCTTGTCAACGGCCGTGGCTTTGGCCAGCACCACATCCAGCCACGCCGGGAGATCCGGCCGGTGGTGGGTGAGCGACGTCCGCTTGGTAAAACGAGGACGTGAGAACGCCTCCACTTCGCCATACGGGTACGCGCCGCTGAACAGGCGATACAGCGTCACGCCCAGCGCGTACACGTCGGATTGTTCGTCACCCGCCTCGCCGGCAAACAGCTCCGGCGCCATGAAACTGGGCGTGCCCGGGATCTCCTCCGACGGCGTATCCTGGATCCCCGGCAACCGCGCGACCCCTAGGTCCAGGAGTTTTAACCCGCCGTCCGGTTGCACCAGCACGTTGTCGGGTTTGACGTCTCGGTGGATGATCCTCAGACGGTTCAACCCGTACACGGCCTTGGCCAGCGCGATGCCGAGCCGCACGCCTTCTTCCAGCGAGATCGCGGGCCCGCGCGCCAACCGTGATTCCAGGGTCTCACCCTCGTAAAACGGCATCACCGCGTACAAACGCGTCCTGCGGCCCGGCGGCAACTCGATCACTTCGCCGATCCACGGGCTCGTCACCCGCGAGGCGATCCAGGCCTCGCGCACGAATGCGCGACGGTAAGACGCCTCGCCCTCGACCCGGGGATGGGGAAACTTGAGCGCCACGTCACGCCCATCAAGGGTGTCTTTGGCCCGGAACAGGCGACTGTACCGGCCGTTCGAAACCACCCCACCCAGCAAGAACCCGTCGATCAGGTCGCCGGACTTCGGCAGGTCGGCGATGGGCAATGTCTCGATCGCGCCTTCGAATTCGGCCTCGTCCGCGGCGGGCAACCCTACGACGTCCACCACCAGCGCCGTGGCATTGTCCTGGCTGCCCGCGTCCAACGCCGCGCGCACTAATCGTTCGGCGCTCTCTTGCGGCGACGTCCGCTCGGCCACGATCCCCTGGATCGCGCGATCCGACAGAACCGCGTGTACGCCGTCGCTGCACAACACGAACCGGTCGTGCAACTTGATCCCGTCCGCGGCGTAATCCGCGCGCAGCAACGCTTCGATGCCCACGGCGCGGTACAACACGTGACGGAGATCCGGACGACTGTGGGTGTGGTCCGTGGTCAGCCGGGTCAACCGGTTGTCACGGTATCGATAGATCCGGCTGTCGCCGACGTGGATAGTGTGCACCTGACGACCTCGGAGCACCACGGCGCTGAATGTGGTGGCCATGTGCTCCAACGCGGGATCCTGCCGCCCCTGCGCAAACACCCACCGGTTCATGGCATCCAGTGCCCGACCCGCTGCGCGCTCCACCCCGAGCGTGTCCGGCAGACCGAAATACCCGTCGAGAAATCCGCGGACCGTGACCTCCGCGGCCTGACGCCCGCCGCACGCGCCGCCGATGCCGTCCGCCACCGCGAGCACGCACCCCTTCACGGCGCGCTGGTGCGCGTCACCAAGGTGCGAGCCCACGAAATCCTCGTTGACCTCGCGTCGGCCGGTCTCGCTCACAGATCCGATGCGGATGTGCAACTCATCATGGGCTCCGGCAGGAATCATCGGCCCATTCTACATCCACGCGCCCACATGGGTAGGGGCGTACGGCCGTACGCCCCTACGAAGACCGCAGGAAATGGACCCAGAGACAACGCCGCGATGTCCATGTATGGACAGGCTCTCACACGCGGGCCCCGGACACGGCTCCCCACGTTGTTCTCCAACGGGCCTTCACGAGCACCAATCCGACGAGACCAACGAGCGCGAGCCCGGCAAATATCAGGAACCCCAAGGCAAAATCCCCGGTCAACCCCTTGGACCATCCGAGCGCTCGGGCCAAGACGAATCCCCCGAGCCCGCCGGCCGCCCCAACCAGTCCGGTCATTACGCCCATCTCCCGGCGAAAACGTAACGGCACCAACTGAAACACCGATCCGTTCCCCATCCCCAACGCCATGGCCCCGACAAAAAAGATCGCCACCGCGGCCCAGGCCGCTCCGGGCAGATCGAGCAGACTCCACCCCGCCACCTTGGCGAGCGCGACGGACTCCGCGGCGGGCGACGGCCCCTCGGGCAGAAACGCCACGGCCAGATACATGAGCGAGACCACGCCAAAGAGCGTTTGCAGGGTCCGGATGCCTCCCAGGCGATCGGCCAACCACCCGCCCACCGGCCTGAACAGGGACCCCGCGAACACCACGATGGCGACCATAAGACCAGCGGCGATCCCGGACGCGTGATACCACTGGGTGAAGTAGAGCGGGAGCGCGCTGCTCAGGCCCACGAATCCGCCGAACGTGATCGAGTAGAAGAACATGAACCACCACGTGTCCGGATCCTTGAGCACCCCGACGTAGTTTGACCACGTCACCGGCGCCGCCCGATCCGGCGCGTCCTTGGCCATCACGGCATAGAGCAGGAACACCACGGATGCGGGAATCAACAACGCCCCGAACACCGCCTGCCACCCGAAGCGCTCGGCCAGCCACGGCACGAACATGGAGTCCAGCACCACGCCCATGTTGCCGGCCGCGGCGATGCCCAGGACCATGCCTTGATACCGTGGGGGGTACCAGCGGCTCGCCTGCGGAAGCGCCACGGCAAAACTCGCCCCCGCGACCCCGAGGATGACCCCGAGCACCTCCACGTCCAGCTTGCCGTGCAAACCGACCAGCCAGGCGTAGGCCAACCCGGCCATGACCACGAGCTGACCCGCTTGCCCCGCGCGTTTGGGGCCGATCTGGTCGGCCAAAATTCCCAGGGGAATCCGCAACGCGGCGCCGAACAGGATCGGGATCGCCACGATGCCGAACTTTTCTTCAACGCTGAGCGTCAGGTCCTGGGAAATGTACAACGACAGTGGGCCGAGCACTACCCAGACCATGAAACTGATGTCGAAATACAAAAAGGCCGACAACAGCGTCGGCCAATGCCCCGCGCGCGCAAACTCTTTGACATTCCACACGGATCGCCTCCGGCCCGCCGTGGATACAAAGCAATCTCAATGCCAGGGCAATCGCGCGCACGAGGGGCGGGGGAGGGAACGTCTGACACAATCGTCGAACAGAAATGTCGCGCCCGCGACAAACTCGTCGCGGTGGGCGACGCCGGTGGGTTACAACGCGCCGGCGCCGGTCTCGCCGGTACGGATGCGAACGGCCTCGCTGATGGTGGTCACGAAAATTTTTCCGTCGCCGATGCTGCCGGTCTTGGCCGCGCGCACGATGGTTTCCGTGACGCGCGACGCGAGGTCGTCCGCCACCACGATCTCGATTCTGGTCTTGGGGACAAACTCCACCACGTATTCGGCGCCTCGATACACCTCTTTGTGGCCCTTTTGCCGGCCGAATCCCTTGACCTCCGTGACGGTCATGCCGTGCACGCCGAGATCCGTGAGCGCGGCTTTCACGTCGTCGAGCTTAAACGGCTTGATGATGGCTTCGATCTTTTTCATGACTCGGCTCCCATCAAACACTACTCGCCTGAGTACGCCCGCTCTTCGTGCTGACTGAGATCAAGGCCCTTTTGCTCGTCTTCGACCGTCACGCGCAAGCCGGACACCGCGTCCACGATCTTGAGGATCACGATCGAGCCCACGAACGCGAACACCGCGGACACCACCGCCAACAACGCCTGCACCCCGAGCTGTTTCGGGTTGCCGAAGAACAAGCCCTGCACGCCCACCGACGCGAACAACCCGGTGGCCAGGATGCCGATGATGCCGCCCACGCCGTGGATGCCCACCACGTCGAGCGAATCATCGTACCCGAGTCGCGCCTTGGCCACGACCGCGAAATAACATGCCGCGCCCGCGACCAAGCCGATCAGCAACGCGGACAACGGCCCCACGTACCCGGCGCCCGGCGTGACGGTGGCGAGTCCCGCGATCACGCCGCTCGCCACGCCCAGCACCGTGGGCTTGCCGCGCTGCGCCCACTCGGCCGCCATCCAGGACAGGGCGCCCGCGGCCGCCGCGATGTGGGTGGCGGTAAACGCCGTCGCCGCGGTTGCGTTCGCGCCCAAGGCACTGCCCGCGTTGAACCCGAACCAGCCGAACCACAGCAAGCCGGTGCCCAAGAGCGCCATCGGCAAGTTATGCGGCGCCATGTTGGCGGTCCCATACCCCTTCCGGACGCCCAACATCAGCGCGCACGCGAGCGCGCTGGCGCCAGAACTGATGTGAATGACCGCCCCGCCCGCGAAATCCACCGCGCCGAGCTTCGCGAGCCACCCCCCGCCCCACACCCAGTGCGCGAGCGGGAAATAAATCAGCGTGGCCCAGAGCACGGTAAACCACAACACGGCGGAAAACCGCATGCGTTCCGCGAACGCGCCGGTAATGAGCGCCGGGGTGATCGCCGCGAACATCAACTGGAACATCATGAACACCTGGTGGGGAATGGTCGGACCGTACGTCGCGTGGGGCTCCACCCCCACGTTCCGCAACCCGATCCAATCCAAACCGCCGATAAGCCCGCCCTTGTCCGGGCCGAACGTCAGGCTGTATCCGAACAGAATCCACAACATGGTGACCACGCAGAGGATGATGACGCTCTGCATGATCGTGCCCAGCACGTTTTTGGTTCGGACCAGCCCGCCGTAGAACAACGCCAGACCCGGCGCGGTCATGAGCAGGACCAAGGCGGAGGCCGTCAATACCCAAGCGGTATCACCGGTATCGGCCGCCGGAGGCGGCGCGTCCTGCGCCCATCCCGCTCCCGTGAGAAGCAGCGGCAACGCGAACCCCACTCCGAATACCCTGACGGACCTCAACCATCGGACGTTGTTCATCGGCGTGACTCCAGCGTGAGGGATACGGCTCGACAAAATCGTCGAACGTGGCGCGTATCCTGGCACAACCCGGGGTGCGGGTCAACAGGCAATTAAGTACGGTATACCGATTCGGCGATCCGCCTGCCCCGGCGCGCGGAAGCGTCCCGGGCCGGGCAGTCTCAATTGGACGGGACCCGCGGGAGATTACAGCGGAAGAAGGTCGGACGCGGACGGCGCCGGCAGGTCCGCCGCGGCTTCAACCCGACGCCACGCGGGACCGCCGTCCTGGTCACGTCCCGAGGAGGCCAGGGTTTCAAACCCCCGCGTCAAGATCGCGGTGGCATCCCACCAACGCCGGGGAGCGTTCAACATCACGAGGAGGAGATCGCCCTCTTCGCGGATCGCCCGCGCGATCAAACAGCGGCCGGCCCGATTGGTAAAACCAGTCTTGACCCCCACCGCGCCGTCGAAGCTCGCCATCAGCCGGTTGGTGGTGCGGTACCGATAGATCCGGCGGCCGTCCAACGTGCGTAACACGCCCTGGTGAATCTTGACCGCCTCATCGAACGCGGGGTTCGCAAGCGCAGTGGTAGCGAGCCTCGCCAGATCGTTCGCCGTGGAGTAATGACTCGGCGCGTCGAATCCGCACGCATTCTGAAAATGCGTATTGGCCAGCCCCAAAGCGTCGGCGTAGCGGTTCATTCTCTCGACGAATCCATCTTCCGTGCCCGCGATCGCTTCAGCCACGGCCCGGCACGCATCGTTCGCGGACGTGACCAGCATGGCATCGATGAGGTCCCCAAGCCGAAACGTCTGCCCGGCCCGCACGCGCAACCGATGGCCGGTGGCGCGTGCCGCGTGTCGGCTGATAGTCACGGTCGAGTGGAGGTCGCCTTCCTCGAACGCGATCAGGGCGGTCATCACCTTGGTCAGACTTGCCGGCGCCAGCCGAGCGCCCGCATTGGCTTCGTACAACACCCGCTGTTGGGACAGGTCCATGAGCAGGAGCCCCTTGGCCCGAACCTTGGGCCACGCCGCCTCGTCGGCCCAACTCGGGACCGCCCAGCCGAACAACGCGACGACGACAAGCGTCACGGCCCACCGTTGATGGCGCCGGATCACCATCCGATCGAACTCACCGCCACCCGACTCCTCGCGGAACATTGGGGCCAACTATAATAGACGCCTCCCCGGTCGTCAACGCTCGTCTCACGCTAGACCACCCACAAGACCAGACACTTGGCGCTCCCCCCGGCCTTGTGAAACTCCGACAGATCCACGGGATGGGGCGTGAAGCCGTGCGCGCGCAGGGTTCGTTCCAACTCCTCGCAACCGGCCTGCAGGACCACGTCGCGCCCCGCCACTACCGCGTTGCACCCAAACCGCGCGGCGTCGGCCTCGCTCACCGCGATCGGCTCGGGCACGAACTGCGCGATCACCTTGCGGCCGTACTCGTCGAACGCGGACGGATAATACAGCGCGCGCCGGGTATCGAGCGGGCAGAAACACGTGTCCAAATGGTAAAAGCGCGGGTCCACCAGTTCGAGCGAGAGCACCTCGCGGCCCACCAGAGCGGCCACGGCCTGGTGCGAGCGGACGTCGGAACGGATGCGGTACCCCGCGAACAGGGCCTCGCCCAACCACAACGCGTCGCCTTCGCCCTCGAAACACGTGTCCTCGGGCACGGCGTCGATCCGATACCCGCGCGCGCGAAACCACGCCTCGTAAATGGGTTGTTCCTGTTGGCGCTCCGGATGGAGGAACCGACTGGCCATGAAGCGGCCGGGTACGACCAGACCCGCGTTCGCAGTAAAGACCAAATCAGGCAGGCCCTTGACCGGGTCGAGCAGATCAACGCGAATGCCTAGGCCGTTGGTCAGCTCGTTGTACAACGCCCGCCACTGCGCCTGCGCGCGCGCCGCATCCGCAGGCCTGCGCACATCCATCCACGGGTTGATTTCGTATTCGATCCCGTAGAAGTCCGGCGGACACATCAACAGGGATCGACCAGGCGTCATCCCTTCGACCGCGCACCCATCGGCGGATCCAACGCATCAACCAATGTCCGAAGAAACGGCTCCACGTCGGTGACCAGGCCCATGGCCTGAAAGCTCCCGCGATCCCCGAGTTTGGTCACCACCGCGGGGTTGATGTCCACGCAGATCAATTTCACCGAAGCGGGCAGAATGTTACCGGTGGCGATCGAGTGCAGCGTAGTGGCGATCAGGATCGCCACGGTCACGTCCTGGATGTTTTCGCGCATGGCGTCCTGGGCGCGGACCGCGTCGGTGATTACGTCCGGCAACGGCCCGTCGTCGCGGATCGACCCGGCCAGCACCACGTCCACGCCGCACGTCACGCACGCGTGCATGATGCCGTTGGACAGTAGGCCACGCTCCACGGCCTGGCGAATGCCCCCGACCCGACGGATCGCGTTGATGGCACGCAGGTGGTGCTCGTGCCCCTCCTCGACCGGAATGCCCCGGTCGAGCGACATGCCCAGCGACGTGCCGAACAACGCCTGCTCGATGTCGTGCGCCGCGAGCGCGTTGCCCGCGAACAAGACCTGCACGTACCCAGATCGAATCAACCGTTCCAGGTGCGGGCCCGACCCGGTGTGGATCACGGCCGGTCCCGCGACCACGAGAACCTTGTTCCCCGCAGCGCGCGCGGCCTTGATGTGCGCGGCCATTTCGCGGATCACCACCGCCTTGGGTTTTTCGGAGGACACGCTGCTCGCCATAAACTCGAACACGTTGCGCTCCGGTGAACGGTCAATGGGCGAGACTTTGACTCCCGCGTGCCCAACCACGATCCGATCGCCGCGGCGCACCCGGTGCATGGGCACCGTACCCGCGCGGCCGGCGGCGGGGTCGAACGCGATGCCGCAATCCATTTCCGGACGTTCGACCGGGATCCACGCGCCGTTCACACGAATCCACGAGTCAAAATGCGACGTGCAGTAGAACCCTTCGGGGAACGCGCCGTCGCAGTCCGCCGCCACGAGCTTGACGTCTTCGCCCCGCACGGGCAATGCGCCATGCTGCCCGATGCGTCCGAGGATCACGTCGAGCTGCGCAGCATCGGACGCGGTCACGTTGATCGTGGCGCAACTCGCATCTTCCCGGCGGTGCCCCACGGTAAGATCCACGATCTCAAACCGCCCGCCCAGATTCATGATCTCGTCGAGTACCTTGGGCAGCAGCAGGGAATCAATGATGTGGCCGCGAAGTTCGACAGTTTCAGTGGGCATTTAGAAGATCCCCCCTTTGACAAAGGGGGGAAGGGGGGGATTTGCAGGGCGCGCGATCGAGCCGAGAACGCACGGCGACTACCCGATCAAATGCTCTCGAATCGCATTCGCCAACGCGTCGGCTTCCAATCGCTCGGACGCGGAGAACACCAGCTTGCCCCGTTTGTACAGGTGCGTGGTCGGAAAACTCTCGAACTCGTAGCGCTTCTTGATCTCCCGGCTCCCCGGAATGTGCATGAGGCCTCGCCCGAATTTCACCTTGGGAGAGAACTCCCGCGCCGCGGCCTGGATCGCGGGTTCGTACTCGTCGCAGTTGTGGCAGTTGGCGATTTTATAGAACACGGCGGCCGCTGGCGCCGCATGGTACTCCTCAAAGTTCTCGTCGTTGACGCGCGGCAGTTCAATCGGCTCAGTGTGCACGGTATCCATCATGGGCTCGGGGCACGATAAAGAACGTAGGGGCGCACGGCCGTGCGCCCCTACCCGTCTCACGGCATACCGTACTACTTGAGCGATTTGATGGCGTTCAGAATTTCCTGGTCATCACGCGCGGTCAGGATCTCCTGGACCTTCACGTACTTGACCACGCCGGCCTTGTCGATCACCACGGTGGCGCGCTTGGTGATGAATTTATCTTCCAAATACATGCCGTACTTCTTGGCCGTGTTGCCGCCCATGTCCGACAGCAGGCGGTGCTTCAAGCCGAGCGAGTCGGCCCACGCCTTGTGCGAGTAGACGCTGTCGATGCTGATGCCGAGCACCTCCGTATCTGCCGAGGAGAACTTCGGGAAATCGTCGGTCAAGCACCGGTTTTCCTTGGTGCACACCGGGCTCCAATCCAGCGGATAGAACGCCAACACCACGTTCTTCTTGCCCTTGAAGTCGGCAAGTTTCACTTCCTTTTGGTCCTGATCCTTGAGCGTAAAATCCGGAGCCGTCGCCCCCACTTGAATTTCTGCCGCCATTGCCGTCCCTCCTGTGTCTATGAGAAATCGCGCAACCGTGCGGAAGACCCCGCACCGCGCACCGGAAGAAAAGAGGCCACGTTCTATCACGGGGATTTTGGGGTTGTCAAGCAACCGGTGCCGACGTGGGGATGATTCGGTAAGTCCGGCGGTCCGAATCAGGACGATGGCGATGTTCGCCTTCTGCGGTCTCGTCACCCCGCTCGGTCAAACGCAAGTCAAAAGCCACGCCTGTCCATTGGTATCTTGTTCGGTCAGAATCCTTATTCCTGTGGCCGACCCATGTTTCCGGTACTTTATCCTCCACAAGCGTTCCCGCCGTCATCGTCACTTACGAATCTGAAATCCGCATTACGGATCACGTGGGTAGAAACTCGGCATTCATGTACGGATTTCCGTCAATCGGGCTGTCATCGACCATAAGAAATGTCGACCTTTCAATGAGTTACTCTTGCTTAATCATCAATTGACCAGTGGCACCTAAGTTGCTATACATGTCCCCGGATTTGACGGACCTGACATAAGATGGTCAGCGTAGCTCTAGAACATTGGGCGAGAATTGAGACCGGGAGGAGGACGGTGTTCATGACAAGCGGACGTTTACCGCGACTCTTGATACCCACGGTATCGGCGATGGGGGAGGAACTCACCGCTCGCAAACGCCACGCCCGTCTCTTCGCCGGCTCGTTGCGCCAACTGTCCGGTCTCGCCCTTGGCGTCGGCCTCTTGGTGTTGGCGGGGTGCGGTAACGGAGCAGGATCAACCGACGCCCAGAGCCCGTCGGACCCCGTCAACCTCAGTACCGCGGTCTTAAATTGGGATGCGCCTTCCACCAGCGAGGACGGGACGCCGATCGCGGATCTGGCCGGATACAGAGTTTACTACGGCACCACCGAACCGGTGACCAAATCGAACAGTGACAGCGTTGATGTCGGCGACACCTTGGGCCACACCTTCGACAGCCTCCCCGCCGGCACGTACTACTTCGCGGTCGCCGCGTATGATCTGTACAACAACGAGAGCGAGTTATCGGGGTCCGTGACCAAGGTCATCTCGGAAGGTTAGGCCATCACCATCACACGGGATATATTCGGGGTATCGGCTATGCGGTTATCGCAATGGGGCGTGGGAATCGCGGGAGGAGTGCTCGCCGGTGTTCTGGGAGGCTGGGGGCTATCGTCCGACGCGTGGGGCGCGACGTACTACGTGGATCAGGCGCACCCCAGCGCCAACGACAGCGGTCCCGGCACGAGTGAAACCGCACCCTGGTTGACGCTCCAGCGCGCGATGCAATCCGACATCGTGGCGGGAGACACGGTCTACGTGAAGAATGGCACATATGACGCGGGAGCGGGTGAATTTAATCCGGCAAATTCCGGAACCCCAAGCGCGCCGATCGCCTTTCGCGCGTTCTCGGGACACCGTCCCGTGGTCACGAAGCCCGGCGGAGATCCGGCAGGCGGAAACCGTATGGTGATCGGCGCGGACGGCCGAGGGAGTTATGTGATTTGGGATGGATTCACCCTTGGTCCGTGGACCAACGTCTTGGTGATGAACGCCGATGGCGTCGTGTTGGAAAATTTGATCATCGACAAAGGCGCATCGGTACCGGCGAGCTGCGGACAAGGCAACTACAACGGCATTTTCGTCGAACTCGCTAACAACACCGTAATTCGCAACAACATCATTCGCAACATCAACTATACCGGCTGCAACTTGTGGAACGCGGGTGGGATCGTGTTGTACGAAGCGCACAACACGCGTATTTATAATAACGAAATCTATAACACCAACACGGGCATCAACGATAAAGAAAATGGCGTCTCCAACATCCACGAGTTCAACTACTTTCATGACATCGCCGGCCCCGGGGTGATGTTTCAGGGCTACGCCACGAGCCGGTGCGGGGCCTGCCCGGTTGAGAACATTGCGGTCCGCAACAATATCTTCGTCAACACCGATGTTGGAGTGTATCTGAATCTTTCGGACCCCTCGCGCGAGCGAAATATCGATGTCTACAACAATGTCCTGTATAACGTCCGCAAGGGGTTCGGCATGATCACCGCCATTCCGGACATCGACGTTTACAACAACATTCTGATCACGCGAGCCGTTTCCGACTCTGCTGAAATCGACCTCGATGCGATTCCCGCTGATTGGATGTCCAACTACAACAATTTCGAAGCGGCGTCAGGCGGAACGATCACCTTTAACACCCCGTCCGGCGCCGTCACGCTCACCCAGTGGCGGACCTCGCTGGGCGCTGACTTGAACTCAACCACGCTCGGTTCTCTATTTATCGGACCACTCACAGGGTCGATCCGTCCCGAGGCGTTCCGGCTGAGCGGGATATCACCACTGATCAACCAGGGTCGCACCGGGGGAGTCTTGACCGGTACGCCGGTCAATATGGGAGCATTTCTCAGCAGCAATGATGTGGTCGGCTTGCGATCGGACTTGGGTCCGGTGGATTTCACTCCGCCTGCGCGGCCGACCGGCCTGAACGTTCGATAGGTCTGTCCGGCGCCTCCGCGCGCCGGACGAGCATTGGCATTCCGCGGATACTGGAGCCACCATGAAGCCATTGCGCCCTGTAATCGTCGCGATCGTTCTCGGACTGGCGCTGTCCGGACTAAGCCGGACCGCTTCGGCCCAGATTCTGCTCCAAGAAGATTTTGAGGACAGTAATCTCTCCAGCCGCGGCTGGTACGACATGGCGCGATGGGGCACGGAACAATTCATCTCGACTACCCAAGCCCGAAGCGGGAGTGCGTCCCTGGAAGTCCGCTACCAGAGCGGATCAACCGGCCCCTATATGCGTCATCAGTTTTCAGGTCAAAACCGCGTGTACACCCGGTACTACCGCAAGTGGGCGTCCAACTGGCGGTGGTCAACGGTGCCGGGACCGCACGATACATACCTGTTCGCCATGTACGGCCAACAATACTTCGCTCCGACCGAGACGTATCTGACCGTTTATACCGACGCCGTGTATCAGGGATTACCAAGTTGGCAACCGGGAACCATCGGGCTCCAAACAAAACGCTCGCTACAAGGCGAGTCGTATCGGACGTTGACGAGCTTGAGTCAGCCGCCCGCGCGATTCGTCCTTGATCAATGGTATTGCGTGGAGGTGATGGCCACCATGAACACCCCTGGAAGCAGC
This sequence comes from Nitrospirota bacterium, assembly GCA_049325335.1. Taxonomy (GTDB): domain Bacteria; phylum Nitrospirota; class Nitrospiria; order 2-01-FULL-66-17; family 2-01-FULL-66-17; genus JBFLXB01. Next base: position 273,679 of record JBMOMC010000007.1, read on the forward strand.
GACGGACGGCTTCAGTTATGGCTCGATGGGACACCGATCTTCGACGTGAGCGGCCGGCTACTTCGGGATGCCAACAATGCGGGGCTTCAGTTCGACCAGTTTATGTTCGGCCCGTACTTTCACGGTGGAACGTCGCAAGTCCAGTCAACCTGGATTGATGCGCTGGTGATCGCTACCGAACGAGTGGGGTGTCTCGATGCCTCCGACACCACGCCTCCAAGTGCGCCGACCGGCCTCGTGGTTGAATAGCGATGTATACCAGGCGTCGCGGGAGGAATCGAATGCCCACGCGACTCGTTGTTTTCGTGGTAACCGTCGTCATGTTCAACGGTCAGTTCGCCTTCGCAGCGCACGACTCAATCGCCCCATCAGCGCCACGGGGCGTCACGGGCCACGGTGTGAGCGCCACGTCGATAGAACTGACGTGGTGGCCTTCCCAGGACAATGCCGGCATCGACCACTACAACATCTATCGGTGCCAGGGATCGTCCTGCACCGGGACGCTCGTCGGCACCGCCGACACCAATTATTTTCTCGATACGGGTTTATCCGCCCAAACCCCGTACTCCTACACCGTCACGGCGGTTGATCCCGAAGGACGGGAGTCGGCTCGTTCACTCACGCTGGACGGCTACAGCCGGAGCATTCTGACACACCCAACGGGCGGAACCGAAACGATCGAGATCACCAGCTCGCCGACTCAGGTAGCGCCTGGAGCGACGTTCAGCGTGAGCTGGCGACCGACGCTCAACTATCAGCCGGGCTCATTCGGTCATCATGACGCCCATTTTAACGATTCGTTGGACACATGGGGGTGTAATCCGCCCAACTGCTGGTACGAGGTGGATATCACCAGTAATGGCGGAGTGTATTCCGTCACGTCCACCGCGCCAGCCGCCACCAAAGACATCTATTGGATCCCGGACCCGCACGCGGCCGGAGCCACATACAATATCAACACCCACCAGCACTATCCGCTTGCGCGGATCGTCGTGACCAACGGCAACCCGCTAGCCATCACGACCACCACCTTGCCGAACGCCACGCTGAACACGCCCTATTCCCGAACCATCGTCCACAACGCCAGCAACGAGGCGGTCGGACCGTTCGCGTGCGGGGTCTCCGAGGGCAGACTGCCGAATAATGTGCTGCTCAACAGCGCGACCTGCGTCCTATCGGGAACCCCCACCGAGTCCGGGAGCTTCATCTTCACCGCTCGCGTCAAAGCGACCAGTGAAAATTACGCCATGCGCCGGCTCGCGTTGACGGTCGGCACCTCATCCGACACGATCCCGCCCAGCCCCCCCACCGGCCTCACCGTCCGATAGTCCCAGCAGGGAACACCTGGAAGACCGGTTTGAAGCGCCACGACCCCACCCGCGGCATGCGAATACAGACCGGTTCTCATAGATGCAATGCTCGATTAACCCTCCCTTTAAGCTTATTAACAACGCCTTTAATTTTATAATTGATAACACGATCTCTTTTTTTTAGAAGTTCGTCGGCCCCGTTGAACTCAGAGAGAAACTTGTTCGCCCATTTCGCATTGATGTCGTTACTCTGCCTTTTTGTGACTTGCTCATTCGGTATTTTTTCTGGATCAATCTCCGCACCAACAAATTCTGCGATCCGTTTTATTGATTGCGTAAGACTGTCACGAACATCTCTAAAGTCCATGTCAATTCGTTTACATCCGCAGGCGGCCAGACTATACCGCCAAGAAGAATTTTCGAGAATGGTTTGACGGAGATATGCGTTAATCTGATTGAAATTATATTTCGGATTATCATGCACAGGTTTTTGACCAGATATCCATACACCCGTTTGACTCGCGATTGCCAATGACACAGCTTGTCCTATCAGGTCTTCCCGAGAGAGAAGGATGTAGTACGCGTTTGGGAAATATTCCATTAACCGATGGAATCCACCAAACTGATTTATATGGGAGTAATGGATCTTTATTCCAAATACTCCGTTAGGCGATGTCCTTCGCCGCTGTATTTCCGTCAAAACATCAAAAAAAAGTTTTTTACCAAAGCGCCTCTTCCATTCGGCGATATTCGCGGAATTTGCATACTCAAGTGGAAACCCAAAACAGCTGGTCTTATGCAGCGCATGCCCCAACATATGGCCGCCCGATCTGGCGGTCGAAGCGATGATCAGGATCTTCGAGGGCTTTTCTACTCGAGGGAAATCATGGTGCTCTGAGAATTGGTCGTCATATAAGTGCATCGTGCTCCCCGTTGCGTTGCCAAACGAGTCCGGAGAATTCCTCCATCCGTTCCCGGTATCGTTTTCCCTTTCGAACGACAACGCCATGAATACTACATTCTTCCGGCACGCCTGCTTCGGATACCACCGGCGACATGGGCGAGTACCCGAACCACCTCATCGACCACGTGGCGGTCGCCGCGCAGATGTCCTCGGCGGATAACCCCTGCGTCGAGGCTGCGATTATAATTCTTTTCGGAATTTTTCTACAACGCAACGACTTTCTGAGCGAGGACCTGTTGTCTAGCGACGATGGCAACGGTTGCATGACGTCAGCGGGAACGCAACCTTCCCGTGGCAGGTTCCGCAGAAACGTCCGGCGTTCAAATCCGACATGGACATGACATTCGCTCCCTTCTTCTGCGTGAACACACCAGGATGGCAATTGCGACATTCAAGCCAGAGCGCGTGGGAGGCATGCGGGAAAACTACCGGCGGCATGCCGTCGGTTTCCGTAAACACGATATCCGCCGGCCCGGGTTCGGGAGAACCCGATGACGGGTTCGGTTTGTAGGATGGGCGCGGTGTAATCACGCCCTCTTTCACCGCGGCAATCCAGTCGATGCCACCGTCCTCGTCCCGTGGAAACGGCTGCAACAAGACCTCTGGATCCCGATTGTCCTCCGCATATGGCGGTCCCGGTTCCGGCAGTGTGGTTGCGCTTGGATCAGACCGGGCAATGAGGCGATCGTCAACCCGGTGACACCGCGTACAAGTGATGGGCCGCCACGCAACCGTGCCGTTGTGACAGGTTGAGCAAAAGTTTTGCTTCGCCGCCATCCGTTCCATCATGATGTTCAGCGTGTTGGCCGCCATGGGGAACACATCGGGATGACAGGCCGAACACATAAATTCGGTTCGGTGAATCCAGTGCGGAAACACCACGGCGGGAGCGCCGAATTCCTTGGCAGTGGTGTTCATCTGAACGTCGCCATAGAAGCCGAACGCAGGACCTCCGTCGCCAATGACCGACCACAGCAACACGAGGGAGGGAAGAACCGCGTGGGCGATGATTCTCACGGAGTCGGTCCGACCGGCAGGATGGCCAAGAACGCACTATCGCCGAAAAGCGAGGACGTCACCATGGTTGCGGAATCAATCGCGTTCTGACCTCAAGGAGACTGATTGATTGGGATACAGCCGCTGCGCGCGGTGGAGAACACCACCCCGTCAAAGTGGATCGCCGGCGTAGTGTTGGTGGCTGCTGCGCCGCCTTCGGCTCCCACGAAGTTGTCCGAGATGTTGACCATGGTCCACGCAAAGGTCCCCGGCCCGCTGGCGCCCCGCGTGTCGGCTGATGGATTTGAGGCAACAAGTTTTCCGTCAACGTAGATCTCCATCAATCCATTGGCGGGATTGACTCGGGTATTCTGCCGGACGTGGAGTTCAAGACAATACCACCGGTCGACCGCAAACTCACCGGGCAAACTGCCCACGAGCAGATTGTTCTGACAGCACCACGTTGTGCCGTCCGCGGTGTACGCGTAGGTCCACCGAATTCGCGTCGGGTCTCCATGAAAGGGGCCCCAGTAGCTCTCGATGCACGGACGTCCGGACTGACAGGAGTCGACGGTCCTTAACCGACCGAATTTAATCCCGCCGTACAACGCCGGCCACTCCCACCCTTTGGGTAGCCGAACATAGTGTCGGACCCACAACTCCTCGCTTGGAGATGTCCACGTGGTTGGTTCCTGATTCGCATGGTCACGTAGTTCTGACGCGCCCTGCCGACCTGGAAGAAAATGTTCCGCGAAGAAGCAGTTCCCAGTGGCCGCAGTGCCGTCACAGATGATCTGAATTGCGTCCGAGGAATGCCAATACACGACGTTATCCCAGACATGGTCGAGGGGTTTCCCGGTTCCGACCGGCGGACTCAGCACGTGGACGCCGGAATTGGTTGGGAAATACTCGAAGTCATCCGCAATCAATGTTTCGGCCCAAACCGGAGCGGACACCAACCATCCGGCGGTCACCCAGGCGCCCAGGAACGCGTTCCATCGTGCGCGGCGATCGAACACGCTGATCTTAGCGATGAGAGGGACCAGATCGTTGCCGACCCTGAACACGCTACGGATTCACCGTGACAACCTGCGTGGCGTCCGTGGCCGAGATGAATCCTGAGGCGCTCACGGACACGGTAGTTGTTCCAGCCCCCACTGGGTCAAACGCCACACCCAATTCCGCGCCATCCAAAAACGCCGGCGGCGTCGAATAGTGGCCCGGTGTTAGGACCAGGGGGACCGAAGGAGCCCGATTGTCCCGGGTAGCCAATTGTCCAACCGCCCCGTTACTACTGGTAATGTTCAGCGTCACCCCTGGGAGACCACTTCCCACCCGGACCAGTTGGGCCGCAATGAGCGGACCGCCGCCTTCAGCCGTCACGCCTGACAACACACGGAAGAAACTGTCAGCGCCACTCGCGACGTGGGTCGGCGTGAGGTCCCTTATTGCAACGGCCGGTTGCACAATGTGTATGGGACCACTTGTGGCCGGTATGTAGCCGGGGGCAGAAATCGTGAGCTGTCCCGTACCGCGCGCCTCTTCCACGCCCTGGATTGTAAATGTGGAGATCGAGGACGTACCGCCTGGTATGACCAGCGTAATCGATGAGCTCCCAGTTCGAGGCCATGCCTCTGGTGCAACCAATAGCGTGGGGAGATTACTGGTTACCGTCACCGGCAGCCCGCCGGTCGGCGCAGTAGCCCCGTTGAGCAGACGAATCAGGAAGCAGCCGGCGCATTCCAGGCCTGCACCCAAACGGAAGTCGCCCCCCCCGAACCCGAAATGGACTATCTCCATGGCGAGGGCGGTGCCGACGGTGACGAACTGACTGGCGCCGGTGGTGGAGCCCACGCCGACCGCGCTCGCGGTCACGGTCGTGGTCTGCCCCGTGGCAGTATTGTCCGGATCAAACGCGATCCCGCCCGTGGCCACGCTCGCCGCCGACTCGCTCTGCCCCGGCGCAATACTCACCTCCTTGGACAGCCCACTCCCGGTGGTGGTCACCAGCGTCCCGGCTGCGGGCTCGCTGCTCATGACGGTCACGGTCAGTGTGCCCGGCCCGCCCTGCCGTAGGGCTTGCGCGGTCCCGAACGTGGTCCCGCCCGCACTACTCGGCAATCCCACGCGCACGCCAAACTCATCATTCGCCGCGCCTGGGCTCAGCGTGCTCGCCAAGTTGATCAGCGTCAGCACCGGCGGCTCGATGGAGACGGCCGGACTCGTGCCGTCGAGGTACCCGGCCGCACTCGCCACCACCTGCACGGGTCCGCTCGCGCCTTCCACCCCCTGCAGGCTAAATGCCGTGCTGGTGCTGCCGGCCTGGATGACCACCATGAGGGTTCCACTGCCGCCCCCCGCCGGGATCACCGCTTCGGCCACGCGCAGGCGCGTAACGTCCGTGCTGGTCAGGGTAACTACGAGCCCGCCCGCGGGCGCGGGTTGGTTACTCGTCACGGTGCAGCACGCGCTCACTTCCAAGCCTGCCCCCAAGCGGGTCAGGGTTCCGAGATTCACACTCAACGTCGGGCTGGTTACGCTCACCAGTTGGCTCGCCCCCGTGGTGCTGCCGACCCCCGGCGCGCTCGCCGTGATGGTTGTGATCTCGTTCGCCACCCCATCAGCGGGATTAAACGCCACGCCGCCCGTCGCCACCGTCGCCGAGGAATCGCTCTGGCCCGGCTGGATCTGGACGAGTTGGCTCGCGCCGCTGCCGCCACTGGTCACCAGGGTCCCCGCCGCCGGGGTACTGGTCGTGACCGTGGCGGTCAGCCCGCCCGGCCCCCCTTGCCGCAGAGCCTGCGCGGTTCCGAATGTCGTTCCGCCACTGCTCGTCGTGATACCCAGTCGCACACGAAATTCATCATCCGGCGCGGCCGCCGCCAGGTTTGCGCTCAAATCCACCAGGGTCAGCACGGGCGCTTCCACGCTCACCGCCGGGCTCGTTCCCGCGGTGTGGCCCGTCGCGGTCGCCGTCACGCTCGCACTGCCCACCGCGCTCTCCACGCCTTGCAGGCTGAACGCCGCGCTGGTCCCGCCTTCCGGAATCGTCACCACCACGCTGCTCCCACCGCCGCTCCCCGGGATTGTGCCCGGGGCCACCAACAGCCGCGTGGCATCGCTGCTCGTGAGGGTCACCGCCACGCCCCCGGCCGGCGCCGGTTGATTGGCGATCACGCTACAGCAGGCCGCCACTTCTAAGCCCGCACCGATGCGGGTCACGGTCCCCAAATTCACGCTCAGTCGCGGCGGCGCCGGCGTCACGCTCACCACTTGGCTCGCCCCCGTGGCCGCCGTGAATCCGGCAATCAGCGCGGTCACCGTCGTGCTGCCGCCAGTCTCCATCGGCCGAAACGCCATGCCCCCCGCCGCCACGGTGGTCCGCGTCTCGTAATAGGTCGTCGTGATCGACGCCGCCGCGCTCGCCCCCGCCCCCGCGTTCGTCACCACTTGCCCCGCGCTCGGGTCACTGCTCGTCACGGTCACGCTGATCGCGCCCGGCGCGCCCCGCCGCACGGGTTGCGGGCTCACAATCCCATCCGGACGAATCGGCCCGATACGGACCCGAAACACATTGTCCGCCCCGCCGCCCGCTTGCGGACTGGTCAACGCAACGATCGTGTACCCCGGCGTCACCACGCTGATCGGCCGGCTCGTCGCCGGGGTAAACCCCGTGGCCGTGGCCGTCACCGTCGTCAGCCCGGTCACGCCTTCCAGCCCCTGCAGGCTAAACGTGGTCGTACTGGCTCCCGCCGCAATCGTCACCACGGTCGACGCCGTGCCCCCTGTGCTCGGCACGGTCGCGCCCGCCACCAACAACCGCGTCGGATCGTTGCTCGTGAGCGTGACTCCCAACCCGCCAGCCGGCGCGACCGCCCCATTCAATAACCGCACCTGTAAACAACTCCCGCACTCCAAACCGGATCCGACGAGAAATGGCTCCGTCGTAAAATACCGAATCTCCATGGCGAGGGCGGTGCCGACGGTGACGAACTGACTGGCGCCGGTGGTGGAGCCCACGCCGACCGCGCTCGCGGTCACGGTCGTGGTCTGCCCCGTGGCAGTATTGTCCGGATCAAACGCGATCCCGCCCGTGGCCACGCTCGCCGCCGACTCGCTCTGCCCCGGCGCAATACTCACCTCCTTGGACAGCCCACTCCCGGTGGTGGTCACCAGCGTCCCGGCTGCGGGCTCGCTGCTCATGACGGTCACGGTCAGTGTGCCCGGCCCGCCCTGCCGTAGGGCTTGCGCGGTCCCGAACGTGGTCCCGCCCGCACTACTCGGCAATCCCACGCGCACGCCAAACTCATCATTCGCCGCGCCTGGGCTCAGCGTGCTCGCCAAGTTGATCAGCGTCAGCACCGGCGGCTCGATGGAGACGGCCGGACTCGTGCCGTCGAGGTACCCGGCCGCACTCGCCACCACCTGCACGGGTCCGCTCGCGCCTTCCACCCCCTGCAGGCTAAATGCCGTGCTGGTGCTGCCGGCCTGGATGACCACCATGAGGGTTCCACTGCCGCCCCCCGCCGGGATCACCGCTTCGGCCACGCGCAGGCGCGTAACGTCCGTGCTGGTCAGGGTAACTACGAGCCCGCCCGCGGGCGCGGGTTGGTTACTCGTCACGGTGCAGCACGCGCTCACTTCCAAGCCTGCCCCCAAGCGGGTCAGGGTTCCGAGATTCACACTCAACGTCGGGCTGGTTACGCTCACCAGTTGGCTCGCCCCCGTGGTGCTGCCGACCCCCGGCGCGCTCGCCGTGATGGTTGTGATCTCGTTCGCCACCCCATCAGCGGGATTAAACGCCACGCCGCCCGTCGCCACCGTCGCCGAGGAATCGCTCTGGCCCGGCTGGATCTGGACGAGTTGGCTCGCGCCGCTGCCGCCACTGGTCACCAGGGTCCCCGCCGCCGGGGTACTGGTCGTGACCGTGGCGGTCAGCCCGCCCGGCCCCCCTTGCCGCAGAGCCTGCGCGGTTCCGAATGTCGTTCCGCCACTGCTCGTCGTGATACCCAGTCGCACACGAAATTCATCATCCGGCGCGGCCGCCGCCAGGTTTGCGCTCAAATCCACCAGGGTCAGCACGGGCGCTTCCACGCTCACCGCCGGGCTCGTTCCCGCGGTGTGGCCCGTCGCGGTCGCCGTCACGCTCGCACTGCCCACCGCGCTCTCCACGCCTTGCAGGCTGAACGCCGCGCTGGTCCCGCCTTCCGGAATCGTCACCACCACGCTGCTCCCACCGCCGCTCCCCGGGATTGTGCCCGGGGCCACCAACAGCCGCGTGGCATCGCTGCTCGTGAGGGTCACCGCCACGCCCCCGGCCGGCGCCGGTTGATTGGCGATCACGCTACAGCAGGCCGCCACTTCTAAGCCCGCACCGATGCGGGTCACGGTCCCCAAATTCACGCTCAGTCGCGGCGGCGCCGGCGTCACGCTCACCACTTGGCTCGCCCCCGTGGCCGCCGTGAATCCGGCAATCAGCGCGGTCACCGTCGTGCTGCCGCCAGTCTCCATCGGCCGAAACGCCATGCCCCCCGCCGCCACGGTGGTCCGCGTCTCGTAATAGGTCGTCGTGATCGACGCCGCCGCGCTCGCCCCCGCCCCCGCGTTCGTCACCACTTGCCCCGCGCTCGGGTCACTGCTCGTCACGGTCACGCTGATCGCGCCCGGCGCGCCCCGCCGCACGGGTTGCGGGCTCACAATCCCATCCGGACGAATCGGCCCGATACGGACCCGAAACACATTGTCCGCCCCGCCGCCCGCTTGCGGACTGGTCAACGCAACGATCGTGTACCCCGGCGTCACCACGCTGATCGGCCGGCTCGTCGCCGGGGTAAACCCCGTGGCCGTGGCCGTCACCGTCGTCAGCCCGGTCACGCCTTCCAGCCCCTGCAGGCTAAACGTGGTCGTACTGGCTCCCGCCGCAATCGTCACCACGGTCGACGCCGTGCCCCCTGTGCTCGGCACGGTCGCGCCCGCCACCAACAACCGCGTCGGATCGTTGCTCGTGAGCGTGACTCCCAACCCGCCAGCCGGCGCGACCGCCCCATTCAATAACCGCACCTGTAAACACGTCACGCACTCCAGCCCCGCCCCGACGAGAAATGGCTCCGTCGTAAAATACCGAATCTCCATGGTGGATTGGGCAAAAGCGGACCCGCTCAACGGCGGGAACGCGGTGGTCAGACCTGCCATCGTCAACATACCCAACATCCATCCGGTCAGCCGCGTCAGTCGCATCGCAATATTGTCCTTTTTGTTGATAACAATTGTCGAGGGAAGTACCGATTAAACCGCTAAAACCTGCGCAGAATTCCGTGCGCGATGGGGCTAGTTTCGACTAGTACGATTGGCCCCGCAATAGGTCAAAAATCCACCGGGCTCGCTCCACCAGCCGTTCCTCGGCAAAACGAAAGCCCTGGTACCACACCGGCTTGAATACTAAATCGTAATAACCCGTCAAAAACACTCCCTCGGCCCGAAAACCGCTTTTAAACGTATAGATCGAGTAGGCCGGCGAGTCCGCTTGCGGAGGCCAGTCCGTCCCGGTTCCACCAAAATCAAACGTGGCAGCACCCTTGCGTTTGGCCCATCGCAGACCTTCCCACCAGAGCGCTTCATTCGGGTGCAGTGACCGTGCCGCGTGGATCAACCCGGTGTACAGCAGCCAAGCCCGATTCCCCACCGCAATGGTCAGAAACCCGGCAATGATTTCCCCGTCCTTCTCCGCCACCAGCAATGTCCCGTGTCCGGGTTTGATGACGTGCCGCCACAACAGTTCGTAGTACGCGGGGCTGCGCACCACAAACCCCCAGCGGTCTCCGACCTCGGTCATGATGGTGCGGAACTTTTCCATTTCACGCTCGTCGCAGGCCTCCCGAATCACCACGCCCCGTTTCGCCGCGCCGCGGATGTGCCGCTGATGGGTATCGCGCATCCGCTTGATCAGATCGGTTTCTGACGGACGAAGATCCATCCAACTCACGATTCGAGGATCATTCAGCGACGACCACTTCTTATCCGCGAGATGGCGAAATCCCGCCTGATGCAACCGTGCGCGCGCGTCCGCGTCGTCGTCAACGAGATCGGGATCCACACGAAGGAACACGGATCGATACCGTCCGGCAACATCTCGCACGCCGTCGAGGAGACAGTTCAACGCCTCGGCATCCTTGAGGTCTACGACCGGCCCCCTGGGACTGCACAAGAAGGTCAATGATGTCTTGGGAATCTTGCGCACTAAGAGCGATGCGGCACCGCACAGTTGGCCGTTCCGCTCCACTCCCAGTCTGACTGTGTGCGTGCCTTCATAGGCCACCACCTCGCCCCACTCGTAAAGCTGTTTAAAATGCGGGTGCGGTGAGCCCGCCACCCACGCATTGAAGCGATCGCGGTCCCCCTCGCCTAACTCGATCAGTTCCACGGGTGCGCTCATATGACCCTTTGGGCGGTTCCCCACATCACCGGCGAGACCCGAACGCCACCACCAGCAACACGCCCACCACGCCCACTATCAGGGCGATCACGGCCAACATGCCGGCCCCGCCGACCGACCCGCTGAGTTGATCAAAAAAGGAACTCGTAGCGGCGGCCGCCGGAGCGGCAGCCTTTCGCGGAGCCTCACTATGGTCGTGGCCCTCGTGGGCCCACAGCAACGCCGTCTGGAGGAACCACCCCATCGACCACAGTCCAACCAATAACCGCTTGCGCTGGTTCTTCATTTTTTTCCTCTGTGTGCAGGCCCGTGGGGCGATCACCACGCCACGGACAGACATACAGTTATGCGAAACACTACAACGATAGGCGGGGGCGAATCTGGACTCCCAACACCCTCACGTTGAAGAAGGTGCTCACTCGGCGAAATCCCACTCGCATCAGCGCCATTTCCAGTCCGAGCCGAAACGCCGCGCCGTGATCCACGACGTGTCCATACACGCGCTGATATCCGCGCCGCGCCAGTTCCTGCGCCATCACGGCATTCGTGGTGCCGTACAACCCGTGGCCCCGGAACGCCTCGAAGGTGTACGCATGTTTGAGTTCGGCTTCCTGGGGCGCGAGGCGGACGAAACGATTCGGGATCGAATGATCGTAGATCCAGGCGATGTGCGCGGGCTGCCCCTCCCACCACGCCACGAACGGCTCGGCGCCGTCGATCTGATCGCGATAGAATTCGCTCCGAGTGCCTTCCGGCGTCTGGCGAAACCGCGCCAAATCGCTCGGCGTCGCCCGTCTGATTTCGGCTCGCGGATCGGGCGGCGGCGCGGTGTAGCCGGCCCGCAAGTCAATGGCCAACAATGACACGCGTTGGCGACAGAAGAGGAACGGACCAAGCGCCTCGCGAAAACCTTGTAGGCCGCCATCCTGCAACAGCCTCCGCGCCGATCGCATCATTCGACCGAACACACCCGGCCGAGCCGGCCGGGATTCGGCGATGGGATGCGCCTCCAGCAAACGATCGCGGCTCATAGGCCCAGTCGACTCGCGATAAGGTTGCGCTGAATATCCGAGGTGCCGGAATAGATACGACTCCCGATCGCGTCCCGCACCTCCCGCTCCAGTTCGGATTCGACCTTGTACCCAGAACCGCCGTGGATCTGCAGCGCATCCAGGCTGGACTGCACGTAGCCTTCGCTGACGACCAGCTTGGTGATCGCAGACTCCAGCAACGCCGACTTACCCTCCCGCTTCAACCAGCCCACGTGATAGAGCAACAACCGCGAGGTTTCCAAGCGGACTTTCATCTCGGCGATCCGATGGGAGACGGCCTGAAACGAGCCAATGGCCCGGCCGAACTGTTGTCGTCGTTTCGCATAGTCAATACAGCGGTCGAGTTGGCGCGCCATTCCGCCCACCGCGCTCGCCATGATGAGACTCCGTTCCCAATCCATCGAGGAGTTAAAAATCGTGGTCCCGGCGCCGGGTTGTCCCAACATATTCTCTGCCGGAATGTCGCAATCGACCAACTCCAGTTCCGACGCCAGACCGGTTCGCAGCCCCATCTTGTTCAGCGTCTTGCCCACCCGCAGGCCCGGAGCGGAGCGATCGATCAGAAACGCGGAGATGCCTGCAAAACGTTTGCGCGGATCCGTGGAGGCAAATACCACGAACACGTCCGCCACCGGACCATTGCAGACGAACACCTTTCTCCCATTAAGCCGGAACCGGTCGCCCACACGCTCGGCCGTTGACGTGAGGCTGAAGGCGTCCGATCCCGATTCGGCCTCGGTGATGGCATGTCCGGCGATCAGGGACCCGTCGCTCAGTCCCGGCAAATACCGTCGTTTCTGGGGCTCCGTGCCGAACTTGAGGATGGCCACTACGCACGAGCAAATTTGCGCGCTGATGGAAAAGAGCAGTCCGTTGTCGCGGCATCCGTACCCGAGGGCTTCCATGGCCAACACCAATCGGAGCGCGTCCGCGCCTTGTCCGCCGTATTCCTTGGGAATCAACAGACCCTGAATCCCGAATCGGGCGCACTTGTTCCACGCCTCGCGGGAGAAGAGGCCCTCCGCATCCCGCTGAATCAGGTTTTCCCCCAACTCCCGTTGCGCAAACGCGACGACCGCGTCCCGATACCGTTGTTCCTCTTCCGTCCAACCGAATTCCATTCCGCCGTTATCTCCCGCTCCGCGCGTTCACCAACGCAACGATCGAGCTGATGGTTTCAAAATGATCCGGGACTACCTCTTCATCCGGCAACACGATCCGAAATTCTTGCTCCAAGAACGCCAGGAGTTTGACCAACCCCAATGAGTCGAGAATGCCTCGTTCCAGCAACGAGTCGTGATCACCGACCGCGCCTTGACTCTTCTCGTGCATCAATTCCTTGACGATGAACTCCCGGACTCGTTCCGTCACGCCCATTCCATTCTCCTTTACCATCCGGCCTCCGCCTTGACCTTCAACCGACGCCGCCATGTTGCCGCGGCGTGTCGGCCAACGCTTTGCGGTCCACCTTTCCGGTGGAGGTTCTCGGCAGCTCGGCATGTATCTCCACGGTCTCCGGCACCATGTACGACGGGAGTCGGTCCGCGCAGATTTTCTTCACGTCGGCCTCGGTCAGTGATCCGGAAGAATCCACCACCACGCAGGCCTTGATGCGATTGCCGAACTCCTCATCCGGCACCGCCACCGCCGCCGCTTCTTTGATATGCGGACTGGCGTACAGAGCGGTTTCAATTTCCCCCAGCTCGATCCGATACCCGCGGCTCTTGATCATATGGTCTCGGCGGCCGACCAAGAGGTAGTTGCCGTCCGCATCCAATGTGACGATGTCGCCGGTGCGGTAGAGTCGTTCGGGAAAATTCGACTGCAAGGGATTGCCCACCACGACTTTGTCGGTCTTGGCAGGATCGCCCCAGTATCCCTTCATCACCAAAGGCCCACGGACATAGAGTTCCCCTTCTTCACCCGCCTGAATCAGCCGCCCCCCTTCCGAGAGCGCGAACACCTCCGTGTTGGCGCACGCCTTGCCAATCGGGATCGGCTGCACGCGATCCGTATCCAGCGTCGGCACGCGGTAATACGTGCAGACATTAGTTTCCGTGGGGCCGTAAAGGTTATAGAACTCCGTATGCGGAATCGCGGCCATGAGCGATCGCAAATACTTGACGGGAAACACCTCGCCGGCAAACAAGACGGTGCGGAGCCGTTCAAACGAGAAGCGACCGAGTTGGCCGCGCTGCAACAAGAGAATGAGCGCGGACGGCACCGAGTACCAAATCGTGATCGCCTGCCGCTGAATAAACTCCGCCAACCGAATCGGAAAGGTCGAGAGCCCCTCCGGGACCAGCACCACGGCACCGCCGGTCTTGATGGCGCAGAAGATATCCAAAATCGAGAGATCAAAATGCAGGGGTGCGTGGTTGGACAACCGATCTTCGGCGGTGACTGCAAACGTGGAGACCGCCCATTGGATAAAGACCATCGCGTGGCGATGGCTCAACATGACACCTTTGGGTTCGCCCGTGGACCCGGAGGTATACAGGATGTACGCAAGATCGTCTTCCACCCCCTGGGCGGACTCCCGGCTCGCCGGCTCCGGCGGTCCACCCTCCTCACCGGCTTGCGGCCAGGCCGCGACACGCACGCCGGACCACGACCGCTCCATCCTCGCGGTATCCCCGTCACCGACCACGATTGATTCGGGGTATCCCTCATGTTCAGCGGCCGCCGCCAAGGCGTTTAGCTTGAGGCGAGCACTGATCAGGACGCGCATGCGGCAGTTCTTGATGATATACGCAATGCGCCGCGGGGGACTGTTGGGGTCGAGCGGGACATACACGCCACCCGCGTCGAGGATGCCGAGGAGACTGATCACGGACTCGATGGACTTCGGCAGATAGATCCCGACCCGGTCTCCCCGACGGACACCGAGGTGGCGCAACCGTCCGGCCAGTCGGCAGACGGCTTCGGCCAGCTCTGCGTAGCTCAGGGTTCGATCGTTCAACACCACCGCCGGCCGATCAGGGAACCGAGCCGCACTCTGCTCAAGCAGATGGGACAGCAGATACGCCTCGGACGGCGCCGCGGTCCCCGCGACCCGCGCCACCTCGAGCCGATCCTGGTGCCGTTGGCTCATGGTCATGACGCGAGTCCTTGCGCCATGGTCGCGGCTAGATCCGCCGCCTTGCGCTGCTGAAGGTCCCGAAAATACCCCGCGCGTTTCGCAATACGTTGCTGGAAGGCGTCGATGTTCGCGGCAAGTTCGTCCAGCAAATCCACCGCGGCGTCGAGCGAGAGGCGGTCCGTGCGAATACTGAACCGTTCCAATTCCATGGACATCATGAAATCCAAACACTTCGGTTGATACTCCAACATGACCGACGGGGTGTTCGCGCACAACGCCAATACCACCGAGTGCAGTTTCTCCCCCACAAAGACATCGCACGTTCGCAGACACTGCATCGTTGCTTCCACCGAGTGATAGTCGCGAAACACCGACACCGCACCGGGGTCATTGATCCGCTTGACCGCTTCCTGGATATAGGGCAGATCGGCGTCCCACATCGGCACAAACACGGCCCGATACCCCAGGCCGATCATCGTGGTCACCAGTTGTACCACAAACTCCAGAATGCGTTCTTCATCGCCCCACACGTTTCCGTACGCAGTCCCAATGTTAACCCCGAGGAGCTGTGTTCCGCGTTTCGGAGCGATCGTGACGTCCGCGAACGTCAGGGCCGTATCACCGACGATCTCCGCGCTTGGGTACCCGGCCTGCGCGAGCAGGTGCTGGGACAACGGGCCCCGAACCCCGACGAATCGACACCGTTCCAGACACTCGATCCATTCATGCAGGCCATCCGGCTCGCCGCGTTTCTGCATCCCAAACACCGGGTCAGCCACGCCGGTCCCCAGTGCAAACGATGGTTGGTAGCGGCTCTGAGCCGCTCGGAGCGCGTCCAGAATAGCGCGTTTATTGATGAGGGTTCCGCCACCCAGGATCGTGGCCACGAAGACTTTCCGTCTCATGATCTGCTCCAGCCACACAGTTTTGGCCGAATATTTAAAGGGCAAGAGCCGGTGGCGTGGGAACAACCGTTGAAAGGCCAGGTACAACGCCTCATCTCCGAGGTTGCCGTGCCCGACCCATCCTAAGTAACCGATCTTGGGCGCTGAGGGAAGGACATACTGCCAATTCCCGCTCAGGATGGACAGCGTCATCCTCATCCGCCGAGTTCCACCGGTGCGTCAACCGGCCGTCCCTCGCGACGCCCGGAGTCATCGGTCCCTGGTGACGCGGTGACTCCTCGCATCGCCGCCAGCAGATTCCCGGGTGTGATCATCGCGCGCTCCTCCGCGGTGAGAAACCACCGATGCACCACGACCAAGAAACACGCCATGAGGCCGGTATTCACGACCAGTGATCCGACGAGAGAGGGCATCGCCACCAAACGGCTCAGGACGTAGATCCCCACCCCCGTCGCCAGCAGCCCGGACTGTTTCGCCCATCCGTACTCGATCGGATAGAGCGTTTGCGAATACCGGTAGACCAACAGAAACCGCAAGGCCCACGCGCTCATCGTGGCCAGGCCAGCCCCATAGGCCCCATACCGGGGCACGAGGATCAGGAGTAAAGCCATCGCCGCTCCGGCTGAAATCAAGGCGGAGGTGGCCATGTATCGGCTTCGGTCCTTGAGAAAGAGCCCGATATTACAAAACGCCGCCCAAATCTGAAGGATGTAGATCACGAGAATCAGCGGAACGATGTTCGCAGCCCCGCGATACGAGGGGGCGGACATGACCCCCAGAAAATCCCTCACGAACAAGCAGATGACAAGCGACAGGGCCACGATAACGATATTGCAGTAAAAAAATACCTGCTGAAAGATCGCCCGGCCGTCGTCGCGCTTCGCGATCTCAAACCGCCGCGACTCCCAGATCAAATTGAAGGGCATGAACGCCACGGTCGACAAGATGAACCCGAATTTGTAGGCCAAGGCGTACAGTCCGACCGTCTCCAGATCGCTAAAAATATTGAGTACGTATCGGTCGGCGGACGTCATCAGGAATCCACCCAGCGAAACAAAGATAAATGGATAGCCGAAACGGAGCATGCTCCGACATTTCTCCGGGGAAAATCGCCATCCAATCCGACGAACCGTGTAGTAGAGGACGTAGCACCCGACGCCCGCCTCGGCGACCAGAGCGCTGTAGAGCGCGCCGCGCACGTCCCAATCCAGGAATACGATGAAATACACGTTCAGCGCGACCTGGACCGCCAGTTTACATAAGTTGACCCCCACAAATCGCAGGGAGTCCTGCACGGCTCGGATATACATTAGGGGAATTACCGCCATGCCTGACTGGAAAAAATAGACCGCAAACAAGACCCGGAAATAGCCGGCGTAGTCCGACCGGGCGAACACGAGCTGGGCGAGCCGGGGAGACAGCCAGATTCCCACCAAGGCGGTCACCGCGGCGATGCCCACCATCATGACAATGACGGTGCTGATCACCTCCTGTTTCTCGCGGGGGTCGTCGTATTGTGAATAGAATTTAAAGACCGTCGAGACGAGGCCCACCGCCGCGATCATCGCGATGATTTCGATCGTGGTCCCCAGCAGTTCCAGCACGCCATATTCGTGCGGATCCAGATACCGGGTGTATACCGGCAACATGATGAATCCAGTGGCCTTACTGGCCACAATACCGACCCCGTAGATCACCGTATGTTTGCCCAACATTCTGATTTCGGTAGCCATTTACACCCGTTTCCGGATCACGTTTTCGCCAAACTCAGGCCGCCACGCGGTCGAAAGAAAAACTCCACCACGAGATCTCCCTCAGGAAGCTCATCGAGTTCCATCATCCGATCGCGTTCGGTCAGCATGGTCGCCTGTCCATTCACCCGCGCGGACCACCAGGGGTGGTAGCTGATCTTCAGGCGAAGCCGATTGCGCGGGACGTTGTTGTGGATCTCGAACACCAAGCGCTCATTGTCAAACGAGACAAGCTTGGCCGGGACCCTTGTTCCCTGCTCAAGTGCCAGCCATTGAAGATCAGCATCATTGACCTGGAGGACCGAGAACAACCGACGCCGACTCTCATAGACCCGCGTGAACTGTCCCCCGTTGAGTAGCTTCTGGGTAATCATCGGGTGCCAGACCACGAGATACGAGCAATTGAGCCCTTTCATCAGCTCGTCGACCTGATCGATCGAGCCGAACGGATTGTCGTTCGGAAACACCGCGGGTTGGCGGAAGGAAAACTGGGTCTTTAATCGCTGGGTGACGATCGACCCGACTCCGGTCATCTGAGTGGACAACGCGGCCACATTCGCGTATCCCCCGTCCAAGAACCCGATGCCCTCGAGCTCCTCATACATCACCCGACTGTTGGACGCCGCAACGTGTTCTTTGACAAAGGCCCACACCCCGGCCATTTCCTCGTAGATGACCGATTCATCGCTTGTTTTCAGCGCCACGTAGTTCGTGTACGTGGCGTACCGCACGCCGTGTAAGACCGCGAGCACCACCACCGCGACCGCGGCATACCGCGCCGACCCGAATCGGCGCAGAATTCCCTGAAGACCGTAGGCTGCCGCCACGATCAGGGCCGCGTTGACGTACAGGACAAACCGGTCCTGGCGAAAGGCCGCGATCACGCTGTCCCCCCCGCCCACGAAATGCCACGGGCCGATCACGAACAGCACAAAAACCGCCAGAATCCAGGCCGTGTACCGGAGAAAGACCCCGCGTTCCGCGTCGCGTTCGCCGCGGTCACGCGCAATACCGACCAGCCCCCCTACGGCCAACAGCACCAGCAGACCTTCGGCAAGGTGTTCGGCCGCGAGCTGGGCGGCCAGCCGCACACCGTCGGAAACCTGGCCGGAACGGACCGCAGGCAATACGTCCTCGACAATCTGCTCGAAGCCGCCGGGGAACATGAACCAGGCGGGAAGACGAACCACGAGACCGAGCAAGCCGCCGCTGGAGGCTGGATTCGGGCTCCCCCATCCCGTCTGGCCGACCACTACCGCGGCAATCCACCACCCGATCGCGACGCCGGACACCAAAAACGCGCCCACGCCCACGACCAGCGCCCGCCCGGTGATCCCGCGTTTGCGAGTGTAGAAGACAACGGTTACTGGAATCACGATCGCCAGCAGCGGCCACGTCAGCGCATCGGTCAAGGCCGTGATCACCGTCAACGCGCCAAGGGTCGCCGCCTGGAGAAGCGTCAGGCTCCTGGTCAACCAACGATCGCAATAATGGACCAGCAGGAGCAATGGGCCGAGCGCGAGGTAGTGAATCCACATCCCTTGCAACGGCTGGAGAAGCTGATAGGTCAACGCAAGATACAACCCCACCGCGCCGCAAGCCGCGAGGCGGTCCACGCGCTCGGACAACGTCACCCAGAGCGCGATGGCAGGAAACACAAACGAGAAAAAGACCATCAGCTTGTACAAGACGGCCAGCGAAATACTCGTCGCCTGGTTCAGGGCCACCAAGACCAGCACACTTAGCGGCGCGGGGACCAACGGAGAGAAGGCGGGAAAACCGCCGAAATCGCTCTCAAACCATCCGACCGCACCGCCCGCTGCATGCAATCGCTCCGCTACCTGGGAAACCAGGGCGAAGTAAAACGGATGATCCCCGGTAATCAACAAACCGGGACCGAACATCGGGTGCAAATACACACCCCCGACGCCCAGGATCGCGGCAACCGCGACGAGGTTCCAGCGCCTCATCCCCACGCGACACGGCATCCCGGTTTCAAACCGACCCATCCGTCACCCACGCTCAACGTAGCGGTGGTGCCACATCGAAAACATCAGGAGCAACCACAGTCTGTTCTCGTGGTTGTGACGGCACGAGAGATGTTCCGACACCAGGGTGGCGACATACCGCTGGTTGAACAGGCCCAGCCGCTTCACCCGGGTCTCCGAAAGCCACTCCATCAGCGCCGGACGCAGCGCGCCGCGCAGCCACGCGGCCAGCGGCACGGAGAACCCCCGCTTCTTGCGGGATAAAATCGCGGCGGGCAGGATCGGGGCGAACGCTTGTTTGAGCAAGTACTTCTTGGTCAACCCGCGCATCTTCAGGTGCGACGGGATCGTCGCCGAAAATTCCAGGAGGCGATGATCGATGAACGGGGCTCTGACCTCCAGCGAATGGGCCATACTGAGCCGGTCCGAGAGCACCAACAGATCGTCCGGGAGATACACCGCCAGATCGCAGAACATCATTTGGGTCAACGGATCACACGATCGGGTTCGTGAAAATGCCTGCGCGAACGCGGTCTCGGACGCGCGCGAGCTCGCTCCGTTCCGCGCGTCGCGATTGAACAGACTCCGCATCTCGTCCGCGCGATACACCGCGGCGTAATTGTGATACCGCTCCTGAATCGTCCCCTCGGCTCCGGCCACGAACCGCTTCGCGCGATCGATGATGGGCCATCCGCGTTTGGAATCGGGAAGGTGTTCGACCAGCGGACGAATGATCCGCTCGCGAAGCACGCGCGGCAGCGCGTGGTACCGCTCGGCCAACAACACGCCCACGTAACGCTCGTACCCGGCCCCCACCTCGTCCCCTCCCACCCCGGAGAGCGCCACCGTCACGTGTTCGCGCGCGAGTTTCGACACCACGTAGTTGGGAATCACCGAAGAGTCGCCGAACGGCTCGTCGAACGACCGAACGATCGCGGACAACAGATCCTCGTTGGGGGGACCGAGAAGCACCTCGTGATGGTCCGTGCCGAACCGATCCGCGACCAACCGCGCGTACGGTCGCTCATCGTAAAACGCGCCCTCCTCGCCGTAGCCGATGGTAAAGGTCTTGACCGGGTGCGGGGTGAGCGCGGCCATCTCCGCGACAATCGCGCTCGAATCAATGCCCCCGCTCAAAAACGCGCCGACCGGCACGTCGCTGACCAATCGCAGGCGCACGGCCTCTCGAAACTGGACGCGGAACTCCTCGATGATGTCCTGCTCGGTCCGATCCTCGCGGGGCTGCGGGGACAGATCCCAATAACGGCGGCACGACCACTTGCCTTGCTCCGCGACCAACATCTCGCCGGGCAACACCCGGCGGATCCCCCGGAAAATCGTGCGGTCGCCCGCGATATAGCCGTACTGAAAAAAGTCATCAACCGCGTCCCAGTCGAGCGCGCGGTCCTGCGCGGGATCCTGCAACAAACACTTGATCTCGGAGCCGAACCGCAACGTGCGCGGCCCGACCGCATAGTAGAGCTGTTTGACCCCGACGCGGTCGCGCAGCAACACCAGTCGCTTGCGTTTGACGTCCCAGATCGCGACGCCGAACATGCCGCGCAAGTGCTGCACGCACTCCAGCCCGTATTCCTCATACAGGTGTACGATCGACTCGGTATCGGTCTGCGTGGCGTAACGATGCCCTCGTTGTTCCATCAACGCGCGCAGCTCGCGATAGTTGTAGATCTCGCCGTTAAACACGGTCCAGACCGTCCCGTCCTCGTTCCGAATGGGTTGGCGCCCGGTCGCAAGGTCGATCACTTTGAGGCGCCGAATGCCGAGACCGATCTCCCCTTCAAGATAAAACCCTTCCTCATCGGGCCCACGGTGCCGGATCACGTCGGTCATAGACTGGAGCGCGCCGCGATCGCCCAATGGTTCGCCGCGCAGATCCAAGATGCCGGAAATCCCGCACACGATTCGTTCCCTACAACGCCGCGCTCGCGGACCACGCGCGATGCGATCCGCGCGCCACCGAGCCGGCGGTCTGGAGCAGCCGGGAGGCCTCCAGATTCCAATTGTAGGTGTTGCGCACCGCCTGACGGCCGTTCTCCCCGAGCCGTCGGCGAAGCGCCGGGTCCCGCAACGCCGTCAACGCGTCGAGAAACTCGGCCTCGTTGCGATACACGAACCCGCACTGCGCGTCGGCGATGACCCGGGCGATGGGCCCGAGATCCGTGGCGATGACGGGTTTGCCCAGGAGCATGTACTCGAACAATTTATTGGGAATGGTGGCGGTCGTGTGGGGCGTGATGAGATGCGGAATGATCCCGACATCGCATTGGCCCGCCCGGCGCTGCGCCTCGGCATACTCCTGCCGACCGGTGAGCACCACCCGTTCATTGAGCCCCAGGGCGTTGATCCGTTGTCTGAGACCGTCCTCCCCCTTACCGCCCCCGACAATGACGAACTGAAACAACGGGATCGCTCGCGTCACCGCTGGAATCATGTCCAACACGCGTTCCAGCCCGCGCATCGGTTCCACCCCGCCGACATAACCGAGCGATAACGACGCGATGGCCGCGGGCCGTGGATCACTCGGCGACGGAGAGACGGCCTCATCCAGGTACGGCACGTTGCTGATCGTCGAGAGTTTCGCGGCCGGGACCCCCTTGGCGAGCAGGTATTGCCTCGCCTCCTCAACCACCACGACCGTGTGATCGGCCAATCGGGTCGCGGCGAATTCCACCATCGTGGCCAACCCGACGTTCCGGACCAGCAGATTGTGCCAACGAAACGGCTCGAACCGCCACATGTCGCGCAACATCGCCGGGTAGGGCTCGGCCATGTCATAGATCACCGGCACCCCCGCGACGCGACCCACCCCAATCGCGGTCAGGGCCAACGGGAGATCCCGAACGACGATGAGGTCGATGTGATGCTCCCTGACCACGCCGTTGATGCGCCGTATCCACCACGGGCTGAAAAACGCGGGGAAGTTGAGCGCGTCGTTCACACGCGGGCGAGCGTGAGCGGCCACCCGGTGAATGAACACGCCGTCTCGCGTTTCCTCGCGGGGAGGCGTCTCGGGACCCGGGTGAAGCAAGCGACAAACCAGGTGCACCTCGTGGCCGTGTTCGACAAACGTCCGACTGAACTTCCACACCCGGACGTCCCACGGATACGCCCCGTCGTAGATCAGACAGACCTTCATTCGTCGGCGCCTTCGCGCGGAAACAACTTGAGCACATGGCGAACGATGCGCTCGCTCGCCTTCCCGTCTCCGAATGGATTGCGGGCCGCGCTCATCCGGCGATAATCGCGCGGGTCGTCGAGCAGGCGTTGGGCCGCCGCCACGATCGTCTCCGCGCGGGCCCCGACCAACCGCGCGGTGCCCGCCTCGACCGCTTCGGGACGTTCGGTGGTGTCCCGCATCACCAAGACGGGTTTCCCCAGCGACGGCGCCTCCTCCTGGATACCGCCGGAGTCGGTCAAAATCAGATACGCGCGGTCCAGCAGCCGGACAAAGGACAGATAGTCCAACGGCTTGACCAACTGGATCTGGCGAAACCCCGCCAATCGTGAAAACGCCACGTCGTGGACGCGCGGATTGAGGTGCACCGGGTACACCACGTCCACGTCGGGGTTGCGCGTCACCAGATCGATCAACGCCCGACAAATCTCGTCGAAGGGCTCGCCGAAATTCTCCCGGCGGTGCGCGGTCACCAGCACCAGACGCCGACCGGCCGGCCCGCCTCGCGGCACCCGCCCGGCGGACCGTCGCGCCACCCGGAGCGCCACGAACAAGGCGTCGATCCCGGTATTGCCGGTCACGATCACCCGTCGCGGATTCACGCCCTCCTGCAACAAGTTGCGCCGGCTGTTGGCGGTGGGCGCGTAGTGGTAGTCCGCCAACACCCCGGTCAAACGCCGATTGACCTCCTCGGGAAAGGGCTCGTATTTTCGCAAGGTGCGAAGGCCGGCTTCGACGTGTCCGATCGGAATACGCTGATAGAAGGCCGCGAGGCTCGCCGCGAAGCTGGTCGTGGTATCCCCTTGAACCAGCACCAGATCGGGCTCCTCCTTCACCAACACCTGTTCCATACGAACGAGCACGTTCGCGGTCAGTTCCGTCAAGGACTGGGCCGGTTTCATGACATGTAACGCATGGTCGGGTTGAATGTCGAAGATATCGAGCACTTGGTTCAACATCTCCCGGTGTTGGCCCGTCACGCAGACGACGGGTCGACACGCGCGCGGACGCGCCCACAAGGCGCGGATCACCGGCGCCAGCTTGATCGCTTCGGGCCGCGTGCCGAACGCCACGAACACGGTCAGCGGGCGGCGTTTGCGGGTGCGGTTCATGAGGCATCCAGCGACACCAACCCGAGCGGGTTGGCGCGTCGCGCCAGGTCTTGATACAACGCCCATGTTTGGTGGCACATGGTCGAGGCCGCGGACTCCAACTCGTCGCGCCGCGCCGCGACGGTCACGTGCCGAGCCGGACTTCGGCTGAACGCGTACGCGTCGAGGCATGCCGTCGTCAACGCCGACGCGTCGCGCGGCGGCACGACCCATCCGGTGGGGGGACGCACGATCTCAGGGATGCCCCCCACCGCGCTCGCCACGATCGGGGTGCCCACCGCGATCGCTTCCAAGATCACCATGGGCAGGCCCTCGGACAACGAGGGCAACACGAACACGTCCATCATGTTCACCAGATCCACGACGTCGGCGCGAAACCCGGTGAACTCCACCGCGGACTCCACGCGGCGTTCGCGCGCGCGGGCCATGAGCGGCTCGCGCAACGGCCCGTCGCCCACCACGAAAAACCGCGCGTCGGGCAACACCTCGCGAATCGCCTGCGCCGCGTCCAAAAAATATTCGATGCCCTTGACCGCGACGAGGCGTCCCGCGGTGCCGAAGACCGGGGTTCGATCGGTCAGACCGAACCGCGCGCGCACCTCGCCCGGGTCGGCGGTCGGACGGACCCGGTCGAGCACGATGCCGTTCTGGATGAAGGCCACCCGGTCGCCGGGGTACGAGCGAATCAGGTTCGCATACATCTCGTGGGAGACCGCGATAATCCAGTGCGTCGCGAATCGGCCGAACAAAAAGTCCACGCCCTTATACGCGCCCATCTTGAGCCGATCAACGCCGGTGAACGGTTCGGTGTACCCGTGTTCGGTCCGCACGAACCACCGGACTCCGACCCTCCGCCCGGCCAGCCCGCCCACGATATTGGCCTTGTATCCGTGGGTATGGAGGATGTCGACAGGCCGATCGCGCAGCGCGGCCGCCACACCGCTCACCAGTCTTCCGCCGCGTCGGCCAGCGTCGACGACCGCCGCCGCGACGCCCAACCGACGGAACTCGTCGGCCAATCGTCCTTCCGAGAATAGAATCGCGGAGAGTTCAAGATCGTGACAGCGCACGAGGCCGTCCGCCAAGTGCGCGCACTGCACCTCGGCTCCCGCCCAGTGCTCCCCGTCCATCAGATGACAGACCCGGATCGCCACGGATTACGCGCGCTCCCGGGTAACCGCGCCGCGCGATCGGTCGCCGTCGCGGGTGGTGGGTTCCCACACGATGAACCGCTCGCCCCGCGCGTACTTGCCCCACGCCAACAGAATCGCCAGGTTGGACATACAAAAAAAGTACGGCACCCTCACGAGCGCAGCCGACCGCCACGACGGCAGAAGGTATCCCAAGAGCGCGATCCCGTAAAACAGGACTTGGGCCGCGACCAGCGTCCGGAAGACCGGGCCGTCGGGAGCCAGGGCCAGACTGGAGGCGAACACCCCCAGCAATAGGAACGGCACCATCCAGCGCAACAGTTTATGGCTGATCAATTGCCAGGCAAACACGGGATAGGCGATCGGGTTGAGCAGCGCGCGTTGCGCAACCAACACCGCGATACCCCGTGTACTGGTTCGGATCTTCCGCCGCAATTCCTGCCCATGAGAAGGCACCACCCACGAATAGGCCGCTGCACGGGGCTCGCAGACCCCGCGGTACCCGGCCTTGACCGTGTTGAGCAACATATAAAAATCGCTGGCAAACCCCACCGGCCAGTCCCGACACAGGCTCTTTCGGACCGCAAACAGCCATCCGCTCATCCCCACCACCGAGTTGACCCGACTCTCCAGCCGCCGCAGCCAGGTTTCATACCGCACGTACGCGCCCTCCCCGACCACGTCCCCGGTCTCATTGAGCACCCGGTCTTCCCCGGTCACGCAGCCGACCCGGTGGTCGGCAAAGTGCGCTGCCACGTACCGGAGCGTCGGGGGATCAACGAGAATGCCGGCGTCGGTGAACACCACGATCTCCCCGGTGGCGGATTCAGCCGCCCGTTTCTGCGCGGCTTCTTTTCCCAGTCGCGTGGGCGAGGCGACCAACCGAAGCCTGGGATGGGCAAACCGCGCCACGATGTCATGGGTCGCATCGGTGGAACAATCCGACGCGACGATCAGCTCCAATTTGTCCTCGGGATAATCCAGCGCGCGGCAGTTTTCGAGTTTGCGCTGGATGATGCGCTCGCCGTTATACACGCTCACCACCAAGCTCACGGTCGGGAGGACGCTCTCCCGCGAAACGGTCTGATCCCTCCTTCGAGCCAACCCGACCAACAGCAGCGGGTAGCCGACATACGTATACGCAACGGCGGCGATCATGCCCACGAGCAGCGCCTCGATCATGTCGGTCGATCCGTTCCCGGCTCACCGAGCGTGCGAGCGAACAGCCGCTCATAACGCTCAACCATGGCGTCGGCGCTGAAGCGACGTTGAATATCCGCCTGCGCCCGCGTCACCATCTCCGACGCCGTCTCGCGTTCCATCAACAACCGGATAATGCGATCCGCGATCAAATCCGGCCGCTCCGGAGGCAGCAAAAATCCCGTGACGCCGTCCTGCACCACTTCGGTGTTACCTCCAACGCTGGTGGCCACCACCGGGCAACCCGAGGCCATGGCCTCCAGCAACGACAGCGGCAAGCCCTCCGACAACGACGGCAACACGAACAGATCGCTCATGCCCAAGAGCGTGGGCACGTCTTGCCGATATCCCAAAAACCGAACCGACTGGGTCAACTCGAGTTGCTGAACCTCTCGTTCCAATTCCGCGCGCAAATGGCCGTGGCCCACCAGGAGGCACGTGGCCGAGGGCACGCGTTTGAGGATCGCGGGCATCGCGCGGATCAAATACCGCTGGCCTTTGACGGGATACAAGCTGCCGACCGCCGTGATCACCCGATCATTTGGGGCGATCCCCAGCTCCAGGCGCAGGTCGGACGAGGCGCCGTTGCGATGGTAGGCGCCGAGATCAATGCCATTGTAGATGGTCTCGACTCGCGCGGCCGACACCCCGACCGTGTCGTTCAGAAACGCGGCCACCGCGTTGGACACCGCCACGATCCGATCGCACGGCCGCGACAGCCACCGGAACCTGGCTTGCCGGCGCCGGCTGACCGCCAAGTACTCGCGGCCGTGAACGGTCGCGATCAGCGGGGGCGTTGTCACGCACCGAATGACGGCGCCGCCGACGATGGATCCGAACTCATGCGCGTGCACGATCTGCACGCGCCGTTGCCTGATGAACCGGGCGATCTCGATGAACGGACGAGGGTCCCACTTGTTCGCCCACGGGAACAATGCGACTTCGACCCCCCGGCGCGTTAACTGGTCGTAGAGCCATCCCTCGCGAAACAGGCCCACCACCACGTCATGGCCGCGATCGACCAGACCGCGCGAGAGATTCACGATCATCTGCTCCGCGCCGCCCGGGCCGGTGTCGTGATACAGCTGGACGATCCGTAGGCCCGCCACCCGACTCACCCCCGTCGCAACAACCCGGTTGCGCCGCTGAGTTTAAACGCGAATCGGCTCGGCGAAAAGGTCCGCAGCAACCCGGCGGAGGACCCGTCGTCCATACAAAACGCGGGCAACACCTTCGACGAGTGATACCGTTCGTTCCCGGGCTTGACCGACAAAAACACGACCCGGTATCCGGCCTCCCACACCATGCCGAGCAAGGCGTCGGAACAGTTGCCGTTGGGAAACGCCATGGACTCCACGGGACACCCCAATTGCTTCTCGATGTCGGCCTTTGATCCGACCAATTCGCCCCTCGCGTCTTCAGCGGTCAATTGCGTCAATATGCGATGGCTGCGGGAATGTGCGCCCATGGCGACCCCGCCGCGCCGCAATTCACGCACTTCATCCCAGTTCAGCATGAGCCGACCTTCGGGGCCTTGCGCCGGGGCGTCGAGACACGCGGCCAACCGCGACACCACCGCCTCGATCTCCGCGATCGGGAACCGTTTCATGATTTCGAGGAGCGGGTCCGCGTGGCGCGGAACCAACGGAGTCCCGATCCTGCGCAGTCTGACCAGCTCGGCCCACACCGCGTCGGGACACCCGTCGAACGGCCGGTCCTCGGGACGGAACCGACGGAACGCGTCGGAGACCACCAGGGGGATTAACCGGCTGTACCAAAAACTGTCGGTGGTACCGATGTAGTCGGAGGTTAACAAGATCGTGGCGGGCGCGCGGTACCGCTGCAGCACCGGAAACGCCACGTCGTAGTTGTCGCGCCAGCCGTCGTCGAACGTAATGATACAGGCCCGCGCGGGCATCGGACGGCGGCGCTCACAGAGGTCGATCACCTCGGGTAGGTCCATGATTCGCCATCGCCGACTCAGGTACCGAATCTGTCGTTCAAAGGTATCGCGGGTCACCACCATCCCATGCGGAGCGGTGGTGACCATGTCCAGGGGTTGAGCCACCACCCGGTGGTACCCAATTACGGAAACCCCCGAGCCCAGACGCGAACGCTGCACGGATTTCAACAACGAGATCCCGCCGCTGTAGTAAAGCGCTCCACACGCGAGTGATTTGAGCAATTCTTTCATATCACGCCGGGATCGCCCCGCGCAGCCAGGGCCCCACGTACCGGGTAACCCCGACCGGCAACCGTTTCCAACACGCGATAAACATTTGCTCTCGCCAACCTCCATCGGAAAAGGCGGGAACCGACCCGCCGGAAAACGCCACGTTGTACCACGGCAACGGCACCGGCCGGGCGCCCCATTGCCGCTTGAACTCGTACGTGCCGGAGTCCTTGGTGGACCGCCCGAAGTCCAACACTGAATACCCGTTCTCGCACCCGTGTTCGATCACGCCCCAATACAGCAGCATGTTCGGGTTCTGCTTGAAAAACCGGCGACGGGACGACACCCACGGCACCAGGATGGTGTCCCGGAACCCCAGGCACCAGGCCGCGCCGATGACCTGCCCCTCGAATTCGACCAACACGAATCGGCCGTGCTCGCCCAATGCCTCGACCGCGATGTCAAAAAAGAACCGACTGTGAACGGGCGACCCCAGGTCGCGCATGTTCTCGACGAACACGTCATAAAACGCATCGAGACTTTCCGGCCCGCCCCACCGGACCGTGACCCCGGACTGACGCGCCCGCTTGATGCGGTTCCTGCGTTCGGTCGGCAAGCGCTTCCAAATCAGCTCGTGGTCACGGCTCAGATCCAGGAGCATGGTCACCTTGTTGGTCATCACCTGCACGCCGGGCACCGCCAATGCGCCGTGCGAAGTAAAGGGGCTTTGTCGGATCTGGAGATAGTCCGCGCGCACCTCGCATCCCAACCGCACGGCTTCGTCCATCAACCTGGAAAATACCTCCGGTGTATCCGTCCCGCAGACGCCCGCGTAGTCACAATACGGCATCGACACTAGGGCCCGACCGAACAGCCGGCTGTTGACCAGCACCAGGGGTAACACCGCAAGTGGGGTGCCTCCCTCGGTCGCCATCAAATAATGCGCCTGATGGCCGTACGCCCGTTGGATCACGGATCGCCATTCCTGGAGGTGAAACACCGACGCACCGCCGGACTCCGAAACCAGACGGTTCCAGGATGGCTCGACTCGATCGCAGCGCTCGACCTTCACGTCACGCTCGCTGGTACACCGGGGTCATGTCGAGTTCCGCGGTCTGGGCGGCGGGCGCGACCCGCTCAGCGCGCTCCTTTGCGATGTGAGTGAGAATCAAGGTGAACGCGGCGTTAAACCACAGATGGGGGTAGTAGGCGGCGGACAACAACGCGCCCCCCACCAGAAAGGCCAACAAGCTGGCTTGGGCGGCATGGGCCGCGGCCCGGATGAATCTCGCGTCCTCGGGGTCGCCGAATTCCGCCGGTTCGCGCGCAAGGATCGCGCGTTGCGCTTTGAACGAGGAGATGATCAAGGCGATCAACAGCACGAGGCCCACGAACCCCAACTCGCCCATGATCTGAAAATAGACGCTGTGTGCGGTAAACAGAGTGCGGTTCCGCGCTTCCGGCGGCTTGTACTTCACGCGGTACCCCGTGACGAAATTTCCCGGCCCCATCCCCAGCAACGGGTTATCGACTGCCATATTCCATCCGGCTTTCCACGCCCAGAAACGGCTCTGGGCATTGTTGTCCTCTTGGAAGCTCCCGATGGTTTCAATCCGGTCCCAATACGTCTGCGGCACCACCGCGGCGACCACGACCATCAGCACAACGCCGATCGCCATCAACCCAAATCGGCGCCTGGTCTTGACCACAAAGTGCAGCGACAACACGAGCAACGTGAGGAATCCTCCGCGGGAAAACGTGAACATACTGGCCACGGTGAGGAGTCCCACGCAGCCGAACAAGGACCATCGCGCCAACCGCGTTTGCGCCGCGGTGCCGAGAAAATAGGCGTAGGGAATAATGACGTTGACGGCCAGCGAGTAGTCGTTGGTATCCCCGAGAAAATTGCTCAATGTACCCTTGAGGCCCTTGCGATCCGCGCGGTCGGACTCGGTGTAAAAGCCCTGGAGCCCCTCCAGCCCGACCCCAACATGGATCACGATCAGCGCATAGAGCAACCCCTTGAACTTGGGAAGCGAATCCACCACGTTGACCAGAAATACCGTGAACAGGACGACCTTGGCGAACGCGAACCAGGCGTCATACGCGGTGAGCTTGATATACGCGAAGACTCCCGACAACCCCATAAACGCCAGGATGATGAACATCTGTTTCATCTGGCCGCCCAGGATCAACGGCCGTCCTTGCCGACGCATGAGATAGACCGTCCCCGAGATCATGGCGAGCAGCCCCAAGACGATCAGCGGCCGGAACGGGGCGAGTGCGGGGAATTTGATCCCGGGTTGAAGATACAACGCGGCAAGATACCCCAAGATGGCGCAGTAAGCGATCATTGAGGCGGCAAGTCCCGCACGTGGCGTCCTGCGCGAGCATCCCCTTGGCTCGCCCGTGCTGGCTCCATCGCATACACATTCAACCAGTCCCGAATGATCAGCGGGAGCGACGCATTCCCGACGGTGACTCTCGCCAAGCCGAAGACGTCCACGCCAAGTCCCACGGTCCCCGGTCCGATCACGCAGCCGTACCGAAACCCGACCCGTCGCGCGATCCGTTTGACCGACTCGGTGTACGTGCCCGGCACCCCCCAAGGGTATGCCAACCCGACGATCGGCGCGCCAAACTTTTCATCGAGGATTGTTTTGGACGTCCGTAATTCGTCTTCCACCTCCGCGTCGGTCAACAGGGCAAGGTTGCGGTGTGAGTGGGTATGGGCTTCGATCGAAATGCCGTGATTCCGCATCTCCAGAATCTGCTTCCAGGTCAACAACAGATCCGAACCGGTCTCTTGCGGATCGGATGTTTTCAGCGCGGCTCGAAGTGCCGCAAGCGTTTCGGGCAAACGGTCTGGAGGAAGACAACGCATCCGTTCGTTTACCACTTCCGAGGCTTCGGTCTTGTGCCGCCTGGTGATCAGCGGGATCACGGCGTCGCGCCCACCGGTCACCCAATGCTCTCGGTGGGGCGGTAGTGAGCCGAGATCGAGCGCTTCCTGCGTCGTGCTGCGCAACATCGCGAACACCTGGTCCCACCAGAACATGCGCCCGGAATCCACCATTCCGGTCGGCACAAAGATGGTGGCCGGAATGCGGTACCGAGCGAGAATGGGAAAGGCGTGTAGGTAGTTGTCCTGATAGCCGTCATCAAACGTGACCGCGATCGCCCGCGGAGGCAGCGGGGTGTCGAGGTGGACGTGTTCGGCCAACTCCGCGAGCGACACCGGATTCATTTCCTCCCGGATAAACCGCATATGGCCTTCAAACCGCGCCGCACTCACGCCGTGTTCAAATCCGTTCGCCCAGACGTCTCCGCGCGCCGCGTCCGGCCCACCGACTCGGTGATACGCCAGGATGATCGCGCGATTCCGGACCCGACGGATGCGCGCACGGTAATATCCGCTATAAAACAGCGCAGAAGCGATGGGTGGCTTACTGATCTGCTTCGCGTGATGAAGCCAACTCAATGGCTGATCCGACATCAGGTCGACCCCTGCAACACGCCTTGAGCGCTCCGCCAAATTTTCTTCAGCGCTCGTTCGGCGAAATCTGAGGTCTGAAACAACGCGTACCGCCCGCGATGGTTAATGACGTGGAGTGAGATGGACTTACGTTCGTCGGAAGTCCATCGATATTTATACGCTTCATCGCCGCGCAGGAAATCGTACACCTTCAGTCCACCCTCCCAACTGTCCCGAATTGCGTGCCGAAAGAGACAGGTGCCTACCCCACGACGTTGCCATTCCGGATTAAACCCGCTCAAGTAACCGTACACTCGCGAGCCATGGACAAAATTGAGGTTCAGGGCGATAAACTCGCCTCCGACCGCGACGTAATAGAGACGCAGCCATCCCCCTTGCAGGGCGATCCGCGTAATCTCCGCAACGAAGCGGCAGAACCGTTCATTCCCCAGGCTCGGCGCGCCGTCCTTGCTCAACACGCGTTCTCGGTTTAATCGCACCAATGCGTCCACCGCGCACTCCAAAACGTCGGGGCTTTGGACCACGCCGAATTCGGCGCCGGCCGCGTCCAACGCCTTGACATACTTCTTGAGGTCCCGAAATTTTCGGTGAGCGCGTTCTTCGTACACGGCCCACGGTTGATCCAACCGCAGGTAGGGACAGACCGCGCAGGGTTGCGTGTTGCCCCGTAAACCGGCCGCTTGAAAGATTTCGGCGAAGGCCGAGCCGGTCCGTGACCCGTCGGACACGTCGGTCAACCGGGCCGCGTCCCATTCGTTCCGTCGCCGGAGCAGTTCGGTCCCCACCGCGTCGTGAACCTCCCCCTCCCGCCCGCGTCGGCTCACCACGTCCAGCGCGTCGGACCACACGGGCGAGCCGGACCCGAGCCACTCCAACACCCGTAGCCCCGCGCCCCCGGCGGACCGATGCCGCACGATCCGCAAGGGCGCAAACCCGATCAGCGCGCCGTCGGCATCCCGCGCGCAGAGCACGAATAATCGTCCGTCCGATCCGAAATGCCGTTGCCACGTGGACAACCACTCCCAGGTGACGAACAGGGAATCCGCGTCGCTCTCCGCCACCACGCGGCGCCACTCGTCAGACAGATTCCGGAAGTCGGCCTCTTCGCCGACGCACTCAACGGACAGCCCAGTCACCGTCCCGCCCCCCGGCCCGAGGCTCCGACCGACGGCTCCCTTTCCTCAACGCGATCCGGTCCCGCGGACGGCGCCCGGCCGCTCGCGCGTTCAAGCAATGCCTCGAATTGTTCGGCCTGCCGGCGCCACGAATACCCGGTGAGGACGTGCGCTCGTCCTTGTCGGCCCATCCGGTCTCGAAGTCCCGGGTCCTTGAGCAGGGTGATGACCGCGTCGGCAAACCCCTCCGGGTCGTCCGCCACCATCAGCGTCTCGCCCGGCCGACCGCCCAATCCGTCGCACGCCACGGACGTCGCCACCACGGGCTTGGCCATGGCAAACGCCTCCAAAATCTTATTTTTTATGCCCGACCCCGACACCATCGGCGCCACGTACACCGCGGCGCGATTGAGATACGGGCGGATATCCGGCACGAACCCCGTGACCGTCACCCGAGGATCCACGCGCAGCATCCGAGCAAGATCATCGGGGGGAGACTTGCCGACCACGGTAAACCGCAGATCCGGATACGCCTTCCACACGCGCGGCAACACCTCCGCGTAAAAATACGTGACCGCGGCGGCATTGGGGGGAAAACCGATCACCCCGCTGAACACCACCTCCGTCCGGCCGGAGTCACCCGGTTGCGGCTGAAAATAGTCGGTGTCCACCCCGTTGGGAATCACCGTGACATTCGCGCACGGGGCGCGCTTGCGGACCACCGCGGCATCGACCTCCGACACCAATACCAACTCCCGAAACGCGCCCAATCGACGGCGTTCGTATTGTCGATACCCCCACCACGCGCGCAATAACCGCAGTGTGTCGACCGGGCGCGACGCGCGCTTCATGTCGCGGTAAATCAACAACGACATGGCGTCGACCAGATCCACCACCACGGGTAACGGCGTGAGACGCCGAACATACTCCACCATGTAAATCGACGACGCCACCACCACGTCGATTTTCGCGGTCTCCAGCACGCGCCGAATCGCCCGCTCCATGGCGATCGAATAGTCCCGGCAATGCCGAAAGGCTCGGCCCCGCGAGCCCATGATCGGCACCGTCGTGGTCGCCACGAACGGGATCGGCGCCGGCTCGGATGGGCCCGGCTCCTCCTGAAGGTGGCACAGCCAAATCGAATGCCGAGCCGCCAGATCCCGAAAGAAATACCTTAAGCGGATATTTAACCCGTCTTCAAGGGGAACCAGCGGCTGGGGTGCCAGCAATAAAATCCTCATCACCACGTACTCGGGCGCGAGAGCGGGCTAGGGGCTGGCGGACGGCCGCATGATTACAGCCATCGCTGATCCTTCCAAAACACCAGTCGATTCTTCCAAAACAGGTTGGGCACAAACTTCCATTCGTGGCAATTGGCGCACAAACTGTTTTGGTTGAAGTTGCCGCTCAGATGGGCGTCGCGGACATTCCGGACCGGCGCGTCATTCCACATTTCTTCGATACTGGTTTTGCTGACGTCCCCCAATTTGACGGCACAGTTCCAGTCGAGGCTGCACAAGGACACCTGTCCGTCCCAATTAATCACCGCGTTGTGAAACGGATCAATACACGGAGGGCGCCGCGGGTCATTGTTGTCCACCTGCAGAGTCGGATCGCTGGTCCAACCGCCCCACGACATAAAGTCCTTGATCTCCATGAACACGTCTTCCTGTTCCCATGTCCGTCGGAACAAGTCGATTTCGTCCTTGGTGTCGTCACACACCACGATCTGGGTGATGATCTTGGGGGTTTTGGACGCGGCCTCCCGCCGCAGCCGCAGCAGGGTGTAGATGTTGTCTTTGACGCGCTGGAAATGTTGCTTTTTATGGATCTTAAAAAACGTCTCTTCGGTCGCAGCTCTGATGCCGACCCGCACGATATCGACCTTGAGCTCGATGAGCCGACGGGCGATCGATTCCTTCATCAACACGCCGTTGGTCGTCAGATGGATCGTGTTCTTTGGGTGAGCCGCTTTAATGTATCGGATGATCTCCAGAATCTGCGGGTGCATGAGCGGCTCGCCGTCCTTGTGCAGAAAATACGTGATGGGGCCGTGCGGCACGCCCTCGTCCACGATTCTCTTGACCAGATCCATGCTGACGAACCCAAACCCGCGGGTGGCGTCCGCGCGCGGGCAGAACCAACATTCTTCGTTGCAATGATTGGTGGTCTCGATATTAATGGCGGTCGGAAACCGCAGCGCGCGCTGATGATTGTTCACCCGATATTGCATGCGGATCGCCGAATTCTGCCAATACACCACCGGCCGCCGCGTCAATCGATTCGTCTTGAGAAACCGCTTCACCTTTCTGATCGTTCGCTCCGTGCGCGTCATCGTCTTCTCCCCGTATCCCTCAAAACGTTTCCTGTCGATTTAAGAGTCGTTTGACCCACGGTTTGACCACCATCTTCTCCGCGAACACCATGGTCGGCCGCCACCCGCGGTTAAAACTCCACAGTTGCCCGTGGGGTCGCACCTGGTCGGTCCATTCGAGTTTCCACGTCATGCTCGGCCCCAAAAAATCAAACTCCGTCATACCCTCTCGATACGCTTCCTCGATCACCTCTTTTTGCAGGAGGTGTCCAGGCGCGTAGGTCGCATACGCGAGGTCGTACTCCGTCTTGAGCAGGAACAGACGGCCTCGATAGCGCAGCGAATAATGAAAGACCACGGGTCGGTCGTCCAGTTTCAACACGTGGAGGCTCAGCCAACCCTGCCGATCCGCTTCAACCGCCAGGTCCCCGTAAAATCGCTTCAGCGCGGGCGTGGAAGCGATGGCGCTCTCGTCGGCTTCCTTCCAACTCTTCGCCCCAACGTCGAACAACTCCTCCAAGAACGGTTTGAGCTCGCGTCCCTCGGAAGGATAACGCTCGTACGTCAAGGTGCCAAGTTGATTCAGCCGTTTCGCGCGGTTCTTCAGATTGCGCTTAAAATGGCCCTTCAACCCGCCGTAATACGCATCCCAATCGTTTGTCAAGGGAATGTACGGGGAATGATACGAGCGCTTCCGCCCCAGCCGATACCCCAACGTCGCGGCCGTGTCCAGCCACAAGGACGACAACGGGCCGTCGGGGAAATAATCCAGCACCACCAGATCCCACTCCGTCCGATGCGCCTGCAGCGCAAGCCACAACGCACGCACCACGCCGTCCTGTTCGTCCGGGCCGACGATGAACTCCGCTCGATTGGTGTGTTCGTTTTCGATAAATGAGATCACCCGCAACGGACGCATGCCGTAGCGTCGCGCGCTCCGCATCAAGGGCGCAAGCCCCACCAGCCGGTCGCCGTCGAACACGGCCGCCACCCACAAATCCTTGCCCTCGCCGAACGTCATCCACCAGACCGTGAACCATTCGTGCCGAAGCATCACGTTGTCGCGCTGCGGACTGGCGTCCAGGTGTCGGTTCCACCGCTCTTTCCACGCGAGGAACTCGGACCAATGCGTAATAAAACGGACGGTCAACGCCATCCGCAGCACCCCGTCGCACAACGGGACCTCATATCGCATCCCCCGGCAGGTATCGGCGGAGCACCGGCGCCAGGTCGCGGACAAACCGCTGCTGCGCAGCCGTCACGGCGTCCGCATCGCCCGGACGACGGATCGGCGAGGAGACCACGACCATGGCCCCGTTGGCATGGCCCCTCGTCGCGGCGTTCCAAACGGTCCACCACTTGATCTGGTTCCGATCAACCAGCACTCGCCCGTCCACGTCATACCAAAACACCGCCTGATGGAGGTCTTTGCCATTCCGTATGGTGGTCCGGTTGACACGAACGACCGCATTCGATCCGACCGGAATATCCACGTTCGTCACGTCCTGATGAAACTTCGCGAACACCGGATAGGGCGCCAATTCCCGTCCCTGTTCTTGGCTCTCGAAATAACTGAGCGACAAGGTGACGACATGCCCCTGGGCGTCGCGATAGAGCCGCACGACCTGGTGATCGGCCGACTCAAGCGGCAAGAAGTGCGTGCGGGCATTGACCGGTTCCCCTCGCCATTCCCCGATCACCAGCGGGAAAACCGCCAGCGCCTGCTTCAGGGGGACTGCCGAGATCCGATGGAGATAGTAATACCCAGTCGTCGCGAGCAGACAGACCATGGCGATGGCCCACGCCCGGTTCCAGCGGCGATCCACGAACGACTCGCGGCGCGGTTCGGTATTCCGAGCCGGCAATCGACGGCCCGCGTCCTCTCGGTGCGTCGGCGCGCCTCGATCAGGCGAAATTCTGCTCAACAACCATGCCCCGAGAAACAACGCCGTGAACCCGACCCACGCGACGAACACCCCTTGAAACACGTGATTGGGACCGTGGATGGGCAACCCGCCGTGATGGGCCCACACCCCGATCAGCGCCACCCGGACGCCGTTGCCCAAAATCGCGATCACCACCGCGAACGCCACGAGCCCCACCCGACGCACCCACGTGCGTTGCGTAAAATACGCTAACGGGATGCCGATCGCGATCAACGCGGTGAGGTATTGGATCCCGCTGCACGCTTTGGCAACCTCCAACACGATGCGGGGCAGGTGGATATACTGCTCGTCCAGCAAGGCTGGGACCCCGACCACTTGCAACAAGCCGACGCCGATGCGGGCGGCCAGGAGCTGGAACGGCCAATGCACCCGTTCGGACGCTTCGCCGAACACATTGATCATGAAGATCAGATACCCGATGGGAAGTGCCAACACCCCCAGAGCTCGTCGCCCCATCAGGAGCGCCACCAGCCCGGCGAGCATGACCAACAGGGAGAGCTCCTGCAGCAGCGCGACGCTCCCCAGCTTGCCCGCCACCAGCATCAGCCCCGCGCACAACACGAGCGGGAGCCCCCACGCCGGATCCGGCGGGAAGACGACGCGCCGCAACGCGTCGCGTTTGATCCACACCAAATACCCCGCAATGAACGGAATGAGGAATCCGTGGCCGAAGTCGTCGCTCGCGGACCACATCGCGGCCAGGGCCGTCAGCACCGGCACATACAACACGAGCAGGAGCCCGACGAGCGCGAGGACTTGTAGCCGCGCCACGCGCGCCGCGGGATGGGTTCCGACGAGCGATCGAGCCAGAATCGCGTCGCTCACAATCCCCCCGCAGTGTCGGCGATCAGGGTCTCCACGCGAGACACCGCGTCACCGCCCCTGTGATGTGGTGGGCTTGACCCGGAGGTAGTCGCCGTGACCCGCGCCCGACGGTTGACCGTCACGGGCTTCCGTCAGGTTCAACACGGTGCGGATGGCGGCAAAACGGAACGCGGTCAGCATCCCCTCCAATCGGGAGGTGGTGCGCCCTAAGTTCTGATAGTGGCGAAATCGAGAGAGCGCCCGCCCGGCGATCCGCGGCTGGTCCGGGTCGATCTCCCAGGGATGCACATACACAATCGCGGGCTGTCCCTCCCGTTGGTTCACCCGTCGAATGCCCCAGTGGGTCAACCAGGAAGGAAACAGACGAAGATACCCTCCGCCCGCAATCGGGAGGTTGATTCCCGCGACCGTCACCGTGGACATCGGGAATTCATGGAAGGTTCGGTCGCCGAAGGTCATGGTATGGGGAAATCGGACCGCGTCGGGAATCCCGTACCGGTCATGATGGATCGGGAAGAGGCTGGAGTCGTATTGAAAGCCCTCGTCCGAGAGAATCTCCAACGCCCACATGGTGTCTCGGGTCAGCGAGAAACTCGGCGCGCGAAACCCGATGACCGGAGCATGGATCAGGTCTTCGAGGACGGCCTTGGCCGAGCGGATCTCCTCGCGGAATGCGTCCGGAGAGCTTTGATCCAGGGTGCGGTGCGCGTACCCATGACTCGCCACTTCGTGGCCCCGTAGGTGAATTTCCTGCACTAAACTAGGGCAGCGCTCGGCGATCCATCCGAGGATAAAAAACGTCGCCTTGACGGCATGACGATCGAACACATCCAAGAGCCGCAGCGTATTGTCCTGCGCGCGACACGGAAACCGATCCCACGAGGCGTACGGCACCACGTCGCTGAACGCGGACACCTGAAAATAGTCCTCGACGTCAACCGACAGCGCATTGAGCACCTGGGTCATCGCGCACCGCGACGCAGGAGCACGATCTTGATGGTTTCAAACAAGATCGTCGCGTCCAGCAAAAACGACGTGTTCTTGATGTAATACAGGTCGTACTGAAGCTTCTCGACGGTATCCCCAACGCTCCCGCCGTACCGATAGCGGACCTGCGCCCACCCCGTGAGTCCCGGTTTGACGGTGTGCCGGAACCCGTAGTAGGGAATCTGCGCCTCCAATTCCTCGACAAACATCGGGCGCTCCGGGCGCGGGCCGACGAAACTCATCTCGCCCCGCAGGACATTAAGCAGTTGCGGCAACTCGTCCAGGCGAAACTCCCGGAGCCACGCCCCGACCCGGGTGACGCGGTCGTCGCGTCGTTTGGCCCAGACCGGCCCCGTGAGCGACTCCGCGTCGGCGCGCATGGACCGAAACTTGACCAACGTGAACCGCTTGCCCCCGGCGCCGACGCGCTCCTGCCGGTAGAAGATCGGTCCCGGGGAGTCGAGACGAATCGCCAGCGCCACCAACACCATCACCGGCGCCGACACCGCCAACCCCACCAGCGACCCGACCACGTCCAACCCGCGTTTGGCCAACGCCCCGAATCGGTGTCGGTTGAATCCTTCGGAGAAAATCAGCCAACTCGGTTTGAGCGAATCCACGTGTACTTTTCCGGTCAATCGTTCAAAAAACGACAGTCCGTGATCGATCTTGATGCCGGCGAAGCGACACCGCAACAAATCGTTGACCGGCAACTTGCCGCGGGAATCCCCCAGCGCCACCACCACGCGGGTAATACCGTATCGGTCCACCACGCGATCCAAGGTCGCGTCGTGACCGCGCTGGCCGACAGATTGCGGGCCCGTCAACTCGCTGCTCGGGATCTCCGACAACCGCGCGGCAATCGTGTACCCGCAGTCCGGTCGCGCATTCAACGCGGACACTAGATCGGCAATAAGCCGACTTTCCCCCACCAACAGAAGGCGTTGACCGAATGCCGGATTCGTCACGAGTTTGGTGTAGCCCGCTCGCAACACAATCAACGTAAACGGCAACGACGCCAGCGCCACCACCATCCCCAGCCCGAACCGTTGGTGCGGGAAGAAAATGCAGTGCGCCAAGACCACCAGCGCGGCCAAGGCAATCGACTGGAAAATCCGGAGACACGAATTCCACGTGGACTGAGATTGGCCCCCGACGTACAGATCATGGAAGTACAGAGACAACTGACACAACGGCACCACCCAGAGGATATTCAGAAACGCCGGATCGATGGCGACCACCCCGTCCCCGGCGGCGGAGAAGTGCCACCGGTTGGCCGCCCACACCACGGAGAGAATCAGACCCGCTTCAACGCCCCAGAAGAGCAGCGTTGAGATCGGGATGTAGCGCGAGAAAATCCTGAGCATAGGCGTGCTCGACGGGCTCCGTTACTTCCGCGGCTGGTGATAGTGATAGTAGTAATACGGCGCGTCCGTCGCCTTCACGCCGTTGAGGACCGTACCCACCAGTTTCGGACGGGGCAACATCCCCAGCGCCTTTTGTAAGGCCGTTCTCGGCGTGCTTCCCGACCTCACCACCAACACCACGCCGTCCACCAGGTCGGCCGTCAGCGCGGCATCCACGCCCGCCAATACCGGGGGCGTGTCTACCACGATGTAGTCGTACTGAGACTCCAAGTGGGTGAACAGGCGTTGGATTACGTCGGAACGCCACATCCTGGTCGGGTTTAGTTGCGTCACGCCGGCCCCCACCACCGCCAGGTGCTGGTGACCCAAGGGACGAATCACCGCATCGAGCGACTCGCGTCCGGCCACAACATCGGTCAACCCCGGGCCCGGCTCCGGACCAAGATAGCGCCAGAGACTCGGCTCGCGCAGATCGCCGTCAATCACCGCCACCCGGCGTCCGAAATCCCGAGCCAACACGAACGCCACGTTCACCGAGGTTTCCGTCTTACCTTCACCCGCGAGCGTGCTGGTCACCGCGACCTTCCGAAAACTCGGGTGTTTACTCAGTCCCTCGAGGCGGGCGGCCAGCAGGCGGTACCGTTCGGTCACGATCGGCCCGGTCTCCTCGTTGGCCACCAATGACCGGGTCGCGCCGGGAGGACCCGCGAGCGCCAGGCTCTGGCCGGTCTCCTCGACCGGCGGCGGTCCGCCAAGCGGCGCGTCCGTCTTCTGGACGGCCTTCCGTTGGATCCACGAGTTCCAGGCATCAGCGGGCTTCAAGGTATCGTCTCCCTTGCTCATGACCGAGCCATAGGCGAGGCTTTTTTCGTCGCGGATTCCGGTTTGGCCGCGCGGCGACCCAGCCCCGGTTCTCGCAGGGGAATCACGGCCAAGAGCGGGATTCCGGCGGCCGCGCTGATGAGTTCTTCTTCGGTCCGAATCGACGCGTCCATCTGCTCACGCAGCATCACCAACCCGATCCCGGCGCCGAGCCCCAGACCGAGCCCGACCAGCATCAGCAGCGGCCGGTTGGGACGGTATGGCGCGCTGGGGCGATCCGCTGGGTCCAACACGCGAAAGATTTCGCCCTTTTGCCGCCGTTCCAGGCTTTCCGCGATGCGTGCGTTTTGACGCTTATCGAGCAGGCTCTGATACGCCTTGTGGACGTTTTCATAGTCGCGCAAGATAATGGCCAATTGCTGCTCGCGAATCGGCGTGTTCTCCACATGTTGCTCGTACAGGCGAATCTGGGCCTCGACGATTTCCTGTCGCCGTTTAATCGCGGCAACCTGCTGTCCCTGATCCGCTCGCTGCGCAGTGCCCGCCGTCTCCCGCTCCCGAGGCCCGGGGTGGATCTGAGGCGTCGGGTCACCCGGGTGAACGTGCACCTCCGCGCTCGGTTGCGTGGGCGCCTCCGTGGTCTCGGCGGCCAGTTCCATCTCGAGCGATTCGATTTCTTTGCGTGCCAGGATGACGTCGGGATACTCCTCTTTATATTCCGTCAATAACGCCGCCAGTTTGACTCGCGCTGCCTGCAATCGAGCCGAGAGCGGCGAGGCCGGCTCGCCGGTTCCGGACCGAGTCGCGCCCGGCGCCCCCGATGACGCGGACATCAGGGTCAAGCGGTCTTCGGCGTTGCGAAGCGCGTCTTGGAGCGTACCCTTCTCCATCTGCAAGCGATCCAAGGTGCGAAGGTTGGCGTCGAGCTGCTCGGGCAGTTCTCCCATGTGTCGTTGTTTAAACGCGCTCAAGACCGACTCCTGCGATTCGAGCTCGCCCTTCATCCGTTGGAGTTCAGCCTCAAGAAATTCGGAGGTCCCTTCCGCCTGCTCTTCACGATCCTTCAGATTCTCCTCGATAAACAGGGCGGCCAGCCGGTTCGTCACGTGCATGACCGTGTCGGGATCATCGCCCTCGTACGCGATCGAAAATGTGTTGCCGCTTTTCCCGTCACTTACCACGATCTGAATCTGCTGCTTCATCTGCTCAACGACGCCCAACGGCACGGCCTCCGACCACGCGTTCCCATCGTCCGGCCCGTCTCCCGAGGAGGCGCCGGCGGAGGACTCCTTGGGGCGATAGAGTCCGAATTCCCTGATCACCCGCTCCAAGCGGGTCCGACTGAGCACTTGTTGCGTAATCGAGTGCAGTCGATCTTCCACGTCCGTGGTCACCGTCGGCTTGACGAATTCCTCCGGCACTTTCTGGGCTTCGACCAGAATGAGGGTCGAGGAGCGATACGTGGCCGGCAACGCCAACACGATGGGAATGGTCAGTGCGCTGATCACCACCGTCGGCACCGCAAACCACCACCGACGACGCCTCAGGGCCTCGACCCACTCCGACACGATGTCTTGTTTTGGGGGTTGCGCCATGATCTCTTACCAGCCTCCGTTCCGGCTCGCCGCGGCGGAGGCGCTGCATCTCCTCCGTCGGGCCGCCCCGGCTACTGCACGATGAGCGTATCTCCCGGCATGAGGCCCGGATCGCCGCGGCGGATTAAATCTTTGTACCGCAATCGCAGACGCTGATCTTTCGGCTCGCCGGCGCGACGCACGACCACGATTTCACTGGTATCGGCCCACTCCGTAAATCCGCCGGCCAGCGCCAAGGCCTGCAGCACCGTCGTGTAGCTTTTGACCTGGTACCGTCCTGGTGCCTTCACTTCGCCCAAGATATAGAGGCTATAACTCCTGACCTCCGCAACTGTCACCGTCACGTCCGGCAGTTCTTTGTATCGTTCGAGGCGGGTTTTGATCTCATTGCGCACGTCGTCCGCGGTGAGCCCCCCCGCGCGCAGTTCGCCGATCAAGGGCAGGGTAATCATGCCGTCCGGCCGGACCGTGACGGTTTTGGACAAATCCGCGTTTTTCCACACCGTCACTTCCAACAGGTCCTCGGGCCCGATCCGGTAGTCGGCGGTCGGAGGCGGCGGAGCCACGGCGGGACGGGGCGGCCCCGTGACCGGACGAACCGCGCAGCCGCCGCACATCGCGACCAACACCAGCGCACTTAGCAATCGAACATTCATACGTGACATCTCGCCTCTGGACGCCCCGCACGCCCACGTGGTCGCCGCGACGACGGCCAACGGACGGGCAAGAACGCCACCTCAATGTTTAGGGTATGACCCGAAACGCGGTGTGCTTATTCTCTGTCCGGTGACCGTTTGGTCGGGGATAGGCCGACGGATGGCAGCTAATACGCCATCGGTGGAGTACCGTCCCCAGG
Source organism: Nitrospirota bacterium (assembly GCA_049325335.1). GTDB lineage: Bacteria > Nitrospirota > Nitrospiria > 2-01-FULL-66-17 > 2-01-FULL-66-17 > JBFLXB01. The sequence goes on from JBMOMC010000007.1 coordinate 317,314, forward strand.
AATGGTGCGAATGATAGCCCAAAATCGGGCGAAAACGCAATGTCCGCCGTTACCCGCGGGGCTGGTATCCGGCCAGTCGGATGGCCTCGCGCACGCGTTCGTCAGCGCCGTGTCGGCCGTCAACCGTCACGTCCACGGAACGGGTCGCCAAATCGATCCGAACCGCGCTCACCCCGGCCACGCCGTTGAGGGCTCGTTCAACGGCGCGGACGCAATAGGCGCAGGTCATTCCGTCGATGACCATGTGCAGCCGGTGCGCGCCGTTGAGCGACTCGGCTCGCGCCGGGGGCGACGCGGTCTGCGCGACCGGATGATGGCTGTGCTCGATGTCTTGCTTTTCCGGGTGTTCATGTTGATGGAGGATGTCGCCGTGCTGGTGCGCGTGCTCGTGCTGCGAGGACGCGGCCGTCGCCACGACCGTCGGACGCATCGCGGCGCGTCGGAACGAGTCATAGGCCACGGCCGCGGCAAACACCGCGGCTGCGAACAGCACGATGGTGGCACCGGAAGACGCGTTGGACTGAAAACTCAGGTACATGCCCCCGACCCCGCACAGCACGCCGAGCCCGATCGAAACGAACACGAGTCGATGAAAACTGTGCGTCAGCAGACGGGCCGTGGCCGCGGGAATCACGATCGCCGCGACGATCAACATCACCCCGAGCACCTGCATCGACACCACGATCGTCGCCGCCAGCACCAACGCGAACGCGGTGTCCACCCACTCGCTCGGCACGCCGTACACTTTGGCAACCTCGGGGTCGAACGTTGTGAACAACAACTGTTTGTACAAGACCACGATCACCAAGGCCGACAGCAACGAGACGCCGGCGATGACGATCAGATCCTCCGGCGTCACCCCGAGAATATTGCCGAACAAAGCGGCTTCGAAATTTCTGGTGAACTTGCGCACCCGGCTGATCAACACCACCCCGACCGCGAAGCTGGCCGTGGTGACGATCCCGATCACCGCGTCCGCGCCGATTTTCTTGCGTTTGGCCACCGCGTTGATCAACAACGCGGACAAGAACCCCCACAACCCGGCGCCGAGGTAAAAATTCCAATTCATGACGTAGCTGACCACCGCGCCCCCGAACACCGAATGCGACAGCCCGTGGCCGATATAACTCATGTTCCGCAGGACGATGTAGACCCCGATCAGGCCGCAAATGGCGCCGGTCATGGCCGCGGCGAGCAGCCCGTTGCGGAAAAACTCGTATTGCAACGGTTCAAATAGGGTCTCGATCATTCTCCTCCACGCCCACCGTCCGAGGGCCGTAGTGCGCTCCCGCGGCCGGACTGTCCGCGATCAGCAGCAGTCCGTTTTGTCGGACCACCACCATCTCCGAGTTATAGGTTCGGCTGAGCGTGGCCGACGTGAAGACCTCTTGGGGATCGCCTTGTTCGACGATCGCGCGATTAAAACAGATGACCCACGGCAGGTGCCGCGCCACGCTGTTGAGGTCATGCGTGGTCAAAATGATCGTCACGCCTTCGCGGTTGAGTTGCGAGAGCAGGTGCAAAATGTGATGTTGCGTCTTGAGGTCCACCCCGGACGTGGGCTCGTCGAGAATCAAAATCTCCGGACGACTGATCAACGCTCGCGCCAGGAAGACGCGCTGCTGCTCGCCGCCGGACAACGCCCGGATCTGCCGGTCCGCGTATTGTCGAATACCCAAGTGCTCCAAGAGATCCAGCGCAATTCGCCGGTCCTCGCGGCTCGGCCACGGCAGCCATCCCATCTGCCGGTGTCGGCCCATCAACACCACCTGCTCCACGGTAACCGGGAAATTCCAGTTCACGGTCTCGATCTGGGGCACGTACCCGACTCCGCGGGCCGTGTTCCCGTTGATCCGTTGTCCGGCCACGATCACCTCGCCGGCCGCGGTCGGGACCACCCCCAAGATCACCTTCAGCAGCGTGGTTTTGCCGGACCCGCTGGGCCCCACGATCCCCGTGTACAAGCCGCGGGGGATCGCGAGATCCATGCCCTCGAACACCACCTTGTCGTCGTATCCGCATCGCACGCCGCGCAGCAAGACGTGAGGGGGCGCCGCCCGATCCACCGAGAACCCGATTCGCTCGTCATCCACGGCGTGTCACCGACGCGACGCGGAATCGAGAGACCCCATTCCGGCGATCGACGAGTCGCGCAGGCGCGTGCAATGGGAAGTTGAGCGGTGGCCGATCCATGCGTAATGGCTTACCGTAACAGAGGCCTAAAAAACCTGTCAAGAAAACAATGCGACGACGGCGCGCGATCGTCTGCTCCGACCCGGGTTCCTCGACTCGCACACATATTTGCTATAATGAGGCCTGCATGCAATTCATGAGGTCCGCGCGAAGGGGGCCACCTAACGGTGACGTGACGAACGAATGATCGAAGACATTCGACTGCACGGCCAAGTCAATTCGGAAATCGAATACTTCGCCACCATCGCAGGGCGATCGGTCGGACACCAGTTTTTTTACGAGCCCTCGCCGGACGGACAGGCCGGCACGATCCGATTTTTCGCGGCGGGCAACGAATTTCTCATCGGCCGCGACGGGATCCGCTACAAGGGCAACGGCGGCAGCTTCTGCCGCTATATGTTCGGCGTGAATCTACCGCTCAAAGACCTCGTGAAGAAGGAGGTCGTCAACCGCTTGGTGCTCAACGGCGCGGTCCTCGACCCGACCGGCCAATCCATTCGTTTCACCGATTCCACCGAGGGACACGAGACCTTCGAGGAGGTGTTCCGAAGCGGAAACGCCACCTGCAACTATTATTTGTTCGTCCACTTTCCCGACCAACCGCCCGTGCCGAAACAACAGGAATTCCTGTTGCGCATGATCGGGCGCGCGGTGAAACACTCGGTGCTGGTCGGCATCCAGGACGACGTGCAAATCGTCCATCTGCTCTATGACGCGCTCAAGGAGCCCCGCGCGATCCTGTATCTGTTCCGGCTGACTCACGCGGGACACACCGCGTATTACCAGGCGTATCAACACGCGTACGCCGCGCGGACCCAAAACGACGACCCCGTCGCGCAGCGGCTCGCAGAGATCACCCGCGCGCACACGATCGACCTCTATCAGCAAACCCGGATGCAGATCGACGTGGTGTACCAGCACCCGGAGAACAAGCGCCTCATCGACGAGTACAAAGACTTGCTGGTGGAAATGTTGACCGATCCCAGTTCCACCCAGGCCATCCTCGCCAAACTCAACCGCCTGCGCACCTTGTCCGTACGCCACGCGATTCCGCTCGAGGTCTTCCACACCCTCGACGGCATCTTTCTGAAGGACAAATCCGGAGAACGCTACGAGGAGCCCGAACACCTGGCCGCCGCCCGCAGCATCCTGGACAGCCTCTTTCTCCAACGCCAGACGACCAACGACACCGTGCTCAAGGAAGAGTTGACCACCCTGTTGCGCGCCAAGCGCCAAGCCATCGAGCGACGGGATTTCGCGTTCGACGCGTTGCTCTTGGACGTGGGCCGCAGTTGCGACGAATACGCGTCCCAAACCGGAGACTCCGGCATCCTGGAGCGATTCAGCCTGATCGTCACGTGTTTTGATCGCTTCGACGCCACCTACACCTATTTGAACCAAATGGTGTTCATGGACGATGACCATACCGCGGAATCCGTGCTCAAGACGATTCACGCCAACAAAAAGATTTTCGATGACTTGGCGCCGAAATTGTTCAAGGAACTGTTTATCGACTCCATCATCAAAGACCGCTATCTGACGGACTTCGGCCGCCGGAAGATTTTCATCGTGTTTCAAGGACTCAAAGAGATCGACGACGGCCGACTCACCTTGCGTGAAGTCGCCAACCAAGTCCGTCAGGTCAACACCGAGGCGCAGGAGTATCGGCAGATCCACAAACATCTCAGACGATTCTTGAAGCAATTCGTCAAAGAACCCCAAGCCGAAGCCATGACGCACCTGCGCGATCAGCTCTCCCAAGAACTGATGCACAAACATTTGATCAGCACGCCGATCCCCGAGGGGATTTTTCGCAAGGTGATCCGCGACCTGCACCGCGAGGCCGTGTATTTTTACGAAGTGTTGCCCGCGCTGGTGGCGTCGCCCGAGGGATCCGACGGCCGGCGGGACGCATATTTTTCCTCCAGCGGCGTGGATCGGTACGATCTGGAGGAATTGGAACGCGAATACTTTCACCAACACCGGCTCGATGAGGCGCTGCTCCAAGCCTTGCAGCGCTGAGGAGATCATCATGTCACCGACAAGGAGTCCCATTATGGTTGTTCGTTCCGAATCGCGTCGTCCGTTCCCGTATGCCGTCGCCCTGGCGGGGCTCGGCATCTTGCTCTGGCTCGTCGGAGCCTCGCCGGCCGCCGCATCGGCAAAGGAACTGGCCGGGCTGAAGGCCTTAACCGAACTGCAAGACGTGTTCATTGAACTGGCCGACAAGGTCAACCCCGCGGTGGTGAATATCTCCACAGGAACCGAGACTCCGCCGAAGAGCGGCGAACGGTTTCGTCAACGACCGGACTCATCGAGCAGCGGCTCCGGCGTGATTATCGACAAGGAGGGGCACATCATCACCAATAACCACGTGGTGGGCGACGCGAGCGAAGTTCAGGTCCACCTGTTGGACAAGCGAAAACTAACCGGGAAGGTGGTGGGCCGGGACCCCGACACCGACCTGGCGGTGGTCAAGGTCGAATCCAAAACACCATTGCCCACGGTGCCGCTGGGCGACTCCACCAAGGTCAAGGTGGGACAGTGGGTGGTCGCAGTGGGCAACCCTTTCGGACTCGAGCACACGCTGACGGTCGGCGTGGTCAGCGCGCTCAAACGGGAGAACGTGAACCTCTCGCGGTATGAAGATTTCATCCAGACCGACGCGTCGATCAACCCCGGCAACAGCGGCGGGCCGCTCTTTAACATTCAGGGCGAGGTGATCGGAATCAACACCGCCATCATAAATTTCGCGCAAGGCATTGGCTTCGCCATCCCCTCCAAAATGGTCCAGGACATCTACCCCCAACTGATCGCCAAAGGTCGCGTAAGCCGCGGGTGGTTGGGCGTGGGAATTCAGACCGTCACGGAGGAGTTGGCCAGTCAGTTTCATTTGGACAAAGAGCAGGGCGTGTTGGTCAACGAGGTATTCGACGGCGAACCCGCGCACAAAGCCGGCGTGCAGCCCGGCGACATCATCTTAAAGGTCGGCGGCGCCGAGGTGGACACGCCCACCAGCCTGGCCAAAGTCGTGGCCGGCCTCCCACCCGGAAAACCCGCCAAACTGACCGTGTTGCGAAACGGAGAATCCGTGGATCTCTCCGTGATGTTGAGCGAGCGCAAAGACGACTCCGAAACCCCGCAAGTCGTCCCGGTGAAGACTCCTGAATCCATGCTGGGACTAACCATCGAGGACATCTCTAAAGACGTCGCGGATCGCCTGAAGTTAAAAGACACCTCCGGCGTGTTGGTCACAAAAGTGGATGAGGACAGCTTGGCGGGCCGCGGCGGCATCAAGGAAGGCGACGTGATCAAGGAGATCAATCGCCAGACGATCGCGGACTCTGGCGATTTCCGCAAAGCCAACGAGGTCCTCAAGCCGGAAGACGGCGTCCTGATCCGTATCATCCGCGAACAGCGGGGCCTGTTCCTTGTTTTGAATGACAAGTAGTCGATCGGTCGAGGGCGGGGCGGTCCGATGACCGCCCCCCCCCCCCCCCCCCCCCCCCCCACCCCCCCCCCCCAGG
>JBMOMC010000007.1:323043-426397 GCA_049325335.1 Nitrospirota bacterium
TTGGGGGGGGGGGGGGGGGGCCTTTTCCCCCCCCCGCCCCGCCCTCCCGCACCGGACACCCTCACCGCATTGGATCAGACATACGTCTGGCACCCGTTCACCCAAATGCGGGAGTGGGTGGACGAGCCGCCGCTCATTGTTATCGAAGGCGACGGCGTGCGGCTGCGTGACGCCGAGGGCCGTTGGTACTTGGACGGCGTCTCATCGCTCTGGGTCAATGTGTTCGGCCATCGGCGCCCGGAAGTCGATCGGGCCATCATCGACCAACTGAGCCGTGTCGCACACTCCACCCTGCTCGGCTGTTCCTCCCCGCCCGCGATCCTCCTGGCCCAACGGTTGGTCGGCCTTGCGCCGCCGGGGCTGACCAAGGTGTTTTATTCGGACAACGGCTCCACCGCGGTGGAAGTGGCACTCAAGATGGCGCTGCAATACTGGCAGCAGGCGTCGCCTCCGCGCCCCCGCAAGACCAAAATCCTGGCCTTTTCGTTGGCGTACCACGGCGACACCGTGGGCGCGGTGAGCGTGGGCGGCATCGACGTGTTCCACGCGCGCTTCGCGCCGTATTTGTTTTCCACGCACAAGGTCCGGCCGCCCTATTGCTATCGATGTCATTTGGACCTGACCTACCCCGCGTGTGAATTGGCCTGTCTCGGGGAGGTCGAACAGGTGTTCCGCGATCATCACGAGGAGATCGCCGCCCTGATCGTGGAGCCGTCGATCTACGCCGCGGCCGGCATGATCACCATGCCGCCGGGATACCTTCGGCGACTACGCGAACTCTGCACGCGTTTTGACGTGTTACTGATCGCGGATGAAGTCGCCACCGGATTCGGACGCACCGGAACCCTATTCGCGTGCGAGCGCGACGGCGTGACGCCGGATCTCATGGCCGTGGCCAAAGGGCTGACCGGCGGTTATCTGCCGCTCGCAGCCACGCTTACGACCCAAGCGATATACGACGCGTTCCTCGGCGAATACACGGACTTTCGGACGTTTTTCCACGGACACAGCTACACCGGCAACGCCCTCGCCTGCGCCGCGGCTCTGGCCACGCTCGATATCTTCGTGCACGACCGGGTGATCGAAGGCCTCGCCGCCAAAATCGCGCACCTGCGCGCCGAGCTAGATTCATTGGCGCGACACCCGCGCGTCGGCGACATCCGCCAGTGCGGCCTCATGGTGGGCATCGAACTGGTCCGCGACCGAGCGACCACAACACGCTTTCCCGTGGCCGACCGGATCGGATGGAACGTCAGCCGAGAAGCCCGCGCCTTGGGCTTGCTTACCCGTCCGCTGGGCGACGTGCTCGTGCTCGTCCCGCCGCTGGTCTCGACGAACGAGGAACTTTCCGAAATGGCGCGGATCCTTGGTCAAGCCGTTGAACGCGTGCTGGGGCCGACGAGCCGTTCATAACGGCTAACACCCAACGCGGTATGGGGCCCGGTGGGCATGTTGCAGCCGATTTATTCCGTGTCGTTGCTGATCGTCGCGTTCTGCGGGTGTCGAGGTCGCGTCGTCAGCCGAGCCGGTCGGCGATAAAGAGGGTGTGGGTGTCGCGTTTGGCGTGCGGGTAGGCCTTAGCTCCCACCGCGGTGGCGCGGAACCCGGCCTTGACGAGTCGCTTCACAAACGCGCGATCCGTGGACGCGGACCAGAACACCGCTCGTCCGCCCGCGCGCAGCGCGCGCGATAGCGCCGCGAATCCCTGTTCCGCGTACAGACGCGTGGTGGCCGGGTCGATGATCGAGGCCGGAGGGCCGTTGTCCACGTCGAGCAAGATCACGTCGTATTGCCCGACGCGCGCGCGCGCGAGCACGGTCAGGACATCGTCGATCACGATCGACACGCGCGGGTCGTCGAGCAAGTTCCCGTTGACCGATCCGAGATACGTTCGGTTCCAATCCACCACCTCGGGCAACAACTCGGCGACATCGACTCGTGCGTCGGGACCCGCCAGTTCGAGGACGCGGCGCAGGGTGAACCCCAACCCAAGCCCGCCGACCAGCACCCGCGACCCGCGACCCACGCCGAGCGTCTCGCAACCCAGTTCAGCCAGCCGCCGCTCCGAATTCACCGCCACCGTCCCCATGAGCTCTCGTCCCCCCACCCGCAGGGAGTACTGCCCGTCCCGCGTGCACAGAGACAGTCTGGACCCGCTCGGCAGGGTAGTCTCGGCCAAGATGACGGACGGCTTCATGGGGCACATTGAGGAGAGGTGGCGAACAATTTGGGCTAAGCCGAAGCAGCCCGCTCCCGACAATACTCCATATCGACCGGTCCAGTATAAGACCGTCCGGCATACGGGTTCAATGCGCCCAGACGTTCGGGCGGTGATCGAGTCACGGAGCGGATTGGGAACGTTACGAACCGGTGTTACAGCGCAGCCGGCAGATCCCGGCGTTGCATGGGGCCCAGCACGGTGAGCGCCAGGGTGTCGGGAGCAAGACAGGTGTTGGCGATGCGGAGCAGGTCGTCGGACGTCACGGCGTCGATGCCGTGGATGATTTCGGTCGTGGACACGTGGCGGCCGCCGTAGAGTTCGTCTTTGGCCAGGCGGCTCATGCGGCTGTAGGTGCCCTCCATGCCCAAGATCAAGCTCCCCTTGAGATGATCCTTGGCGTGCGCGAGTTCGTCCTTGGGCACGGGCCGCCTACGCAGCGACCGGCACTCTCGCAGACACAGGCTGATCACGCGTTGGGCCGCAGCCTTGCCCGCGGCGGCGTAGATGGTGAACAACCCGGCGTCTTGGTACGACGCGGTCGATGAATAGATCGAGTAGGCCAAGCCGCGCCGCTCCCGCACTTCTTGAAACAACCGCGAACTCACGCTGCCGCCCAATACGGTGTTGAGCACGTGGAGCGAGAAGCGGTCCTTGTGGCCTTCGGGCAATCCCTGCGCGCCCAGACAGAGGTGGACCTGCTCCAGGGCCTTGCGCTTGAGGAACACACCGCCGCGCGTCGTGGGCGGGGTGCGTCGCGCGGGGCCGGTGCCGCCGCCGTCGAACCGAGAGAAAGTCTTGGCGATCAGGTTCTCGAACGCGCCGGGGTCGAAGCGGCCCGCCACGGAGATCACCGTGTTCTGCGGGCGATACTTTTGCGCAAGGAACTCGGTGAGACGCTTGCGCGTCATGGACTCGATCACCGGGATCTCGCCCAGGATCGGCCGTCCCAGCGGATGTTCGCGCCAGACCAAATCCGTGTGCAGGTCGTAGATGAACTCTTCAGGGTCGTCTTCGACCATTTTGATTTCTTCGAGCACCACCTGTTTCTCGCGCTCCAACTCCTGGCGCACGAAGGTCGAATCCAGAAAGATTTCCCCGAGCAGGGCCACGGCGCGCGGCAAGTGTTCATCCAGCGCCTTGGTGTAGAACGCGGTGTTTTCGCGCGAAGTGAAGGCGTTGAGTTCTCCGCCCAGCACGTCGATCTCGCGCGCTAACGCGTGGGCCGTGCGTTTGCGCGTCCCTTTAAAGAACATGTGTTCGAGAAAATGTGAGAGGCCTTCTTCGCCCTGACCTTCGTCGCGCGAACCCACGTCCACCCACACGCCGACCGCGGCCGATCGCACCGAGCCCATGGGCTCCATCAGGACGCGGACGCCGTTATCGAGGACGAACTTGTGGGGTCCGGACTTTTTCATCAACGTGGGAGGCCGATGTCCGATGAGGGCGGCCACGATAGGCCGCCCTCATCGGACTGGGATTACGGTTTGGTTTGTTCCGTGGTGGCGGCTGCGGCGCCCATGGCTTCTTTGCGCGACAAGCGGATCTTGCCCTGGCGGTCCACTTCCAAGACCTTGACCAGAATTTCCTCGCCTTCTTTGACCTCGTCGCTCACGTTTTTGACGCGGTGCGGCGCCAACTGCGAGATGTGCACGAGTCCGTCCACCCCGGGGCCGATCTCCACGATCGCGCCGAAGTCCATGATGCGCGTGACCTTGCCCATGTAAAGCTTGCCGACTTCGACGTCCTCGGTGATCTGCTTGATCATCTCGATGGCCTTGGCCGCGGCGGCTTCGTCGGCCGACGCGATGGCGATGGAGCCGTCGTCTTCCACGTCGATCTTCACACCGGTCTTGGCGATGATCCCGCGGATGACTTTTCCGCCCGGTCCGATCACTTCGCGGACCTTGTCCGGCTTGATCTTGATGACCACGATACGTGGCGCGTGGGAGGACAATTTGCCGCGCGGCTCGGCGATGGCCTCGGCCATCTTATCCAGCATGTGAATCCGCCCGACCTTGGCCTGGGCCAACGCCTTCTCCAGAATCTCGCGGCTCAAACCCGCGATCTTGATGTCCATCTGCATCGCGGTCACGCCCTTGCGGGTGCCGGTGACCTTGAAATCCATGTCGCCGAGGTGATCTTCCACGCCGAGAATGTCCGAGAGGATTTCCACCCGATCGCCTTCCTTGATCAGACCCATGGCGATCCCGCCGACCGGCGCGGTGATCGGCACACCGGCGTCCATCAACGCGAGCGTGCCCCCGCACACCGTGGCCATGGAGGACGATCCGTTGGACTCGAGGATGTCCGAGACCAACCGCAACGTGTACGGAAACGCTTCCTTAGTCGGGATCACGGGTTTGAGCGCGCGCTCGGCCAACGCGCCGTGCCCGATCTCCCGGCGTCCCGGTCCGCGAACCGGCCGCGCCTCGCCTACGGAAAACGGCGGGAAGTTGTAGTGCAGCATGAATGACTTGGTGGACTCGCCCTCCAGGGCGTCGATACGCTGCTCATCGGCCGACGTGCCCAACGTGGCCACCGACAGGCTCTGCGTCTCCCCGCGTGTAAACAACGCGGAGCCGTGCGTGCGGGGCAACACCCCGATCTCGCACGTAATCGCCCTGATATCCTTGGGTCCGCGGCCGTCCGCGCGCACGCCCTTATCCAGGATCTTCAGCCGCATCTCGCTGCGTTCCAGATCGTGGAAAATTTCCATGACCTGGCGATTCTTCTCCGGCGCGTCCGTGGAACCGTGCGACGCGATCAACCCGTCAAGAATCTGCTGCATCCGGCCCGAGCGTTCGGTCTTGTTGGCGATCAACAAGGCTTCGCGCACCGGCCCGGCCGCGTCACGACGCACGGCGTCCACCAATGCGGCGTCCGGCCCGACTTTGGTCACTTCGATCTTGGGTTTGCCCACACGCCTGACCAGCTCATCCTGCAGCGCGATGATCTTCTTGATCTCGCTGTGCGCAAGCATGATCGCTTCGAGCATGACGTCTTCGGGCAGTTCGTTCGCCTCGCCCTCGACCATCATCACCGCGTCGCGCGTGCCCGCCACCACCACGTTGAGCGTGCTCTTTTCCACCTCCGCGAACGAGGGCGCGACCACGAAATGGTTGTCCACGCGTCCGATGCGGATACCGGCCACCGGCCCCTGAAACGGCGCGGAGGAAATCGACAACGCCGCGGACGCCCCGATGATGCCGAGAAAATCCGCCGCATTGCTCTGGTCCGCGGACAAGACCGACGCGATGACCTGGGTCTCGTGGTAATACCGCTTCGGGAACAACGGCCGCAACGGACGGTCAATCAACCGGCCGGAGAGGATTTCCCGTTCGGCCGGACGGCCTTCGCGCTTGAAAAATCCGCCGGGGATCTTGCCCGCGGCGTACGCCTTTTCCTGATAGTCCACGGTCAAGGGGAGAAAATCGATGCCGGGCTTGGGAGATTTGGCCGCCACCGCGGTGACCAGCACCACGGTATCGGCCAATTGCATGAGCACGGCGCCGTCAGCCTGCCTAGCCACCCGGCCCTGCTCGATGATCAACCGGCGTCCGGCCAAATCCATTTCTAAACGTTCAACCATACTGTCTCCTTAGGCGCCCCATCATGGAGGCGCGGTGATGGAGCCCCGGACGAGTCACAGTCAATGACGTCTGCCGACCCCCGCTGTCGGCGATCGCCAAAAGTCATTCACTGTGTCTTGCCCGGAACCCGAATGCCGCGGGGGCGTCAGAGCCCCCGCCGACGCCGCCCCAGCGGGGCGTTAGCGCCGGATTTCCAGTTGCTGGATCAACTTCTGATAGCTGGCCGTGTCGGTCCGCTTCAGGTAGTCCAACAGCTTGCGTCGTTGGCTGACCATCATGATCAACCCGCGCCGCGAATGATGATCCTTGGCGTGCGTCTTGAAGTGATCGCTCAGTTCCGTGATCCGCTTGCTGAGGATCGCCACCTGGACTTCCGGCGAGCCGGTGTCCTTGGTGTGGCGCTGAAACGTATTGATCACGCCCTGCTTGACCGTCTTTTCCAACATGGTGCGTCTCCTTGCCTTTCCGTTCTACCGTGTGTCCGTTACAGCGAGCGGTCGCGTCCGCCCGCCACCTTCGATGCGCCTTCGCGCAACACCCGATCCACTCTGATCACCGCCGTACTTGCGCGCGACGTGAGTTGCGCGTGATCGACCGGCGCCGTGCCCAATGCCACGGTGGTTCCGCTGGCGCGGATACGCACAAGCCCGCCCGCGCGGCACGCGCCCGTCCAGCGCGCCACCCGCGACGCGGGCAACGGCACGCCGTGGCACACCCGATCCGCGGTCGCGGCATCCACGTCCGCGGCCGGCACATCGACCAATGCGTCGTCGATCGACAACACGCGTTCGCCGATGGTCCCACCATGGACCGCGGCTTCCGCCTCCGCCAGCGTGAGCGCGCGGTCGATCCCGAACGCGCCCACCCGCCGACGCTCCAATGCCTGCATGTACGCGCCCGCGCCCAGTTGTTCGCCCGCGTCCGCGCACAACGTGCGAATATACGTGCCCTTGGAACACGTCACGTCGAACGTGACCTCGTCCTCCGCGATGCCCAGCACGTCCAACCGCGCGATGGTCACGGTGCGGGGCTTTCGCTCCACCACGCGCCCCTCGCGCGCCGCCTTGTACAAGGGCTCCCCGTCCACCTTGACCGCGGAATACATCGGCGGAATCTGGGTCTGGGTCCCGACCATGCCGTTCAACACACGGAGGATCTCGTTGGACGACGGCCGTGCGTCCGAGCGCGTGAGCACCCGGCCGGTGCCGTCCTGCGTGTCGGTCGTAGCGCCCAACCGCATCACCACCCGATAGTCCTTGTCCGTCTCCAGCAGGTAATTCGCCACCTTGGTCGCCCGGCCGATACAGATCGGCAACACCCCGGTCGCCATGGGATCGAGCGTGCCGGTGTGCCCCACCCGCGTCTCGCGCAGCAGACCGCGCAGCTTGGCCACGACGTCGTGCGACGTCCAGTCGGGGGGCTTATTCATGATCAGAAATCCGTCCATCTCGCGTGTATCCTGGATCCCGTTCCTGAACAGTCTTAGGGAGCCTCCCTCGCTGTCGCCTCCGCGACGGCAGCAATCACCTTGGACTTCACATTGGCGATGTCGCCTTGCACCGTGGCGCCCGCCGCGTTGCGGTGGCCGCCGCCGCCGAACTGCTCGGCCACGTTGGCGACGTTCACTCGTCCTTGCGACCGCAGGCTCACCTTACATTGCGTCGGCGTCACTTCCCGGAACAGGGCCGCGACCTCGACACCTCGGAGCGAGCGCGGGTAGTTGACCATCTCATCGGTATCCTCGGCCGTCGTGCCCGTGGCGCGGAAGATGGCTTGCGTGACCGTGACCCACGCGATCTTGCCGGATGGGTGTCGCTCCATCCCGCTCAACAATTCTCCGAGCAATTTGAGTCGGCCCGTCGAGTTGCGATCGTACAACGCTTGCGAGACCTGCGCCGGCTCCACCCCGCGGTCCAGGAGATCCGCCGCCATCCTGAGGGTCGCCGGCTTGGTGTTGGAATACCGGAATGACCCGGTCTCGGTCAACAACGTGGTGTAGAGGCACAAGGCGATCTCGCGCGAGATCGGAAGCCCCCACGCCTGAATGAGCTCGTACACCATGCTTCCCGAGGCCGTGGCGTCGGGCACGATCCAATTCAATCCGCCGAACCCTCGGTTAGTGATGTGGTGATCGATGTTGACCACGAGTTTCACCGGCGGGGGCGCGGCCTCGAACATCCCGGTGCGCGCCAGGTCCCCGCAGTCCACCACCGCCAACACGTCGTAGCCCTGCGGCAGCGTGTTGTGCCGCTGCACCACGCCCTGATACGGCAGGAAATCCAGAAAACCCGGAACGGGATCCTTGATCACCACGTCCGCGGTCTTGCCCGCGGATCGCAGCGCGAGCGCCAACGCGATCGCCGAACCCAGGGCGTCGCCCTCCGGGCTGACGTGCGTGGACACGCTGAAGGTCCGGTAGCCCTTGAGCGCCTCCACCACGGCGCCCGCGTCAAGCGCGGCCGTTGTCGTCATTCTGGTCGCCTCCCGATTCATGGCGTTCGTCGCTCAATTCATCCAGCACGGCTTCCAAGTGCGCCGCACGACTCGGCGTCATGTCGTGTTTGAACGTCAATTCCGGCGTGTATTTGAGCCGCATCCGCCGTCCCACCTCCGCGCGGACGAACCCGGAAGCGCGCTCCAGCGCGGCCAGCGTCTCCGCGGCGGCCGCCCCCTCGTCCAACATCGTCACGAACACCGTGGCGTGCCGAAGATCCGGGCTGACCTTCACGCCGGTCACCGTGACGAACCCGATGCGCGGGTCCTTGACCTTGCGCAGCAACACGTCCGCGATCTCACCCCGCATGAGATCGCCCACGCGATCCGTCCGCCGAAACCCTTCAGGCATGGTTGCCTCGCGCTCTCCGCCGCCATCCCTACACGAACTCCAGTTCGGACCGCACGATCTCCACGCCGTCTTCCCGCTCGACCATGCGCAAGAGTTGGTCCAACACGCCGTTCACGTACGCGCGATCCGTGCCCACACACGCCGCCGCCAACATCGCCCGCTGCCACACGTCTTGGTCGCCCACTTCCGCGATCGACAGGTTGAAGTCCTTCCGAATCCGATCCTTCAAACTTTTGAGCACGTAGCGCTTCTCTTTCAACGAGTGCCGGTCCGGTAGGTGCAACTCGAACCGACAGACTCCGATCACCATGTTGGCGAGTTCACCGGCTCACCGGCGTACGCTGTTAGAGCTTCGCCGCCACCTTCTCGATCGCGAAGACCTCGAGGATGTCGCCCACCTTGATGTCGTTGAAATTCTCCACCCCGATTCCGCACTCGTACCCGGTCTGCACCTCGCGCACGTCGTCCTTGAACCGACGCAGCGAGCCCAGTTTGCCCTGGTAGACGACCACCCCATCGCGGATCACGCGCACGCCCGCGCTCGCCCGGCTGATCACGCCCTGCGACACGTACGAACCCGCGATCGCGCCCGCGCGCGGCACCATAAACACCTGGCGCACTTCGGCGCGGCCCATCACCTGCTCCTTGAGCGTGGGCGCGAGCAGGCCTTCCATCGCGGCGCGCACGTTGTCCACCGCTTCGTAGATGATGCGGTACGTGCGGATGTCCACCTTCTCGCGTTCGGCCACGCCCTGCGCCTTGTTGTCGGGCCGCACGTTGAACCCGATAATCACGGCATCGGACGCGGCCGCCAGCAACACGTCGCTCTCGGTGATGCCGCCAATGCCCTCGTGCAACACGCGCAACCGCACCTGGTCGGTGGAAAGTTTTTCCAATGAGTGGCGCAAGGCTTCGGCCGATCCTTGCGCATCGGCCTTGAGCACGATGAGCAGTTCTTTCGCCGCACCCTCGGCCATCTTGCCGTACAGATCCTCCAGCGTCATCTTGCGCGGCGCCGCGGCCCCGCCCACTCCCGAGGCGCGGGCTTTGCCCAGTCGAGTCTCGACGATGTCCTTGGCCGTGCGGTCGTCCTTGACGACCTGGAACAAGTCTCCGGCCGACGGCATGCCCTCCAGCCCGATGAGTTCCACCGGCGTGGACGGTTCGGCCTTGTTCACGCGGCCGCCCATGTCGTCGAGCAATGCGCGAACCTTACCGGATTGCGCGCCGGTGACGAACAAGTCGCCGACCCGCAACGTGCCGTCCTGCACCAGCACCGTGGCCACCGGACCCCGGCCCTTGTCCAATCGGGCTTCGATGATCGCGCCCACCGCGGGTTTGTTGGGATTGGCATTCAACTCCAACACGTCGGCCTGCAACAGAATCATTTCCAGCAACGCATCGAGCCCGGTCTTTTTCTTGGCCGACACCTCGACGAAAATCGTGGTCCCGCCCCACGCTTCGGAAATGAGCCCGTGCTCGGACAACTGATTCTTCACGCGGTCGGGCTGGGCTTCGGGCTTGTCCATTTTATTGAGCGCCACGATGATCGGCGTGTCGCCGGCCTTGGCGTGGTTGATCGCCTCCACGGTCTGCGGCATGACGCCGTCGTCCGCCGCCACGACCAGCACCACCAGATCCGTCACCTTGGCGCCGCGTGCGCGCAGGCTGGTGAACGCTTCGTGGCCCGGAGTGTCCAGGAACGTGACCGACTTGCCGTGCACCGAGACGGTATAGGCGCCGATATGCTGCGTGATCCCGCCCGCCTCCTGCTCGGTCACCTTGGTCGAACGAATGGCGTCGAGCAAGGAGGTCTTGCCGTGGTCCACGTGGCCCATGATGGTGACCACCGGCGGCCGGGGCGCGCGCATCCCGGGTTCATCCGGCGTGGTTTCGATCATCTCTTCTTCGGTGCGCTCGGCCACGCCCTCGGCCTTGACCCCGAAGTGCTCCGCGACCAACACCGCGGCGTCAAGATCCACGGTCTGGTTGATCGTGGCCGCCGTGCCCATCGCCATCAACTGCCCGATCACTTGCACCGCCTTCACGCCCAATAGATCCGCGAGATCCTTCACCGTCAACCCCGGGTGAAGCTTGACCGATTTTTTACGCGGCTTGGTGGCCTCGACGCTCGGACCGCCCTGGTGCGCGCGCCGCAACTGCGCCCGGAGGCGCTCGTCGCGACGGTGCAGGGGTTTAAAGTCCTGCCAGACCAACGCGTCTTGCTGGAGTGGAACGGCCGCGACTTCCTCTTCCTTGTCACGTTTGGCGCCCTTTTTCACGCCTTTCTTGAGCCGCTCTCGTTCCTTTTCCTTCTCGCGCTCTTTGAGCGCGGTCTCGGTCGAAACCGGCCCGCGCGGCGGGGCGCCGGGAGCCGTTGACGGAGGGGCCGCCGGACGAATCGGTTCCGGCATCGGAGGCTGCGGCACCACAACCGGCGCGTGCGGACGAAACACCTCCGGCGTCGGACGCGGCGCGGGAGTCGGGGGGGAAGGCGGCGACGCGATCTCTGGAAGAGGCAGCGCACCCGGCGCGTCAACCACCGGCGGCGCGGGCACCTCGGCCTGGATGCGTTTTTTGATCAGCACCTGGCCTCGGCGCGGCGCGGCGGGTTCGGGCGCGGCCTCTTTTTTGGCCCCGTATTTTTTCATCAGGGCCTCGACCGCGTCTTCCTCCAACACACTCATGTGATTTTTGAGCGGGGTGCCCTGCTTGGCGAGGTCCGCGAGAAGCTCCTTGCTCGTCTTGCCGAGTTGCTTCGCCAGCTCAAACACTCTCATCGCCGAATCCCTTTGCTCCGTCGTCGCCGTCACGCCGCCGCTCACGAAGCCGGGGTGACGTCGGCCGATTGTCCCTGTTCAGCCGGCGCCGACTCAGCGCCGCCGGATTCCGCGGTCGCTGCAGCCAGACGCGCCTGTTGTTCGTCCTGCAACGCCTGTTCGTGGGCGATCGCCGCGCTGATCTCGCGGTCGCGATCCTTCACGCGCTCTTTCTCGTACTCGCTCTGGCTGATGATGTCGATCTTCCACCCGGTCAATTTGGCGGCCAGCCGCACGTTTTGGCCCTTCTTGCCGATGGCCAACGACAATTGGTGATCCGCCACCACCGCGATGGCCGACTTCTCGGACTCGGTGATCCCGACCTTCTCCACCACCGCGGGGCTGAGCGCCTCGCCGATGAAGGTCCGCGGGTCTTCGGTCCAGGTAATGATGTCGATTTTTTCCCCGCGCAGTTCCCGCACCACCGCCTGCACACGCACGCCCTTGACGCCCACGCACGCGCCGACCGGGTCCACCGCCTTATCGCGCGAGGACACGCAGATTTTGGTCCGATCGCCCGGCTCGCGCACCACGCCGCGGATCTGCACGATGCCTTCCGCGACTTCCGGCACTTCGAGCTCGAACAATTTCTTCACGAACTCGGGACACGCGCGCGAGAGGATCAACTGCGGACCGCGCGAGGACGGTTTGACTTCCAGCAAATACGCGCGCAGCCGATCCCCCCGCCGGAAGCCTTCGCGCGGAATCTGCTCGCTCACCGGCAGCAACGCTTCGGTCTTACCCAGGTCCACGATATAGTTGCGGCGCTCCTGGCCGAGGATCATCCCGCTGATAATCTCGCCCTGGCGCACCGAGTACTCTTTGTACACGGTCTCCAACTCGGCTTCGCGCACGCGCTGGAAGATCACCTGCTTGGCGGTCTGCGCCGCGATGCGCCCGAAATCCTCCATCGGCATGAGGTCGCCGATCTCGTCGCCCAGCTCCGCGGTCGGATCGATCTGCAGCGCGGCGTCCAACCCGATCTCGGCCTTGGGATTGGTCACCGCCTCGACGATCTTTTTGAGCGAGACCACCTCGATTTCCCCGGTGTCGGGATCGATCCGCACCTGGATATTCTCGGCCGCGCCGTAGCGTTTGCGCGCGGCGGTTTGGACCGCGAGTTCCACCGCCTGGAGGATCTTCTCTCCCTTGATCCCCTTCTCCCGTTCGATTTGGCCGATAACCGTCAACAATTCACGATTCATACCTTACCCCTTAACGTTCACTCGCGATTCCGCGCTCACCATTCGACTTCCAACCGGGCCTGCGCGATCGCGTCGAACGGCACGGACCACTCCCGGCCCCCGTCCCGTTCTTCGATCGTCGCCGCCCCGGCATCCACGCCCTTGAGACGCCCTACCACGATTCGCGGACCGTCCCACGACTCGCGGGTCTTGACCCGCACCAACCGGCCCACCGCGCCTTCAAAATCCCGGTACCCGTTTAGCGGCCGATCCAATCCTGGGGACGACACTTCTAATGTGTACCGGTGTTCGATCGGCTCCTCCACGTCCAACGCGTGGCCGAGCGCGCGGCTCAGACGCGTGCAGTCCTCGAGCGTCACGCCGCCCGGTTTATCAATCGTCAGCCGCAGGGTGCCGGCTATTCGGCTTCCCGCATACCGCACGCTCACCAGGGACACGCCCAGTTGCGCGGCAATGGGTTCGGCCACGCGCACCACGCGCGTTTCCAGCGCGCCCCAGCTCGAGCGCCCAGTCTCGCCGTCCACGTCAGCTTCCACCGCCTGCTTCACCACGCCCCCTCGCCGTCAGCTCAAACAAAAAAAGTGGGCCAAACACCGCCCACTTCGCACCGCCACGCCGGAAGCGTGGGACCCATCGGATGCCAAAGCGTCGGCACTATACCACATCCAATTCACGGGCTGCAAGGTAACCGACACGCGTCACCTCGTCCGCGTTCGACGCGCTGCGCGTCCTCGCGGGGGCGCCGCGTTCGGCGCGCACTCGGCGCGCACCATGGCCGCGAACCCCTGCGCCAACCGCTGCGTCAGCGGCCCCGGAACCCCTTTCCCGATCGTCGCGCCATCCACCGCAACCACCGGTACGATCTCGACCGTGGTGCCGGTCAGAAACACCTCGTCGGCTTGGCGCAGCTCCTCCACGCCGACCGCGCGCTCCACCAGCGGCGTCCCGTCTCGGCGAATGAGTTCGAGCGTGGCCGCGCGCGTGATGCCGGGAAGAATCGACGGGTCGGTCGGCGAGGTGGTGACCGCGCCGTTGATCACGCAAAACACGTTGCTGACCGAGCCCTCGGTGACGTGGCCGTCCCGCACCAAAATCGCCTCGAACACCCCGGCGGCGCGCGCCTCTTCCCGCGCCAGCACGTTGGCCAGGAGGTTCAACGACTTCACGTCGCAGCGCGCCCACCGCAAATCCGGCGTGGTGATCACGCGCACCCCGTCCCGCCGCGCCGCATCCGGCAACGGATCGAGCTTGCGCACCGTGATCACCACCGTGGGTTGCACCCCTTTGGGAAACCGATGATCGCGCGGCGCCACCCCGCGCGTCACCTGCAGGTAGACCTTGGCCTCCGGAAACGTGCTCAGCCCGTAGGCGCGGAGAATCAATCGTCGCCATTGCGCGCGGGAATACCGCAACGGCAACCGGATCGCCGCCGCGCTCTGGGCGAGCCGCTCCAGGTGGGCGTCCAAGCGGAACAACCGGCCGTCGTAACTGCGGACGACTTCATAAACCCCGTCGCCGAATTGAAAGCCTCGGTCTTCGACCGAGACCTTCGCCTGCGTGATCGGCAGAAACCGTCCGTTGACGCACGCAATCGTCGGCATACGTTACGTTCGCCTCCGCGCGGAGCGATTCGTGCCGCGGAACGGCCGGCGGTTGCTGTTCCCGCGCTTTCGCATCAGCACGTTGTGAAACACGTACGTTCCCTCACGGTCTTCGGTCAGCTCGATGATGTCGAACCAGCGGCCGAACAACGGCCGAAAATCCTCCCGGCGAAAAAACCGATCGTAATGCCCCGCGTGCACCAGCCAGTTCCTGGTGCGGCGCTCCTGGGGATGATGCTTAAACTTGGTGGAAAAACACGAGAGCAGAAAATATCCGTCCGACTTGATCAGTGGGACGACTTGATCGAGATACCGCCGCGTGTCGGAGCGGCGAACGTGATGGAGGCACCCGTAGTCCATGACCACGTCAAATACATCCGGCGCAAAAGGCAACGCGAAGACGTTCGCTTGCATGAACGTCGGCCGCGCGCCGGCGCCCCGGGCCGCGGCCCGCGCCCGCGCCAACGCCTTGGGCTCCAAATCCACGCCCACCGCGTCGAAGCCGCGTTGCGCGAACGCCACGCTGTGCCGACCCTCCCCGCACCCGATATCGAGCACACGCCCGCCTCGCGCCTTCGCCGAACGCAAAAACCGCGCCACCATGGGCGACGCGCCGACCGTCGGCCACCCGTGCCGGCCGCTCTCATACGCGCGGCGAAAATACTCCCGCTGCGCGCGATAAATTCCAGTAGCCCTGACGCTCACCGGCGCGTAGTCTACTCTCGCGCCAGACGCGAATCAAGGCGAGATGTGTTATTGCAAAACCTCGCACGGCAGGGGGGCAGAGGGGCAGCTCAGCCTGACCCCAAACCTGCCCGCGAACCTGCTCTTCTCACGCGGGCGTCACAGGAGTTGTCGTCATTGCTTCGCCATCTGTAATGTGTCAAAGAGCCTTTTGGTGCGCCGGTGGCGCGAGGCACATTCCCGCGGAGGCGGGGATCCAGAACTCTTATGGCGCAGTTACGGCACGAGGTGCGGTGAGAGCGGAATGCCCACCCGCGTGGCCGCCTCCCTCAGTCGCTCATCGTAGCTGGCGAGCGAAACATCTTGGCGCTGGTCACGCAAAAAGATGATCGAAGCGAGATGGAGGGCATCGAGGGTCCGCACCGCGAGCGGAAACGATTCTAGGGCTCTGGCCAGAACCGGTGGGGCCAGTTCGAGGAACGCAATGCGATTCAAGAGTTGTCGCGTATAGTCGGCGTGGGAAGGACCGAGATTTCTGGAGTGGATTCTGGTCCAGACCTCGTATTCCAACAGACGGCTGGACACGAGCGGCTCATGCCACAGCGCGTCGGGCGGACACCGGTCTTCGGCCAGGAGTTGAGCGAGTGCGACGGACGTGTCCAGATAAATCAACGGTCCTCGCGGTCCTTCGCGAGTTCAGTGAGGAGGTCGCGGAGCCGCGCCACCGGAGCCCTCGGCGGCGGGCCTTCAGCCACGAGGGTTGGCGCCGTGAGCCACCCCTTACGCATGGCCTCGGCCAGGAGTGCGTCGGTCAGTAAGTCGCTCCGGCCGGGCCGAGGCGGAACGAGCTCCGCGACCACGCGGTCGCGGTCCGTCACCAAAATCTCCTCCCCGCCGGCCGCCAGCCGAACGTATTCGCTGAGTCGATTTTTCAGCACCTTTAATCCGACCGCACGCATAGATCTAACGTAGCGCTCGGGAGCTACCTCTGTCAAGCGGGGCAGGCCACGGGATGGATTTAGTTGTTTACTTGGGATGAGTATTGACTATTGATGAAACGCCGTCGACGGACGAACCAGACTATAAGTCAATACTCATGCCTGGTGTTCCTGGTGCTCCGTGTGCGACACACCCGACGCTGGCCGCGTCCCTCTCCCCGTGATAGACTCGCGCCCATATGGCTCCCAGCGTCGTCATCCTGGATTGCGACGGCACGCTCGTGGACAGCGCCGGGCACATTGTCGCGGTGTTCAACGAGGCGATCGTCACGCTCGGTTATGCGCCGTTGCCGCCGGAGCGGGTTGCGCGGATCATTGGATTGTCGTTCGATGACGCGCTGCAGCATCTCCTCCCCGAGGCAACGGCGGACGAACGCGCGCGCATCATTCACGTGTACCGGGCGCAGTACGCGGTCAATGCGGTGGGACGCGATCCGCTGTTTGCCGGCGTGCGGGAGTTTTTGGACCTGGTGCGCGGACAGGGGCGGCATCTGGCCATGGCCACGGGCAAGAGCCGGGCTGGCGCGCTGCGGATCATCGCGGAGCACGGGTTGAACGACTACTTCGTTTCGGTCAAAACCGGCGACCTCTGCCGCCCCAAACCGCATCCCGACATGCTGCTGCAGATTCTGGACGAGATGGGTGTTCCCGCAGCGCGGGCGATCATGGTCGGCGATACCACATTCGATGTGGAAATGGCGCGTTCAGCAGGTGTTCGGGCGATCGGCGTGGGCTGGGGCGCCCATGAGGCGCAGGAACTGGCCGACGCCGGCGCCGACCTGGTCGTCTCCGCCCTCCCAGACCTCGCCCCGCACCTCCCCCGACTCTTGCCTGACTAAGAGCTTGTAAAAGGTTTCGCACTCCCCGCAAATGCGGAGCCTGGCCAGGAGCGGGCCAGATGCCCCCTTCGGGGACTTCCGCTATTTGAATTTCTGTCGGTGGGTCGCAAGGCGGAGCGAGCGCCTGCACGTGTAGGGGCGTACGGCCGTACGCCCCTACGAAAACCGTGAGCACCGGAAGCGCAGCGGCAACGCCGCAGATGCCGGTTCCTGGACAGCCTCCACTTAGGCGCTGAAGTCGCGGTCGTCCGCGCCGAGACCTACGCCCGGCGAAAACTCGATCGTCGTGGTCACCGGCAAATGGTCCGACCCCAGATCCGGCCCCACCTCGCGCCGTACCACCCGCACGCCCGGCGAGACCAGCGTGTGATCAATGGGGATGCCCAACCACCGCCCGAACAGGCTGGGCCAACTTCCGCCTAAACCGAAGCCTTCCTGTCCGTCGCGCACGCCCGCCCGCCCCGCAAGGTCGTCGTACCAGGGTGACCAGCGCGTGATGTTCAGGTCGCCAACCACGACCTTATTGAGCGCCGGTTCCGCATCCACTCGACGAGCGAGCACGGTCAACTGACGATTCCTCGCCACCGCATCGCCCGGCGTCACCGGACTGCGCAGGTGGGTCGCGAACAAGGCGAGCGCCGACGGTCCGGTGGACTGCACGACGTTCATCACCACCGCCGGACACCACGCGTCGCCCAACGGTTCCACGCGCAACGACGGCGCGGCGCGTTTGGTGAACACCGCCACGCCAGATCCGTCCGGCGGAATCCGAACCAGCGAATGCGGGTAACGATCCCGCAACCGCGTCATCGCCTTAGACCACTCCGGAGTCACTTCCACTAGCACGGCGACGTCCGAATCCTGCTCCATGAACCATTGCACAATCCGGTCGGGATCTCCATTGTGAAAATGCACGTTCACTTGCGAGATCGTGAGCCGTTCGGACGCGCCGGCCGGCGGCGGAATGTCCGGCTGCGCCCACAGCGGGACCAGACGCGCGACCTGCGTCACGCAGACGGCCAACGCCGCCAGCGACGCGACCGGCCGGTTCTTCAGCCCCAAGACCAGCGCGAGCAGCAAGGCCGCGGCCGCGTACTGCGCCACAAAGTGCGTGCTCAGCTCCGCCAGCCAAAACCGGCGTCCCCACCAGGGGAGCACCAGCGACACCAGCGCCAACGCCGCCACCGCGCGCCACGCCCACCCCATGTGAAACCGTCCGGACGCGCTCACGTTCCGCTCACCCGCCGCGCGCTCCGGCGCGATCGTCGTGGCCTTCGACGATTTTGATCAACGCGGCGAAATCTTCGTCCCCCAAGCGGGCATCCAGGCCCGCAGAAAACATGGCGTCCAACAGATCCCCCAGCGCGTGCGGCGCGCCGTGGGTCTCGGCTTGCGCGCGGGCCAACCGAATATCCTTGGCCATGTGTTTGAACGCAAAGTGCGGCTCAAAGTCCCGCCGGCGCACCGCGCGGCCTTTGAGCGACAAGAGCGGCGAGGCCAACGCGCTATGCGTCAACACGTCCAACATCCGGTCGTCATCCAATCCGGAACGCCGTCCCAAGGTCAGACTCTCGAACAGGGCCAACATCGATCCCGCGATCGCCAGATTGTTCACCAACTTCATCATCGAGCCGGAGCCGGCCGGCCCCATGTGCACCACGTGTT
This sequence comes from Nitrospirota bacterium, assembly GCA_049325335.1. Lineage (GTDB taxonomy): Bacteria > Nitrospirota > Nitrospiria > 2-01-FULL-66-17 > 2-01-FULL-66-17 > JBFLXB01. The sequence continues at coordinate 341,511 of JBMOMC010000007.1, forward strand.
TGGCCATGGGCGCGAACACCGGGGCTAACCGAGCCACCGCGTCCGCTTCGCCTCCGACCATGAGCACCAATTCGCCGTTCGCCGCGGCCGACTTGCTGCCGGTCACCGGCGCGTCCACGAACGCCGCGTGGCGGGCACGGCACGCGCAGTCCAACCCGCGCGAGGTGGCGGGATCCACCGTGGTCATGTCCACGTACGTCGCGCCCGGCCGCAGGGCGTCGATCAACCCGTGCGCACCCAATGCCACGTCGCGCACCGACGCGGGATCCCCGAGCATGGTGATCGCCACATCCGCGCCAGCCGCCGCGTCCGCCGGCGAATCGGCCGGAACCGCACCTTGCGCGCAAACGCCTTCACACGCCGATCGCGTGCGGTTCCAGACTCGCACGGAAAATCCGGCCCTCAACAACCGGCCGGTCATCCGGCTCCCCATGAGCCCCATCCCCAAAAATGCGATCGTCTTCACCTCACATGCCTCCGACTCTCCTCCAGCATACCGAGCTCGCCCACGCGCCGCAAGAGCGTGGGCGAGCTCGTGTGGCGAGCTCGGGCGAGGGTTTTGACACGGGCGTGGGCCAATCTTATACTCAGCTCACCGTGAACACCCCGGGCACCGACCTCGCGCAGGCCATCCGTCGCATCCCCAAAACCGAATTACACCAACACGTGGACGGGTCCATTCCGATTCCGATCACGTGGGAATTGATGGCCAAACACGACCTCGCGCCGGTCGACACCATCGAAGACATGGAGCGGCTACTCACGCTGCAACCGGAAGAAGAAGGCACGCTGATCCGGTATCTGGACAAGTTCCACTATCCGGCATGGATCACCCAGTTCTACGGCAACATCACGCGCGTGGTGGAGGCGATCGTGGCCGACGCCGCCTCCCACGGCGTGACCGCCCTGGAACTGCGTTACTCCCCCATCATCCACACCTACGCGGGACTGACCCTGCGCCAATCCATCAGCGCGGTGCTGTCGGGCCTCAACCATGCGGAAGAGCAACACGGGGTGCGAACCGGCCTCATCATCATCGCGATGCGCCACCAAGGGCCGCACATCGCGAAAATTTTGGCTCGCCAGGGCATCAGCGAAGCCCAACACCTACACAACCGGACCGGCGTGATTGGGTTCGACCTGGCCGGCGCCGAACGCGGGAATCCGCCGCGGCTCTTCAAGGACGCGTACGACGTGGCGCGCAAGGGCGGACTCGGCCTGACCGTGCACGCGGGGGAAGATGAAGGCCCGGAATGCATCTGGCAAGCCATCGACGTCCTGGGCGTGACGCGTATCGGCCACGGATGTTCGGCGGTGCAGGATCCCGCGCTGGTCAAACGCCTTGCCGCGGATCGCGTACTGGTGGAATGTTGCCTCACGTCCAATTACCACACCGGCGCGGTCAAACGCGGCCAGCCGCACCCCATCTTTACATTCCTTGAAGCGGGCGTGCCGGTGGCGGTCTGCACCGACAACACCACGGTCTCCCGCACGCACCAGACCGACGAAAACGCCAAACTCGCCGCAACGCTTGCGCTCCCCGAGATCGCCGCGATCCACGACCGCGCACGCGCGCATTCGTTTATCCGCGACGTACGGCCGGCATTGGGTACTACGGTTTAGTGCTGAAAAACGCTGGCGATGCCAGCAGGCCGCTCAAAAAGTTCCAGATGCAAGGCCGCAGGGAGGAGGAAACCGCAGCGTACTGTGTCGTACGTGAGGATTTCCGACGACCGAGAACGCCGCAGATGGACTTTTTCAGCGGCCTGTTAGTCGGCCCAGAAATCCGACCATATGATCAAACAGCACCGCCTTGTGCGCGGTCAGGCGGTGGTCGCCGCCCGCAATGGCCACCAGTTCCAGCGGTCTCGCCGTGGAACGCCTGACGAACTCCACGCTTCCGGCCACCGGCACGGTCATGTCCTCCGTGCCGTGCAGGATCAAGGTGGGCGTGCGGTACGTGGGGAGCAGGCGCTCCAATCCGTAGCCGACCGCGTCCTCGACCAACTCCGGCCCAATGGTTGTGGCGACCCACTCGTTGCGGACAATGGCGTACCCCTCGGTGCGCAAACGCGCCTCCCCATCCGGGCCCAGATCACGTACGCGGTTCTCGTAGAACGCGAACGCCGGCGCAATCAGCAAGTTCGCGGCAATCACGGTGGGATCGCGCGCCGCAGCCCAGGCCGCGAGGTGCCCGCCCAGCGACGAGCCGATCACCACGATCCGGGCAAACCGCTCGCGCGCCCACGTGAGGATCGCGTCCACGTCCGCCAGCGCGCGCGTGACGGTCAACTCCTCCATGGTCCCGCTGGACTCGCCGTGCCCGCGCAGGTCGAACGTCAGATACGCGTCCCCGCGCGCCACGAACCGCTCGCCAAAGTACACCGCCTTCTCACCGCGTTGGTGCGAGGCAAACCCGTGCACATAGATGATGACCGTCTCCGGATTCTCGCAGGTCGGCGGCGCGGCGAGGGTGTACTCCAAAAAATTGTCCGAGGCGCCGAGAGGCAATCGCGGCATGGACGTATCATAGGCCGGACACGGGGTCGCCGCAAGCACGGGGGGCCGTTGAATCACCCGTATGGTCCCGGTATAGTAGCCCCGTGTTGCCTACCGGACTCGTCACCGACCCCGGATTTTTAGCCCACGACACCGGGCCTTCGCATCCAGAGTCGCCGCGGCGGTTGGAAGCCATCCTCCGGCGCCTGGAGTCTTCCGACGTGTCCAAGCGCCTGTTACGCCTGCCCGCGCCCTTGGTGGATCGCACGTGGTTGGAAACGGTGCACGCGCCACGGCACATTGACCGCATCGAATCCGCGGCGCCCGAACAAGGGCACGCGTATCTGGACGCGGACACGCCCCTGTCGCCGGGGTCGTACCGCGCGGCGCTGCAGGCCGTAGGCGGCACGCTCTCTGCGATCGACGCGGTGATGGACGGCCGCGTGGTCAACGCGTTTTGCGCGATCCGTCCGCCCGGTCACCACGCGGAGCCGACGCGCGCGATGGGCTTCTGCCTGTTCAACAACGTCGCGGTGGCGGCCCGATATATTCAACGCCGTCACGGCCTCGCGCGCGTGTTGATTCTGGATTGGGACGTGCACCATGGCAACGGCACGCAGGCCGCGTTTTACGGCGATCCGACCGTGCTCTACGTCAGCCTGCACCAGTACCCGTGGTATCCGGGCACCGGCGGAGCGGACGAACACGGAGACGGCCCCGGTGAGGGCTACACGCTCAACGTGCCGATGGCCGCGGGCCGCGGCGACGACGAGTACCTTGCCGCGTTCGACGCGCGGATCGCGCCTGTGGTGCGCGCGTTCGCCCCGGAGTTCGTGGTGATCTCGGCCGGTTTTGACGCGCATCGCGACGATCCCTTGGCCATGATGAACGTGACCGAAGCCGGCTACCGCGCCATGACCGACGCGGTGCTGACCTGGGCCGCGGCAAGCGCACGCGGTCGCATCGTCTCCTGCCTGGAGGGCGGGTACAACCTCACCGCGCTCGCGGATTCGGTGGAGACGCACGTGCGCACGCTCGCGAAGTCCCCGACGACCTATCCACCACCATGAAAGGACGGAACCATGTCTGATTTGCAGGAAAAAGGCTACAACAAAGAAGAAGAATACTTCTACAAACAGAACAAAGAACTGCTGGAAAAACGCCGCAAAGAACTCGACGCCAAACGTAAACAGCAGGAAACGCAGCAGCGACACGCCCACTGGATGAAGTGCCCCAAGTGCGGCGCCGACATGCAGGAAGTCGAACGTCAGAGCATCAAGGTGGATCAATGCGGCGCGTGCGGCGGGATCTACTTTGACCGTGGGGAACTGGAATTACTTCTTGAGGCTAAGGAGCAGAAGGGATTCCTGGGCGGATTGAAGTCTCTGTTCAAATGACCGGTGCGCCGGAGGGGGCGGATCCGCCCCTCCGGCGCACGGACACCGCACTACTTCAAGCGGTCCTTGTGGACCACGACTTTGGCGCGGCCCTTCAGTTCCTCGATGCGCTTGGCCAGGACGGATTGTTTGATCCCCATGAGAGCCTGCGGATCGAGACCGTCGAACGCAACCGCGTCTTTGGTCTCCATGACTTTGATGATGTGATATCCGAATTCGGTTTTGACCGGATCGCTGATCTCGTCCGCCTTCAAGGCGAACGCCCGCTCGGCAAAGGGCTTGACCATCTGATCTTTCTGGAAGAACCCCAAGTCGCCCCCATTCTCCTTGGCGGAAGGGTCCGTGGACAATTCCTTGGCCACGGTCGCGAAATCCCCGCCTTCCGTGACTCGCTTCTTCGCGTCCTTGGCCTGCTCCTCGGTCTCCACCAGGATATGGCTCGCGCGGACCTGCCGGAATTCGTCCTTGTGCGCCTCATAATAGGCCTTGACCTTCTCGTCCGTGACGTCGGCATCCGCCACCTTCTTGAGCGTGGCTTGGACCAGAACCTGACGCCGCAAGTCCTCTAATTGACGCTTCACTTCGGGGTCCTTCTCCACCCCGGCCCGTTTGCTTTCCTGCAACAACACTTCGCGCAGGATGAGATCGTCCAGCAACGCTTCTCGGCCCTCAACCGTGGCCACGCGCTCCTGCATCTGCGGCGGCACACCCGCGATCGCTTCATCGAACGCCGCCCTGCTGATCGGCTGCCCATTCACCGTCGCCACCTCGTCCCCAGCCCACGCCGCTACCGCCCCCATCCCAAACACTGCCAGAATAGCCACCACACTCTTACCCCACATTCCAATTCCTCCCAAATATGATGATTGCCGACTTGCTCTTGAGGTTTCCCGATTGGGAACCAATTGGCGCCTCTTCAAGAATGCCCCGAGCGCCCGCACGTGTAGGGGCGTACGGCCGTACGCCCCTACGAAAACCGTGAGCACCGGAAAGCGCACGGCGCCATTTTCTGGCGTTGTCAAAGGCCCGTTCCTCTCGCTTGGCGAAGCAAGCGCAGCGGCAACGCCGCAGATGACCATTCATGGACAGGCGCTACGCCGACTTCTTGACGACCGAGGACTGCATGAGGCCATCCGCCTGCTCCGGCACAAACCCCTCATACCCGTTGCGCTCGGCCAGTTCGAGCACGGTAAACGCATGGCCGTCGCGCACTTCCGCGGCCGTGAAAATTTGGCGCAACCGCGTGCCGCGAGGGCCCACGACCGATCCGGAAAACTGCACGCCGGCTCGTTCGAGTTCCGCCTTCGCGGCGTCGATGTCCGGCACGCGGATCGCGATGTGGTGCAACACGCGGTCCCCGAATCGATCCACCCACGCGGACAACAGGCTTTTCTTGCCGCGCGCGTCGTCGTACGCCTGATCGACGAACAATGCCGGCATGCCGGTTTTGCGGTACACCTTGGCCCACCACCCTTGGTCGGAAAACTCGACTAACTCGTCGCGGTACTCGAACCCGAGGCGGCGGAACTCGTCAGCCCGTTCGTCAACGTGATGGGTGCGGATCGCGGCGTGATCGATCACGAACGGCCGGTCGGCGCGGTTCGCAAGATCCAGCGCCGTCCGCGCCGCTTCGTTGCCGCGAAGATACTCTTCGACCAATCGCGCCAGGGGCGCGTCGTACCCTCGGACCACATCAGCAACGGTTTTCGGCTTCATGGGCGAACTCCCGCTCCTCATATCCCAAGAAGCATAACACGGCCGACAAATCCTTCACGCTCACGGTCACGGGCGCGGACTCGCGCACCGCGGGTTTGGCGCAAAAGGCCACGCCGAGCCCTGCCCGCCCCAACATCGGGAGATCGTTCGCCCCGTCGCCGATTGCGACCATGCGATCCAGCCCCACGCCGTACGCGCGCGCCAACTCGTCGAGCATCGCGGCCTTACGCGCGCCGTCCACGATGTCGCCGACCAGCCGTCCGGTCAACCGCCCGTCCTCGACCTCTAGACGATTGGCCACCGCGTGATCCAACCCCAACCGGGTCTTGAGCCGCTCCGTGAAATAATCGAACCCTCCGCTGACCACGGCCGAGACGCACCCGACCTTGCGTAACGTGTCCAAGAGAATCTCGGCGCCGGGCGTGGGGTGCGCACGCGCGTGCACCGCGGCGAGCGCCTCGGCCGACAAGCCCCGCAACAGGCCGACCCGCTCTCTCAGCGCACCGCGAAAGTCCAACTCCCCGTTCATGGCCCGACGCGTGATGGCGGCCACTTGTTCGCCCACCCCCGCTTCCTTGGCCAGTTCGTCGATGCCCTCGCTTTGCACCAACGTGGAATCCATATCCATGACCAGCACTTTCGGCACGCGACGATTGGGATCCGCTGGGACCACGGCGAGGTCCACGCCCAGGCGGGCCTGCAACGGCCGCAGCGCGAGGGTCATGTCGTGCCACGTGGACGATCCCGACGCAGCAACGTCACACGTTACGGCATGGAATCGCCGGTTCGCGATGGACCGAGGCTCGCCGATACGCGCGCCGTCGGCCTTGAGCGCGGCGGCCGCGGCGTGGATCGCCGAGGACGGATCAGCCGCGGCCAGGCCGATCAGGACCAACTCGCGGGACCCGCTCACGTCGACGGGGTCAGGGTCCCCATACCCATGACGTGGTAGCCGCCGTCCACGTAAAGCACTTCACCCGTGACGCCGGCCGCGAATTCGCTGCACAAAAACAGGGCGGCCCCGCCCACGTCGTCCAACGCGATGTTACGGCGCAACGGCGCGACGGTCTCATTGTAGTGGAGCATTTCGCGGAACCCCGCGATGCCGGCGGCCGCCAGGGTCTTGATCGGCCCCGCAGAAATCGCGTTCACCCGAATCCCCTCCGGCCCCAAGTCCGCGGCCAGATAGCGTACGCTCGCTTCCAACGCGGCCTTGGCCACACCCATAACGTTGTAATTGGGCATCACCTTCTCGGCCCCGTAGTACGAGAGCGTGACGATGCTGCCCCGGCGACCCGACATCAACGGCCGCGCGGCGCGCGCCGTGGCGACCAGGGAATACGCGCTCACGTCGAGCGCCACGCGAAACCCCTCCCGTGAGGTGTCCACGAACCGCTGCTTGAGATCCTCCCGGTTCGCGAACGCAATGGAATGTATTAGGACATCGATCCCCCCGAACGCGGACCCGATGGTCTCGAACGCCCGAGTGATGTCATCATCCTTGGTCACGTCGCAGGGCACCACCACCTTCTGCCCCAGCGACTCGGCCAACGGGCGCACCCGGCGTTCCATGGCCTCCCCCGCGTAGGTGAACGCCAAGCCCGCGCCCTCCTTGTGCAGCGCCTGGGCGATACCCCACGCGATGCTGCGTTCGCTGGCCACGCCCATAATGACGCACTGTTTGCCGTCCAACAACCCCATGCATACCCTCCGAAACGCGGCGATCATACCGGAAGCCGCCCGGCTTTTCAAACCCGGGTGGGCCGGTGGCATAGGCCGGACATCTGTGGTATGATGCCCGCTAATTATCGCAGGGACGTACGGAGACGATCGTGACCACGACACAACAACCGGCAAAAATTATCGACGCAGTGGTCGGTGAATCGTTCGATGTCACGGTGTGGGAGGATCGGACCGCGGGCTACAGTTGGACCCCGCAGTACGACTCGAATGCCCTGGACTTGGTCGACGACGACTATCAACGCACGGTCAATGTGGATACCGCGGACTTCGGACGCCGCACCTTCACGTTTGCAGCCAAAATCCCGGGTGACTATTCGCTCGTGCTGGAATACCGCGTCGGCTGGAAGTTCTCGGCGACCAACCGACGACAGTACCTCGTCACCGTCCATCCCTCCACCACGGCGTCATCATCGCATTGACGCCGCGGCCCGTTGCTGAAATACTTGGGGCCGTTCAAGGCGGCGAACAAACCCCATTCGGACCACGTCACGGTACCGGCGGCCGAACGGTCATGAAACAACGCAGAGGATTATCTTTCGTTAGGAGCACGCTATGAACGCGACGGAAACAGGCGGGACAACCGGGGTCATTCGAACAGGCCGCGACGCCGTTGATTGGGTCAATACGCTCTTTTTGGTCGGCACATTTTTCGTCGCCGTGATCGGCCTGCCGATTCACCTCGCGACCGCGGGGTTCTCGTGGCCGATCGTGGCCCTGTTTGGATTTTATATGGCGGCCACCGGCCTCTCGATCACCGCCGGGTACCATCGCCTGTTTTCCCACCAGGCGTATCAGACCATTGCCCCGGTCCGCGCGTTCTTTTTGATCTTCGGCGCCGCGGCCTGCCAGAACTCGGCGCTCAAATGGTCCTCGGACCACCGCTATCACCATCTGTACGTGGATCAATCGCAGGATCCGTACAACATCAACCGCGGATTTTTCTGGGCGCATATCGGATGGATCTTCTTCAAAAAATCGTCGTATGACTTCAGCAACGTCCTGGATCTCAAGAAGGACCCATTGGTGCTGTGGCAAAATCGGTACTACCTGCCGCTCGCCATCGGCGTCGGCGGCGTCCTGCCGCTAGTATTCGGATGGGCGGTCGGAGATTGGTGGGGCGGGTTCCTGCTCGTCGGCGTGGTACGAACCGTGTTGGTGCACCACTCGACCTTTTTGATCAACTCCCTCTGTCACTATCTGGGGACCAGGCCGTATTCCTTGGGCGACTCCTCACGCGACAGCGGACTGGTCGCGCTGCTGACGTACGGCGAGGGCTACCACAATTTTCACCACCAATTCCAGTACGACTACCGGAACGGAATCAAGTGGTACCACTGGGATCCGAGCAAGTGGCTGATTAAGGCCTTCGAAACGTGTGGATGGGCGACCCGGCTCCGCACCGCGAAAGACGCACATATTTTTCAAGCCCGACTCAACGTGCAACGGCAAACGGCGCAGCAAAAACTCGCGTCCCGTTCGCAAGAGTTCAGAAACGCCATGGAGAACAAACTACACGCGGCGCACGAAGCGCTCGTGGCGGCTCGCGCCAAGTGGGAACTCCTCCGAACCGAGTACGCGGCGGCGAAACAATCCATGGATGAGAAGCGTCGCCACCTGGCGGACGCGCTCAAGGATGATCTGACCGCGGCCCGCCGCCACTTCCGCAACGCCCACGCGTCGTGGCACCTCCTGCTGGAGGCCGCCTAGGTCGCACGTCCGCTACGACACCGGCTCACGATCCACGGACACCACGGCGCCGGTCGGCAAGCGCGCGTTGATGAACTCAAACGCCGTGTTCAGCCCCGAGGCGTCTTTTGACTCCAAGGTAATCCGAACGCGATAGTCCGAGCGGCTGACGACCGGGTACGACCCGATCGCCACGTTCGGGAATTTCGCGGTCGTTTCGTACAGCAACCCGGCGATACATTCTTCGCCGAGTCCCAGATACAACGTCCGCAAGTGAAACGGCGCGGATTGAAACCTCGCCTTAATCGCGTGGAACTTGCGCCGGAAGATCTCGGGCACACCGGGAAACACGTAGAGCTTGTCCACCGCCAGCACGGGCACGCGCAGCCCCTCGGCCGCGATCAGCGTCGCCCCGCGCGGTACGTCCGCCAACCGATTCACGTACGGGTCATCCGACGCCCCGTACACGGTTTGCACCAGTCGGGCCAGTTCGGGGTGACGAACCAACGGCCGCCCCAACCCTTTGGCCACGCCCTGGATCGTCACGTCATCGTGCGTGGGGCCGATCCCGCCGGTGGTAATGATCACCTCCGCGCGATCCCACGCCGCGCGAACCGCCTCGGCGATCGTGTCGATTTCGTCGGGCAACACCACGATTCGTCGAACATCCACGCCCAGGCCGCGAAGCTCCCGACACAGAAACGCGGCATGTTCATCCGCGACCTTGCCGGAAAGAATTTCATTGCCGATCACGAGAATTTCAGCGCGCGTGGTCATGAGTCAGCGATCCGCTCACCGTCGCCATGAACCGCGCACTTGATTCAAGGATCGACCGGTCCTCGCGCGGCGTGTGGCGGGCATCGTTGGACCGGAGGAGTCTACCATTCGACCCGTGGGCCGAACAAGGCGGCTCGGGCCGCGTGACGGCCTCTGCTATACTGTGGCCCAATGCGCCCACGCCTGGAGGCTGACCGACCGATGGAACCCGACGCCGCACATCGCCCTGAATACGCCACGCCCATTTATCAAATGGCGGTGGCGCAGTTCGAACAGGCCGCGGAAGCGATCGACCTTGATCCGAACGTGTGGCAACGCTTTGTCGCGCCCAAACGCGCGTTAATGGTCAGCGTGCCCATCCGCATGGAAGACGGCTCCGTGAAGGTGTTTGCCGGATACCGCGTGCACCACGACAACACCCTCGGCCCATCCAAGGGCGGGGTGCGTTTCCACCCCGACGTGACATTGGGCGAAGTGTGCGCGCTGGCGATGTGGATGACATGGAAGTGCGCGCTGGTGGGCCTCCCGTTCGGCGGGGCCAAGGGCGGCGTGCGCTGCGATCCGCACGCGCTCACCCGCATCGAACTGCAGCGACTCACCCGCCGGTACACCGCGGAGATTCTCCCCTTGCTCGGCCCCGAGATCGACGTGCCCGCGCCCGACATGGGCACCAACGAACAGACCATGGCGTGGATGATGGACACCTACAGCCAGTTCAAGGGTTACGCGGTCCCCGGCGTGGTCACGGGCAAACCCATTGCGATCGGGGGATCGCTAGGCCGGAACGAGGCCACGGGACGCGGCGTGGTGTACACGGTATTGGAAGCCATGCGGCACTTGAACATCCGACCCGAGGGCCAGCGCGCCGTGATCCAAGGTTTTGGAAACGTGGGCTCCGGCACCGCGAAAGCGTTGGGGGAGTCCGGGTGCCGTGTGATCGCGGTGAGCGACGCACACGGTGGGGTCGTCAACGAACGCGGGTTGGACATTCCGGCCGCGCTGGCTTACACCACAAAACACGGCGCGCTGAAGGGATTTCCCGGCGGCGACCCCGTGAACAACGCCGAGCTTCTCCTCCTCTCGTGCGACGTGTTGGTGCCGGCCGCGCTCTCGGAGCAGATCACCAAACACAACGCGGAGCGCGTGCGCTGCAGAATTCTGGCCGAAGGCGCCAACGGCCCGACCACACCGGACGCCGACCGGATTCTTCGCGATCGCGGGATCTTCGTCATCCCGGACATTCTCGCGAACGCCGGCGGCGTGACCGTGTCGTATTTTGAATGGGTTCAGGGTCTCCAGCACCTCTTCTGGAAGGAACGCGAAGTCTACGAACGCCTGCGAGAGGTCATGACCACCGCGTTCGCGCAGGTGTTGGCGGTGTCCCTGGAGCGCACGTGCGACATGCGCACCGCCGCGCTGATCCTCGGGATCGAAAAAATTGCCAAGGCCAAGTTGGCGCGCGGCGTGTTCCCGTAACCCATCCGAGCGCGGCTTACGGAGGTTGATCGCGCTCCCAGAGGGACAGGAAGGCATCCAACACGTCGTCGGTGAACGGCGTGTACTCGCACGGCCATACCGACACCCGCGTGACGCCGAGAGCGCCGTCACGGTCGCGACGGACCAGCAGCGTGGTCGGACCCGGAAGATCCAACGCGTGGACCGCTCGCGCCGCGAGTTCTTCGACATCCGTCTCGCCTTTACGACGCTCAACGGTCACTGATGCGTCGCCCTCGTCCGCCCACAACTCGTGGACGGCGCAGACCACGGACGACGCCGGCAGTCGCGCATCCCGACACGCGGACACCTCAAACCATTGCGCGCCGGGCGCCTTCGACGCCGGGAACCCGAACGGATCGTGCGGGGCGATTCCCAACCGCCGTAGCGTCGCCGTCGAACCGTGCGGGGTGGTCAGGGCCTCCACCGTACCGGAGTCCGGGAGATATACGCCCGCGCCGAGTCGACGGAACTCCGACACTCTCCCCGCGACGGCCAAGGCATCCACGTCGCGCGTGGGGACGATCAACGTCGTGCGTTCTCGCCGGACCAGCATCAGCAGCTCGTCGGCAAATCCCAGCTGATCACCCCGCGACACCAAATAGAACTGATTCACCTGGCGTGGATGGAACGCGGCGTCCACGCCGACCACCAGCCAGCCGCGTCGTTTAAACGCCGCCACCACGGCTGGGGCCGGAGGGGTCCCGACACCGGTCACGACCACTCTCTTGATCAAGCGCCTAATCACACATTTAACATGAGACAGGGTGAACTACCTCGGGTTATAGAATTCAACATTCATGCCAGACCCGCTAGGGTATATCCACCCTTCGGCTATAAGTTGCTGGATTTTCGGCCTTCCCACGCATGTCGGAGCCAGAATTTCGTCAGCCTTGCATCTCAACCCCATTGTCCCGTAGAATTAGCGCATCAAACATGGACCCGATTGAACTGAACGACCCCGAAGCCATCGAGGAATTGCTCGGGAAAATCTCGCTGCATGGACGAGGATTTCGAACCGACTGCTTGCTCGCCGACGTGTACGACGCGGGGCTCACCTACCCGGACTTTCTCAAAGCCCACGGGAGCGATCCCGACGCAAAATACGGCGACAAGAGCCCGGCCTGGGCCACCTACCACGTACGCCAAGGCAAGAAGGTCTTTATGGTTTACGGCGAAGCGGGTCGCGATCGGCGCACCCATACCACTGATACGCCCTAAGGATCGCCGGGGGACACCATGCTGTTTGATCGAGATAACCAATGGCGATATACCGGCATTGCCGAGAAACGACGGCAGAACACGCCCCTGGATGGTGAAGACGAACTGATCGCCCAGGCCATGGACCTCCACCCGGAACTCGATCCGTTGTGGGAACTGGGCGAACTCTCCGCCACCCCGCAGGAAGTCAACGGCACGGTGGTCAACCCCTTTATTCATACCGCGCTGCACGTGCTCGTGGAAAAACAGCTCCAAACCAAATCGCCTCCGGAGATCGTGGACGCCTTGAACGTTCTGCTTCGCCGTGGCGTGGATCGCCACGAGGCGGTCCACGCCATCGCCTCGGTCTACGCGGACCTGTATTTCACCACGTTTCGACGCGGACAGCAGTTTGAAGAACTCACCTACGTGGAATTGCTCAAACAGCTCGTCGCCGAGTAACTCGCCCTGTCCTTATTCCGCTTGTCCCGGCTTGAGCGGTTCGTGACAACGCTCGCAGTGGTCGTTCCGGTGGGGATTTTCGTAGCGACACTCGGGACAGATCAGCGTCCGCGCGTCCCAGGTGGACGACGGGAACTCGTGTAAACACCCCTCGCAAAAACTACTGCGCGTGTCATTCACTCGTCCGCAACGCGGACAGACGACGGGCGACATCTTCGACATCCTTCCGACGGGGTGAAATAAATCGGCCGGGTCCCTGGAGGGGAGCCCGGCCGGAGCAACCGCCGCGCGCGTTCTTAAAACTTGTGGAAGCCGAGCTTGGACAGCTCGTATCCGCCGACCACGTCGGTAATCGGGACCATCTTGATCGCGTGGTGTTTGGCCAAGTTGTCGCAGACCCCCACGCAGATCTCGCACCCTTTGCACCGATCCACCGCCACGTAGGCGGTGTTGCGCTTGATGTCGTAATTGATGGTATTGGACTCCGGGCAGAATTGCGTGCAAAGCCGGCAGCTCGTCTTTGAGCAAATATCAACGTCGATTTGCGCCACTGCGTACATGGATCACCCCTGTGTCAACGTGATGGCGGACTACCGACCGGCCGCGGCCAAGGTGTTGGCCTCAGCCGCCTGAGTCGCCGTGAGTTCGTTCCATTTGTGATCCAACGCGTATTTGTGCGCCGCCTTGATCACGTCCATATTTTTCTGGATCAATTCCACCTTCTTCCCGAATTTCTTCTCGATCACGTTATCGAGCGAAGCCGTGCCGCCAGACACCACAAAACCTTTCCCGAGAAATCGTTCCTTAACGGACTGCTCAAGAGACGCCAAGTCGGGTAACCCGATGGTCCCGGCCACCGCGCCAACCATGCCCATATTCGTCGCCAGCTCGGTTCCGCCGACTTCGGTCGCCAGCCGGCTGGCCGGGATATAGAACACCTTGGCCCGTTTTTCGCGAAGCTCTCGCTCCTGGTCCGGTTCGAGCGTCAACGGATGTTCGGAGTTGATGACCACTACTCCGTCATCCTTGAGCCCCGAATAAAACGGCATGGTGTACGATTTGCCATGTGTGATCACCTGGGTGTGGAAAATCATGATCACGTTCGGGTAGATAATCTCGCCGATTTCAAAGATCCGGCCCTCGGCGACGCGCACGTAGCTCTCAACCGGCGCCATGCGCTTTTCCGATCCGAAGAAGGGCACCAGGGTGCTTTCTCCCCCGGCGATGATCACCCCGTTGCTCATCACGTGCGACGCCGTCACCACGCCCTGCCCGCCGATGCCGGCCATCCGGATGTTATACCGCTTCATGACGTCCGCTCCTTCCGTCCGTTACCATGCCGTCCGACCACTAGGCCTTCGGCGCCGCGACCGCTTTCTTGGCCTTCTTTTCCTGCTCGATCCGTTCCAGATAGGCCTTGGCCTCGTCGGAGATGATCTCCATAAAGCCGTAGCGATCCTTCTCCACGTCGCGCGCGTCGTCCATCACTTTCGCGGTCGGGATCGCGTACTCGATGTTGCACGACGTGTAGGCCTGCACGTAGGTGGGCCCCACTTCGCGCGCGATCAACACCGCCTTGCGGATCACGTTCGCGATCCGGGTCGGATTGGTCGGCGCGAGACGCGCGATATACGCCACGCCGGCCGTCTTCGCAAGACCGATCATGTCCATCTTCTCGAACTTCTTGCCGTGCGGCGCCATCTTGAGCACCACGCCTTTGTTGGTCATCCCGCTTTCTTGTCCGCCGGTGTTGCCGTACACCTCGTTGTCGAGCATCACCGTGGTGAACTTCTCTTTGCGGAACCAGGAGTGCATCACCGCGCTAAAACCGATGTCCGACAACCCGCCGTCGCCGGCCATGACCACGACGTCTTTCTGCTGATTCGGGAACCGGATCTCCAAACCACGCTTCAACCCGGATGCCACCCCATTGGTGTCGCCGTAGTTGCCGTAGATGAACGGGATCGACGCCTGCGACAGCGCAAGGCGCCCGCACCCGGCCGTGCCCAGAATCACGGTATGTTCCGGAGCTGGCAACCCGATGAGCGCGGTGCGGATAAATAAGGTCATCGCGCACCCTGCGCACATCGGGTGCTCTTCGAGAACCTCTTTGAACGTCCCCATCTCGCTGACCTTGACCTCGCGGCCGTACGGCCCGCGTTCGACCAGGTCCACGTATTCCTTCGGCATATACGACTCAAAGCCGGGCGAAATCTTCAATGTCTCGAGCGACATGTATCTCCTCCTGTGCGGTGGCTACCCGATGGGCTAAGCCTGCAGCGGTTTGGTGGTCATCCGATCCACGTTCGGCTTTTTGTACAGATACTCCAGAATCAACTCGGTCGGCATCGACATTCCGCCGAACACGCGCGGTCCGGCCACGACCTCCGCGTTCGTGTGGCCGTACAAGGTAGACCGGACCTCCTTGGACAACCACCCCACGCAGTTGAATTCCGGCACGATGATGCGCTTGGCGTGTTTACACGCCTCGATCAACTCTTGCGCGGGCCACGGCCGCAGCGACCGGACCTTCACGAGACCGATGCGATCTCCCCGCTCCTGCGCCTGGCGCACGGCTTCGCGGGACTGCGACACCGCGCTGCCGGAGGCCACGACCATGGTCTCCGCGCCGGGATTCACGACCTCGATCAGGCCGCCCATGTATTTCTTGACCCACGGACGCGCGCGGTCCACCGCGGCCCAGATCTCCTGCTGCCACGATGCGTGCATCTGATAACTGATGAAATTGCTCTTCTGGATCGGCGCGTCCCGGGACAAACGCGCCGGCGGGTTCTCGTTGTCCATCATCGGCACGGCTTCGTGATACGAATCCCGGGGCGGCAATTTGATGTCTTCCGGCGGCAACTCGACCCACCCGCGCGCGTGCGTGACGAAGAACCCGTCAACCGCCACCGCCGCCGGGAGCGTGACCTCGCACTTCTCGGCGATCATATACGCCTTGAGCGGGAAATCAAAGAAGTCCTGTTGGTTTTCCGCGTGGAACAGCAGGATGCCGGAATTGAGCAGATACGATAACTCCACGTTGTCGGGCTGAATCGCCAGTGGGGCGTTGATCACCCGACACATGACCATGAGGAGCAGTGGCATGCGGCCGCCGGGCCACGATGTGATCACTTCCAGCCCGCGCATCAGCCCGGGCCCCGCGGTGGCCGTCAGCGCCCGGACCCCGGAACGCGACGCGCCGGCGATCGCGGAAAACACGCCGTACTCTTCTTCCCCGCGGTAGTAATCCTTGAGATACCCTTCGGCGTAGAGGTAGCCGACCTGCTGCATGGTTTCGCTCTGCGGCGTGATCGGATACGAAATCGCGATGTCCACGTTGGCGCGACGAATGGCTTCTTTCGCCGCCTCGCTGCCAGTGATGAACGTCTTGGTCCGCGGCGCCTCGAAAAACAGGTGTTCCGGGGTGACCACCCGTTGTTTGGCCGCCTTATTTTCTTTTTCCTTCTTGGGCGCTTCGGTCGCGGTAATGACGTCGCCCTGGGGGTTCGTCTTGACTTCGGTCTCGATCCCGTCAGCCATCGTTTACTCCTCGTTTTCGTCCAGCCCGGCGACCAGCTCGTGCGCAAACTGCGGCGCCGCGGCGGCAATGGTCTCGCGCTGTTTCCGCTTCTGCTCGCGTTGAGCCTCCAGATCCCGCTTCCCTTCCGGCGTCAACGCCCAGGGAGTCACCCCTTCCTTCTTGACCTGACGAAGCGCCGCCACCACCTTGCGCAGCTTCTCGGTCCCGCAATGGGGAAGCGACGCCATGGCATCTTCGTGCCCGGCTTCCGCGCACAGCGCCACGGTATAGCAGTTGGTTCCCGCCCGCACCATCTTGAGCGTAATGTTCGCATAATGACAGTGCAGGCCGACGAAGATGCACGCTTCGATCTTGTTATGCCAGATCGTCAAATTGGGATGACAGGGATTGATCACGGCCTCGGGGTCGATCTTGGGGTAGATCGGCCGGTAATCCGGCATGGGGATGATCTTGACCCCGGGGATCTCCGCCGCGAGTTCCAGCACCACGCTCGCCTTCTCCTGCGTGAGCTTGTTCCACCCCCACAGCACGAGCGGTCCCGGGAAGATCGTGGGATTCCTCCGGGTCAGTATCTTCTTCGCCAAGGCCTTGAGCGCCGCATCCTCGGACACGAGGACGCCCTCCACCAGCCCCTCACCGTCCTGCGGCAGCACCACGCCCATCGCCGCGGCGGAAGGGGGCAACAACCCCTCGGGTCCGGGAAGGACCTGATATCGCTCGGTACTGGTTGCAGTTGCCATACGGATCAACTCCTCTCTATCTGTTTAGCCATTTTGAGACGTTGACACGAGCATACACGGACGCAAAAAACACCACCCCATCCGTATCGTGGGCCCTACCATATCGAATTACAAAGCCCGCGTCAATTCAGCAGAAGACCTAGGCGTGGGCTAGGACTTTCGGCCATCGCGCGCGCGACATAGCATGCGCGCGGTACTATACCGTCCGAATGAAAGGCATGTCAACGCGCGCGCCGTCGATCCGGCGCGCGGGCAACCGACGCCTCCTCCGACCCTAGCGGTCGACCAGTTCCTTGAGCTCTTTGCCGGCTTTGAAAAACGGGACGCGCTTGGCCGGGACGTGCACGGAGGTGCCCGTCTTGGGATTGCGGCCCTCGCGCGTGCGGCGATCGCGGAGGCGGAAGCTGCCGAATCCGCGGATTTCAATCTTATCGCCGCGCGCCAAGGTATCCTTGATCCCGTCGAGAATCGCGTTGATAATGATCTCGGTCTGACGTTTAGTCAGACCGGTGACCTTCCGCGACACCTCTTCAATCAGTTCCGCCTTGGTCATCTTCCCATCCCCCTGGCTAGCCCCAGGTCCACAAATAGTTCAACCGGATGGTCGGCGCGGGATCCATGAGCGCCCCGATCCGACCGCGGAATACCGTGCGAATGAAGTCGCTGAACGAAAACGGACGCTTAGGTTCGACGACCACCGGACGCCCCTCGATCCCGGCCAATGCGCCGGCAATGGTGATCGCGTCCTCGAAGCTGCCGATCTCGTCGACCAACCCCTTGTCCTTGGCCTGGCGGCCCGTGAACACCTGGCCGTCGGCAATGGCCGTCACCGCGTCCTTGTCCAGTCCTCGGCCGTCCGCCACGGCCTGGATGAATTGATCGTGGACGTCGTCCATCACCTGCTGGAGAATCGCGCGCTCCTCGTCGCCGAGCTTGCGAAACGGGGAAATGAGGTCCTTATGCGCGCCGCTCTTAACCACGGTGTTGTCCACCCCGATCTTCTTCATGAGTTCCTCGAAATTCGGCATCTCGAGGATCACGCCGATGCTGCCGGTCAGGGTACCGGGGTTCGCCACGATGCGGTCCGACGCGCTCGCGATGTAATACCCGCCGGAGGCCGCGACCGAGCCCATCGACACCACGACCTTTTGTCTCCCATGGGCTCGGATCTTGCGAACCTGATCGTAGATTTCCTGCGAAGGAACGACCGCCCCGCCCGGACTGTCGATGCGGATCAAGATGGCGCGAATCGCTTCGTTCTCCGCAAAGTCACGGAGCTGCTCGACCGGCTCATCCGCGTCGAGGATCACGCCCTCGACCCGCACCAGCGCGATTTGATTGGCCGCGCTCGCCGGCCGCTCCACCAACCGCGCGGTGAGATAGGTCCCGAGAAAAAACGCGGCCGCCAGAATCAAAAAAACGATGAAACCGGTGAACAGCGGGCGCTTGGCCATGTTATGACCGAGGCTTCACGCTTCCCCGACTCCGAAGGAGTCGGAGGCTGTTCAAGAATCGGCCGGATGCCCCCTTCGGGGACTTCCGCCATCGCATGCTTTGAAGGTGGGTCGCAAGGCGGAGCGAGCGCCCGCACCGCAGCGTACTGGGTCGTACGTGAGGAGCGGACGCGCAGCGACAACGCCGCAGACGGCCGTTCATGAACAGCCTAACGCCGCTTGGCGGTGTGGCGGTCGCCGCCTTCGGAAAGCCCCCAATCCCCCACATGCTCGCGAATACTCAACGCAATTTTGCGCTCGGCCGGGTCGATCCGGATCACCCGTGCCGTCACCGCGTCGGCCGGCTTATACCGTTCGTCGATCCGTTGGCCTTCCAGGTTCATCTCGCTCACGTGGATCAGCCCCTCGACGCCGTCCTCGAATTCCAGAAACGCGCCGAAATCCGCTACCTTCACGACCTTGCCGGTGACGTCCTGGCCCACCTGATACCTATTCGGTATTTCTCGCTCCCACGGATCCGGCGCCAACTGCTTGTACCCCAGAGATAGACGCTCCTTGTCCTTGTCCACGCGCAGCACCACGGCCTTGACCGCTTGGCCCTTCTTAAACAGGTCCGACGGATGCACCACGCGTTTGGTCCACGACAGGTCGGACACGTGGATCAACCCGTCGATGCCCTCTTCCAGGCCGACGAACACGCCGAACTCGGTCAGGCTCTTGACCTTGCCCTCGATGGTCGAACCCACCGGGTACTTGGTCTCCACGATGATCCAGGGATTCGCCACCACCTGCTTCATGCCCAGCGAGATCTTGCGGCTCTTGCGATCCACATTGAGCACTTGCGCCTCGACCTGATCGCCGGCCGTCACGATCTTGGACGGGTGTTTGATCTCGTGCGACCACGTCATCTCGGAAATGTGCACCAAGCCCTCGATGCCGGGCTCCAGCTCCACGAACGCGCCGTAGTCCACCAAACTGACCACCTTGCCGCGCACGCGCGAACCCACCGGATACTTGTCTTCGACCTGCACCCACGGATCCGGCTTGAGCTGCTTGACCCCCAAGGAAATGCGCCCGGTCTCCCGGTCGTATTTGAGGATCATGACCTTGACGCGATCGCCCACCATGAACATCTCGGACGGATGCGCTACGCGGCCCCAGGACATGTCGGTGATGTGCAGCAACCCGTCGATGCCGCCCAGGTCGATGAACGCCCCGTAGTCCGTGATGTTCTTGACCTGCCCGTCGATGACCTGGCCTTCCTGCAACGTGGACATGGCCTGTTGCTTGCGCCGATCGCGCGTCTCCTCGAGCACGACGCGGCGCGACACCACCACGTTGCTGCGGCGGTGGTTCATCTTGATGATCTTCATCTGGAAGGTCTTGCCGACCAACGCGTCCAGGTCCCGGACGGGCCGGAGGTCGATCTGCGAGCCGGGCAAAAACGCCTTGATCCCGATATCGACCATCATCCCGCCCTTGATCTTGTTGAGGACCTTGCCTTCGATCACGTCGCCCTTCTCGAAGATCCGCTCCAGATCGCCCCAAATCTTCATGCGATCGGCCTTCTCTTTCGAGAGGATCATATTGCCGTCGGCGTCTTCTCGCTCCTCCAGATACACCGGGAACCGGTCGCCTACCTTGAGCGCGTTGAGTTCATCCGGAGCGAACTCTTCGCGCGGAACAATGCCTTCGGATTTATATCCTACGTCGACGACCACGCCCTCGGGCTGCACGGCCACGACGGTGCCATCCACGATGCTGCCTTCCTCCAATTGCTTGAAGGTTTCGGCGTACATCAATTCGATGTCCGTCATTTCCGTGCCCTTTTGGAAGGGCTTTCGAACGACCCCGATTTCCGACTGCGTGCTCGCCATACGTCTACATCCTCTCTTCGCTGCGATCCTGCGGTGAAGGGTGAATTACCGTGGAACCGCCGAAGCCTCCGACACCCGCGGGCGCCTGGCCTGCGCCTCGCGCTGAAGCTCCGCGATCCGTCCCATGATCTCCTGACTGACCTCCTGATACCGGCGCTTGGACGACGGTTCGTCGTCCTCACGCCCCTCCTCATTATTGCGCCACTGCATCGGCTCGCCAAACACCACCGTGATCGGCCTGCAGCGCAACCACTTCGCCCCGGGCGGCCATGCCTCCCCGGTTCCGGCCACGTACGTGGGCACCACCGGAACGCCGGTGCGCACCGCCAACATCCCCACCCCCGGCTTGGCCTCGCGCAACCGCTCGTCGGGACTGCGCGTGCCCTCCGGATACATCACGATCAGCCGCCCCGCCGTCAAACGCCGTTGCACGTCGGCGAGCGCCGCTCGATCAACGGTTCCCCGTCGGATCGGCACCCCGCCGAGCCGGCGGAAGAACCATCCCACTACGGGGTTCCCGAACAACTCGTCTTTCGCCAGAAAATCAGCCCGTCTGGCGAGCGCACATCCCACGATCGGAATGTCCAGGTAACTGACGTGATTGGCGGCGACGATCACCCCGCCTTCGGCCGGGACCCGGTCGCGTCCCACCACCTCCAGCGAGCAACACCACCGCGCGACCCATGACACCAGGGGGTGCGCGACCTCGTACAGCACACTTACCGCGAAACCGCGGCGCGCCGCCGGTCGACGGCCGCAACCATTGTATCGACCACCTGATCCAAGGTCAAGCCGGTCGAGTCCACGGCGATCGCGTCCTCGGCCTTGCGCAACGGCGCCACCGCGCGGGTCATGTCTTTGCGGTCGCGCGCCACGATCTCGTCGATCGTGGTCTGTAACTCGACGTCCATGCCCTTGGCGCGCAGCTCCTTGTAACGTCGCTCTCCGCGAACACGCGTGTCCGCGTCCAGATAAAATTTCACGTCCGCGTTCGGAAACACCACGGTGCCGATGTCGCGGCCTTCCATCACCACGCCGCCGTCTTTGGCCAACGCGCGTTGCAGGCGCAACATGGGATCGCGCACCGAGGGATTGGACGCGATCTGCGCCGAGACCCGGCTCATCTCCGGCGTGCGCAACTGGTCGGTCACGTCGCGTTGATCCACCAAGATCCTGGCCCCGTCCCCGCGACGGACCACTTCGATCACGGTGGTCCCGCTGACGCGCTGCAGCGCGGCGTTATCCGTGGGGTCGATCCCCTGTTCGCGCACCTTCCACGCCAACGCACGATAAAACGCGCCGCTCTCGATATAGAGATACCCCAGCCGTTTGGCCACCCGCGTACCCGCGGTGCTCTTACCCGCGGCCGAGGGACCGTCGATTGCCACGATTAATTCACGGGACATCAGCGCCTCACTCGTTCGATCAGTTCGAAAAACCCGGGGAACGACGTGCCCACGCACTCCACGTCGTCGATCGTGGTCGGCCCGGTCGCGCGCAGCGCGGCTACGGCCAACGCCATGGCGATGCGGTGATCGCCGTGGCTGGAACAACGCGCCCCGGCCGCGCGTTGCGGACCGACGATCCGCATGCCGGCCGGCCGCTCCTCAACCCGAATGCCCATTTTCGCCAGTTCTTCCGCCATCACGCGGATCCGATCGCTCTCTTTGACCCGCAACTCGCCCGCGTCGTCGATGATCGTTTCCCCCTCGGCGAACGCGGCCAACACGCAGAGGATCGGAAACTCGTCGATTGCGCGCGGCACCAACGAGCCCTTGATCGTGGCACCGCGCAGCCGCGTGGTCCGCACGGTCAGCGACGCGGTGGGTTCGCCGGAGACCTCGCGGGCGTTGCCGAGTTTCACCGACGCGCCCATGCTCGCGAGTACGTCGAGCAATCCGGTGCGCGTGGGGTTCACGCCCACGCGACCGATTTCCAACTCGGACCCGGGCACCAACAACGCCGCCGCGATCAAAAACGCGGCGGACGAAATGTCGCCCGGCACGTCGACGGTGGCGCCGGTCAGATTCACCGGTCCGGTCACTGCCACCGCGCCTCCGTCGATCGAGACGGGCACACCGAACGCGCGCAACATGCGTTCGGTATGGTCGCGCGACGCGGACGGCTCGTACACCGCGGTGCGTCCCTCGGCCCCGAGCCCCGCGAGCAGGATCGCGGACTTGACCTGCGCGCTGGCCACCGGTAAGCGAAACTCTCCGGCCTTGAGCCGACGGCCCGCCACGGTCAGCGGCGCCAGCCGGCCGTCCTCGCGCCCCACGATCATCGCGCCCATCGCGCGCAGCGGCTCCACCACCCGGGCCATGGGCCGCCGCCGCAACGACGCGTCGCCCGTCAAGACCGTGCACATCGGAAGCCCGGCGACCAACCCGGTCAGCAGCCGGATACTGGTTCCCGAGTTCCCGCAATCGATCACGTCCTCGGGTTCCCTCAGCGCGGCGGGGCCCGCCGCGATCCGCAGCGCGGGGCGATCGTCGGAATCCACGGTGTCGATGACGCGACCCAACGCCCGCATCGCGGCCACGGTGCGCAGACAATCGTCCGCCGGCAGATACCCGCGAATCAGGGTTTCCCCGCGCGCCAGGCCGCCCAACATGATCGCCCGGTGCGTGATCGATTTGTCCCCCGGAACCTCGATCCGCCCCTGCAAGGCCCCGCCGGGCTTGACCACCGCGGCCTTGGCCGCCGCGGTCTTCACGCCTCGCCCTCCGGCATGCGATCGCGCGCCGCGCGCGCGCGCGACAACGCGTCCAGCAACGCGCCGCCGTCGCCGCGCTCGATCGCGTCGCGCACTGATTCCACTTCCTTCAGATACGCCTTCAACGTCGCCAACACCGGCTCCCGGTTCATCAGGCAGATATCGCGCCACAGGTCGGGAGCCCCGCTCGCGATCCGCGTGGTATCGCGAAACCCGCCTGCCGCGAGCGCCAAAGCGCGCCCGTCCGCCGCGGCGGCCGCGGCGTTGACCAACGCGGCCGCCGCCACGTGCGGCACGTGGCTCACCGCGGCGACCAGTTCATCGTGCGCCGCGGGAGAGAGCCGCACCATCGACGCGCCCACGCCTGCCCACAGTCCTTCAACCACGTCGAGAGCGCGCGCGTCCGTACGCGGCGTGGGCGTGAGCACGCATTGCGCGCCGTCGAATAGGTCGGCCGAGGCCGCGTCCACTCCGGAGCGCTCGCTCCCCGCCATGGGATGCCCGCCCACGAACCGAGAAAAGAGAGGTTCCAACCGCTCCACCACCCGGCTTTTCACGCTCCCCACGTCGGTCACGACCGTCGAATCCGCCGCGAACGGCGCGACCTCGCGGGCAACGGCTTCGATCCGCCCCACCGGGACCGCCAATACCGCCACGTCCGCCCCGCGCACCCCGTCGGCCATGGTCGCCATCGCGTGCACGACCCCGCGATCCACCGCGCGCCGACTCGACGCGGGGTCGATCTCCACGCCGATCACCTCGCGCGCCAAGCCGCGCTGTTTAGCAGCCCAAGCAAACGACCCGCCGATCAGGCCGACCCCGATCACGGTGAGGCGGCCAATCCGCGCCGGACGCGAAATCTCAGATCTCCCGGCCTACGGCCTGTGCCACCTTGCGCAACTCGTCCATCACCGTGGTGAACTTCGCCGGGGTCAACGACTCTTCGCCGTCGCACAGCGCCTCCTCGGGATTGGTGTGAACCTCGATCAACAACCCGTCGCATCCCACGGCCACCGCGGCGCGCGCCAACGGCGCGACCAAATCCCATCGCCCGGTGGCGTGGCTCGGGTCCACCACCACCGGCAAGTGCGACAACTTCTGGATCAGCGGCACCGCCGAGAGGTCGAGCGTGTTGCGCGTCTGGGTTTCGAACGTCCTGATCCCGCGTTCGCACAACATGAGGTTGTGGTTACCCCCCGCCATGATGTACTCCGCGGACAATAAAAATTCCTTGATGGTGGCGGAGAGGCCGCGTTTGAGCAACACCGGCTTGCGTTGTTTGCCGATCTCGGTGAGCAGGCGGAAATTCTGCATGTTGCGCGCGCCGATCTGGAGCACGTCCGCGTACTGCGCCACCAATTCGATGTCGCGCGGGTCCACGACCTCGGTGATGATGGGCAAGCCCGTGACCTTCTTGGCCTCGGCCAGGTACTGCAACCCCTCCTCGGCCAATCCCTGGAACGCGTAGGGAGAGGTGCGCGGCTTAAACGCCCCACCACGCAACACCCGCGCGCCCGCGCCCTTCACGGCCTTGGCCACGTCGGTGACCTGCGCCTTGGTTTCCACCGCGCACGGCCCGGCCATGACCGGCACCGTTTTCCCGCCGATCGTCACGCCGTCGCCCACCGTGACCACCGTGGTGTCCTTACGGAACTCACGGCTCACGAGTTTGTACGGCGAGAGGATCGGCGTGACGCTCTCCACCCCGGGGAATACCGCCAACGGCACGTTCTGCATGGTCCGCTCGTCGCCGATGACGCCGATCACGCTCCGCTCTTGCCCTTTGGACAGGTGCGGCGAGAGCCCGCGCTCGCGGATCTTCTCCATAATGTGATCGACTTGCGCCTGGGTAGCATCCGGTTTCAGTACGATGATCATCGGTCGAACTCCTGTTGAACAATACGAGCCGGGGAGTCGGCGAACCGGCGAACCGGCGACAAGGATTGTTTCACCTCGCAGCCCTTCTCACCCCTTCTCCCCCTCACCCCTTCCCCCCCTCGTCCGTTAGCACCTTTTCCAGCGCCGCCATGCAGCGCGTATTTTCCTCCGGCAGTCCGATGGTGATCCGCAGCCACCGCCCGTCGAAGTGCCGCACGATCACGCCCTCGCGCAACAGCCGTTCGAACAGGGCGCGCGCGTCGCGGCCCACGTCGATGTAGAGAAAATTGGCTTCGCTCGGGAGCACCGCGAGACCAAGACGCGCGCACTCTTTCGTGAAATACGTCTTGCCCGCCGCGTTGACCATCCGACTCGCGCGCACATGCGCGTCGTCTCCCAACGCGGCGAGCGCCGCGGCTTGCGCCACGGTGCTCGCATTAAACGGCAATCGGATGCGGTTCATCCAATCCACGAGCTCGGCCGGTCCCACGCCGTACCCGATGCGCAGCCCCGCGAGACCGTAGATTTTGGAGAACGTCCGGAGGATCACCACCCGGCGCCCCTCCTCCATCACCCCGCCCCAGAACGGGAAATCCGCGGACGTGACGTAATCTTCATACGCGTGATCACAGACCGCCACCACGTGCGGGGGCAGCCGGTCGATCGCGTCGAGTACCTCGCGTCGCGAGAGCGCGGTGCCGGTCGGGCTGTTGGGATTGCAGATGAAGAACAGCTTGGTCCGGTCGGTCACGCGAGCCAACATGGCGGCCAGGTCGTGGCGGCCGGCCGTCAACGGCACTTCCACGGGCGTGCCTTGGTGCGACAACACTGCGATCCGGTACACGCCGAACGTGGGCGCGGCCATCACCGCCTCGTCCCCGGGCGCGAGCAACACGTTGCACAGCAACGCGACCACTTCGTCCGACCCGTTGCCCAAGATCACTTGGTCCGGCCCCACCCCGAATTTCGAGGCAAGAGCCTCTCGCAATACCACGCCGGCGCCGTCCGGATAGCGGTGTACCCCCTCCAACACTTCCCGCACGGCCTTGAGCGCGGCGGGCGAAGGCCCCAACGGGTTTTCATTCGACGCGAGCTTGATCGCGTGCGAGACCCCATATTCGCGCTCCACCTCGGCCACGGGTTTGCCGGGCACGTAGGGCGCGATGCGGGAGAGTTCCGGGCGGACGCGAAACGACATGGCCGATCGACTCACGCGGTTCGAGGGTATGACCCGAGGACTTTGAGCACTTGACAGCGCGGACGGAGCGCGTCCAACGCCTTCTTGACCGGTTCGTCGTCCACGTGCCCTTCAACGTCGATGTAAAAGAAATACTCCCACGCCTTGCGGCGCGACGGCCGCGACTCGATTTTGGTCAGACTGAGTCCGAACTCCGCAAAGGGTTTGAGCATGTCGTAGAGCGCGCCCACCCGGTCCTGGACCGACACCATGATCGACGTCTTGTCCCGGCCGGTCCGCTCGGGCGAACGCGGCGCGATCAACAGAAACCGGGTCGTGTTGTTCGGATTGTCCTCGATCCGCTTCTGGATCACGGACAACCCATACAACCGGGCCGCCACCTCGGACGCGATCGCAGCGGCATCAGGCTCGTCACGGCACATTTCCGCGGCGCGCGCCGTGCTGGAGACCTCCACGACCGGAATATTCGGCACGTGTTGGGCCAGCCACCCTCGGCACTGGCCGATGGGCTGGGGATGCGAGTAGATGCGTTTGACGTCCTCGATCGCGCCCGAACGCGACAGGAGGTAGTGCGAAATTTCCTGGACGATCTCCCCCGCGATCTTGAGCTGCGACTCCGCGAGCAGGTCCAACGTGTGGGTGACCACGCCCTCGGTGGAGTTCTCGATCGGCACCACCCCGTAGTCCGCGCGCCCGCGCTCCACCTCGTTGAAGACGTCTTTGATGGTGTTGACCGCGATCGCGGCCGCCGACGCGCCGAACTGCTTGAGACACGCCACGTGCGTAAACGTGCCGGGCGGGCCGAAATACGCCACTTTCAAGGGTTGTTCGAGCGCCAGCGACGCGGACATGATTTCCCGAAACACCGCGCGCATGCCGTCGTTGGGAAAGGGCCCGGGGTTCTCCCGCTCCAGGCGTTCGAGAATCTCCTGCTCTCGGCGCGGCGCATGCACCTGCGCCTGGTGCTCACGTTTGATCCGGCCGACCTCGGTGACGATCTCCGCGCGACGGTTCAGGAGACCGAGAATCGTATCATCGATCTCGTCGATCCGGGTACGCAGCGATTGTAGGCTCTTCTCCACGATAATCGTGTCTCCGGCCCTACGCGCCTTGCCCTACGAGCGCCGGTGAAAGGTGTCACATCATAAAGTATTTCAAGGGGTTTTGCAATGCGCCGAGGGGTCCGAGGGTCCTCGGATCGATGTCGCCGCAGCGTCTCCGGCGTATGTCCCGTTAAAAAAAGAACGGGCGGGAGATGATCCCGCCCGTTCCAGACAACGAACAGAACCCGTTATTTCACTTCGCTCAAATGTTTGACCGCTTCTTCGGCATGTTTGGTGGCCACGTCCGCGTGTCCGGCTTTGCCGTGAGACACGGCGTTCTCCAGTTCCTTCACCGCGCCGGCCATGTGCATGTCCTTTGCGTGCGCCTGCGCACTCTTGGCGTGTTTTAACGCGCCTTCCGCATGTTCGACCAACACGTCGGCATGTCCGGCCTTGCCGTGCTCAACGGCTTCTTTGGCGTGAGTCAAGGCTTCCGCCACGTGTTCATCCCCCGCCAGCGCGACCGACTGGAACACCGGCGCGCCGACCAGACCGAGCACCGCGCCCAATACCAGCCCACCCAGAACCATCCGCCTCGCCATGTACCAACCTCCTGTTGTGAGACCGTCCATCACACCGTTCGCACCCGCGGTGCGACCCCATCCGCCGTCGGCGCGAGAGTACGCCGACGGTATCCACGGTGTCAAGCTTGGCATGAGACGCGCGGGCCAACCCACCCCGCGAGCCCCCCAACCCTACCGGCGACGGGACATCCCTCGCCCGGCACCTCGGCCCCGCGCGCGCGGGGCCAGCGCGGTTTCGGCCAGGGTTTCCGCTTCATCCACCCACGATTCGAGCACCGCGATCCCGCCGTCCCAGAACCCGGGCGCGCCCAAGTCAATGCCCAGCGGCGCCAACAACCGTTCCGGCGCGTCCGACCCGCCCGCGGACAACAACGCGAGATACTTGGGAACAAAACCTTGTCCCTCGTCGAGATATCGTCGGTAGAGCGCAAACACCAGGAGCGCCCCGAACGCGTACGCGTAGCAGTAAAACGGCGTGTGCACGAAGTGGGGGATGTAGCTCCACCAGCGCGCGTAGTCCGCGGTCAGGGTCACGCTGTCGCCGAACATCGCGCGGTTGGCGTCCACCCACATCACATTGATCCGCTCGATCGGAAGTTCGTCTTCGCGCCGACGCGCGTCGTGAAACGCCTGCTCGAACCGCGTGAGCACGACTTGGCGAAACACGGTCGAACACGACTCCTCGATCTTCCCGCAAATCAGGGCGAGCGCCCGCCGCGGGTCCCGCTCCGCGTCCTTGAGCGCGCAAAAGACCAACATCTCGCCGAACACCGACGCGGTCTCCGCCATAGTCAGCGGCGTGTCGGCCTGTAAACAACCCTGCGCGCGCGAGCGGTATTGGTGCACGCCGTGCCCCAGTTCGTGCGCGAGCGTCATGACGTCGCGCGAGGTACCGGTGTAGTTCATCAACACGTAGGGATGCGCGGACGGCACCGCGCCGTGGGAAAACGCGCCGCCCCGCTTGCCGGGCCGGATCGCGGCGTCGATCCAGCGGTCCTCGAAAAAGCGCGAGGCGATCTCGGCCATGTCGGGCGAAAACGCGCCGAACGCGTCGAGCACGGTCCGGCGGGCCTGGCCCCACGGAATCGAGCGGTCCTTGGCCGCCAACGGCGCGTAGCGGTCGTAGTCGTACAAACGCTCCACCCCGAGCAGGCGCCGCTTCAGCCGGTAATACCGCTGCACCAGTGGATACCCGCGTTCCACGGCCGCGAGCAGCGCGTCCACCGCGGGCTGTTCGATCTCATTGGCGAGGTTACGGGAGGCCATGGGCGCGGGAAGTTTGCGCAACCGGTCCGTGTCCGCCTGATCCGCGGCGATGACGTTGAACACGTAGGTCAACACGTGCGCGTGCGCGTCGAGCCCAGCGGTGAGTCCGCGCGCTGCGGCCTTGCGCGCCGCGCGATTCGGCGCGTGCAGCCGCGCCAACGTCTCCTGTTCGCTCAACCGTTCCCGCTTGCGGCCGAGGACCACGTCGAATCGCGCGCGGCTCAACACTTCATCGAACAGCCGCTGAAACGCGTGCGCACCGGTGTTGGCCTTGGTTTCCAGGACCACTTCTTCGGGCTCCGACAGCCGATACGGCCCCAAGCGCCGCTCGACTTCGAGATAATGCCGATACCGGGCCAGTTCAGGCGACGCCATGTAGTCCTTGGCCCTGGCCTCCGGCACCGCGCTCCACTCCAACTCAAAAAACGTGAGGCGCTGGCGCAGCGCAGTGCCCTGCTCCTGCGACTTTTGATACAAGGCGCCGTGGCGCGGCGCGGACATGTCCGCGCTGAAGAGCAACGACGCGTACGTGCCGACCTTGCGGAGCCGCTCGTACAGGGCTTCGAGCTGCGCCACGGCCGCGGCCAGCTCCGCCGGGGACAGGGTCCCCGGCGCCACGCGGCCGCGATAGCGGCGCTGGAACGCCTCGGCCTGGGCCAATGTCTCCTCCACGTCACGAGTCAGCGCCGGGTCATCCGGCCCCGCATACAGATCAGCCAAACTCCACGACGGCGCGTCAATGCGTGTCACGTGTCCCTCCCGATTGTTCCTTGAACATGGTGGCGATGACGGTTTCGATCGCCACCTCCTCGATCGACAAATCCTCGACCGGCAACGCCGAGAGGAGGCCTTGCGCGGTTTGGGCCAAGTCTTTCTTCGGCACGTTCAAAGTCACGCTCAATCCGTTGTGCTCCGTGACCTCGCCGAACCGCGCGAGCGCCGGCGGCGCCACCGCCTGCGTCAACCGCAGCGTGACGATCTTATGGTCCACGTACCGATCGGCCAACTCGGCCAACGCGCCGTCGTAAATGATCCGGCCGTCGTTGATCACCAGCACGCGACGGCACAACCGCTCCACGTCGCGCATGTAGTGGCTGGTCAAAATCACGGTGGTCCGGTTGGTGCGATTGTAGGCGTCGATAAACGCCCGGATGTTCTCCTGCGACACCACGTCCAACCCGATGGTGGGTTCGTCCAAGAACAACACGCGCGGCTGGTGCAGCAGCGCCGCGATCAGCTCGCACTTCATCCGCTCGCCCATCGACAGCTTGCGGACCTGCACGTCCAGGAGCTGGCCGACCCCGAGGATCTCGACCAGTTCGTCCAGGGTGCGCCGGTACGCCGACCGATCGATCTCGTAAATATCGCGGTTGAGTTCGAAGGATTCGCGCGCCGGCAAGTCCCACCACAGTTGATTCTTCTGGCCCATGACAATGGCGAATTGCCGCTGGTACGCGGGCTCGCGTTTCCACGGCACGTGACCCAGCACCGTGACCTCCCCCGACGTCGGATACAAAATGCCCGACAGGATTTTGAGCGTGGTGGTCTTGCCCGCGCCGTTGGGCCCCAGAAACCCGACCAGTTCGCCTTCGTTGATGGAAAACGCGACGTCCTTGACCGCGTGGTGATACAACGTCTCGCGCCAAAACAAACTCTTGAGCGATCCTTTGAGCCCTGGCTCTTTTTTGAAGTAATCGAAGGTCTTGTTCAGACCTTTGACGTTTATCGCAACCACGTCTTCCCTACGAGCTCGCCGACGAGTAGTGGCGCAAACTGAGGTTCCACACGGCCATCGAGACCGTCATCATCGCCGCCGCCACCCCGACCGCCAGTCCGATCAGCCCCCAGTCCGTTCGCCCAGCCAAAACCGAGGCCGGCACCGTGGCGATCAAGCTGACCGGAATCACGAACGTGAAGATCGCTTTGCCCAGCCCGCGGAAAATGTCTCGTGGATACCGCGCGGTTTCCATGAACGTGTACACGATGGTATTGAGCTCCTGGGATTTGACGATCCAGAACACCGCGCTGTTGATCAGCAGACAGAACGCGTAATAGATCGTCAACGAGACGCCGAGCAGCGCCACGTACAGGGGCAATCCGGCCCATGACGCGTCGAGATGGGAGAACCCATATCCGACGAGCGCCACCCCCATGACCCCCTCGCCCAGACTCTCGGTCAATGACACGTGCCGAAAACCCAGATGGACGTTGGGCCGCACGGGTTTGACCAATAAGACGTCGAATTGCCCGGTGCGTACGTAGTCGCCTAGTTCCAAGAACCCTTGCCGAAAGAGCAAATAGGCCGCCTCGCGGACCAGACCCACGCTGCCGATGAGGATCACCGTCTGATGAAACGTCCACCCGCCGATCGTGGTCACGTTCGTAAAGAGAATGGCGAAAAAGATCACGTTGACCGCCATGAACCCGATATCCATCCCCACGTTCAACAAAAAATTCGTCCGGTAGATCATCTCGTTTTTGAGATTGTGCGTCAGAAACGACACGTACAACCGCCCCAACGCCCCAGCCTCTCGCAGAATTCCTCCCTTCTCCCTTTCTCCCCCTCCCCCCCTCACCCCCTCGGTCTTGCTCCCCTCCCCCCTTCGCCCCATCGCCGGTTCCATCAGTTCAGTTCCCCACGGCTTCATACCGCGCAATGCCTCGCGCCAACCCCCAACGGGCCACGACGAAGATTGCCGCGATCCACGCCGCGGCGGTTCCGAGATCCAGCCAGAGGTCCGGGCGCTTCTCGAGGAAAATCTGGATCGGCACGAACACCAGATATTGGAACGGCAACATCGCGGCGACCCTTCCGAGCGCGTCCGGAAACACGTCGAGCGGCAACAGGGTGCCGGCGAAAAAGAACATGGCGTACTGCAACATGTACTTAAACACCCGCACCTGCACCAACCAGAACGCCATTAATCCGATGCAGAACTCTAACGCAAAGGCCAGCAACACGCCCAATGCCAGCGCCGCCGCAAACGCCAGGTACGTGGTATGGCGCTCGGGCAGCCGGACCATGGGGCCCACGGCCATCCACAGCCCGCCCACCACGGCCGCAACCACCGCGGTTTCGAACAGTTTCCCGGACGCGTTCATGGTCAGCCAATACGTCAGGTAATCGATGGGCTTGACCAGAAAGTGTGAGAAGAACCCCTCGCGGATATGGTCGATGATCTCCCAGCTCACGTACGAGATCACCACGGTGTTGATCACGAATTGCAGGAGGTAATACGTCACCAGCTCGGACAACGCGTACGATCCGATCCGGCCGCCGTCGCGATAGATCGCGGTCCATAAATACAGGAGCACCGAGACGGTCAGCGTGTATCCGACGATGTAGATGATGGTGGGCGCGCGATACTGGAGAGAGTTGAGCCAGTTGACGCGAAACACCGTGAGGTATTTGCGCACCGCGTCATTGTACGCAATCCACTCCCCTTGACGCAAAGCGACCAAGCCGGCGTTTGCCGCGTGTCGCGAAAACCCTTAGAATCACCCCATGCCGTCCTGGTGGACAGTTCTCCCAGCGGTCAGCGCGGTCTGGGCCCTGGGTCTTGCCCTGGTCGTGATCGCCCGCAACCGCGCCAGTCACATGCATCAGAGTTTTGCCTTCGGCATGTTGGCGTTGTCGATCATGGAGGTGGGGCACCTCATGGCCGGCATCCGATCCGATGACGCGGTGTTTTGGACCCGCATGGCCCTGGCCGGACAGATCCTTCAGCCCCTTCCCTGGCTGGTGTTCTCCCTCACGTTCGGCCGCCGGGACTCCGATCACCACCTGCGCAGCCGGCGCACGGTGTTGTCCGCGGTCGCCGCCGCAACCGCGCTCTTCCTCGGGATGTTGTTGTTCAAGCGGCATCTCATGGAAGATCTCAGTCTCCGACCGGTCGGCTTCTGGTTTCACGTGTTCCTCCTGCTGTCGCTGACCGCGGTATTGGTCAACCTCGAACGGACCGTCCGCTCGGCCGATCGGTCCCTGCAGTGGCGCATGAAGTACTTCATGCTTGGGCTGTTCGCGATCATGGCGGTGGCTATTTTGGACGTGAGTCAGGTCATTCTCTACGCCGCGGCCGATCAATGGATCGCCCCCCTGTTCTCGAGCGTGATGATCATCGGATGCGGGTTGATGACCTTCGCCGTGATCCGACACCGCCTGTTCGACCTCGACATGTTCCTGTCGCGGTACATGGTCTACAACTCGATCACCCTGGTGCTCGTGGGCATCTACCTGCTCGGCGTGGGGCTCGCGGCGCAAGCCGTCAAGAGCCTGGGCGGCGACAGCAATATGTATTGGGGCGCCTTGGTGGTGGTGGTCAGCGTGATCGCGCTCGCCGTCGTGCTCCTCTCCTACGACGTCCGCACGCGCGTCAAAGTGTTCATCAACCGCCACTTCTTCAAGTACAAATACGACTACCGCAAGGAGTGGATGGACCTGACCGAACGCCTAAGCGCCAAACCCACGGTGGAGACTATCGCGTCGGCGCTCTCCGCGATGTTGTTCGAGACGTTCTGGATCAGGGACACCCACCTGTGGTTGGCCGATGAACGGGAGCGCGACATGGTGTCGGTGGGCGCCGACCCCGGCGCGCACGCGCTCCGGTGGACGGCGTCCGCGCTCGCCGCGCTCAAGGCCCGCGATGAGCC
Organism: Nitrospirota bacterium; assembly: GCA_049325335.1. GTDB lineage: Bacteria > Nitrospirota > Nitrospiria > 2-01-FULL-66-17 > 2-01-FULL-66-17 > JBFLXB01. The sequence continues at coordinate 375,435 of JBMOMC010000007.1, forward strand.
GGTGGTGGTGGCCGATCCGTCGGAATCCCGCTTGGCCCTGCCCGACGGCGCGCCCGCCGAGGACCTGCGCGCGTTGGGCGTCCGAATCCTGGTGCCCCTGGTGGTGCAGGATCGGCTTGTCGGCCTGCTCGGCTTGGCCGCGCCTCACACCGCCTCGCCCCTGACCGAAGAAGATTTCGCCCTCCTCAAAACCATCGGGAAACAGGTCGCGGCCAGCGTGCTCAACGCGCAACTGCTCCGCCAACTGGTGGCCTCCAAGGAACTGGAGAGCTTTCACGCGTTCTCCACGTTTTTACTGCACGACCTGAAAAACTTCATTTCCATGCTGTCGTTGCTCGTGGACAACATGGAGCGCAATTTCGACAACCCCGCGTTTCGCAACGACGCGCTCCAGAACCTCTCCCAGACCGTAGACAAAATGAAACGCCTGATGGAACGGTTGGGCGCATTGGCCCAATCGCCCGCGCCGACGTTCACACCCGTTGACCTCAACCGGCTCGGCCGCGCCGTGATCGAGGAGGTCCGACCGTCGCTCAAATCCGCGGTGTTGACCGAGTGGGGCGCGGTCCCGAGCGTACGGGGCGACGCCGCGCAGATCCGGCGGGTCCTGATCAACCTGCTGCTGAACGCCGACGAAGCCCTCACCGGGCGCGGCGACATCCACGTCTCCACCCGGATGGAACACGGTATGGTGACCTGCCGCGTGGCGGACAACGGCCCCGGCATCCCCGCCGACTTTCTCCAGACTCGCTTGTTCAAACCCTTTGCCACGACCAAAAGCGGAGGGTTCGGCGTCGGCCTGTACCAGTGCAAAACCATCGTGGAAGCGCACGGCGGCCGGGTCGCGGCCGAAAGCCAAGTGGGGCAAGGGAGTATACTGTCCTTCTCGATCCCCGTGATGAAGGACGGCGAATGACCAAACCCCGGCTCCTGGTGGTGGACGACGAAGAGGCCATCCGCAATCAGATGCGGTGGGCGCTGGCCGACGAGTACGACGTCCTGCTCGCCGAGGACCGGTCCTCCGCGCTGGAACAGATGAAGCAGACGCGTCCCGACGCCGTGCTCTTGGACCTCGGCCTGCCTCCGGCGCCGCGCGAGGCCACCGAGGGACTCCAGGCGCTGGCGGAGTTGCTCGCGGCCGACCGGCAAGCCAAGATCATCGTGATCACCGGGAATCATGATCGGGCCAACGCGCTGCGGGCCGTGGAGCAGGGCGCGTTCGACTTCTTCTCCAAACCCGCCGACATCCCGGAAGTCCGGGTCGTCCTCAAACGCGCGCTGCGACTGGCCGAGTTGGAACGGGAGAACGACGCGTTGCGGCAACGTCTCGGCGAGCGGGGCTTCGAGGACATCGTCGGAGAAAGCACGGCGATGCAGAAAGTGTTCGCGGTGATTCGGAAGGTCGCGACCACCGATGCGTCCGTGCTCATCGTGGGAGAAAGCGGAACCGGGAAAGAACTCGTGGCCCAGGCGATTCACCGATCCGGCGATCGCCGCGACGGGTCGTTTGTGGTGATCAATTGCGGGGCGATTCCGGAAACATTGCTGGAAAGCGAGTTATTCGGCCATGAAAAAGGCTCGTTCACGCACGCGGACGCGCGGCGCAAGGGCAAGTTCGAGTACGCCGACAACGGCACGTTGTTCTTGGACGAAATCGGCGAATTGCCGCTCTCGCTGCAGGTCAAATTGCTGCGGTTCCTCCAAGACCACCGGATCGAACGGGTGGGCGGGCGCGAACTGATTCCGCTCAACGTCCGGATCATCGCGGCCACCAACCGGGATCTCAAACGTGCGGCGGCCGAAGGCCGATTCCGGGACGATTTGTATTTTCGTCTCGGCATCGTGACCATCACCATGCCCCCGTTGCGCGAACGCGAGCACGACGCGATGTTGTTGGCCCGCACGTTTCTGCAACGCTTCGCGGGGCAATACCATAAGGAGGTCCGCGGGTTCTCCGCCGACGCCGCGGCCGCGATCCGCGCCGGCTCATGGCCCGGAAACGTGCGCGAGCTGGAACATCGGGTGAAACGCGGCGTCATTATGGCGGACGGCGCGCTGCTCACCGCGCAGGACATCGAGATGGACCTTCCCGCCGACGCGTCGCCCACGCGTTCGCTGCGCGACGTCCGCGACGAAGCCGAACGGCGGCACGTCCAGATCGTGCTGGAGCGCTGCGGAGGCAACGTCAGCCGCGCCGCCTCGGAACTCGCGGTCAGCCGCCCGACCTTGCACGAACTGATCAAAAAATACGGGCTGCGCAAGCCGCCCGAGACTGACCCCGAGTAGGCTTCCGAGAGTCGCACCTAGCACCGTCCGTGCGCGAACAGAGGTGTGATCCCCGCATGCGAATGCGGTCTCGCCCACCCAGAGTGCCTGACGTCGGAGCGGTTCCGGAGCGCGCGGAGTTTAGAGCGTGATCCGCGCGATCCGGCGCTTGCCGACTCGGATGCGATAGGTTCGGCCGCGCGCAAGGCGCATGGCGGGATCAGTCACAGGCGCTTCGTCCACGTCCACCGCGTTTTGTGGGATCAGGCGGCGCACTTCGCCCTTGCTGGCGACCAATCCGGCCTGATGGATCACATCGACCAACGCCACGTCGGGCCGATCCGCGTCACCCATCCCGCGCAGATCGACCTCCTCGGCTTCGGCAAACTCGCGTTTACGAACCCGGCGCTCAAAAAAATCGCGCGCGCGCCCCGCGGCCTCCGCGCCGTGAAAGCGCTCCACGATCCTGGCGGCCAGCCGCAGCTTGGCCTCCATGGGATGCGCGTTGCGGATTGCGTCCAGCGGCTCGGTGGTGAGCAGCTCGTAGTAGCGCAACATGGTGCGATCGTCGATCGACATGGCCTTGCCGAAGATCTCCTCAGGCGCTTCCTCAATCCCGATGTAGTTCCCGAGGCTCTTGCTCATTTTGCGCACGCCGTCGGTGCCTTCCAGCAACGGCAATGTGATCACGACTTGTGATTCCTGCCCGTACCGGCGCTGCAACGTGCGCCCCATGAGCAAATTGAACTTTTGATCCGACCCGCCCAACTCCACGTCCGCCTTGAGCGCCACCGAATCGTACCCTTGCAGCAACGGGTAGTAGAACTCCAACACCGTGATGTCCTTGCCCTCGGCAAAGCGTTTTTTGAAATCATCCCGCTCCAGCACCCGGGCCACGGTCTGTTTGGCGCCCAACTCCGCGAACTCCAACGTGGACATGGAGCCGAGCCACTCGCTGTTGAATCGAATCTCGGTCTTGCGCGGGTCCAGGATCTTGAAGACCTGCCGCTCGTACGTCTTCGCGTTTTCGCGGACCTGCTCGCGAGTGAGCGGCTTGCGGGTTTCCGACACGCCGCTGGGGTCGCCGATCATGCCGGTAAAATCCCCAATCAAGAAGATGACCTGGTGCCCCAACTCTTGGAACACGCGCAGCTTTTCGACCAACACGGTGTGACCGAGGTGCAGGTCCGGCGCGGTGGGGTCGAACCCGGCTTTCACGCGCAACGCCAGGCCGGACGCGGCCGACGCGCGTAACTTCTCCTCCAATTCGTTGGGCTGGATGACTTCCACCGTGCCCCGCGTGATCAGTTCCAGCGCCCGCGCGACGTCCGCCATCGACTCACCCTTTCTTGACCGCGTGAACGGCGTCGCCCCGCACCGCGGCCGCGGCCTCGCGCACCACTTCGGCCAAGGTCGGATGCACGTGGATCGCGCGCGCCACGTCATCCGCGCTCGCTCCGGCCCGCAGCGCAACCACGGCTTCGTGAATCAACTCCGCCGCGTGGGGTCCGATGATGTGCACGCCCAACACCTCGCCGGTGTCCTCGGTCGCGACCACCTTCACGAACCCCGCGATCTCGCCCAGCATGTGCGCCTTGGCCAGCCCGCGAAAGGGAAACTCCCCGACCGAAATCGCGCGTCCGCTCGCGCGCGCCTGCGTCTCGGTCAAGCCCACGCTGCCGATTTCGGGCGCGGTAAAAATCCCGGCCGGGATGCGCTCCCAATCCATGCGCGCCGAACGCCCCATGACGCGTTCGGCCGCCACCTCGCCCTGGGCCGAGGCCGCGTGCGCGAGTTGTTTGCGCCCGATCACGTCGCCGACCGCCCACACCCCGTCCACTCCGGTCTCCAACTCATCGTTGACCACAACCTCGCCGCGCGCGCCCACGCGGAGCCCCACGGCGTCGGCGCCGATGCCCGCGCTGTTGAGCGACCGGCCCACCGCTACCAGCACGCGCTCCGCGTTCACCGACTCGCCCGAAGACACGTCCACGCGCACGCCGCGCTCGGATGCCTCGACCCGCGTGACTCCGGTTCCCAGCCGCACGGTGATGCCCTGCTTCTTCATCTCCCGCAGCAACAGGGCGGAGACGGCTTCGTCCTCCGAGGCCACCACGCGGGGAAATTGTTCGATCACGGTAACTTGCGCACCCAATGCGCGGAAGATGCACGCGAACTCGCAGCCGGTGACCCCGCCGCCGACGATGACCAGGCTCTCCGGGAGGCACGCGAGGTCGAGCGCGTCGTCGGTGGTCAGGACCCGGTCCCCGTCAAAGGGAAACAGGGCGGGCCGCGCGGGCTCCGAACCCGTGGCCACGATCACCGCGTCGCTCTCGATAACGCGCGACGCCCCCTCCGCGTCGCGCACGACCGCGGACCGCGGCCCGGTCAACGCGCCCACGCCGCGGACCAGCACGACCTTCGCGGATTTACACAGATGTTCGATGCCCTGCGTTTGCGCCTGAACCAGCCGCTGCTTGCGCGCCACCACGGCGGCCAGATCCACCCCGACCCGGTCCGAGACCTGCACGCCGAATTCGTTGGCGCGGCGCACTGTCCTGAGCACGTCAGCCGTGGCCACGAGCGCTTTGGTCGGGATACACCCACGGTGCAAACACGTGCCGCCGAGACCGCGCGATTCGATCACGGTGACCCGCGCGCCGAGATGCGCGGCCCGGAGCGCGGCCACATACCCTCCGGGGCCACCACCCAGCACGAGCAATCGTTGTGACATGGAAAATCAGACAGCGGAGACGACGCGCGGCGGGCGCGACCCGACAGACCCGATCGGACGGGGACGGAGAGGACGCTTACTCCTCCTCTTCCTCTTCGCCCTCCTCAATGAACTCCTCGTACTCCTTGGCGCTCATGAGCGCGTCCAAATCATCGGCGCTGCCGACGGTCATGACCGCGATCCAGCCTTTGCCGTACGGGTCCTCGTTGATCAGTTGCGGCGATTCCTTGAGCTCGTCGTTGACCTCGATGAGCTTCCCGCTGATGGGCGCGAGCACGGGCGAGGTGGTTTTGGTGGACTCGATCTCGGTAATTTCCTCCTCGGCCGCGACCTCGGCGCCGGCTTCCGGCAGCTCGATGTAGACGATGTCGCCCAATTCGCCCTGCGCATAATCGGTAATACCGATCACGGCGTGTTTCCCCTCGACCCGGACCCACTCGTGATCGGTCGAATACCGTAAGTCATCGGGAACCATAGATCCTCCTCGTGTTTCCTCGCCAAAAGAGGCCCGATACTACCCGACGCGCTTTTTCCTTGTCAACGCTCCACGCGCGCGGCGAAACGATGGGGGACACGCACAAAGTTCGCCCGCGTCAAAGCACCCGTTGGATTGCTGGAGCCGGCGGTCGGGATTGACCCTGCACCGCGCCTGTGGCGTGGAATGTCCATGGGCACTTCCACCCAGCTGGCGCAGCAACCGACGACCTGCTGATTACGAACTGCAGCCGATCATCAATGAAGTCAAAAAGTTGAGGAGAATCAATGGGCACATTGCGGCAAACCGCGGCATTCCGGTCGAAAACACGCAGCTATCCGCAACCGGGGCGCGGGCCGCCGGAGCCTGACGGTTACTATACCCATTCTGGATGGCCCTCTATGACGGTTCTCGATCAACGATCATGATCATGCTGTGCTACGGCGTTCATAACGCAGAACTCGCACAGCGAGGAATTCATTCTCCGCCGAACAGCGGTCCATTTTGGCGTTACCGACAATTTCGGTAGCCCGACACCGCTCCCACTGGTCGCCCCCATTCCCGTCTAATACCTACCGAGGGGATTGCCTGACTGTATACAGTGGGGGCGGGCCGCTTTCCCCACTTGGGGGGCGCAGCTGCAGACTTCGGCTCGGCAGTTTCAATGCGGAGGCGGTTCGCGTCGCCTGTCGTCACAGTAGGCCTGGAACTTGTCAGCAACAATTTGACTTGACACCTGTACCGTGATAGGTTACAAATCAATCCCGATGATCCGGACGTTCCGGCACAAAGGGCTTGCCAAGTTCTTCGAAAGCGGCCGCAAAGCGGGAATTCTCCCGGATCATGCGGGCAAGCTGCGTCGGATCTTAACCGCCCTTGATCGGGCCACCGCACCAAGCGACATGGGGCTCCCAGGCTTTGGGCTCCATCCCCTGACCGGCCGACTCGACGGTTTCTGGGCGGTAACGGTGAGCGGAAACTGGCGCGTCGTGTTTCGGATGGAGGGGCGTGACGCCTACGACGTGAACTATCTGGATTATCACTGATGAAGGAGGACGAGATGAACAAGCTGGTAATCGAACGGGCCGGCCCCATGCACAACCCGCCACACCCCGGGGAGATCCTGCGAGAAGAGGTCCTGGCCCCGCTAGGACTCTCGGTCACCGCGGCAGCCGAGCGCCTTGGTGTCACCCGCAAGACGCTCTCTGAATTGCTCAACGGTCGGAGCGGCGTGAGTCCTGAAATGGCATTACGGATCAGCCAAGCGACAGGGACGACGGCTGAGAGTTGGCTCGGCATGCAGACCGCTTATGATCTGTGGCAGGTCCGCAGAGCGGCGAAGCGACTCAAGGTCAAGAAGTTGGTCGCCGCTTAACGCAGTGGCCGTCCATACGCTTGTGGGTTCCCAATATCCATCGCGCGGTGGAGCCCCCCCTGTCGCCGGCGAATTGGTCATCACGCCGCAATCAGAGTATGGAAGAGCTGGGGGTCCAGAATATCCGTAGCGCGTGTGGAGCCAGCCGTTTGCGGGCACGGTGATCATGCCGCCAGCCGCTTATAGTGATGGTGTAGACCGCCCACGTCGGCCGTTTCGATCACGCGCCCACTCGCTGGGGGCGGCACACGTCGCGGGATTGGCGTATCCATGGCCAGCGCGCGGTGCGTGCGCCAGTCGTGATAATAACGGAAGTAGCGGGTCAGAACGCGCTGGAGATGGCGTTCGCTGAGGACGATGACATGGTCCAGGCACTCGCGGCGCACGCTCCCGATCGGACGCTCCACGAACCGATTCTGCCACGGGCTGCGCGGTGCGGTCAGGATCTCCTCGATGCCCAGGCTCGCGACCCGCCTGCGAAACACAGCCCCGTAGACCATATCCCGGTCTCTTCGCAGATACTTCGGCGCCGTGTCCCACGGGAACGCCTCGACGATCTGTTGCGCACTCCACTGGGCGGTCGGGTGCTCGGTCACGTTGAAATGGACCACACGGCGCCGATCATGGGCGAGGACCAGTAGCACGAACAACACCGTGTTCCGGATCGTTGATACCGTGAAGAAATCGATGGCCACCAGATCCTTCACATGGTTCGCCCAGAACGCCCGCCATGTCGGAGACGCTGGCTTTCTCGACCGCACACGATATTTCTCGACCGTCGATTTCGCGACCTCGATGCCGAGTTTACCAAGCTCCCCGACGATTCGCGGCGAACCCCACATCGGATTCACCTCGGACATCCGTCGGATCAAGGCGCGGACCTCGTTCGCGATCATCGGACGCCCAGGCGTTCGATGCCGGCTGAGCCTCGTCCAATGCTCCCGGAACCGCCTTTTCTGCCAGGCGACGATCGTCTCGGGGTGGACGAAGAACAGGGCGTCTCGCCAACGCGACCACACGCGAGCCAGGCAGGACCAGAGCAGGCGATCTCCGGCTTCCGTCCGGAGCCGCTTGGCCGTCCGTTGGCAAACGGTGAGTTGGTGGCGGAGCGCGATGATCTCGACCTGCATCGACACCCGGGAGCGAAGCAACGTGACGACAAACGCGAACAGCGCAGCGACAATGGGCTTCATGTTTCCCGACGCGATCCTCCCTGGTGGCTTCTGGCCAGGGTGACCGCCATCGAGAAAAAAAATCAAGAATTCTGAGGACTACGAATTCTCGGACAGACAGGAGCGACCGTTTTGAGCAAGGATGGAATACCATTGAGGATATCTCGCCAGAGACGTTCGCAGAATTCGGAGTCTGGCACCTGCCAACGCGTGCAAAGCGATTCCCGAGGAGCTATTCCCGGTGACAAGGCAAGTGTGCGCGACCCGAGCCGCCGGTGGTCCTAAACCTAACAGGGACGGCTCGCCGAGCGACTTCTCGATAGGATTGGCCCCCTTTTGCGAGGGATGGAAGCCGTTTGCCGCCGTAAAAGGCAGGAAGTGCCCAAGAAAAACGAGAGGAAAATCCGCAACTATCCGCAACCGCCTGATGACCACTTATCAGCAGGTCACCCTCTCTTCCATCTAAGACATTGATGTTATTGGAGCCGGCGGTCGGGATTGAACCGACGACCTGCTGATTACGAATCAGCTGCTCTACCACTGAGCTACGCCGGCGCGGCGAATGCGGGAAGAACGATTAGAGCGGCTGGATCGGTACTGTAGTGGAATCAGTCGGCGAAGTCAACGCGGGCGGACTCTGCGGCTCGGCGGATGACTCCACGCGCGGCGCGGCCGCGACGGGTTTTGGCGCCGGCGCCGGCGCGGTCACCGCGCCTCGGGGCAACACCAGGGTCCGAACTCTGCCGCTCGCGCCCAGGGAAGGCCAGGCCTCGCCGTTGACCTCGATCGACACGCCGCCCGCGTTGCCGACCGTAAGCCGGAAATGTTTCTGCGCGGTCCATTCCACGCGTTGCCCCGGCTGCATCAAGGCTTCGTGGGTCTCGGTCTCGTCAACGATCGCCTGTACCCACGCCGGTTCACTCGCGGTGATGACCAACCGCTGCACGGGCGCGGCGACGGCCGGCTGCGGGTTCGCAGCGGGGGCGGGGGACGGCGGGGCCGAAATCGCGACGCCGGCGCCTTCGGCCGATGGAGACAGCGGCGGCGCCGCGTCCGGTTGACTCGTCGCGGGTTCCTCGGCGGGCGGCGCATCCGCCGCCGGAGGCGGCAACGTGAGCGGGGCTGAGATGGCGGTGGGGTGCTCGGGCGCCGCGCGCGGGCCCCACAACGTCACGGCCGAGACCACCACCATCACCCCGGCGGCCACCAACCCGACGGCCGTCAACCGGTGTTGCAACACACGGGAGCGATCGGGCTCCACCACGCGTTTGACCGGGTCGGCCTCATGCGCGATCTGGAAATATTCGGCCGCGTACTGTTGGTACCGCGCCATCACGTCGCGCTCGTCCAGACCCAGACACCGCGCGTAGGAGCGCAGAAACCCCTTGACGGTCACTTCCGCGGGCAATGAAGCGTAGTTGTCCCGCTCCAACGCCTCCAAGGTCTCCATGCGAATGCGCGTCCGCGTGGCCACCTCTTCCAGCGACACCCCGTGCGCGCCGCGTTGGGCGCGCAAATATTGTCCAAGACTTTCCATGACCCCGTGACTCCCTACCGCGTCCCTTCCTGCGGACTCCCGATCTGCGCGTTCGCATCCTCCGCCCAGCGGCTGCCGGGCGCCAACGTCACCACTTTTCGGTACGCCTCACGTGCCTGCTCGGTTTTCCCGGCGCGGGTATACACCTTGGCCAAGCGATAATGCGCTTCGGCGAAATTCGGGGCCTGCTTCACCACGGTTTCATACGCCGCCATCGCCCGCGGGATGTCGTTCTGCTCCTCGTAAATCCGCCCCGCCTCGAACGCGGCCAACACGTGGGTCGGATTGATGCGCAGCGCGGCGGTGAACGCGCGCAACGCGGCATCGGGTTGCGCGCGTTTGACGTACAGTTTGCCCTTGTTGTAGTGGGCCAATTCAGGAGTGGCGTACTGCGGGAAGCTTAGCGCGCGGTCGTAGGACTCCAGGGCCAGATCGCTCTGGCCCTGCTCCTCGTACACTTTCCCCAGGTAGTTCCACGCGGCCGCGTCGTCGGATTTGAGTTTAATCGCGCGTCGAAACTCGCGTGCCGCCTCGTCGAAGTTCTCTTTGAGAAAATACACGTGGCCCAACGCGTAGTGCGTGTCCCGATCTTTGGGATTGAGCTCCGCGGCTTTTTGAAACTCCACGAACGCGGGCTGCAATTGTTGGTCGATCAAGTGCGCGTACCCCATCTTGTAGTGCGCGTCGGCCCTCCGTAGATCGGCCTGGTTCGCGCAAGCAGAAAGGAGTATAGCAGACAAACCCAGTACGCGGCCGAAGCCCCATCCAGGGCCCCGTCGCCCTTCCAAGGCGCGTCCATGCACCACGGATTCTCCTCCTTAGGCGTCGATGTCTTCGAAAAACGTGAGGTGCTTGAACTCGCGATAACGATGTTGGATCTCCAACCTGGTCAAGGTGCGGAAGCGGTCCAGGCTGAACGCTTCCACGCAGTAGGACGCCAACACGCTCCCGAAAATGACCGCCTTGCACAAATTGGCGTGATCCAACGACGGGTGCTTGGCCAAGTGCCCCAGAAACCCGCCCGCGAAACTGTCGCCCGCGCCGGTGGGATCGAAGACATTCTCCAACGGAAACGCGGGGGCCGCGAACACCTTCCCGCCGGAAAACAACACGGCGCCGTGTTCCCCGCGCTTGATGATCACGGTACGGGGCCCCATACCCATGATCGCCCGGCTGGCCTTGACGAGGTTCACTTCCCCGGCCAACTGGCGGGCCTCGCCGTCGTTGATGATCAAGACATCCACCTCGCGCAGCGTGCGCACCAATTCGCCCTTTTTCCCCGCGATCCAAAAGTTCATGGTGTCGCAGGCCACGATTTTCGGACGGGTGACTTGCCCCAGCACGTCGCGCTGCAACACGGGGTCGATGTTGGCCAGGAACACGAGCCCGGGCGTCCGGTACGCGTCCGGCACGCGCGGCGCGAACCGCTCGAACACGTTGAGCTGGGTTTCCAGGGTATGGGCCTCGTTCAGTTGGTAGCTGTATTCGCCGCGCCAGCGGAACGTCTTGCCCTTTCCGGTTTCGATCCCGGCGATGTCGATCCCGCGAGCGCGCAAGAACTCCAAATGCGACGCGGGAAAATCCTCGCCCACGGTCGCCACCACGTTCACCGGCGTGAAATACGACGCCGCGGTCGAAAAATACGTGGCCGACCCCCCGAGCACTTCCGTCGCCTCCCCGAACGGGGTTTTCACCGAATCCAGCGCGACCGACCCCACCACCAGCAAACTCATGCGCCACACTCCTTTTCCACGGCCCTCGTCGCATCCCCCGGACGCGGCAACAGGCTCACCAAGTTCGTCGCGGCCATCGACAGGACGTCCTGCAGCCGCACGTCTTCCGTCACGGACTCCTCCACGGCTTCGGTGCCGCCTTCGCCGCTCCATACGATGTTGCCGCACCGGCTGTCCCATACTTCACCCACCAGGCGGATGCGTTGGACGCGTTCCGCGGTCCGCTTCGGGGCGCCCAGCCCCGGAGTGACGACCACGGTGGCCGGCCCCGCCTGGTCTCGCATGGTGCGTTCGTATCGGGCGATGCGGGCCACCAGAAAATACCGCACGCCTTCGGCCGACGCCAGGCGCCTGAGCAAACCCGCGTCCATCGCGCCCCGCGATTCATAATGACGCAGCAGGCGGCTCAGGTCCTCGCTCATCCCCACTTCCCGCGCACGGACCGCCGCGTCCCCGTGCAGAACGACCCGGACTTTGGTCAGGTAATTGGACGCGGCTTGGTCCAACACGAACGCCACGTCTTCGCGAATGCCCTCGGGCGCCACCGTGGACGTCACCCCCAACATCCCCAGACCGCCCGATTTGAGCCGGGGCCAGTCAAAGTAGTCCGCGCGATACACCTGGGTCTCGTCGTGGGACAATGCCGGCCCCATCGGCGTGGTGGCGCAGCCTGCCGTCATCCACGCGGCCAGCGCCACGCCCCACGCCGCGCGGTGCGTCCGATTCATCCCCGCCCCGCCAGCAGGAGTTTGAGCCGCGTCTTGGCGCGCGCGGACCCGGCCTCGGGCCTGGTAATGATCGCGTAACGCAACGCCTCCCCGCAGCGGCAACCCCGCGCGGCGGCGATCGTCGGCACCACCGCGGCCAGCACCTGTTTGGCTTTGGCCACGTTTTCGTGCAGCAGTTTGATCACCGCCTCGACCGTCACCGCCGATTCCTCCTGGTGCCAACAGTCGTAATCGGTCACCAACGCCAATGTCGCGTAGCAGATTTCCGCCTCGCGCGCGAGTTTGGCTTCGGTAGCGTTGGTCATGCCGATCACGTCCACGCCCCACTGCCGGTAGATCAGCGACTCCCCGCGGCTGGAGAACTGCGGCCCCTCCATGCACAGGTACGTTCCGCCCTCGTGCGCGGGGAATCCTCGGCCGCGGCACGCTTTGGCCAGCGCGCCGGTGAGCTCGGGACACACCGGATCGCCGAACGCCACGTGCGCCACGATCCCGCCCTCGAAGAACGTGGAGACCCGGTGTTTGGTGTGATCGTAGAACTGATCCGGGATCAACAACTCCCCGGGATGGATCGTTTCCTTCATACTGCCCACCGCGCTGACCGAAAGAATGCGTTCCACGCCCAGTTGCTTCATGGCGTGGATGTTCGCGCGGTACGGAATCTGCGTGGGCGAGTGCCGGTGTCCAGCGCCGTGCCGCGCCAGAAACGCCACGTCCACCCCGTTGAGCGCCCCGATCGTCACCGCGTCGGACGGCTCGCCGAACGGCGTGCGCACGCGCACGCGGCGTTGGGCCGTGAATCCCTCCATCTCGTACAACCCGCTGCCCCCAATGATCCCGATCCGCGCCTTGGCCGCGGACCGGGCGGTTTTCGTTTTCGCCATCACCCTCTCCGGTCTTGTGCCGCGCACGTGGCGTCATCTAGACACGCCGCCGCGCGATCCACGAGTTCATCCACGCGCGCGTCCGCCCCCGCATCCACCCAGTGAATGGACGGGTCCGCGCCGAACCACGTCATCTGCCGCTTGGCATACCGCCGGCTGTCCCGCTTGATCAATCGGATCGCCTCGTCCAGGTCGTACGCCCCGCGCAGCGCGCCCGCGAGTTGACGATACCCCACCGCGCGCATCCCGGGCGCGTCCGCGCCGTACCCGGCCCGCATCAGCCCTTCGACCTCGGCCGCGAGCCCTTGGGCGATCATCGCGTCCGCGCGCGCGTCGATGCGGGCGTAGAGATCGTCCCGCGCGCGACGCAGACCGATCACCACCGCGTCGTATTGCGGAGCGCGAAACCCGTGCGCGTGTTGGCGGACCGACAATGGGACACCGGTGACCTCGAACACTTCGACCGCGCGCAGCGCCTTGGGTAGATCATGGGGATGGATCGCGGCCGCCGAGGCCGGGTCCACCTCGCTCACGCGCCGATAGACCACGCCAGGCTCCTCGCGTTCACGCGCCAACCAGGCCGCGCGCAGCACGGGATCGGCGGTGGGTCCGTCGCACAGTCCCCACAACAGGGCGCGCAGGTACAGCCCGGTCCCGCCGACCACCAGCGGTCGCGAGCCCCGCGCGCGCAATGCCTCCAGGCACGCAGCCGCGTCGCGCGCGTACCGCCCCGCGCTGTAGGCCTCGTCCGGGTCCACCAGATCGATCAGATGGTGCGGCACCCAAGCCCGCTCGGCGGGGGTTGGTTTGGCGGTCCCGATCTCCATCTTACGGTAGACCTGACGCGAATCCGCGCACACGATCTCCGCGCCCAGCCGGTCAGCGAGTCGGAGAGCGACTTCGCTTTTGCCGACCGCGGTAGGACCGACTAAGCACACGAGAGGGAGGTGGGGGGAAGGGGGGAAGGGGGGGGATGTATCAAGACCTTCTCCCCGGCTCTCCCGTTCCCCGACTCTCCCCACCGGTTTCATCATCCCGCCCGCCCGAACGCGCGCTCCAAATCCTGCGGCGCGAAGCGCAGCGCCACGGGCCGGCCGTGCGGGCAGGTGGCGTTGCGCGGCGTGTTCACCAAGTCCCGCACCAAGGCGCGGGTGGTCTCGTCATCCAATCGCTGGTGGGCCTTGACCGCGGCGTGACAGGCGGCCGTGGCCAAGAGGCGGTGAACCGTGTCCGGCGTCTCGACCGGTTCGTCGTCAGCCAACGCGTCCACCATCTCCCGGACCAACGTTCTCCACGCGGACCCCGCCAGCAGCGCGGGCACTGCGCGCACCACGAACGTGTTGGCGCCGAACGGCTCGATGTCGATACCCGCCTCGCGCAACGCGTCGAGTCGTCCGTATATCGCGGTTGCCTGATCCGCCGGGTACTCGCAGGTCTCCGGGATCAACAACGGTTGCATCGGCTGATCACCGGCTGCGTGCGCCGCGGCCAACCGTTCGTACAACACGCGCTCGTGCGCCGCATGTTGATCGATCACGCGCAGCTCGCCGTCCACTTCGGCCAACACATAGGTTCGGTCGAACTGACCGAAGTACCGAAACAGCGGCCCCATCGCGGGCAACGGCGTTGCCCGCGGTTCCGAGACCACCATTTCCAGCGACCGATATCCGGCTGGAGACTCGGCCACCACCGAATCGGTGCTCGACGCATCGGGCCACGACACCTCGGTCCGCGCGCCGCCGGACGGCTGCTCGTCGATCCTGGCCAAGGCCTCGGCGATGGCCGTAGTCACGAGTCGGACCACCTCATCCGGGTGCGCGAACCGCACCTCCCGTTTGGCCGGATGGACGTTGACGTCCACCTCGGATCCCGGCATCCGGAGAAACAATGCCACCACCGGATGCCGGCCGGTCATCAACCGCGTGGCATAGGCCTGATCCACCGCGCGCAGGAAGACCGGATGGCGGACCGGGCGGCCGTTGACGTACCAATCTTGCCCCTTGCGGGTCGCGCGATCGATCTCCGGGCGGGAGCAATAGCCGAGCACTTCCATTTCGCCGCGCACGCGCCGAACCGGGATGAGCCGCTCGCGCGCGGCCTCGCGTCCGTATATCTGAGCCAACCGCTCCGCCAGATCGCGCGCCGCCGGATACGCCAGCACGCTCCGCCCCTCGTGGGTCAACGTGAACGCCACGTCCGGCCTGGCCAGAGCGTGCTGCTGCGCGACTGCGCAGACGTGCGAGAGTTCGGCGGCCGCGGATTTGAGAAATTTTTGACGCGCCGGCGTGTGTGCGAACAGATCCGCCACCGCCATCGTGGTCCCGACGCGCGGCGGGCTCGGCGCGCGTCGCACGATTCGTCCGCCGTCGATTTCGATCTCCGCGCCGTCGGCGCTCCCTGGCCTCGCGCTGCTCGCGCGCACGCGGGCCACCGACGCGATGCTGGGCAACGCCTCCCCGCGAAACCCCAGCGTGCTCAACGCGTCAAGATCCTCCAGCGACCCGATCTTACTCGTGGCGTGGCGCTCGAACGCCAGGGCCAAATCCTCCGGCGCCATGCCCTCCCCGTCGTCCGACACCGTGATCGACCACAACCCGGGACAGGCCGTCTCCACGTCGATCCGCCGCGCCCCCGCGTCCAACGCGTTTTCGATGAGCTCCTTCACCACCGACGCGGGCCGCTCGATCACTTCTCCCGCCGCGATCCGATCCACCAAGGCGTCGGGCAAACGACGAATCCGCCCGGCTGCACCTGGAGCAATCGTCTGTTCTGGAAACGGCACAGTCATCACCAAGAGGAACGGGTGGTATGTACGTGAGGAGCGGATGCGCAGCGACAACGCCGCAGATGGCCATTCATCGCCAGGCTCCTGCTAACGGAGTTCGGCGAGTTTTTCCTTGGCCAAGTTCGCCTCACTCGCCCGCGGAAACTCCTCCAACACCCGCTTGAGCGCAGCGCGCGCCTTGTTCTTGTCGCCGATCGCGGCAAACGCAAACCCTTGTTTCAACAACGCGCCGACCAACTTTTCGTTCTTGGGGAACTGCGTGATCAGCCGTTCGTATTGCTCCACGGATTGGGGATACTGCTTGGTTTGATAATACGATTCACCCAACCAGTACACCGCGTGGGGCACCAGAATCGACGTGGGGTACTGCTTGAGAAACGTTTGGAAGCCCTGGATCGCCAGGTCGTAACTGCCCTTGATGAAATCGTTGTACGCCAGATTGTAGGCTTCAACCGGGCTCAGTCCGCTCAACGGGGTCCGCCCCGGAAGCACCACCCGCTCCTGGCCCGCCGGCGGCTCCGCGGGAGGCGTTCCGCCCTGGTCCGGCGGGGCGACCGCGCCCGAGACCCGCCGCTCCTGTTCAGCAAGCCGGGCATCGGTGGTATCTAAACGAGCGCCGAGCTGGTTGAGGCGAAACGACTGCTCGTCGAGCGCCGAGGCGGCTTCGCCCATCCGGTGCGCCTGTTCCTCCAATCGTCCCTGTACGGTTTGCAGATCAGCCGCAATTTGATCCAGCCGGACCACCAAGTCCACTTGGCTGCGCTGTCCGCTGGAAGAACGCTCTTGGAGCAGCTTGTCGAACACGCTCAATTGCTGCGTGATCCGGTCCACCTGCCCGCGCATGGTTTCCACCTCGGTCTGGACATCGACCAATGCGGCCTGGGTGGCGCAGCCGCCCACCCCGAGCGTCAGCGTGAGCGCAAGGCCCAGGAATCGCACGCGCCCTGCGCGACGCGGACGGACCTCGGCCGGGCCGGCCGCGTTACCGAACGGCAAGGTGAGCCCGCCGGTTCTTCTGCCAGCACGACTCGCCATGCTCGCGACACGCCGGCTGCTCTTCGCCATGGCCTATCGTACTCAGATTAGCGGCCGGCACGCCCAGCGCGATTAACATCCGCTTGACCGCTTGCGCCCGACGCTCACTCAACGCCACGTTGTATTCGTTGGTCCCGCGCTCGTCGGCATGGCCTTCGATTTTGACTTGCGCGCTCCCGCGGCTGAGCAACCACTTGGCGTTCTGCTCCAACACGGTGCGTCCCGCGGCGGTGACGTCGGATTGGTCGAATTCAAAATACACGTCGGACAATCCGGCGGTCGGCTGAGCCGGCGACGCCGCGATGGGCCGCTCCTCCACCGCAGCCGGCGGCGCCACGTCTTCAACCGGCTGAGAAGACGACTCGGATCCCGCGCCTTGAACTCCCGCGGTCTGCACCGCGATTTGGGGCTTTTTGGGGCATCCGGAAAGCACAACGGCACACACCGCCACGGTTGCGACGGTCCACCACCCTGCTGAACGTGACCACTCCATATGACGCGCCTCCCTGTTTCGAAATCAGACGGCTGCCGCGCGCGCGGGGACTCGTCTCACCCGGTCATGCGTCGACACAAAACGGCGTTGAGAATACAAAGATCACGGGTAAAATGCAAGGCGCGTACGACTGGGCCTTGACCGCCCCACGCGCGGCGTGGTAGGCTCCCGCCGACCCATGAAACATCTATTTTTGGGATACTCTCGGATCCTCGCTGCGCTCGCCTGTACGGCGGTCGGGCTGCCCGCAACGGCGCTCGACGCGCGGGCCGCCGCGCTCCAAGCCATCGCCCCGGACGTGTACGTATTCCCCGGGCCGGACGGCGACGCCAACGCCGGCGTAGTGATCGGGGATCACGGCGTGGTGGTGATCGACTCCAGCCCGACGCCAGACACCGCGCGGGCGCTCAAAGCCGAAATCACGCGCCTCACCCCCAAACCGATCCTCTACGTGGTGTTCACTCACTTCCACGGAGATCATACGTTTTCGGTCCACGAACTGGCGCCCACCAAAGGCGTCATTTCGCACGTCTATACCAAGGATTACCTGACCGAACACGGGGCCGAGCACCTCAAACAGTACCGGGCCCGCCTGGGCGAAGCCAGAACCCAAGGCGCGAAGGTCACATTACCCACGATCACGTTTCCGGACATGTACAGCATCCCGTTGGGCAAACACCATATTTTGCTCTTTTACCAAGGCCGCGGCCACACGCGCGGCGATATCGTGGCGTACGTCCCCACCGCGCACGCCCTCTTTACCGGAGACCTGGCGTATGCGGGTCGCATACCCTGGATGGGCGACGGGTACGCCAAAGAATGGCAGGAGACGCTTGACCGACTCGCGGTCCTGAACGTGACGCGAATCGTCCCCGGACACGGCACATGGGGCGGCATGCCGGTGCTCACTACCTTCCGCGAGTACCTCACCGACCTTTACTCCGCGGTGTTCGTGTCGTGGATGATCAAGCGGCCGATCGAAGCCGCCAAGAAGGAAGTGCTGCTCCCCAAATACGAGAGCTGGCTCAAGTACAACGAGTGGCTCCCCGCCAACGTGGAGAAAGTCTACCAGGAATTGGTCGCGGAATCCGAAGGCGCGCCCAGTTTCGAGACCATGCCGCCGGCGCAGTAACCCGGCGCTGTCACGCCGGCAACTCAATAATCGTCCGCATCGACGTCATCATATTCTGTGGTCAGAGAGACAGACATTGGCACTCGGCGGCATGGGAGGGCGCACGGCCGTGCGCCCCTACATCGGACGCCGGCCGTAGGCGCAACAATTTCCGACAGCACCTCGCGCGCACCCAATCGCTTGACTAGTCGTCCTTGTGCCGATCCCGACCGTGCCCACGCTCGCCGCGGTCACGGTTCTTCTTGCCCTCATTCTCGAAATAGAACTTCCGAACCTGACCGGGTTTGATCTTCACCAGTTTTTTGGGAACGTGGCGATGTCCGACCACGACCCAAGGCCCGTCGTACGCATCGGCGTGGTACCACACGTTTGATCGGAACGTGTACCAGACGCCCCCCACCTCATAGACGTCGAACTCCAAGTCGGGCGCGAACGAGATCCCGAACTCGGTCATGAACACCATGCGTGGTCGGGCCGCGATCACGACCGGCGCGGGAGCCACCACAACGGCACCGCCCCGCTTAGCGTGCCCGGGCGGGCCCACCGGGACCATGACACAGCCGCTCACTGCGGTGGCGAATCCGAGCCCAACTATGAACTTGATCGTATGGTTCATCCATCGCTCCCTTCGTGAGATAGAGACAACGTGTGCGTGGAAGATATTACCTGATCGGCCGGTGACAAGACATCTCCGTCCGACGAGAAGAACCGTTCCACGTCGAGAAATGACGTGGTGAGCGGCGCGGGCGGTAACGAGTCCAGAAAAAATCGCCCGTACCGGTGCGTGAGCAACCGCCGGTCCAAGATCGCGATCACGCCGCGGTCTCGTCGGCTGCGAATCAATCGCCCGAAGCCTTGCTTGAGCCAGATCGCGGCCGTGGGAAGCTGGTAGCTCGTGAACGGATCCAGTCCCTCGGCCTTGAGCGCGGCGGTCCGCGCCTCCACCACGGGATCGTCGGGCGGAGCAAACGGCAGTTTGTCGAGCACCACGCACGAGAGCGCGTCGCCCGGCACGTCGATCCCCTGCCAAAATCCCATGGTCGCAAACAGGACGGACGGTTCGGCCTTGAAGCGCTGGATCAAGGCCATGCGCGGCGCCTCGCCCTGGCGGAGCACGGGATAGCCCATCCGGCGGCGGCAGGAGTCGGACACGCGCTCGAGCATCCGGCGGCTGGTGAACAGGATAAACGCGCGGCCGCGGCTGGCCGAGACCACCCTGACGACTTCCTCCGCGACCGCGTCGACGAAGTCGGGATCGCGCGGGAGCGGAAACGCCTCCGGCACGTACAACAGGGATTGCGTTCGAAAGTCGAACGGCGAGGCGAGCGCGCGTTCGTCGGCGTGGTCGATCCCCAACCGGCTCCGCACGTACTCGAACGATCCTCCGGCGGTGAGCGTGGCGGAGGTCAACACGCAGGGCGCGCCCCCTGAAAACAGCGTCTCACGCAGAATGGCCGAGACGTCCAACGGCGACGCCGAAAGGCGCACCGACGCGCCGTTGACTTCGATCCAAAACACGAACGCCGGGTCTTCGGCGCGCCACAGAAAGCGGGCGTCGCGCGCCAATGCGCCCACGCGCTCGGCAAGGCGCGCCCACCCGTCGCTGCGGCCGCTCACACCGTCGAGCATGTCCCTGAATTCGGCCAACCGCGCCAACATATCGAGCCCGGCCCCGGCCGCGCGTTCCGCATGGTCCGGCATCCAGCGCGCGCGGGGACCGGCATCCGACCCGGCCGCGGCACGCAGGGCGTCGAACGCGCGGTCGGCCGCGGCGTGAACGCGATCCACCGTTCCGTGGAACGCGGTCGATGGCGCGTCGTCCGGCAAGGGCTCGCGCCGGATATCCGCAAGCAGATCGCGCACGCGGTGTCTCGACACGCTCACGCCCCAGTGCGCGGTGGCCACGTCCTCGATCACGTGCGCCTCGTCGAAAATCACCGCGGCGTGACGGGGCACGATGGACCCCGACGCGTGCGGACCGGCCGCAAGATCCGCGAAAAACAACGCGTGGTTGACGATGACCAGATCCGCGCGAGCGGCGCGGCGCTTGATTGTGGTCAGAAAACACGGCTCGTAGCGTGGACAGCTCGCGCCCAGGCATTGCTCGGCCGTCACGGATACGCGCGCCCACAACGGGTCATCGTCCCCCAGCCACTCCAGTTCCGCGCGATCCCCGGTGTGGGTCTCCACGGCCCACGCGCGGATCGCGTCCACCGCGGGGTCGGATGGAGACGATCGACCGGCTGGGCCTGCCGCGTCTTCCAGGCGATACAGGCAGACGTAGTTCTCCCGCCCCTTGAGCACGCACCAATCCACCGCGCGGCCGAGTACGCGTTCAACCAGCGGCACGTCGTGGCCCGCGAGTTGATCCTGCAACGCCCGCGTTCCGGTGGAGACGACGACCTTTTTCCCGCTGAGAACCGCTGGGATCAGATACGCCAACGTCTTGCCCGTTCCGGTCCCGGCTTCAACCAACAGGGTGCGGTCGCTGGCCAGTGCATTGCTTACGGCACGGGCCATCGCGATCTGCTGGGGACGCGGTTCAAAACCGGGCAACGCCTGCGCCAGTGGGCCGTTGCTCCCCCACACGCGCTCGACCCCGGCGTCCAGGCGGTCAGCGTCCGGCATTGCTTCGCCATGTGAAGGGAGGCCTTCGGCTCATTAGCAGCGCAGACAGCGCGCAGTGCACATTGACACGAATGGGTGGCACGATATCTTTAGCCCATTGCATTATTTTCACGGGGGAGCGCCATGTCCGACGTGCAGTTACAGGGGAAAAGCCTCGCGGCGATCGCTCGCGACATCGCCGACGGGATGATCTCCTTGACGCCGCTGCTGCTCAAACGCATGGACGAAGGCGGCGTGCGCGCACTGCACCACCAACTCAGACGACACCAAACCGAAGTGCGCGGCTCGAAGTTTCCGGCTCACGACATCAATGGGATCCGAGCCCGCAACCTGCGGCTTCAGCGTCTGCACCAAGCAGTCACGGTGTTGGAACATTCGGCCCGGCAATTGAGAATTCGCATCGCGTAAGCGCCGTCATCCGGCGGAGGGCGCAACCAACGCCACAAACGGCTCCACCCGTTCCTTCTTTTTCAAGATGTCGGCGACTTTGAGCGCGTCGTCGCGCGTGGCGAACGATCCGACCCGCACCCGGTAACGCACCCCGGAATCCGGCAACACCACGCGGTTGACCGATACCGTGTACTGATAACGCCTGACCTTCGTGGCCAGGCGTTCGGCCGACTTTCGATCCTGGAACGATCCGACTTGCACGGTGTATGCCTTGCGTGTGGCCGTCCCCTTGCGATCGGCCGTCTTCGCGGACGGCGTCGCGCGTGGAGGCGGGACGGATGCCGGGGGCGGTTCGAGTTTGGGTTCCGACTCGGTCGTAGTGCCCAACGACTTATAAAACGTGAATTCCTGAGGCTTGTACGGCGCCTCGGCCGAGGTCGCGCCGTTGGCCGGAGGCTTGGACGCCGTGGACGCGGATTTGGAACCGATCACGACCCGCCCCCCGCCCGTCATCCCGGCGTCCTCAGACGGCGCGTCCGCGGTCGGCTCGGCCAGCCACCGCTCCACGAGTGAGAAGCTCGCCACCCCGATCACGACCAACAACGCGACGATCGCCAGATAGGGTTTCAGCGAGGGACTGCCCGCGGTCCGCTTGGACCCGACGCGCGATTTGGCGTGAGCGTCGGCCATTAGAGAATTAACATCGCGTCGCCGTAACTGTAGAAACGGTACCCTTCGGCCGCGGCCTCGCGGTACAGCTCCAACAAGACCGAGCGCCCGCACAACGCGGCGGCCAGCAGGAGCGGGGTTGACCGCGGGAGATGGAAGTTCGTCAACAAGGCGTCCACCACCCGCCAGTGATGACCCGGGCGGATAAACAGGTCGGTCTCGCCCTGAAACGGACGCAACGCGCCGTCCGCCGCGGCCGTTTCCAACACGCGCGTGGCCGTGGTGCCGACCGCGATCACCCGCCCCCCGGCCTGCCGCGCACGGTTCACCACGGCCGAGGTCTCGGCCGAGACCTCGCCCCACTCCCCGGCCATCCGGTGGTCCTCCACACGGTCCGATCGGACCGGCTCGAAGGTTCCGGGTCCGACGTGGAGCGTGACCGCGGCCCGGCGCACCCCGCGGCGCGCGAGTCCGTCGAATACCGAGTCGGTAAAGTGCAATCCCGCGGTGGGCGCGGCCACGGATCCGTTCGCCCGCGCGTACACGGTCTGATACCGGGCGCGATCTTCGACCCACCCGGCGTCGGTCCCGCGGGCCTTGGCGATATACGGAGGGAGCGGCACCCGCCCGACACGCTCCAGCCAGGCCGGGTCATCGGGCGTGACTCGCACGCGCACCCGCCCGTGGACATCGGGTTCCAGAATTTCGCCCTCGCCGCCTTCGGCGAACTCAAGCCGTTGCCCCGGCCGGACCTTGCCTCGCGCCAGCACGCTCCACACGCCGGGCGCTTCGCGGCGAACCAACAACAATTCCAGACGCCCGCCGCTCGGCGTCTTGAGCCCGTCGAGACGAGCGGGAATGACGCGCGAATCGTTCACGACCAGGACGTCTCCGGCGACGCCGTATTCGGGCAGGTCGCGAAAACGGCGGTGCTCCACGCGGGCCGCGCGTCGATCGTACACCAACAAGCGCGAGGCATCCCTGACCGGAGCGGGATGTTCGGCGATCACCGCCCACGCCTCGGGGTAATCAAACGCCTCGACACGCTCGTCGAGACCGGTCCCGTCCATGGGTTCAGCGAGACGTTCCTGAGACGACATCGATCACGGTTCCGGGATAGTAGTAGGCGATGATCCGTTCCGCGGCCCAACCGCGCTCGGCGAGCGCTTTCATCCCCCACTGACAGAGTCCGACGCCGTGGCCCCACCCGCCGCCCTCGAACCAGGCTTCGACGCGTCGGGACTCGGGGTTGACCGTGAACGCCGTGACGTCAAAGCGCATGCTGGGCAACCGCTGGTAGCCGATTATACGGCGCAGATCTTCGCCCTTCAAGACGAGGGACCCGCCCGCGTGCAACAGACGGATCGACGACACCCGTCCCGATCGGTTGCGCGCGGCGGGGGTCATCGACGCGATCGGACCGACCAGATACCCCGCGCGGTCCAACGCGGCTTCGATTTCGTCGAGCGGAATCCGGCGGGTCCATTGCGCGGCGGGTGATTCCGAATCGAACGAACAGTCCACCCCTTTGAGGTACGGCTGGTCCACGCCCCAGATCTCCGTCGCGTCCTCGGTCCGGCCCGCGGACGTGGAGTGATACGGGGTGAACGCCAGTCGGCCGCCGAATGAGACCACGCGGCCGGCCGTGGCCCGAACCGCTTCCGATGCGCGGCCGTCCTCGCTCGGCACCCCGCCGTACACCTGGCTCCGCACCGTGGCGTCGACGTCGAAATCAGCACCGGCGCGTTCGGCTTTCTTGTACAACACGTACGTGCGCGCCAGGATCGCCTGCGCCTTCAACGCTTCCATCGGCCAGTCCGACGGCACCTCCGACGGCACCACGCCGCGGACGTAGTCCTCCACTCGCAACTCGTTGACCACGAAGACGCGGCGATCCCGCACCGTGATCACCAGATCGCCGCGCACCAACGCGCCGTCCACGCTCAAGAACGCCGCGGCGCCCGCAAGCCGCAGCGGCGGCCGGACCACCCGGCCATTCACCTGGAGCCGTTGGCCCGTGAGCCGGATCGTGAGCGGGCCCGAGAGCGTCGCGGTCCATCCCCGCGCCGCGGCGCGAAGGGGACCCGAGCTGCCCACCGTGACATCGCGGTGCGCCGCAACCAACGCGACCCGGATCCGCTCCTCCGCCGCGCCCACCCCCGCCGGAACCGCCCCGAGAGCGATTATGACGAGCAGCAGCGCCCGCATGGCGGCCGACGCGGGCCCTCTCACCGTCTGCCGAATAACCACAGGAGGATCGTGAGCACCACGCTCAGCAACAGACTGGTGACGATCGGGAAATAGAAGCGGACATGGTCGCGTTCGATCGCGATATCGCCGGGCAGACGGCCCACCCACGACAGCCACGTTGGACCTCGGCTTCCGGACCAGACCCACGCGCCGATCAGGACCAACAAGACGCCGAGAAACATCAGCGCCTTCCCCACCAAGGCGGACATGAGGGATTAGGAGGCGGAAACGGCCAGCATGCGGTCCAGCGCGCGCTTGGCGCGGACGCGGATCTCCTCCGGCACGGACACCACGTACCGGAGATCTTCGAGCGACCACAGAATTTTTTCGAGCGTGTTCACCCGCATGTGAGAACAGTCGCACCACTGGCACGAGGCGAACACGCGCTTCTCCGGGTTCTCCTTCTGTATCCGATGGAGAATCCCCACCTCGGTGGCGATGATGACCTCGGGGGCCATTGACGCGGTCACGGCCCGGCACATGCCGCTGGTAGACAACACGCGATCGCCCAACTCGCGAACGTCCGCCGGACACTCCGGGTGGACGAGGACTTCAGCCGCCGGGTGCGCGGCTTTCATGGCCACGAGATCGGACGCCATGATGCGATAGTGCACGGGGCAGTAGCCGTTGTACAGGATCAACTTTCGGCCGGTTTGTTTGGCGACATAGTCGCCGAGGAACTGATCCGGGATGAAGATAATGTCGCGCTCGCGGGGAATGTTGTTGACCACGCCCACTGCGTTCGCGGACGTGCAGCAATAGTCGCTCTCGGCCTTGATCGCGGCCGTGCTGTTCACGTAGCAGACCACCGCGGCGCCCGGATGCTGCGCCTTGAGGGCTTGGAGCTGCTCAACCGTGATCATGTCCGCCATCGAGCACCCAGCGTCCGGATCAGGCAACACCACGGTCTTGTCGGGGTTGAGAATCGCCGCGGTTTCGGCCATGAAGTGCACGCCGCAAAACACGATCACCTTGGCCGGCATGGACACCGCCATGCGCGAGAGTTCCAACGAATCGCCGACAAAATCCGCAACATCCTGGATTTCGCCGATCTGATAATTGTGCGCGAGGATGACCGCCTGGCGCTCGGATTTGAGCCGCTGAATACGGGCGACCAACTGCTCGGTTGCGGAGAGAGTCGGCATGTGGGGGATCTTATCACAGACCGATATGTCGAGGCGAGGTACCGTCCCATCCCCCCCCCGATGGAGGTCTTTCGACAAGCTCAGGACGAACGGGTGACACGCTGAATCTCCCCCAATATTCCGTTCGTGGTGAGCCAGTCGAACCGCGCTCAAGATGTTTCCAATCCCCCGATTACGAGTCCTTTGCAAACACCCCTGAAATCCGTTATCGTGGCGGCGTTCCATCCCACCGAACGACATCAGGAGAGGATCATGACGTTGATTCGTACTCTAGCCCTCACGTCCTTTCTTATCGTCACTTTGACTCTCCCCGCGTCAGCCGCGCCGACCAACGTGGCCGCACAGTCGCGCATCGACGCGGTCACGGTCTATCTCAACGCGGCGCGCGTGACCCGCGTGGCCAAGATCGACTTGCCGGCCGGCGACGTGCGCGTCACGCTGGAAGGGCTCACCGACCAGTTGCTCGACGACTCGCTGCGGGTCTCGGGCGCGGGCAGCGCCAAGGCTCAGGTGTTCGGCGCCGTGGTGGAACGCGTGCCGCACGTGGAAACCACCGCCAAGGACGTACGCGCGGCGGAGGACAACCTCCTGGCGCTCAAGGATCAGGAACGCGGGCTGGACGATCAGCTCAAACAGGCCGCGAGCCGCCGCGAACTGCTCGACTCCATGCGCTCAACCTACGTGAAAGAACGCACCGAGAACCTCGCGGTCCGGCCCATGGACCCCAAGGAGTGGACCGGCTTCGTTGACTTTGTGGCCAAACAATATGACACGGTCCTGGAACAGATTCGAACGACCGAAGTCGCAAAACGCGATCTAGCCAAACAGATCCACGCCGCGCAACAAGCCCTGGATCAGATCCGCGGGCGGGGCAGCCTGGTCACGAAGAACGTTGTCGTGGATCTCCACGCCAACCAACCCGGAGCGTTCGAACTGGCCGTGAGCTACGTCGTCCCCTCGGCGTCGTGGAGCCCCATCTGGGACGCGCGCTTGGACGCCGACAACCAGACCATCGCGCTCTCGCTCTACGGGTCCGTGCGTCAGTTCTCGGGTGAAGACTGGACGAACGTCGCCCTCGCCCTGTCCACCGCGCAACCCTCGCGCGGCATCGAGGTCCCTGACCTGTTCCCACAATACCTTGAACCCATCCGCCCCATGGCGCCCGCAGCACTGATGCCACGCGCGCTGTCCAAGGGTCGCGCAGATGAGATGAAAGCTGAAGAAGGCGTCATGATGGCCTACGACGCGATGGCGCCGGCCGAGGCCGCGGTCACCCAGGGCCTACTCGCCGCGACATTCACAGCCCCCCGGCGCGAATCCATCGACAGCAGCGGCACGCCACGGCGCGCCTTTCTCTCGACATTCCCGCTCAAAGCCGAATTGACGCGCCTCGCCGCGCCCAAGCTCGACGAACAAGCCGTCCTCACCGCCAAAGCCACGAACGAGTCCGGCCCCGTCCTGCTCCCCGGCCCGGTCAACATCTTCCTGGGCGACGAACTCACCGGAAAGACATCGCTCCCCCTCACCGCGCCCGGCGACGAGATCAAACTCGCCTTCGGCCCCGACGACCGCGTGAAGATCGAGCGCAAAATCATCGAACGCAAACACGAAACCACCGGCGTCTTCTCCAAAGAAGACCTCTACCGTTACCGCATCCGCACCACCGTGAAGAACCTCTACCCCACGCCTGTCACGGTCACAATCCTCGACCAAGTCCCGGTCAGCCGCGACGAAACCATCAAAGTCAGCATCCTCGACAAGTCCACCAGTCCCACCGACCCCGAAGACCCGACCAAACCCGGCGTGCGCCGCTACACGTACACGCTGCAGCCCAAGGCGGAACAGGTGATTGACCTCGGCTACGAAGTGCGGTTTCCGAAGGGACAGATGATCGGGGGGCTGGAGTAGTCCCCGGCAAGTTCGTTCCAAACCAGGAGGCTGGAAGGCCGATGCAAAAGATATGGATTCCAGGCGCCATGCCCGTCGAGTTCTTGCTGCTTCTCTCACTGGGATTTTTCGTCTTTGTGATCGCCAACCGGATACTCAGGCAGCATGGAATGGCGATCCCGACATTCTGGCAGGCGGTGCTGATTTGGCTGACAGCGTACATCACCTTAAAATGGGTGCTGTTCCCGCCGATTCCGTCTGCCCTCTTGAAGACATACATGGGGCTGATTACCTTCGTCGTCTTCCTCCTGGTTTCATCGGACGATGACTCGTGGGAAGAATGCAAGCAGCCGATCATCGGGATGCTGGCCGGCCTGACGCCCACCTATCGAATGGCGCGGGCCGTAACCTTCGTCGCATTGCCCGGCCTGGTGGCGTGGGGAACGTGGGATACGGTGCTGCCGAAGTTCCCGGAACC
This sequence comes from Nitrospirota bacterium, assembly GCA_049325335.1. Lineage (GTDB taxonomy): Bacteria > Nitrospirota > Nitrospiria > 2-01-FULL-66-17 > 2-01-FULL-66-17 > JBFLXB01. Next base: position 403,230 of record JBMOMC010000007.1, read on the forward strand.
GATCGAGCTCAGAACGAGCTTTCCGGCACCGCCGGCGTCGGTAAACGTGCACGGTGAGACATACACTTTGCAGATGGCCAGAAATCCATTCCGGGTTGATCGCGAGGGAAACTATTCGGCCAGAATTCAGGAGCAACATCTCCATGACAATCCGTGGGCTGACAACGCGCCAGCGTACATGCAACACGTGCGTGACGGAGGGGCGATCTATTTCCAGAATTGTCTCTTCTGCCATGGAGCCAACCTTGACGGCCGAGGAATTTTCGCCTTTGCGTTTAACCCAATTCCAGCAAATTTCACGGACCCGGGGACAATCGCACAGCTCCAGGAGAGTTATAACTTCTGGCGCGTGGCCACGGGCGGGATGGGGCTGCCGCGGGAAGGATTTCCGTGGGCGTCGGTAATGCCGCCGTTTGAGCAGCATCTGAACTCGGACGAAATGTGGAAGGCGATCCTGTTCGAGTATTGGCATACGGGATTCTTCCCGAGAACCTGGGACTAGAACACAGATGGAAGGTCGCATCTTCGAGCAACGACGACAGATTTGTCTTCCTCACTTCGCCCCCGGCAACCTACATTGACATGCGATTCCATTCTCTGTACGATTTGTACTGTTTGTACATAAGAGGCGCCTTCCATGAAGATCCCCATCAGCGAAGCCCGGCAGAAGCTCCCGTTCCTCGTGAGACGGCTTCAGAAACACCCCGGCGACGCGTACGAGATCACCGTGCGGAACGAGGTCGTCGCCCGTCTGACGGCGGCGGTGGTCGTCGAGCCCGGCCTTGCGGCCACGTCCTTGCTGAAACTGGGGGACCATTGGGAAGACTCACCTGATGCGCTGCCCTTGCTCCATGGCACAGTCTCCGAGCACAAGAGCGCCTATCTGTATGGCGGGAGCGTGACGAAGAAAAAGATCGTCCCCAAACCCCGTGGCCGAAGGGACCCCCGTCACGCGCCCCCATCCAGACGGACGCGGTGAGACCCGTTCCGCCTCAGGTCTTCTGCGACACGTCGTTTTTCTATGCCTGCCTCGATGCCCGCGACGCTCACTACGCGGATGCCCGTCTGCTCTTGGCCTTCTGCGCCGAGCGCCGCGTGGCCTTTCTGACCACGTGGGAGGTGCTCGTTGAAACCGTGACGTTGCTCCGGATTCGTCGCGGCTACCGGCTCGCCGTCGCGTTCCTGGACACGATCGTGCCCACGCTCCGGATCGTCGAGCATGCTCACCATATCCGCGAAGCCGCGCTGAGCGCGTTCCGGCGATTGAGTCGTGACAAGGCGCTCTCCGTCTGCGATGCGCTCTCCTACGTGCTGGTGACCGAGTTGCTCGACGACATCCCGTGCCTCGCGTTCGACGCCGACTTCCGCAGCTTGGGGCTGACCGTGCTCTCCCGCCCGCCGCTCTGATCGGAGTATTGCGCTCCAACCGACACGCTACACGGCGTTATCCATTTCATCAACTCATTGACGAACGTTGCGTCCTTTTCAGGGTCGCTCCGTCTATAGGGGTGAAAGGAGACATCCCATGACAGAACGCACACATGACAAGGTTCGGGAGTTGGTGCGGGAGAACTACGGCCAGGTGGCCAAGTCTGGAGGCGCGGGGTGCGGCTGCGCGCCCGCGTGTTGCAGCCCGGACAATCCTGCGCCGGCGGAGGACGCGTCCCTGGCCCTGGGCTACTCGCGGGAGGACGTGACCTCGGTACCAGAGGGCGCGAATATGGGCCTGGGGTGCGGCAATCCCCAGGCGATCGCCTCGCTGCTACCCGGGGAAACCGTGTTGGACCTGGGCAGCGGCGGTGGATTTGATTGCTTGCTGGCGGCACGCACTGTGGGACCGCAAGGACACGTGATCGGCGTGGACATGACGCCGGAGATGGTGGCTAAGGCTCGCCGCAACGCGGAGAAGGCGGGACTGAGACACGCGGAGTTTCGTCTGGGGGAGATCGAGCACCTACCGGTCGCCGATTGCACCATCGATGTGATCATGTCTAATTGCGTGATCAACCTGTCGCCGGAGAAGGAGCAGGTCTACCGTGAGGCGTGGCGGGTTCTCAGGCCCGGTGGGCGGCTGGCCATTTCGGACATTGTCGCCACCCTCGAGTTGCCCGATGAGGTGAAGAACGATCCGACCCTGTATGCCGGTTGTATGGCCGGGGCGTCGGTGATCGACGAGATCGAATCCGTATTCGCGCGGATTGGGTTCCAGGCCATTCGGATTACGCCCAAGGACGGGAGCCAGGCGCTCATTCGCGAGTGGACGCCGGACCGGAATATTGCGGACTTCCTGGTCTCGGCCACGATTGAGGCGGTTAAACCCTCGGCAGGCCCAACCGTCAACGGCTCCACAATCCGACGACCAGATCCCGTGGCTTGACTTCATCCCCTAGGCTGCCGCAAAGTGAAGATCTCACTCCCCTGTCCAGGGGCTTTTGAAAGGAGATCACGATGGCGATCCGACTTGGAGACGTGGTACCGGATTTTACCGCGGAGTCCACCCAAGGGACCATTAAGTTTCACGAATGGCTCGGCAACGGCTGGGCGATCCTGTTCTCCCACCCCAAGGACTTCACCCCGGTCTGTACGACTGAGCTGGGCGCGGTGGCGAAACTCAAAGATAAGTTCGCCCAACGAGGCGTGAAGGTAGTCGCGTTGAGCGTGGACAGTACCGACGATCATAAAAAGTGGATCTACGACATCAACGAAACCCAAAACTGCGTGGTGGACTATCCCATTATCAGCGACGTGGATCGCCGGGTCGCCACGATGTACGACATGATCCACCCCAATGCGCTGGATAACCTCACCGTACGATCGGTCTTTATCATCGGGCCGGACAAGAAGCTGAAACTGACGTTGACCTACCCGGCGTCAACCGGGCGCAATTTTGACGAGATCTTGCGCGTGGTCGAGTCGCTGCAGCTCACCGCCAAATACAGCGTGGCCACGCCCGCGGACTGGAAACCCGGGCAAGATTGCATTATTTCGCCGTCGGTGCCGGATGCCGACGTGGCGGCCAAATTCCCCAAAGGCTCCCGCACCATCAAGCCGTATCTGCGCACCACCCCGCAGCCGAATTTGTAAGCATCCGGCGGGGCGTTCGCCTGGACGCCCCGCCGGTTACCACAACACGGCTGAATGATCAGGATTCGGCAATCCGCGAGACATGTGGCCGCGTCATCCCGCTGCTAAATATTCGGCCACGCGTTCGCTAAACATTCTGGTGTCGAGTGGGCTGTTCGCAGTTTCTAAGCAAGGATCTCGAACCGCGCTGAGCGCGGAGACCCCGTGTCTAGAAACCCGAATGGCCCCGGTTCTAGTTGTCCGGGGCCATTCGGGTCGGCTTACACGATCGACGCGACTTACTTACGGCGGAGTTTACGAAACAACGGGATCCCCATCAGACCTGAACCGAGCAGCAGCAGCGTGCCGGGTTCAGGAACCCGCTGCGGCGGAGCCGAGGTAACGCCGACATAATCCACTTCGAGCCGCGTTCCGCCGGGATTGGTGGTGTCGGCAATCCTGAAGTATCCCCCGGTCGCAGCCCCATCAAAGACAAACCAGAACGCCTGGTCAATCCCCGGCGCGTAGTCGTCGGTCCCAAACTCCGTGGGATCGCTCGTGAGCGTGGACAGCGTGGACGACGTGAGGCCGTTAAACAATAAATCGTACGATGAACAGGTCAGGTTGTAGCAATACCGAAGGGAAAACGGATCGAGTCCCGCGTCTTCAAAAAGAATCAGACCAGGCACCGCGACACTGGTCGAGAACGTACGCAACGTGACCGTGGAGCCTCTCGAAAAATCAACGTTCATCGCGGCATCGGGGGTGCCATCGTTGACCACCCCGGCGTCATCGACGCGCCGAATCTCGTAATTCACGCGGTTCGCCATGGACCCGGAAAAACTTTCACCCGCGTTGATGGTGCCGGTGTGAGACTGATAGTACATGCGATCCGTGATGTCCACCGCGGTTGAGCCGACCAACTCGGTGGCCGAGGCGGCAACCCCCGACGAGTTTAAGTTCAGTCGGTACCCGGACGTGGCATTCAGGGTGAACGGAGCAGCGGCCGTACCGGTCGGCGCGGACCAGCCTGAAAACACATATGCTTCGGTCACGGACAATGCCCAGGCCGATGAGGTCGGCACCGTGCTCATCATCAGCGCGGCGGCTCCGGCCAAGGCCATAACTTTCACGCCCATTCTTCGTCCGGCCGTCAGTTTCCTCAAATCCATGATTCTTTACCCCCCAAGAACTACAGGTTGATCGGATTGAGAGATAAAGCAACAACCATGCCCTACAAGCGTCCAGTGCTTTCCTGACGAATGCAGAAGAATTAACACATTGATTATTTTAAAAACTAACAAGACATCGTTCCAAATCTCTCAGAAGAATTACTGTTCGGATGTGGTTGACGAAACGTCAACCTGTAAATATTTCTGACGATCCGATCCGATGCATGGGGTCTTATAGAATCCAACCAGTTGAATACACTACAAAAGTAGACTGAACTATCTTTGAGAAATTTCCCGATTCTACCGGAAACATCGCTGGCGGGTGATAACACGAGAGACCCGCGGCCTTATCGCCGTTGGCCGGGACCGTTGGACCGGACGGTTAGGACGCCTGATTAATCAAGGTTTCCGCGATCTGGACCGCGTTGAGGGCCGCGCCTTTTCGGAGATTGTCGGAAACGACCCAGAGATTGAGGCCATGGGAAACGGAGAGGTCTTCGCGAATCCGGCCCACGTACACCTCGTCTTTTCCTGATGCATCCAGCGGCATGGGATAGAGTTTGCGCGCCGGATCGTCAAACACCATGACCCCCGGCATCTGGCCCAGCAACGCCCGGGCGTCATTGGGCTTCAGCGGCCGCGACAGTTCAACATTGACGGCTTCGGAATGGCATCGCATCACGGGCACGCGCACCGTGGTGGCGGTGATCCGCATGGCGGGTTCATCCAGGATCTTTTGCGTCTCGCGCACGATTTTGACTTCCTCGGAGCACTCGCCCCCGTCCCCGAACGAGCCGATCTGGGGCAACAGGTTGAACGCGATCTGGTACGGGTAGACCTCAGCTTTGACCTCTTGAAACGACAGGAGCGCCTGGGTCTGCTGGGCGAGTTCCTCCATGGCCGCGGCCCCGGTTCCGGATACGGATTGAAACGTGGTCACCACGACGCGTTTGATGGTCGCGGCGTCGTGAAGAGGCTTGAGCGCCATGACGAGCGGTGTGGTCGTGCAGTTCGGAATCGCGACCATGCCTCGCGACATCGCCCGCAGGGCTCGGGCGTTGACTTCAGGCACCACCAGCGGCACCGCGGGATCCATGCGGTACACGGCGCTGTCGTCGATCGCCACCACGCCGGCCGCACCCAATCGAGGCGCCCACTCGCGGCTGATCGCGTCCGTGGCGGATATAAAGGCAAAATCCACCCCGGTAAAATCGCTCGCCGGGGTCAACTCCTCCACGGTCCAGTGACGGCCCTGACAACGGAGGCTCTCACCGGCCGAACGTTTGGACGCGAACAGCCTTAGGTTGCTGAGCGGGAACTTCCGCTCTTCAAGAATATCGAGGCTTTCCTTCCCAACCGCGCCGGTGGCGCCGATCACGGCCACGGCGTACTTCGATTTTTTCGCAATCATGGTTCCCGTCCGACCAGAACAACGCGGGGGCGCAGGCGCGCCCCCGCTCATCAACTCCCGCGCGATGCCGCGTTACTTGGCTCCCGACGTTGAAAACGGCAGCCGGTAGGGCGCGGTCTGTAATTCCGATCCGTCCTTGGCTGTCGCCGACCACACCGTCACTTGATACACGGAATCGGGTTTGAGGGTCCCGTCCGGTCGAAAGTGCAGCGTCGACGGCGTGACCCAGGTGTAGGTGCCGTTGAACTCGATCGGCTCGCCGTTGGCGTCCGTGGCCCCGCGCTGATCCATCGTGACGTCGTCTTGCGTCGCGGGATCCATCGGCCGATCGAATGTGATCTCGACCACCAATCCGCTGAGCGACGGGATCGTCTTGCCGTACTCCGGGGAGGTTTTCACGATTTGCACGCCCTCGGGTTCGGCCGCGGACGCGGACCACCCCACCGCCGCGATTGCCACCGCCACCCCGCCAACCACCGCCAACATTCGTTTCATCCCTGATCCTCCTCGTGACACGTGAGTGTTCAAGTGATCGCGTCCGCGATCAGCCCGCCCATTTCTCGCGTCCCGGTCTTGGTCATCCCCGGCTGCATGATATCGGCCGTGCGGCACCCTCGCTCCAAGACGGATGACACCGCCCGTTCAATAGCGGCGGCGTCGTCTTCGAGGTCGAACGAGTGCCGGAGCATCATCGCCGCCGACAGGATCGTGGCGATCGGATTGGCCACGTCCTTCCCGGCGATATCCGGCGCGCTCCCGTGGATGGGCTCGTACAACCCGACCCGTCCCCCAAGGCTCGCCGACGGCAGCATCCCGATCGACCCCGTCAACATGGACGCTTCGTCGCTTAAGATATCACCGAACAGGTTCGTCGTCACGATCACATCGAACTGTTTGGGCCACCGGATCAACTGCATCGCGCAGTTATCCACGTACATATGTTTGAGTTCGACGTCCCGAAAATCGGCATGGACCTTGGTCACGACTTTGCGCCATAACTCGGTGGTCTCCAGCACATTGGCCTTATCCACGCTGGTGACCAGGCGGCGACGTTTGCGCGCCAGGCCGAACGCCACCCGCGCGATGCGCTCGATCTCCGGCGTGGTGTACACCTCGGTGTTGATGCCTCGTTCTCCGCCTTCGTACGGGGTGACGCCGCGCGGCTTGCCGAAGTAGATCCCGCCGGTCAGTTCGCGGACCACCAGAATGTCGATCCCGTCGATCACCTCTCGCTTGAGGGTGGAGGAATCGGCCAGCATGGGAAACACCGCGGCGGGCCTGAGATTGGCGAAGGTCCCGAGTTGCTCGCGCAACCCCAGCAATGCCCGCTCCGGCCGAATCGCGTAATCGAGCCCTTCCCATTTGGGTCCGCCCACCGCGCCCAGCAGCACCGCGTCCGCGTCCAGCGCGGCCTTGAGGGTCTCGTCGGGCAGCGGCACGCCGAACCGGTCGATCGCGGCCCCGCCCACCACGGCCTCGCGGAATTCAAATCTCCGCCCCCGCCGCTTGGCCACGGCCTCGAGCACGCGGACCGCTTCCGGCACGATCTCGCGTCCCACGCCGTCTCCGGGCAACAACGTGATGCGATAGGTCGTCATACCGGCACGCTCCGATCAGGCGATCGGCCATCGTGCAGCGATGACGCGCCCGCGGGGAGCGGATCGCGTGTGTCCGTCGAACCTGGCCGCGGCAAGGCCTCGCCCACGAACCGAAAGCCGAGTCTGCCTCCGGACCGTCCCAATGCCTGCATGAAATACATGGTCATGAGAAAAATCGCGACATTGATGACCGTCACGAACATCGGCGTCTCAAACCCTTCCAGACGAAACCCCACGGGAAACGCGCCCGCGTCCGCCCACGTCCATCCCACCACGCCGAGATACGTGACGCCCACTCCCCGCCCTCCCCAGGCTCCCGCCCGAGTCCCACCCCACACCCCGATGGCAAGACCGAGCAACACCGGACACAACAACGTGAACGCCAACATGGTCAACCGCAACCACTCGAACGACAGATCCAGGTGCGCAAGCCGTCTGGCCGACACCGCCATCGCGAGCAACCCCGCGACCGCGACCGCGCAGAACACCCCTTTACGGAATGACGGGCCCATCACCGCGAGACCGGGTCAGATCAACCCCACGCGGGGCTCGGCCCCGCCGGGCCTCCCGGCTCGCCCCGCCAGTTTATTCAGCGCGCTCAGGTACGCCCGCACCGAGGCCAGAATGATGTCGGTGTCCGCGCCGTGCCCGGTGACGGACCGGCCGTCTTCCTCCACCGTCACGGTCACTTCCCCGAGCGCGTCGGTTCCCCCGGTGATGCCCTTGACCACGTAGGATGTCAACCGACTCTTGGTTTCGGTCAACGACGCAATGGTCCGGTACGCGGCATCCACTGGGCCATCTCCGTTCCCCACGGACCGAACCGTGCGATCCCCCACCGTCAGTTCGACCGTGGCGGTCGGCGTCATCCCGGTGCCGCTCTCCACGTGTAACGAGACCAGTCGAAACGTTTCCACCGGACGATCCATCTCCTCGGAGACAATGGTTTCGAGGTCTTCTTCGAAGATCTCCTTCTTGGTATCCGCGAGTCGCTTGAGGCGTTCGAACGCCTGCTCCAATTCCGCCTCGTTGGGCCGGTACCCGAGTTCCTCCAGTTTGGTTTTAAAGGCATGCCGCCCGGAGTGTTTCCCCAGCACGAGGTGGGTCTTGCCCACGCCCACGGACTCGGGTCGCATGATCTCGTACGTCATCTTCTCTTTGAGCAATCCATCTTGATGAATGCCGGATTCGTGCGCGAACGCATTGGCGCCCACGATCGCCTTGTTGGGCTGCACCGCCATGCCGGTGATCTTGCTCACCAACCGACTGGCCTTGGTGATCTCCTCGGTCACGATCCGCGTGTCGGCGCCGAACGAATCCTTGCGGGTGCGAAGGGCCATGACCACCTCTTCCAACGCCGCGTTCCCCGCGCGTTCGCCGATGCCGTTGATCGTGCATTCGATTTGGCCTGCGCCCTCCATCACCGCGGTCAACGAGTTCGCCGTGGACAACCCCAGATCGTTGTGACAGTGAACCGACAATACCGCCTGCCCCATATTGGGCACGCGTCGTCGGATCGTCCGGAGCGTCTCCGCGAATTCCTGCGGGGTCGCGTACCCCACCGTGTCCGCGATGTTCACGGTGCGGGCCCCGGCCGCGATCACGGCTTCCAGTACCTCGCACAAGTAGCCGAGGTCGGACCGCGTGGCGTCCATGGGCGAAAATTCCACGTCCTCGACGTACCCACGCGCGCGTTGCACCATGTCGACCGCGCGCGTGAGGGCTTCCGCGCGGGTGAGGCGAAATTGATGTTTCAAATGGATATCGGACGTGGAAATGAACGTGTGGATGCGGACCCGTTCCCCGCCCTTGAGCGCTTCCCACGCGCGGTCCACGTCCCCTGGTTTTGCGCGCGCCAGGCTGCAGATGATCGGCCCTTCCACCTCGTGCGCGATCCGGCGCACGGATTCGAAATCCCCCGGCGAACTGAACGCGAATCCCGCCTCAATCACGTCCACGCCCAGCCGCGCGAGTTGGCGCGCGATCGAGAGTTTTTCCTCAACCGTCATGCTCGCGCCGGGCGATTGTTCGCCGTCGCGCAATGTGGTGTCAAAAACGGTAATGGTTCGTGTCATGGTCGTCATCGGCCGCGGGGGCGGCGGTATCTGCGCGTATGGACGTTACGTTCCGAGCCGTTGGTCCCGAGCCGGCTCCGCATCGGGTTGACGCCCCGCCGGGAACCACCGGCGTTGAATCGCCCGCACCGGTCCCATCACCACGCCGGAGGCCGCGTAGAGCCCGAACAGGGCGAACAACATCACTTGGGGCGCGGCGGTGACGATCATCACCACCAACACCGACGCGACCAACGCCTGAAACGGCCTCGGGTTCCGAAGCTCCAATCCCTTAAAGCTCGAATACCGGATATTGCTCACCATCAAAAAGGCCAACACGTACGTCATCACCACGATCAACAGCGGTTTCATCTCCGCGCCCAACCGCAGGATGTGGTCGTCGAACAACACGGTCGAGGCCAACACGCCCGCTGCTGCGGGGATCGGCAACCCGACGAAATACCGGCTGTCCACGCTGCCGACCTGCACGTTAAATCGCGCCAAACGCAGCGCGCCGCAGGCGACGAACAGGAACGCGGCGACCCAGCCGATGCGTCCGTAGTTGGTCAACGCCCACGAGTAAATCAGTATCCCGGGCGCGACGCCGAACGACACCAGGTCGGCCAACGAATCGTATTCCACGCCGAACTTGCTCGTGGTCTTGGTCATCCGGGCGACGCGGCCGTCGAGGCTGTCGAAAATCGTGGCCACAAGGATCGCGATCGCCGCGGACACATAGTCGGAGTTAAACACCGACACCACGGCGTAGAACCCACTCAATAAGTTGCCGGTGGTGAACAGATTCGGCAGCAAGTACACGCCGCGCCGCGCACGGCTCGTCACGGCCACACCCCCAGCACGCTGCTCGCCCCGGCCACACGGTCGCCGGCTTTCACGGTCACGCGCACGTTCAACGGCAGGTACACGTCCATCCGAGATCCGAACCGGATCAACCCGTATCGTCGGCCTCGTTCCACCTGGTCCCCCTCCCGCACCCACGTGACGATTCGCCGCGCCACCAGGCCAGCGATCTGCACGAACATCACGCGACGCCCCTCGGACGTTTCCAACACCAAGGCGTGCTGCTCGTTGTCCAGCGACGCCTTCTCTTTGAAAGCCGAAAAAAACTTGCCGGGATAATAATGCCGCCCGACGATCCGTCCGTCGCAGGGAATCCGATTCACGTGCACGTCGGTCAGGCCCATGAAAATGCTGACCCGCTGCACGTCGTCCTTGAGCACCCGTGACTCAAAAAGTCGCTCGACGGAGAGCACCCGGCCGTCCGCGGGCGAGACGATCGCGCGGGGATCGTCGGGCACGGTCCGGCGAGGATTCCGAAAAAACCAGACCGTAAAGAGGGCGACGGCCGCGCACAGCGCCGTGACCACGCCCCACCCGGCCCACCAGGCCGCGCCCGCCAACACCATCGGCGCGAACGCAAACGGGAGTCCCTCCATGACGATCGGGGACTCTTGCCACGATTCGGATGGACTCAAATTTAGTTTTTGTCCTTATCGACCAGTCGGCTCTGCTTCAACCAAGGCATCATGGCCCGCAGACGTCCGCCGACTTCTTCGATGGGATGGGATTCCCCTCGGCGCAGCAACGCGGTGAACTCGGGACGACCGGCGCGGTTCTCTAAAATCCACTCCTTGGCGAACCGCCCACCTTGGATCTCGCCGAGGATCCGCTTCATCTCGGCGCGGGTCTCGTCGGTGACGATGCGGGGACCGCGCGTGACGTCCCCGTATTTGGCCGTATTGCTAATCGAGTACCGCATGTTCGAAATGCCGCCCTCGTAGATTAAATCCACGATCAGTTTGACTTCGTGCAGGCATTCAAAATACGCCATCTCGGGCGAGTACCCGGCATCCACCAACGTCTCGTACCCGGCCTGAATGAGCGCGGTGAGCCCGCCGCACAGCACCACCTGTTCACCGAATAGATCGGTTTCGCACTCTTCGCGAAACGAGGTCTCGATCACACCGGCCTTGCTGCCGCCAATGGCTTTGGCGTAGGCTAAACCCACCCGTCGCGTGAGCCCCGACGGATCTTGGTGTACGGCCAGGAGCGACGGCACCCCGCTGCCCTTTGCGTATTCGGACCGCACGAGGTGCCCGGGACCCTTGGGGGCCACCATGAACACGTTCATGTCGGGACGCGGCACGATCTGCCCGAAGTGGATGTTGAACCCGTGCGCGAACGCCAGGTAGCCGCCGGATTTCATGTTCGGCGCGATCTCGCGGTGATACAGGTCGGCCTGCAGTTCATCGGGCGCGAGGATCATCACCACGTCGCATCGTTTGGCCGCGTCCGCCACCGGCATGACCTTCAACCCCGCGCGTTCCGCCTTGTCCCAGGAGGGACCGGGCCGGACCGCGACGATCACGTCGATCCCGCTGTCCTTTAAATTGTTGGCGTGGGCGTGGCCTTGGCTTCCATAGCCCACGATGCCGACCGTCTTGCCCCTAAGATCGGCCAGGTCCGCGTCCTGTTCGTAATAAATTTTCAACGGTGTCATGCTATCCCCCCGCTTACCAGACTCGCCCGCCGGCTCGGCGAGCGTCCGTCATTTTGACTCGACCATTTGCGGCCGCCTCCGCGTCTCCGTGACGGCCCGCACTTCATCCCGCATGATCGCGATCCGTCCCGATCGAACCAACTCCTTGATGCCCAATGGACGGAGTTGGTTCACGAACGCCTCCACCTTGTCGCGCGCGCCGGTGATTTCAACCGTGTAGGTCGCGGGCGTGGAATCCACGATCTTCGCGCGGAAAATTTCGATGATACGAAACACCTCCGCGCGATCCTCGGGCCGGGTATGAATCTTCACCAGCACGGTTTCCCGTTCCAAGTAGCTGTGCTCCGTGAGGTCCACCACCTTGATGGTGTCGATCAACTTGTTCAACTGTTTGGTAATCTGCTCGATGATCCGATCGTCCCCGGTGGTGACGATGGTAATCATGGACATGGTCGGGTCCGTGGTCGGCCCCACCGACAAACTCTCGATATTGAATCCGCGCGCGGAAAACAGCCCCGCCACGCGGGCCAACACGCCGAATTTATTCTCCACCAACAACGAAAGAATGTGTTCCATGTCGCGGCGTGCCCCCGTCTACGCGAGAGAAATGGATTCTTTTTGCGCCTCTTGCGCGGCGGGCGTTTGCCGCATCGCGTCGGTGGGCGGGTCTTCGTACACCATTTGATTGATGGCCCCGCCGGCCGGCACCATGGGATAGCAGTTCTCGTACGGATCCACCTGAAAGTCCATGATCACGAGTTTGTTCGAGGAAAAAGCTTCGTCGAGCACTTCGTCCACTTCATGCGGCTCCGTGGCGCGAAGCCCGATGGCGCCATACGCTTGGGCCAATTTGACGTAGTCCGGACCACCCTGCAAGCGGCTCGCGGAGTAATGGCCTTGGTAGAACAGTTGTTGCCACTGCCGCACCATCCCGTGATAGCCGTTATTCAAAATGGCGACCTTGACGGGCAGGTCGTAGACCATCGCCGTGGCCAGCTCTTGGAGATTCATCTGAAAGCTCCCGTCGCCGGTGATACAGACCACGCGTTTTCCGGGAAACGCGCGTTGCGCGCCCAGCGCGGCCGGGAACCCGTAGCCCATGGTGCCGAGCCCGCCGGAGTTGAGCCACGTCCTCGGTTTGGTGAACTTATAGAACTGCGCGGTCCACATCTGGTGTTGGCCCACGTCCGACGTAATGATCGCTTCGCCGCGCGTGCGCCGGTATATCATGTCGATCACGAACTGCGGCTTGATCACTTTCGGATCAGGCTTGTACGCGAGCGGCCGCTCGCTCTGCCACGCCGCGATCTGCTGCAACCACGGCGTCTTGCCCTCTCGCTTCTTGCCCCCGACGATCTCGGTCGCCTGCGCCAACAGATCGCGCAGCACGGGTTTGGCGTCGCCGACGATCGGAATATCCACGTGGATATTTTTGCGGATCGAGGCCGGGTCCACGTCAACGTGGATAATTTTGGCTTTCGGCACGAATTCGCTGATTTTCCCGGTCACCCGATCGTCGAACCGCGACCCCACGGCAACCAACAAATCGCAGTTGTGCACCGCCATGTTCGTGGCGTGTGAGCCGTGCATCCCCAGCATGCCGAGCGAGAGGGGGTGCGTACCGGGAAACGCGCCCAGGCCCATGAGCGTCATAGTTACGGGAATGTTCAGCAGCTCGGCCAGGGCAATCAGTTCCTCGCTCGCGTCGGAGTTGATCACGCCGCCGCCCACATAGAGGATCGGACGTTCCGCGCGGACCATGGCATCGGCCGCTTGCTTGACCTGCCACTTATTGCCTTCATACGTCGGGTTGTACCCGCGGATATACACCTTGTCCGGATACTGGAAGTCAAACGACGCCATGGTGACGTCCTTCGGAATATCGACCAGCACCGGCCCCGGCCGACCGCTCCCCGCCAGGTAGAATGCTTCTTTAATGGTCGGCGCCAACTCGGAGACATCCTTCACCAGATAGTTGTGTTTGGTGCACGACCGGCTGATGCCGACAATATCCGCCTCTTGGAACGCGTCATTCCCGATCAACGACGTGACCACCTGCCCCGTGAACAACACGATCGGACAGGAGTCGAGATTCGCGTTGACGAGCCCCGTGATGGTATTGGTGGCCCCGGGCCCCGAGGTCACCAAGGCAACCCCCACCTTGCCGGTCGCGCGCGCATAGGCTTCGGCCATGTGCACGGCCGCTTGCTCGTGGCGCACCAGGACAAAGTCCAAATCCTTGTCCTGATACAACACGTCAAAAATCTTCAGCACCACCCCCCCGGGTAGTCCGAAGAGGGTCTTTACGCCTTCGCGTTTGAGCGATTCAACGAATATCTCAGCCCCTGTCAGCTTCATCCGGCCATCCCCATTCGTGAAAAGACGATCCAGCGTGCGCACGATCGTTGTGAGGCGAACGAAAAGAGTACGAACTAATTGAGAATAAATAAAATTTGGTCAACCTTACCACGGGAAAAATCCGGAAGTCAACTCAGGCTCAGGAGCCGTTGATCCGGATTGTGCGGCGGAATCTACTGCGGGAAAACGCCGGATACGAGCGGATCGAGCCGATCGCCAATCACGATGGGCTCGCTGCTGCGCGTAATAAACGCCGACGAAGAGGTCGGCAACGTCGACATGACTCGCAAGACGCCGATGGCCCGATCCGGGAATCCGCGGCGGTCCTTCCCGCCTTCCCGAACGATCGTAAACTCATCCCCCGGTTTCACGCCCCGGTTCGAGCCAAGATCGGTAAAGACCACTTGAGAAGTCGCCGTCAGCACCAAATCGTCTTGAACCGCCACGACACGACCGGCCGTGTCGCCGGATGCGTCGGTGGATACGTCGGTGTTCGCTTCGTGCATGGGAAGCACGACATCGTCAATCGACACATAGTCGCTGGAGGACACAATACGCGCGCTCCAGTACCGGCCGAAAGGCTGCTCCAATTCCACCGTTCCCACCACGTGGACCAGATACCCCATATTGCGCCCGGAATCCGGGTGTTCCACGAACTGCGCGCGCCGCGCAAGGGCATACCGTTGATGCGGCTGAGCCTGTTCCACGCGATCGAGTTTCAGCGTGACCACATCATTCACCGACAACAACACCCGGCCAGCCGGCTGCCCCACCACCTCGCCGATGGACTGCACCCGCGGCCGAATCCCGTCCGGTGGCGTACGACCCGTGCTCCCCGCCGCACCCGCTGCGTCGTTCGAGGAAGCCGGGGGCGGTTCAACCGCGAGCTCCATGGAGGACATGTCGGCGGACACTCCGTTCTGCCCGCCGGATTCGCCCTGATTGTCGGCGTCAGCAACGGGAGACGATTCACCCGCCGGTTCATCCGGCGGAGGCATCGTGTTCGCGGACGGACTCCCGACCATCACGGCCGCCCAGAACACCGCCGCGACACCCGCGACCACACCCTTGACATGCGAATTCTGGTCAGACATCAGGCGACTCCCTCGGGCTGAACATCGACCACCTTAGCAGAAGCACGTCCGGTGTCAAGAACCGGCATACTTTTAGAGAGATCGGACCCTCGGGAGCAGGTAATCAGGTAACACGGTGGTGCCGAAGGGGGGATTTGAACCCCCACGGGCGTACGCCCACTAGACCCTGAACCTAGCGTGTCTGCCAGTTCCACCACTTCGGCCCGCGCGGATCGTAGCAAATGGGAAGAAAACCTGTCAATTCTTCGATCCGACCCGCCGCGGCGACCGCCTGAGACGGGAGCGAATCGACTACGAAATGACGTTGAGCGAACCAGGCGCCTGAAACTCGAGGCCTTCAACGACGTTGAGGTGTTCCGTCACGATTGACGTAAACAATGTGATCTGTTCATCGCGACTGGTCACCGTGAGCGCGTCGGTCGGCTGTTCCTTGGCGAGCCACGGTCCCTTGTCGTTCCACGTGAGCTCCGCGTACCCCTTGGCCTTGAGGCCGTCGCGCATCGTCTGCCAGTCTCCGTCCACAAGAATCTGAAAACGGGTTCGCAGGAACGTGGCGGACCCGAACGAAATCCCATACCAGCATCTGTGCTCTTTGAACTTAAAATGCCAGCCGCGAAAGTGTTTATAGTCCTGACTTCGCAAGATCGAGATCTTAAAGTCAATCGCGAGATTCGTGAAAATCTGGCTCAACAGGCGAGACAAATTCACGGACAAGCGCTCATACCGCTTCACCAACTCCAGGTCATCACCCACAAACGGGACAAACGGTTCCATCGCCATACCGAGACTCCTTATGATGTGAATCAGCGCCCGAAGGGTTTCGACTGTATCACAGCGGCCCACATCACACAAGCGGACCAAGCCACAGTGACAATTACCGCGGCAACAACGGGATGGGGGTGACGGAGAGCATGATCACCGCGCTAGCGGGGGTGGGAACGTGGCGGCAGGACGCGGAGGGTGTCGTGGCCGAGGACCAGGCCGTTGCCCAGCAGGGTGGCGGTCACGGTGGTCGCCTGCGTGATCCGGAGATTGCCCTGGGCGTCGGTGAAGCCCGCGACGATGGCGCTGCGGGCAAATTTGAGTGTCAGTTCGTATTCGTCCGCGGTGCCGCAGCGGTCGTCGTCCTCGGCCTCCACCCGATCGTCCCCCGGATAGTTCTCGTTCGGGATGGTAAAGACCACGGTCTGGCCCAGAGCGTCCACGTACTGGATGGTCAACGCGAACGTGGCGGTCACTGTGACCCCGTCCGCCGCGGTGAGCGGCGCAAAGGAGGACAGCACGCGCGATGCCAACTCCACGGTCACGGACTTGGAGCCGCCGTGGCTCTTGAGGTTGAGGGTCTCTGGGTGCACGTCCACGTCCAACGGCGGGGTGATGAACACGAACACGCGATCCTCCGGGCTCGGCACGGTGCCGTCGTGCACGATCAAGCCCAGCTCATACGTACCCGGCATATCCGGCACGAACGCGGGCGTCGGGGACGTGGCGTTAGCCAATGAAGCGGTCGTCACCTGGCTGCCCGTGGGCACGGTCACGATTCGCCACGCATACGTCAGAGTATCCCCGTTGGGATCACTGCTGGCAGTCCCATCGAGCGCCATGGATTGCCCCACATAACCGACCTGATCCGGACCGGCATTGGCCACCGGCGCGCTGTTGGGGCTAGGCGTGATGGTCAGGCCCGCGCTGCCCAAGGCTTGCGTCACGCCCGCGGTGGTGCCGCGCAGCACCAGCAGGTACGCCTTGGGCGGCAGGCCCACGCTGTCGAAGGCGACCACGGTCTGATACACCTCGCGGCCGTTGAGCGAGGCCTCGCCCGGTAGCGTGCGCACGGCTTGTTCAGTGTCGGGGTCTACCACCAGCACATCGACCTGGATCAACGGCAGGTCGATCTCGTTGCCGATGTTCTGGACCGTGTAGGTGATCGTCGTGTGCTCGGTCTCCACGATGCTGCGCGGCGTGACGTCAATGGTGCCCGCGAGGGCCGCGGCCTGGGCCGCGCTCGAGAGGATCTCGAACGCGCTCTGGCTCGCGGCCGACAGGCCGTCCGCGCTCTGCACGCTCACCGACGCGCTGTACAGCCCCGCGATCTGCACCGCCGTGTCCCAGAAACTCTTCAGCTCAATGCGGGCCCCTGGTAACAGATCCGGTAGGGACCGCGTCTCCGACAACACGACCACGCTGCTGGGATCGGTCACGGTGATGACGGCGGTCACGCCGGTCAGCACGTGGTTGGGGCTTTGACTGGTCACGGTGGTCGTCAGGGTCACGGTCTCGTGCGACGAGTACGCCTGCTTGTCCGCGACCAGCCGCGTCTCCGCCTGCACGACTGGAACGATGGTAAAGGCACTCGCGGCCTCGGCCACCACCGCGCCCGCCTCGCGTGCGCGCGCCAGGACCCGGTAGGGGCCCGCAAACGTGGTGCCCGTATTGAACGCGAGGTCCGTGATCACCCGCGTCTCGTGGTCGGCCAGCACAAGGCCCGACCGCGTCGCGACCGTCTGCACCACGACGCCGGCCGTATCTTCGATCACCACGTCCAGCTCCACGGTGCGCGCGGGGCCGGAGTTGTACAGGGTCGCGGCAATGGACACGGCCGCATTCGCGCTGCCGGACGGTTGATCCGTACTGACCACTGCGGCCAACCCGCTGGGCAAGACCGTCACATTCGCGGTCGCGCGGTTGTTGGCCTCATCACTCTCCGGAATCGTGGCGCCGGGATCAGCGAGAGCGACGAGGTGGTGGCTGCCCGATCGGCCCAGTGTGTCGACCGACCAGGTCACGGGGGTGGTCTGTCCATGGCCGAGGATGGTCGGGATGGTCTGGGTGCCGAGGCTGATGCCGCCCGTGTTGGGATCGCCAAGGAACAGCGCGACCTGCGCCCCTCCCACGTCCGTGCCCCGGTTCATGACCTGCGCGGTCACGGTCAGGGGCTGCCCTTCCGGGATCGTGGCCGACGACACGGTGACCTGCGTGATGGTCAGGTCCGGCTGAGCCGGCGTGGTCATGCTGACGACCGTGAGCGCGGTGTGGTTGGTCCGCGTGGCGTCGCTGATCACCCCGTCGGGGTCCACCTGCGCATAGAGGTAATTGGTCCCCGTCGCGCCCAGGCTGTCCCACGTGAAATCGACGACGCCGGTCGCACCCGCGGCAATAGCCGGCAGGGCCATGCGGCCCAGCTCGATCCCGCCTTGGGTGGGATCGCCCAACGTGAGACGGACGGTGGTCCCGGCGGCATCCGCCCCGCCCACGTTGTGCACGGTCACGCGCACCGGAATGAACCGGCCCTCGGTCAACGGACCGAGCGCCTGCACATCTCCGTTGGTCACGGCGAGGTCGGGCAGGATCGGGGCGATGGTCGTGGTCAGGCTGGCCCGATTGTCCGCGAGATCGCAGTCCATCCGCGTGGCCGCCGGATCGATGAGGGCCACGATCGTATGACTCCCCGTGGTGGCGCCGGTCCAGGTAAAGACCATGTCTTGGAACTCGCCCGGCGCGAGGGCGCGGGTGGTCTGGCCGGTCCCGAGGAGGACGCCGCCCGCCGCGGGATCGCCGTCGTAGAAGGCCACCGGCGCACCCGACGCCGCCGCGATCGCCCCGCCGTTGCCCACGCGCACGGTGAGCGTCACTCCCGCACTGGTCTGGACGGCGCGCAGGTACGAGGCGGTCAGGTTTGCGGCCAGATAAGGATTGGTCGGGCTCCCCACCGGCGCTTGCACGCGATAGCTGTTGTTGGTCAGCCAGCTCGGGGCTTCGTACCGCGGGATCGTGCCGTCGTCGTTGACGTCGGTGACGTGATAGCTGGGCTGGTGCCAGATGCGTCGGGCATTGACCCAGTCGTGGGTCGCGGAGCCGTAGACGCGGAGGCCGTCGCCCTGGCCGGCTCCCGGGGCCCAGGCATAGCCGAACGCCACGGCCTCGGCCTGCTGGTCGCCATCGACATCGGCGATCAGGACGTTCTGATAGCTGTTAAAGGCCGCCCCGAACCGCTCTTGGTAGAGGAGGGTGCCGGTTGTTCCGTCAAAGATCCGGAAATACCCGTTGGTGTTGAACAGGACCTCGGGGCGCCCGTCCCCATTGAGATCAAAGACCGTGGGGGCCGCGTAGAATCCGTCACCGACTCCCTGGTTGTAGGGGATCGAGAATGTCGTTTGGACCTGCCCGTCCCGATCCAGCACAAAATAGCGATCCAAGCCCATCACGCCGATGTCGGCCCGGCCATCGCCATCGAAATCCGCCACCACCGGCGGCCCGCCCAATCCCCCGGTTTGGGCCGTGGGCTCCAGGGCCCGCAAGGAGACGGGTCCCCACTTCAGGCTTCCGCCATGCTCCACAAGATAGACTTTGCCGCCCGCCGGTTGTCCCGGCACCGCGTTCGACGTCACCACCACGAGTTCGGGTTGGGGATCGTCATCGAATTGGCCCACGGCGTTGATCCCGTCGGGCACGCCACCCACCCGCCACAGAATCGTACAGTCGGCCCGATAGGCGGTGTGGCCGGCCACGATCTCCTGGCGGCCATCGCCGTCCAGATCGGCGACGATCGGGGCATACCAGTTGCCATACCAGCTTAGTCCGCTGTCGACAAATGACTCTTTGGCGCAGCGGATCGTGCCGTCCGCGTTGACCACGGTCGCCCCCATGACGATCTCAGGCCGCCCGTCGGCATCCAGGTCGGCCAGCAGCGGGGCGCCGTGGGCGTTCAGGGTCGCCGTATGCCGGAAGTCCGCCTGATTCCACGCGGTGACCATCGCCTGGTTATCCCACTTCAACGTGCCATCGTGTTCGAACGCGAGCAGCCCCACATTCCCGATCTTCGGCATCACGAACTCGGGCCGGCCATCCCCATCGAGATCGCCGGCTGCGAGGGAGCCGATGTAATACGGCGCATGGGCGGGATCGCGTACGCCAAAGAGTTGGGCTCCGGTGTCGCCGCGCAGCGCCCGGACCATCCCGCGTCCCTGCGCATCGCCGCTCGCGATGAACGTGAGGTCGGGGATGTCGTCGCCATCAGTCCGCCCATCGCCGTTGTCGTCGGTCAGACTGGTGATGGCCGGGGGCATGGTGATCAGGCTCGCGTTCGGATCGGCGGCGACGGACCCGCGCCACGTCCACTTGACCACCGGCTGGATCGGCTGGGTGGGGCGGACTTCGCAATCGGCGCCCGAGCGCAGGGCGTTGTTGGTCTCATCGGTCTCGGCCAGGGCATCGTGGGCATCCACCAGCACGTGCAGCGGCGCGTCCAGGAAGCGCACCGCTCCGGTCAAGGGCACGGTCACGAGGGTCGCGCCCTCGGGCCAGAGGGTTTGGCTGGCGTCCGCGGTGCCCAAGAGGGTATCCACCCCCGCGGTATAGCGACGATCGAAATCCGCGTCGTCGAAGATGAGCACGGACGACGGGGTGGTGATCTTGGCGTCACCCTTGTTTTGGATCGTCACCTGCACGCTGCCGCCGATGCCCAAGGTCTGACCATTCGTCGTCGCGCCGTCCACGTCCAGTGTGATCGGAACCAGGTCTGGACCCAGAATCTCCCCGGGGGCTTTGATCCGCAGCGAACGCATGGCCTGATTATTGGCCTCGTCCAACTCCGTGACCTGGCCATCCGAGTCCGCCACCACGTAGAAGCGATAGGTCCGCGCCTCGGCGGTGAAGGAATAGGTCAGCGTCGTGGTCGCATCCCCCAGCAGATTCGACACCGGAGCGGTCTGCAGCAACACCCCGCCCGCCGCCAGATCGCCGTCGTAGAGCGCGATATCGAATGGGCCGGTCTGGCGGATACCCAGGTTGCGCACGGTGGCCGTGAAGGTCACGAGGTCGCCGATGACCGGTCGGCTGGGCGTGAACACCAGGTCCGTGGCCGACACCATGAGGTCCACCAAATCCGGCATGATGCGCAGGACCGCCTGGTTGTTGGTCTCCTTGATCTCCACGAGTTGGTTGGTGCGGTCCAACACCACATAGAGATCGTGAATGCCCGCGGTCGCGGTCCAGGTGGCCACAAGGCTTTGCTCTTCGCCGGGGGCCAGGGGCCGTGTGGCGCTCGTGAGCAAGACCCCGCCCGATTCCGGCGCGCCGTTGAACAACTCGACGAGCACATTGGCGGCGGCTTCGGTCCCTTCGTTGCGAAAGCGCGTCGTGATCTGCACGGTCTCGCCACTTTGCGGTCGGGCCGGGGTCAACGTGATGTCCATCGGCGTGATAGCCAAGTCTGCGGCCATTGGCGTGGCGCCGACCTGCACCGTGACCGAGGCCTGGTTGTTGGTCTCGGATGGCTCCGTCACCTGGTTGGTGGAGTCCGCGACGACATAGAGCGTGTGTGCCACCGCCGACGTCAGCGTCACGCCCACCGTGCTCGTCCGGCTCCCTGCCCCGCTCACCCCCGACAGTTCCTGCGTGGTCAGCAACGCGCCACCCGCCACCGGATCGCCGTCGTACACGGCCACGGTCAGCGGGCCTGTGCTCGCTTCGCCCAGGTTGCGCACGGTGTATTCCAACGCAAAGGCCACACCGGGCGCAGGGGTGAAGGTTGACGGCACGAGGTCCGCGGTGAAGACTGCCAGATCCGGCGGCGTCGCCACCCAGAGGCGGCCGGAGGTCAGGTTGTCGGCCTCGGACGTTTCGGCAATAGCGTTGGCGGGATCGGCCTGGACGAAGATGGTGCGGCCGCCGGTACCAGTAAAGGTGTGCGTGATCGAGACCGGCGCGGAACCGCCTGACGGAATCGACACGATCACTTGGTCGGTCCCAATCGGCACGCCGCCCGCGTTGGGGTCGCCGAGGAAGAAGCGGACCACCACGTTGGTGGCGTCTTGGAGGCCGGTGTTGCGGATCGTGGTCTGCAGCGTGGCGGATTCGGCCTCCTGCGGATTGAGGGGCGTGGAGCTCACCGCCGACATCACGATTGATAGATTCGGCCGAACTTCGGCCAAGGCACGAATCGCCAACGCGGTCGAGTAGGCATCATCCACCCAGCTCCCGTTTGGCAACTGGGTGGAGAGCAGATAATTCATCGCCGCGATGGGCTTGGCCACGTCAACCGGATGGCGCAACAGGGCTCGAAGGGCGACTGCCGTCTCGAACGCGGTTCCCGACGGAGCCCCAAAACTCCCGTCGCCGTTCTGATGGCTGAGGAGAAAATTCGTCGCGGCCTGAGTGGTAGCCGTCAGTTGAAACGTCTGCTGAAACTCATACAGCACGAGCACCGCCTGCGCGGTATAGAACCCCTCGCTCGGCATGCCCCGCGCCGCCCCCCACCCGCCGTCAGCGTTCTGCGCATCCAACAGGTAGCCCAATGCCCGGGCGACCGTAGTCGAATCGGCCGCTCCGGCCGTGGTCAGCGCATCCAGCGCCGAAAGGGTGTCCACCACTTCGTCGGGGAAGGTCTTCTCCAAATCAAGCCCCCACCCGCCTCCGACTTGTTGGGCGCCTTTCAATGTGGCCACAAGTGCGGCGACATCGGCTCCAGCGGCAGCCTGGACGTTGAGCTGATGGGACAGCCCGTCGATGCTGTCCGTCGGCTGTGAAGCTAAGAACTGCAGGCCGGCGGCGATGGCCGGACTCGCCGGGCTCGTTGCCTGCAACGCACGGGTGGCGACCCCGGTGGTGGGGACGATGGAGTTCAACGAGGCGACCGTAGTGGGCCAACTACCGTCAACGCTCTGTGCGGACTCAAGGTAAAAGACACCAGCGGTAACCGCAGCCTCTTGGCCAAATGCACTACTCACATACCAGGCCACCTGCGCAAGGATCGCAAATGCCATTGTGCTGAAGAGTCAATCCCATTTTTAGTTGAGATTCGATCGCGGCTCCTGTGTGATCCCTATGCTGCGTGCACGGTGGTCTCGGTGGCCGAGGCCGCTCGCCGGAGCAAGGCGGCCCGCAACTGGGGCAAGGC
>JBMOMC010000008.1:0-3138 GCA_049325335.1 Nitrospirota bacterium
TGTCGATGGCTCTCCCGATCCGCGTAATTCCGGCGCTGAGCGCCGCCTAAAGCCAAAACAGCGCGCCAAATTGGTCCGGGCGAGCTGAGGCCACGTAAAAATGTCGCGCCCGCCAAATAAGGCGAAAGCCCGGATTAGTGGTCCGAGCTTTCAGGGGCGCCGCGTGGTCGCGCGACGGTGACCACTGTATCGATCGACTCGCGGCGCTTGTCCAGAAATTGGCGGGCGGGGCGCCGGTGGTCGACGACGAGCGGTATCGAATCTTCAGTTGTGCGCGGCAAGGGTGTGGGGTCCAGGTTCGCGTTTGCGCGCGATGCGATCGGGGACAGCGGTATTGCGGGCGCGAATGCTCCAAGGCTAGCCGTGCGGCGCAGGTGCGGGCTGCTGGTGCTTCGTTTCAACGCACGCGCAGAGGCGCTCGGCTGCACGCGGCGCGGATGCAGAGACATCGCGATCGACGCAACTATCCGTCTGAGTTCGTGACGCAACAGTCATCGACGTTGGCCGGCGAAGGCGCGATTGGTGTGGACCTGGAGGTCACCCATGCGCGAATGGAAGACGGTTCTACAGGTCAGCCAGAGCAGTGCGTTTCTGCTGGTAACGAGCGAGGGAGAAGATCTGCTCAAGGCGAAGCTCAGTGCGTCGCCGAGCCATCCGCGTGCGCTGCTGACGTTGCTCGAAGGGCTCTCGCTCTGGCACGGGGAAGCGCTGGACGTTTTGGTTTCTGCCGGCGTGGGCTCCGAGGACTGGGCTATGCCGGCGCTGTTCGGAGACGAGCTGTTTCCCACCGAGAGTCAGCTCGTGCGGTATCACATCGTGCACCCCGGCCGCCGCGCTCGCCGCCTGCGTGGCGTCGCTGACTTCCGCCCGTTGCGCCGGAGCGGGACGTGATTGGGCCGGAGCGTGAATCGGCAATTTTGCGGCTGCATCATGCTGAAAAGTGGCCTATCGGGACCATCGCGAAGCAGCTCGGCCTGCATCACAGCACCGTCCGGCGCGTGCTCGCGCAGGCCGGTGTCGCGGCTGGACCCTCGATGGCGCGACCGTCGATCGTCGATCCCTTCGTGCCGTTCATTGTGGAGACGCTGACCAAATATCCGAGGCTGCGAGCGAGTCGGCTTCACGCCATGGTGCGCGAGCGCGGCTACGAGGGGAGCCAAGACTACTTCCGTCACGTTGTCTCGCGCTATCGTCCGAGGCCCGCTGCCGAGGCGTACCAGCGCCTGCGCACGCTGCCCGGGGAGCAAGGCCAGGTCGACTGGGCGCACTTCGGCAAGCTCACGATCGGCAACGCGAGCCGCACGCTCTGGGCGTTCGTGATGGTTCTAGCGTACTCGCGCAAGCTCTTCCTGCGCTTCTACTTCGGCTCGGCGATGCCTGCGTTTCTGCACGGTCACGTGTCGGCTTTCACGTACTTCGGCGGGGTGCCGCGCGAGCTACTCTACGACAATCTCAAGAGCGCCGTGCTCGAGCGACTCGGCGACGCCATTCGATTCAACCCCACTTTGCTCGATCTTTCGGCCCACTATCGCTTCTTGCCGAAGCCGGTAGCACCCGCCCGAGGCAACGAAAAAGGTCGCGTAGAGCGCGCGATCCGCTTCGTCCGTGACTCATTCTTCGCGGCGCGAGCCTTCACTGACATCGACGACCTCAATCGACAGGCCCGCCTGTGGTGTGACCGCGACGCTTCCGACCGACCCTGTCCCGGCGATCGTAAGCGAAGTGTTCGAGACGTCTTCGCCGAGGAGCAAGCTCGCCTCATCGCGCTGCCGGCGGACGAGTATCCCACCGACGAGCGCGTCGAGGTCGAAGTCGGCAAGACCCCGTACGCGCGCTTCGACCTGAATGACTACTCGGTTCCCCACGTGTTTACGCAGCGCACCCTAACCATCGTCGCTTCGCTCGACACCGTGCGCATTCTCGACGGCCAAAAGGTCGTCGCCTCGCACACACGTTCCTGGGACCGCGCCCAGCAGCTCGAAAACCCTGACCACGTTCGAGCACTCGAGCAATTCAAGCGTAAAGGCCGCGAGCATCGCACCCTCGACCGTCTGCACCATCTCGCACCCCACAGCCAAAAACTGCTTCAAATCGTCGCCGAGCGCGGCGGCAACATCGGCAGCTATACCCGACGCCTCACCGTCTTGCTCGAACGCTTCTCCGCAAACGAGCTCGACGCGGCGATTGCCACCGCGCTCGATCGCGACACCCCACACGTCGGCGCAGTTCGCCAATTGCTCGACAAAGCGCGTGCCGACCGCAACGAGCCTCCACCCGTTCGCTTGCCGCTGCCCGACGACCCGCGCCTCGACCGCTTGGTCGTGCGCCCGCACTCGCTCGCCTCCTACGACACCCTTCGAAAGGACACCACCCGTGACGACAATCACAACGACTGAGCTCGATTCTCTGCGCGACCGCGTTCAACGCCTTGGCTTCTTCGGCCTGCTCGCTTCTTGGAATGAAATCTCTCTCGAGCCGTGGTTGCCCAAGCTTGTCGGCATCGAAGAGCAAGAGCGCAAGCGTCGTAGCCTCGAGCGTCGTCTCCGCTCCGCTCGTATCGGCAACTTCAAATCGATCGCCGACTACGACTGGACCTGGCCCAAGCGCGTCGACCGCGAAGCCATCGACGAGCTGATTTCCCTGAAATTCGTCGAAGAAGGCGTCAACGCCGTCCTGCTCGGGCCCAACGGGGTCGGCAAGACGATGATCCTGCGTAACGTCGCGCACCAAGCCACGCTCCGCGGCCACACCGTGCGCTTCACCACCGCCTCTGACATGTTGAGCGACCTTGCCGCCCAGGAATCCTCCGTAGCCCTCGCTCGACGTATTCGCCGCTACGTCCAACCCCGACTGCTCTGCATCGACGAGGTCGGCTACCTCTCATACGACGGGCGCTACGCCGATCTCTTGTTCGAGGTCGTCACGCGTCGCTACGACACCCAGCGCGCCATCGTCCTCAGCACCAACAAGCCATTCGCCGAGTGGTCCGAAGTATTTCCCCACGCTGCTTGCACCGTCACACTCGTCGACCGACTCCTGCACCGCGCCGAGATCATCGACATCGAAGGCGACAGCTACCGCCTCAAGGAAGCCAAAGAGCGCGCCGCCACCAAATCCGCGTCCAGAGCCAAAAAGCGC
>JBMOMC010000009.1:0-2586 GCA_049325335.1 Nitrospirota bacterium
TGCGTGCCAGCGCATCCCGCCGCCTCGCCGCTTGTTGGAGCTGGCGTTCATCCGCACTCAACGGACGACACCACCAATGCAGAAACCCCAAAGCCATCGCGGCGAAGGCAACAACGATCAGTGCGTCGGTCATGTCGTCTCCGGTTCGGGTCGGTGGTACTCGTCGATGTCAGCGATGTCGTCGCTGTCACCCTGGAAATAGATGGCCGTCTGGGCCTTGTCGGGTAGGTGCGGTGCGAACGATTCGACGAAGGCACGCCACCGTCTGACGCGGGCTTGTTGCACGACGAGCTCGTTGGTGAGCCGGTCCACCTCGGCACGTAGCCGCCGGTTCTGGCCCGCCAGACTGAACAGCAACGCCAGATACGCCCTCATGCCGCACCCCAGTTCTCAGTCACCGCAGCAACGAACTCATGCAAGTTCGACAACCGCACCACGACGAGGCCATCGCTGGAACCGTCCGGCATCATCACCGCAGCGAACGGCCGGTGGTCACCGATCGGACGTTGCGCCTCGGACTGCGCCTCGCACTTGAGGTACGCGGTGACCGCTGGTTTGATCTGTGCGCCGGCTTTGACTTCGACACGGAGCTGGCCGGGAAGGAACTCCTCGTGTCCGGGGTGGATGCTCGAGCGGGGGATACCGAGCGCGGTGACGGCCTTGGCCTGCTTCTTCTGGCCCTTACGCTTGTTCGCCAGGCCACGGCACGACGGGCAGGCTTTGCAGCCGCGCACGCACTGAACGCCAGCACGGTTGGGCTTCTTGAGGGTGCCGTACAGGCCGCAGCCGCAACCGCAGTCGGCCTTGTCTTTGAGGAACGATTGGTGGTCGCTCATTGCTGTACCAGTGCGATCGCTGCCGCATCCCGCGTGGGGAAGAACCCGTCAACCAGCCGCAAACGCGAATCGAACGCGCACCAACCCAACCGGCCGTAACTCCACACCGACCCCGCGAGACGGAACCGGTGATACACGTTGTACGTGCCTTCACCGCGAGCCGAGAACATGAGCCTCATGGCTGAGGCTCCGAACTGCCAATAACGACTTCGTAGGTGGCGTGGAAGATGTCGGGCTTGCACGGGTAGAACTCGCCCTCGACGCCTTTGATGATGAAGTCGCCAGGCGACACAACCATGTTGCCTTCGAGGGTGCCGATGGCAGGTGCGTACTGGTTCGGTCCTCCGTGCGTGACCGTCCCCACCAGGACCGTTGTGACTCGGCCTTGAGTGAATCTCAGCAGCGACCGGAACGCTTCGGAGTTGTGCCGCTCGCGCTCAGGCACCCAGGCGGGGCCGTCGTAACGCATCGCTTCGACCTCGACGGGCCGCTTGCGGTATCGCCGCACTAATTCGCCATCGGGCTTACTCACCAGAGTCCTCCTGACTGCCAGTAACTGTCGCTCCGCGGTGAGCGAACAGCGACCCTTGGGCGAGTCTGTCCACAGCCATCTGGCAGTACCGCTCGCTGACCTCTATGCCTATGGCTGGGACACCGGCCTGCAACGCTGCGACGAGCGTCGTGCCACTACCGGCGAAGGGGTCGACCACAAGGCACGGGCCCGTGGTCTCGATCGCCCTAGCGGGCAGACCAACAGGGAACGGCGCTGGATGTGGGCTTGGCTCCTGCGGCACTCGCCACACGTCACCTACACCAGATGCGCCCTTGGACTTGAGCCGCCACGCATCCTTAGCCACGACGTAGATGCGCTCGTGCGTCGGAACGTAAGCGGTCGGGTTGTAGTTCAGCCCTCCGGCCCGTGACCAGATGATCTCCTGTCGCATCGGCAGGTCGTCGGGGATCAGCTCGCCGGGACTCCACAGCCGACCGCCGATCACGCGGGTCTTGTGGTTGTAGAAGATCGCCCCGTCGTCCCTCAGGGTGGCCCACATCAGACGCCAGACGCCTCGCTGCCAGGCGACGTACTCCGGCCAAGGCATCGTGTCCTCGTGGTCCTCATAGGTCACGCCACCAGAGCCGTCAGAGCCGTTGCGCCACTTGCTCTTGCCCCCGGGCCCGTCGCCAGGCTTCCAATGGCCGAGGTGCGGCCAGGGCGAGCCTCCAAGGTTGTAGGGCGGGCTCGTGAAGATCAGCGCCACGTCGCTCAGGAGCGGCAGCACGTCCTCGCACCGGGCGTGGTAGAGGGTGATACCGGCCTCGTCGTAGTAGGGCGTCACGGCTTGCACTCCTCAGGCGAGCACTCCATCGCCGTTCGTGGCTGACCGCAGTTCGGGCAGTGCCCTTCAGCGCACGCGTCGGTGCAGTACGGGTACAGCGTTGTGGCGATGCCCTTGCAGCCATCGGCCGCACATTCGACCGTCGCCAGCGGGCACCGATCTCGTCCGCACTCGGGGCATCGATGCTCCGACTTGTCCACAGGCACAAACTCGCCAGTCATGGTTGCGGCTCGCGGTAGGGGCACTCGGACTCGTGCTCACGCTCGACCTCCGCGCAGCACCGGTCGCACCACCAGCGTGTCCGCGTATCCGGGTCACGGAACAACAAGTCACGCGACAACGGCCTCACAGGAGCCTCCACAACGTGCATGGCTGGCCGTACGGTCCTGTCTTGACCCCACAGCGAGCGACCT
>JBMOMC010000010.1:0-2330 GCA_049325335.1 Nitrospirota bacterium
TGCAGGCACTGGTGCAGGCCGGCGTGCAAAGTGCCGTGCTGGGCGGCAGTTTTGAGGAGTATCTCGACGATGCGCTGAACGCCCAGGGCGCGAGCGTGTTGGGTGCGCTGGCGTTTTATCAGGTGGGGAATCTGGCCTCGTCCCTGTTGCCGCGCGATGATGCGGGCAATCTGTTGTCGAACACGCCATCGATCTGGAGCGAAGGCGGCACCGGCCGGGTGCTGCTGCACGCTGTCACCGGCGGTGTGGTTGCCGAAGCCACCGGCGGCGAGTTTGCCACCGGCGCTGCGGCCGCCGGCCTGCAGCAATTTTTGTCGCCGGCACTGGATCATCTTGCCGGCACCCTGGGCACTGAATTGCCGGGGGGCACCGCCACCTGGCGCGCCGCCGGCGCCCAACTCACCGGCCTTGTCGCCGCCGGCCTGGTCGATGGCGATCTGAACCAGGGCGTTTCCATCGCGCTGGCGGCGGATACCTACAACCGCCGCCTGCACACGATGGAAGCGTTGATCCTGGCGGATCGCATCAAAACCGATCCCGACAACGCGCAACGCTGGCGCGCGGCGGCCTGCGCGCTGGTGGCGTGCAGTGCGGGCGTACCCGCCAGTGATCCGAATTACGCCGCCCTGGTCGCACTCGAAACCGAGGGGCAGTTGTACCAGGCGGAACTGGACTACCTGCTGGCAACGGGCCAGTTCGTTCGCAGCCCGGTCGAGGTGCTGGCTGATTACGCCTCGGCTTATGGGCAAGAGGTGGCGCTGGTCGGCGCTGTCGGCGATGTTGTTTTGGGTGCCGGCGGGGCAATCCTCAGTGGCCTGGGAGCGGCGGTCGGCTGCACGGCAACGCTTGGTGTGGCCTGTGCCGCAACCGCGACGCTGGGCGCTGCGGGTGTGGCCGGTGGTGTCGGGATGTACAGTGACGGCCTGGATCAGTTGAACGCGCCGTTCGTGTCCGACGAAGGTGCTGCGGTACTGGCGTCGTTCGATCCGGTTACGCATCCGGGCGACGCCGATCCGTATGCTGATTTTGGCGGGTTTGTTTTCGATACGGGCGTTGATTTCGTCATCGATAAAATCACCGGCCATGCGCTCGACCGGCTGTTGGGCCCGTCGACGGCGGGCGTGACGGCGCTGGATGGCGATGATGTTGATCTGCTGAATACGGAAATACCGGATTCGTCGCTGTTTTCCATTGGGGATGATGCCGGCGGTTTTGGTTTTTGGCTGCCCGATGACGCGCAACCGGATACGATTTTGTCGTCGATGCTCGACGATATGGACAACGGCCAGTCGGCGTTTGAGTGGCTGGGTGATTATTCGCCGGTGTCGGGTGGTGTTGTAGACGGTGTCGAAGCAGAAATTTCGTTTCATCGCAATTTTATTGGTCCAATTCCAGAAAAAGGATTTAGAGCAGATCCTTCAACATACTTGTCGCAGGAATATCTTGATGATCACGCCGCTTTGTTCGATGGTGGCGTTGTTCGAATTCAACCTTCAGCTCCAATTGGCGAAATAGGAAGAACGGAAACCTGGGTCTTGCCGACATCGGTTGCAGATAACGCAATTGCTGAGTCGAAAGGTGATATTGCTAGACTTGAGCAACTTTTGGGATTTGATGCGGGTTATCTTGGTGCAACCCCGGTGCGTGTGGATATTCCATCTCCTACCGGGTATCGAATACCAACAGGAAATGAATTTGGAGCAAATGATTTTTGGCGTCCGGGCGGGTTTACATGGCCAGGTGGTTTACCGGAAGCTGTTATAGATCCGGTTCTTCCGGGTAACTACATCGCAAATCCGGTATTTTAGGGGAAACACAAACATGCGCGAAAAAATTTATGACGATAGGAATCTGGTTATATTCAAGGATGGAAGTAAATTTTATATCCGATACGATGCTGGATCACACCAAATTGCGATTCGAGAAGATGAGATTTCCGACAAAGAAGCATTGCAGATCGTGAAGAGTCCGGAAGAAGCTACCAGAGTATTGTTTGCGCTGCAGAAAAGGTTGACGCTTTCCGGAATTAACCCTTATGTATCGAATGTGAGGCTGTAAATTGAACTGTGTAGTTGGTCTTTGAGATGATGGCGGGGGTCTGTCAATCAAACCGTGTAACTGGGTTTCATCACAGCGCAGCCAGCGGCACGCGCTCTTCGCCGAACATCGTCTGGAACACCTGAAGTGCCGGCTTCCAGTGGTAGATCATCTTCCAGTTTCGTGACGCATTTCGTACCGAAAGATACAACGCCTTGATCACCGATTCATCATTTGGAAAAATGCGTCGGTTCCGCGTCAGTTTACGCATACTCGCGTTGAGTGATTCAATC
>JBMOMC010000011.1:0-36849 GCA_049325335.1 Nitrospirota bacterium
CGCGCACGGGCGAACGCCGGCGGCATCACTTGCATGAGACCGTACCGCCACGAGCCATCCGCGACGTGAAGACCACGATGATCTACACCCATGTGCTGAACCGGGGCGGGCGCGGCGTGAAAAGCCCTGCGGACCGATTGCCCGAGTGATCGATGGCGGGGATGTTAGGAGGCGCAATACGCGTCCTAACACACCAAATCTATTAGTTGATGTAACTTCAATAACATACTGTTATTTATGAATAGATATAGGTTCAGTGGGCTTAAAATGCGTTGCGGTTAGGAAGCGGTAGGCGCTTGGTTTGTCGAAATCATTAGGATGTCGAATTGTAGTTGGGCTCCTGATCCCCAGCCAAAACAATTGAAACTAAGTACCAGCACCCAAAGAAATCCGGAGGATTGAATGTCCGCACAGCGTATGGAGGCTCCAATCACCATTAGGGAAGCAATTCTGGCAGTTCAGAAACGTGATTACCTCTTGCCCGCCATTCAGCGTGAGTTCGTCTGGGATGCTGAGAAGACGGAATCGCTTTTTGACTCACTGATGCGTGGTTACCCGGTTGGGTCATTTCTTTTCTGGAAAGTTGCACCAGAGTCATCTCAGCGCTACAAATTCTACGAGTTCATGCAGGATTTCCACGCGCTCAACAAGAAGCGCTTGGTTCCTTTTGAAATTGCCGAGACTAGGCAGCTTACGGTCGTGCTCGACGGACAGCAACGTCTTACCTCTCTGGCAATTGGCCTGCTTGGGTATCGTGCTGATAGGGAAAAAGGTAAGTGGACAAATAACCCTGCCGCCTATCCGAAGCGCCGTTTGTACCTCAACTTGGCCCAGCCCTATAAGTCGGACGAAGAAATTGACCGAGAATATGATTTCCGATTTCTTACAGAAGAGGCAGCATCTGTAAGGGACGAACATCACCTTTGGTTGCTCGTACGGACAGTGATGGATTTCGTGGGCCCGCAGGGAGTAGATAATGGAAAACTAGTAAAGTATGTAGTAGCGGAGTCACTAAACGACTTTGGTGCTGGGGCGCTATCCCGCTTGTGTGACATAATTATCAAAGACCCCGTCATCCATTATTTTCAAGAAACTGAACAGAAACTCGACCGAGTCCTAAACATATTCGTTCGGCTGAACAGCGGTGGCATTCCACTCTCTTACTCGGATCTTCTTCTTTCCATCGCAACTGCCCAGTGGAAGAGCGATGCGCGTGAAGCTATTTACGGCCTGGTTGATGAACTCAACGAAAACGGGGACGGCTTTGAGTTCAATAAAGATTTTGTCCTGAAAAGCGCCTTGGTTCTGACCGACAGGCCTAACATAAAATTCAACGTCGAGAACTTCGACAGAGAGAACACCAAAGCTATCGAAGACAACTGGGATGAGTCTGTCCGCAAACCGCTATTGCAAGCCACTGAACTTGTGGCCTCCTATGGCTACCACGGCAAGACATTAACCTCGTCAAATGTGCTGATCCCCATTGCCTACTATCTACGGCAGATTCGTTCTCCAAGCAATTTTGCGGTTCATAAGAACTATGCAGAGGACCGCAGGCTCATTCGCAAGTGGTTAGTAGTTAGTCTACTTAAATCGGTCTTTAGCTCAAAGACGGATACGTTGCTGGGCGCCATTAGGACAACGCTACAGAATAAGAATGTACAAGGGTTTCCTTTCGGTGCTCTGGACAAGACCCTCGCGAGCCACGGGGTCCCCCTCAGGTTCTCAGATGAAGAATTGAACACCTTGCTTGACGTGGAGTACGGAACGCGAAATGCTTTTTCGGTGCTAGCGGCTGTTTATCCAGCGCTCAATACCCAGTTTAAGTTCCATCTCGATCATATTTACCCTAAAAGCGGGTTCGACCGTCGAAAACTTAAGAAGACTGCTTTCTCTGACGATGACATAGAATTTTATATGTCAAGCTTCAATCAGATACCCAATCTCCAGATGCTTGAAGGAGTAGCCAACCAGTCAAAGCTTGACACCCCCTTTGAGGATTGGATTAAGCCTCTACAAGCAGATGCAGTGAGTTGGACTAATTATCGTAGTCAACACACGATTCCCGCATTAACCAGTTATGGACTGAAAAACTTTAAAGAATTTCACTCAACGCGAAGAAAACTGCTGTTTGAAAAATTAAAAAATGAGCTACCTGCGACCTAAACGAATAGCAACTTTCTGGAAGGCGCCCAACAACCGCTTCCAGCCGACGTCGGCGCTAACGCGCCGCCTCGGCTGAAGCGGAGCGTTAGATGCCCAAGGCTGTTTCGTGATCTGCGAAATACGAAAAGCAACCCTTCAAGACCGAGAGACTCTGGAATCGCTGATCGCTCGTTCAGCCCGACAGCTTGGAGCACATGATTACACGGAGGAACAAATCGAGGGCGCACTACGCGGAGCGTTTGGCGTCGATACACAACTAATCCAAGACGGAACCTATTTTGTAGTTGAGTCGGAAGGCCAAATTATCGGCTGTGGCGGCTGGAGTCGCCGACGCACGCTTTTCGGCGGCGACAGCCACACCGAGCGTAGCGTTGCCGAGCTTGATCCTCGTGTTGAGCCCGGAAAAATACGAGCCTTCTTCGTGGCCCCTGAGTATGCGCGCAAGGGAATCGGTACTCTCATTCTTAAGCACTGCGAAGATAATGCTCGGTCTTTTGGTTTTCTGCGCTTGGAGCTTATGGCTACTCTGCCCGGTGTGAGACTCTATGCCAAACATGGTTACGTGGCGGGCTCTCCCATACAGCACGAGTTGGCGCCGGAATTGAATATCGAATTTGTGCCAATGAGTAAAACGCTTAATGGGAGCAGTGAACAGGGCATCTAACATCCGCTTCGAGAGCGACCGAGGAAAGCGCTGCGCGCTTTCCTCGGCGCCTCAAGCGCGCCGTTAGGCCTCATAACAAGTCGTTCACGAAAGGAGAAACACCATGTGGCAGGCTGAGGGGTCAAATCTTTAATCTTTAGGTCCTGTCCACCTGATTCCCCGCCGCGCGCTCGGTTCATCGTGGATCTTTACCCCTCATCCCTGACCGTGCTATAAGCGCCGCATGGCACGGCCGCTGCGCATCGACTATCCGGGCGCGATCTACCACATCACCTGCCGTGGCAACGAACGGCGCGACATCGTCTCGGATGACGCGGATCGGGTGGCCTTTCAGAAACGCCTAGCCCGCTGCGTGGAGACTTATCAACTCCGGTTGCACGGCGACGTACTCATGGACAATCACTTTCACCTGTTGGTGGAAAGTCCGCTGGGAAACATCTCGCCGGCCATGCGCCAGTTCAACGTCGCCTATACCGGCTATTACAACCGCCGCCACCTGCGCAGCGGGCATTTGTACCCAGGGCGCTTCAAAGCGATCGTGGTCGAAGCCGATGCGTATCTCCTGGAACTGTCCCGTTATATCCATTTAAACCCGATCCGCGTGGGGCGCGTTCGAACCATGACGGCCGAAGCGCAGTTGCGTCGCCTTCGGCGGTACGGATGAAGCAGTTTGCGCGGGTACCTCAAGGCCCGAGACCGCGAGGCGTGGATCACCTATGATCGCGTGCTCGCGTATATGAATGGCGATACATCGAGCGGACGAGCAACGTACGCGCGGTTTGTGGAGGGAGGCGTGAGTCAAAGCGTCGCCACGCCCTGGGACAAGGTGGTCGGCGGCGTGCTGCTGGGCGGCGAGCCGTTCGTGGCCTCCATGCAACGGCGCTTTCGGATGATCAGGGATCGCGAGCGCCCGTCGGTTCGCGCGGTTGCCCAGGTCGTACTCCCTGGGGTGATCAGCAGGCGGATTGAGGCCCTGTTGCGCGGTGAGGGGCTCCGGGACACCACGCTTGGCCGCGGGTTGCTGACCGAGTGTTTGTACCGCTACGGTCAAATGACGCAGTCGGACATTGGAACGCACGTTGGGGGAGTGGGGTACAGTCGCGTCAGTCAGTTGCGGCGGGCCTTCCGTGAGGCGGTAGAAGCTGACCGACACGTTCACGACCTCTTCCTGCGGGCGCAGCGATTGATCGCTAAAGATTAAAGATTTGACCCCGTCGCGTCTTGCTCTTTTAATGAGTTTGTTCCGCGAAATGTGATTCAAAAATAGACTGTCCCGTTTACGTTCCGCGTCTTGAGACCAGGAGGTGATCCATGAAGGTGACTGAGATCGCGTTTGCCGGTTATCCCGTGACCAACCTGAAGCGCGCGCGGAAATTTTATGAGGGCGTGCTGGGCCTGACGGTCAGCAAGGTCTTCGGGGATGAAAACGTGGCGTGGGTGGAATACGACATTGGAACCGGCACGCTTGCCATCGGCAACATGGCGCCTGAGTGGAAACCGTCGCCGAACGGCGGGTCGGTTGGGCTTGAAGTGGATGACTTCGACGGCGCGGTCAAGCGGCTCAAGCAGCAGGGGGTCACGTTCGCCGTCGAACCCATGGAATCACCCGTGTGTCACATGGCCGTGGTCTCCGACCCCGACGGGAACTCGGTGACCATCCACAGGCGAAAGGCTGGGTAAGGATCTCTCCGGCACGAGATGGCCACAGACGATAAACGTTGCGCTCGGTGCGGAAAATCGGTGACCGTCAACGCCAGGGACTACAAGCTCTTTGAGGGTCGGAGGGGGAACATTTTTAATCTTTAGACCACCCCCTGGACTGTGATAGTTGCCTCTTCTCAGAATAGCTTGCGCTCACGCTAAGAGGGCAAAGGTGAGGTGAACCCGTCGGGTCGGCCTGGGGTGAAGGGGTGGGGCGTATATCAATACGCCCCTACGACGACGGATCGGGTTCCTTGGGCACTGGCAGGCCTTCGCGCGCCATGATCTTGAGCGCGTTGGTGGTGGGGCAGGGGCCGGGGCGCAGGTGATAGTCGAAGACCAGGCCGCGCTCGTCCACGGTTTCGCGGAAATGCTGGGTGGTGATGCGCGGATGTTCGTCCGCGAGTTTGACCAGTTCCAGATCGTGCGTGCTCACCAGGCCGATCGCGTTCGCGCCGCCCAGCGCGCGCACGTAGTGCCGGCTCCCGATCAGCCGTTCCCGGTTGTTGGTCCCGCGAAAGATCTCGTCGATTAAGAAAAAGACCGGCGGTCGGCTTCGATCTTCCGCGGCGTCGAGCAGGCGTTTGAGGCGCTTGACCTCGGCATAAAAGTACGAGATGCCCTCGTCCAGGGAATCGTCGATGCGGATGCAGCAATAGAGCCGCATCCAGGGCGAGGTCCAATGTTCCGCGCACACGGGCGCACCGGCTTGGGCGAGGCACAGGTTGATGCCCAGGGTGCGGAGGAACGTGCTTTTGCCGGACATGTTGGATCCGGTCACGATCGAGACCGCGCCGAGCCCCTTGAGCACAAACGTATTGGTCACTCGGGTGGTGGGCGGGAGCAAGGGGTGGCCGACCGACTGGGCATCGAGCGCGACTTCGCCGGCCGGATCGCCGGGCAATCGAATCTCCGGGTACGCGAATTCTGGGTGCGTGTGCGCATAGTGCGCCAGCGCGGCCGCGGCCTCGATGCGGCCGAGGCGTTCGATCCACACCGGGAGGCGTGTGGCGATGTCCGCGTGCAACGCGCGATACCGCTCCGCGAAGAATAGGTCCCACGGCAGCGCGAGGTTCACCAGCAGGTGGACCAGAGGATTGCCGCGCAGATTCAACGCGGCCACGAGGCCCGCTAAGCGACGCGTGGTCACCGAGGGGCGTTCATCGCCTGACGTGAAGGACGTGAGCGCCTGTTGCAGCGCGGGACGTTCGCGGGACGAGCGGCGCTCCAGCACGGCGAACACGCGCGAGTAGGGCGCAAGGTCCGCCTCCATGTCCACGGCTTGCGAAAACGCCGCGGCGATGTGGGGCGTGGCCAGCCAGAAGATCGCGCCATAAGCGATCAACGAGAGCACCCAGTACCCCGGGGCCCCGCTCACGAACGTCGCGGTCAGCAGCGCGGCGGTCAACGCGGCGAGGACGGTTTCCACGGCCAAAAGGCCGCGAAGCCGCGGGGGCGTGCCCTTGCTGATTGCCGCGATGACGCGTTCGCCGTCGAGCGTCCCGGACGCGGCGAGCGCGGCTTCCAGCGCGATCCGGTCGCGAAACAGCGACAAACGCTCCAGGTCGTTGATCAAGGCGCGCCGAGCCGCAAAGCCTTCAGGGGCCGGTTCCAGAATCCACCGGCGAAGTTCAGCCCGACCATTGGTGGACACCGTGGTATCCAGCCAACGCAACAGCGAGTGCGCACCGGTGACGTCGAGATCAACCGCGTACGGATGGTGATCGGGCGTAGGATGATCCGCGGTTGGAATGGCCGACCAGTCGAGACGAACCCGGGCCAGGTGGCTGCGTTTGAGCGCGATCCATACGTCGAGCCGACGGATGGCGGTCTTGAGCCGGCCGTGCCGATAGGCCACGGCGAAAAACGCGGCGCCGAAGATGGCGAGCGGAATCCAGCCGCCGCGCTTGGGGTCCGCGAACGCGGCCGCGGTCACTGCGCCGGTCCCGGCAAGAAAGATCGCGATTCGCCAACGCGTAAATCGGGCGCTCGCGGCCGCGGCTCGGCGCCGTAACGTCTCCAGTCGCGCGAGCGTTCGTTCAAAGGCCTGCGCAACGCGCAGGGGCCGTGGCTCGCCGCGGGTCGTCATCGCTGCGCGACCGAGGCGGTCAGGTACTCGGTGATGTTGGGCGAGGTGAGCGTCAATCCCAAACCGGTTTTGGCCTTGGTGTTGGTGATGCGGCGCTCGTGCGCTACGGTGGGCGCCGGGCCGCGGTCGAGAATCGGCAGGCCGTAGAGCGTGGACAGGAATCGGTAGAAGTCCACGCGACGAATCAGGGAATCATCCACGAGGTTAAAGATATCAGCCATCAACTGACGGCGGATCGCCAGGTCGATGGCGTCGCACACGTCGTGTCGGTGAATGAAGTGCACGTACTGGGTCGTGAGCATCGTAGAGTTGATGCGGCCGTCGGCCAACCGCTCCCGGAACGCGTCGCGTCCCCCGCCGTACAGGCCCGCGCAACGCAGGATCACGTACGGCAGCCCGCTCTGGATCAGCGCGTGTTCGGTTTGCAACAGGATGTCTTGTCGTTCGGATTCCACCGGCGGTTGATAATTTTCGTCGATGGGCTCGTCGGCCGATTCCGGGTATACGCCGGTTGAACTGATCAGAATGATCGAGCGGGGAGTGATCCGGCGTTCGATCAGACGCCGCGTCAGGGTGGCCATGTTGTCCACGTAGGTGGCTCGATACGCGGCCGCGTCGGACGCCGGAGCGGCCGGACAGAACACGAGGTGTTCGGCCCACGCCAGGTGTTCCGCGATCCGGTCGTCGTCGAGCGGCAGGAAGAACATCGGACACGGCGGCGCGGTGATCGGCGTGCGTTTGACGCCGCGAAACTCGTACCGATTCGCGTGACGCCGAACCAACGCGTCGCCGAGTGTGCCGAAGCCGAGAATCAGCACCCGAGTCATAGGCTGGAGCCTACCATATCACGGCACGGCCTCAAAGCCGAGTGGCCGCCGTCCGTCCGGGATCGTTTCCGGACGAACGGCGGGCCTTCGCGTGGTGGACTAAAACTCTGTGGTCACTCCGGCGTAGAAAGACCGCCCGGGCGTGCCGTACCCGGCGACTTCTTGGTAGTCTCGGTTCAAGGCATTGTCGATTCGAATGAAGATATTGGTCCGTGATGACAGGCGGTTCGAGGCGCTAAGATCGACCACGGCATAGTGGGGCAGATTCACGCCCCCATCCGTGCGGCTGCCGACAACGCGATACTGAGCTCGTAGGTCGCTGGCCTCGTCCGGATGTGCGGTCCAGATGAGCGCACCCTTGTTGTGTGGTCGGCGCGCCAACCGGGCGCCCGTTGATCCGTTTACGGCATTGGTCACCGTGTAGGTCCCCGTGATTGTGGCCATGGCCGCAGCCGTCCACGTTCCGGAGAATTCGGCCCCGACAACGTCGGATGACGCGATATTCTGAGGAACGTACGCGCTATCGAGCGCGATCAGGTCACGGTAACGCGTTCGAAAGCGCGTGGCCTGCACCGCCAGCCGTCCCGGAACCGGGTCGAGGTGGATCCCCGCTTCATACCCGGTGGACTCCTCGGGACGGAGGGTGGGGTTCGAATACCCCGGATAGTACAGGTCGTTCAAGCTGGGGCCGCGGAATCCGGTCGCATAGTTTCCAAATACGCGTGACCGCCATGGGGCGATCGTGAGCGCCGCGCCGGCTTTGTACGTGTTGTGGCGACCGAATCGATTGTTATCGTCGGTTCGACCGCCGATGGTGATGAACAAGGGATCGAGCGCGGCGAAGTGGTCCTGGACGTAGACCGCGTTGGTGACGAGTCGATGTTCACCGGCCCCAGGGACGTTGGCGAAACGAGTCTGGTACTCGTATCCCACGCTGAGCAAGTTGTCGGCGCCGATCCCCAGCGTATGCTGCCATTCGACCT
Source organism: Nitrospirota bacterium (assembly GCA_049325335.1). GTDB lineage: Bacteria > Nitrospirota > Nitrospiria > 2-01-FULL-66-17 > 2-01-FULL-66-17 > JBFLXB01. Next base: position 8,431 of record JBMOMC010000011.1, read on the forward strand.
GTCGAGATTGGGCGTCGATGTCGGTGTCACCTGATGCCCCATTCACGGTGGTGCCGTGGTCGCGGGACCAGCCGATGGTGAGGCGATGGTCCCACCGAGCGCTGAGCGGGGTGGCAATGATGAGGCCTGCCACGGCGGCTCTGTTCCGTAGCTTGGTGGGAAAATCGCCGAATTGATACGTCGGCGGCGGGTAGTCGTCAATGTCCGCCGCTGCGTCGGTAAGACGGAGCGTCAGATCCGCGCGTCCTCCAACCCCGGCGGCGCGGCCAACTTTTGCTGAAAACGTGGTGTTGGCGTATCCGTCCGGCTCGGTGTTACCCAGGTTGGCATCGGCACTGGAGATACCGCGGCTGATCCACCGTGAGACCGACAGCGCCTGATCCCACACTGGGCCGCGAAGCGAATGGGTCAGCTCGCCGCGCCACGTGTGGTACGCGCCGCCTTCGATCGTCGCGGTATCGTGATTCTCGGTTGCCGCACGTTTGGTGATGATGTTGACCACGCCGGCCGTGGCTTCCGATCCGTATAAGGGGCTCTGCGCGCCGCGGAGGACTTCGATCCGTTCGATCTGGTCCACGGTCAGGTTGGCCAGGTCGAACGCGCCGGTGGTGGGGCTGTTGACCTTGACTCCGTCAATCACCACCAGCACGTGGTTGGAATTGCCGCCGCGCAGGAAGAGCGAAGTCTGGCCGCCGGGCCCGCCGCTCCGCACGACATCCAGTCCCTCGACCTGTCGCAAGACTTCGAGCACGGTCGGCACCCGCATGGCTTGGATCGCGGCTTCGTCAATGATCGTGGCCGCGTTGGTGAGTTGATCGAGGGGGGTGCCGGTTTTAGTGCCCTGCACCACGATATCCGGCGCGCCCGGTCCCTCTTGGGCCGACGCCGGAAGCGGAAATGCGACGAAGATGAGCAGAACGAGCAGGACGAGAACACGTTGAATCATGAAGACGCTCCTTGTGTGAGTGATGGCTGTGTTCATGGGGCAATCTGGTACTGGATGCGCGCCGGGAATCTGATGGTCTCGCGATCCGGGGGTGGGGGGAGAACTCCGACGCGACGCAGCATGGTCAGGGTGGCCTCGTCCAACATGCGATGGTTTGACGAGGCGACCACTTCGGGATCGGACAAGCGTCCGTCCGGGTTGATCAGGAAGGCAACCTCCACCGTGCCCTCGATTCCCCGGTGTCGCGCGAGCAGCGGGTACCGTTTGGCGCGTTCGAGGATGGCCAGCACGAGCGGACGGTAGGAATCGGTCGCGGCTCCGGCGCTCGGCCTTGCCTCGGATACGTCGACGGACGCGGGAGAAGGGGGGAGCGAATGCATCGCGCTGTCCGGGAGATCGGGGACATCGTTGACCGGATCGGTCGTCGACTCCGGCTGTGGGGTGTCGGGCGCAGCGAATGATGAATCAGATCGAGGGCTCAGGGCCGACTCGTCCACGATGTCCATGGGCGGTTGGCTCTTTGGTCCGAGAAGCAAATCCCCCCCTTCCCCCTTTCTTACAGGGGGGGGAGAGGAAGCCGCGGGTGGCTTCGTTGTGGGGTGTTCAGGCATTGGCGCGTCGACCAGCGCGACGAGCGTGGCCGCGGCGTCTGACGCCGGGAGGTTCTGCGGGGTCAGGTGCGGCAATCCGAGCCAGACGGCAGCGCCCAGCGCCAGGTGTGCGGCCACGGACCATCCGAACCAGCGCATGAACGGCGGGCGGGTCACGCGGTCCACTCCACGGTCACGCGCGGACGTCCGGTGCGCGGGTGTACGTCGATCAGCGCGCGGCAGTTGAACACGTCGGCGATCACCGCCTCGGTGAGCACGGCGGCGGGCGGTCCCGTCGCGCGTATCCGGCCGTTGGCGAGCGCGATCACGTGGTCCGAATCGGCCACGGCATTGAGGTCGTGCGAGACCGTGACCGTGGTCAACCCGTGCTCGCGGTTCATGCGCGTCAGGAGGGCGTGCAACGCGATTTGGTAGTGCAGGTCGAGGTTCGCCCCGGGTTCGTCCAACAGCAGCACGGAGGGGCGCTGCGCGAGGGCGCGCGCGATAATGGCGCGTTGGCGCTCGCCGCCGGAGACGTCCAGAATCGAGCGATCGACCAACGACCGGAGGTCCATCAGATGGATGGACTGCTCGATCGCGGCCAGATCGTCCGGCGACTCAAAGCCCCATGCCGACAGATAGGGGGATCGGCCCATGGCCACGATTTCTCGCACCGAGAAGTCAAAGGGGACCGTGGTGTCTTGGGGCACGTATGCGATCCGTCGGGCGCGCTCGCGCGGCGTCATGGACGCGAGCGGCGTGCCGTCGAAGGTCACGGTTCCCGTATCGGGCGTGATGAGCCCCGCCAGCACGCGCAGCACGGTGCTTTTCCCCGAGCCATTCGGACCGATCACCGCGGTCATGGCATGCGCCGCGATATCGAGCGTGATCTCGTGCAGCGCGGCGTCGGCGCCGTACGCCACGGTGACGCGGTCGAGGTGGAAGACGGGGGGGGCGGTCGGGGGCGTCATCGGCTCATAACCGCGCGACGTTGCCGCGCCAATAACCACAGGAAAAATGGACCGCCGCAGAGCGCGGTGACTACGCCGACCGGGAGTTCCGTGGGCGCCAGGGCCACCCGCGCTGCGGTGTCCGCGACGATCAAGAACATCGCGCCTCCGAGCGCGGACGCGGGCAGCAGGAGGCGGTAGTCGGTGCCGATCAGTCGGCGCAGGATATGAGGCGTCAAAATTCCCACGAAGCCGATCATGCCGCTCAGCGACACCACGAGCCCGATCATAGACGCGGAAACTACCAGGCTCGCGCGGATCACGCGGTCGGGGCGAAGACCCAGCGACTGCGCGGTGTCGGCGCCCAGGGTCATCAAATTGAGGGGTTGACCTTGCGCGCAGAGCCAGGCCATTCCGGCGAGTAAGACGGGGCCGGTGAGCCAGAGCACCGCGGACTCGGCCGACCCCAGATTGCCCATGAGCCAGACCACGCGGCCGAATACCCTTCCGGGATCGAGGTAACTGGTCAGGAACATGATGACCGCGGCCAGGGTGCCGTTGAGGACCACCCCCGCGAGCACCAAGGTTTCGGGCCGGATGCGGCCGTTGACCGTGGAGAGCCGATAGAGCATGACCAACGCGACCATGCCGCCCGCGAACGCGAACACCCACGTGGTCGTGAGTCCCCGGATCAGTCCGCTCATCGGCCACAACCCGCCGATCATCACGCCCAATGCCGCGCCGCTGGACACGCCGATCAAGTGGGGTTCGGCCAAGGGGTTGCGCAAGAGCGATTGCAGCACCGCGCCGGTCAGCCCGAGGACCGCGCCGACCAACCCGGCCAGCGCGATGCGCGGGCCGCGGATCTGGAGGATGATGGTGTCGCTCACGTCGGGCGGCCCGTCGCCGCGCCGGGGACCGATCAGCAGATCGACCAGTCGATGGAACGGGACGCGTTCGGCGCCCAGGAGGAGCGCGGCGAGCCCGGTCGCGGCCAACAGGCCGAGCAGGATCGACAACGTGACCGCGGTGCGCCGACGGGTCAGGCCGCTCACGGCGCGCGCTCCACGTCCTGATTATCGGGGTGGAGTTTCCGGGCGAGAAACTCGATGGCCTCGATGATGCGGGGCCCGGGCCGATTGATCAGATCGTACGGGATGGCGTACATCCGGCCGGTCTTGACGGCCGCGATCCGGTCCCATCGTCGCCACCGTGCGGCGTGCGCGGACGCGCCGCGGTCCGAGTCGCCCGCGAAGAAGATCACCTCGGGATCGAATCGAACCACAGCCTCTATGCCGACGCGGGGGTATGACTCGCGCGGCCCAGACTCGAAGGGTCTGCCGCCGGCTTTGATCAGCACGTCGTACAGAAAACTCTTGGGGCCGACCGTAATCGGCGGCTCGTCGTCTATGAGATACAGGACGCGCGGAGCCGCCGCGGTGAAGCGGCGTGCGGCGATCGCGGCCAAACGCCCGCGCATGTCGTCCACCAGCGCGGCGGCGCTCGCGTTGCGGCCGGTCACCTTGCCCAGCAGGGTGATCCGCGCGAGAATGGATTCCACGGAATCGGCTTCCACGCCCATCAACGGGATCCCGAACCGATCCAGCCGCCGCGCGGTCTCGCCCATACCCGCTCCGCCCGTGCTCACCACCAGATCCGGGGTGAGGGCGATCAGGGCTTCGAAATTCGGCGCGATGCCGCCGACTTTGGGTCTATGGAGAGCCGCCTCCGGATAGTTGCAGAAGTCCGACACGCCGACGATCGCTTCGTCGAGTCCGAGCGCAAAGAGGATTTCGGTCAGGGCCGGGGAGAGCGAGACGATGCGTTGCGGGGTCCGGTCAAACCGGAGAGTCTGCCCCAGGTCGTCGCGGACCACGAGCGGTTCGGCTGCGGCAACGGCAACGAAGGTGAACAGGACGAGGACGACGATGCGAGGGAGCGGAGGTCTTGATGGAGCGTTCGGCACGCGCAATCCTCGCAGCAGACACTTCGAGGATTGCACCCAGCTTCTTCATCCCGAAGAGCGGACAGGCCTTCAGACGAGGCGCGACCGCAAGCGGCTCCAGGCAGGTCTTCTGACTCCCGGCTCATCCGATCCCCTCGTCCTTCCCGATGCCTGAGGCGTCAGTGGACTGGTTGAACGGCCTAACTCTCTCGGCCGTTTGAGGGGATCGTCCCCGGTTACAGCGGCGGGACCGTCCCGGATTCGCACCGGGTTCCCTTTTCACGCCCTGATGGGCGACCTGGATCGATGCGCACTGTAGGCCAAGTGGGCCGGCCGTGTCAAGCAGAGGCGGTGTGGACGGTCGTTGACGGGGGGAGCGCCTCGCCATATGCTCTAGTTATCGGCTCGCGGAGCGATCAGTGGACGTTTTTATTGCGCGACAACCTATTTTCGACCGTCAACAGCAAGTCTTCGGGTACGAGCTGTTGTTCCGGTCCGGGTGGGACAATGTGTTTCGCCATCACGATCTCAATCAAGCCTCGGCCCAGGTGATCGCCAACAGCCTGTTGGTGATGGGGTTTGAAACCATCACCTCCGGCCGGATGTCGTTTGTGAACTGCACGCGCGAGGCATTGGTCAAACAATATCCGTCCGTGTTGCCCAGTCGGACCACGGTGATCGAACTGTTGGAGCACGTGGAGGCCGACGACGAGGTGCTGGCCGCGTGTCGCGCGCTCAAGGCCGCGGGCTTCACCCTGGCACTGGATGACTTCGTACTGCGCGAGGCGGTGGAGCCGTTGTTGGCGTTGGCGGACATCGTCAAGGTTGATGTGCTGGCCACGAGCGTGGACGAGCAGCGCGAGTTGTTTGATCGGTGCGGCGGCAAGATCGCGATGTTGGCGGAAAAGGTCGAGACGCGCGAGGAGTTCGATCGCGGGCTGGCGATGGGGTACCGGTATTTTCAGGGCTATTTCTTCAGCCGTCCGGTGGTGATGAACGGCCGCGACATCCCCACCAACAAGCTGAGCGTGCTGGAACTCTTGAGCGAAATTAATCGGTCCGACCTGGACTATGCGAAACTTGAGCGGATTCTCCAGCGGGAGGTTTCGCTCTCGTACAAACTGCTCCGCTACATCAACTCCGCCGCGTTCGCGTTTCGCTCGCAGATCGGTTCACTCAAACAGGCCATGGTCCTGCTGGGCGAGAGCGAGGTCAAAAAATTTGCCTCACTCATTGCGCTGGCGAACATGGGCAACGATAAACCCGGCGAGCTGCTGGTCACCGCGGTGGTGCGCGGGCGTTTCGGGGAGGTCCTCGCGCCCAAACTCGGGCTGGCCGACCGCGGCGCGGACCTGTTCCTGATGGGGCTCTTCTCCGTCATCGACGCGCTGATGGACAAACCTTTGCCCGACCTGCTCAACGGGGTGCCGCTCGCGGACGAAATCAAGCAGGCGCTCATGGGGCAGAGCGGACCATTCCATCCCGTCCACCAATTGGTCACGGCCTACGAGCGGGGAGACTGGAGTACGGTGACGCGCGCGAGCCAGGCGCTTCACCTTGATGAGACCGATTTGCAGTCCTGCTATTTGGCCTCAGTGGACTGGGCGCATTGCACCATCCGGCAGGGTTTCTAAACACGTTTTGCAAAACGGGGGAGTTCCGGATTCCCGCCGTTGTTGGAATGACGCCCACTCGTTGTGAGTGGTCTCTTAGTCTGACGGCGACGTTGTTCTGCGGATGACCTCTTCCTGTAGCACCCGGGAAATGGTGTTGCCGATCTCATGGATCGTATTGGGTTTGAGGATCAGTTCCCGCACGCCGAGGGCTCGCGCAGCGGCCTGGTCCGTGGGCTGCACATAGCCGGAGGCCATGACCACGGGGATGGCGGGGCGGATCAGGAGAATGTGGCGGGCCAGGTCGAACCCGGATATGCCCGGCATCGACACGTCCGTCACCACGACATCATACCCATCCGGATCTGATTGAAAGGCGTCGAGGGCTTGGGTGGGATTGGTGAATCCGGAGATGCGGTACCCTATTCGCTCCAGGAATTCGGTCATCAGGAGGACGAGGTCCTCCTCGTCGTCGACAAAGAGGATATGTTCTCCCCTTCCGGGCACCTGATAGGGTCGCGTCGGGGGCGTGTCGTCGGCTGGAGCGTGTGCGGCCGGCAAGTACAGATGGAAGGCCGTTCCTCGTCCCACCCCACTTTCGACGGAAATTGCCCCGTGGTGACCGTTGATAATGCCGTGAACCACCGACAGACCGAGGCCGGTTCCCTGGCCTGGGGACTTCGTGGTGAAGAACGGTTCAAAGATCCGTTCCAACGTTGCCGGGTCCATGCCGCAGCCGGTGTCGGTGACGGACAGTCTGACGTAGGAACCCTTCGGGAGGTCGGCGAGGTCCGGGCCGGCCGCGTCTCCCACCGTGGCGGGCTCCAGGCGGACCTCTAACACTCCGCCCTGATCGCGCATGGCGTATGCGGCATTGCTGCCCAGGTTCATCACGATTTGGTGGATCTGAGCGGCATTTGCGACAATCGTGGGGAGGCGGGATGCGAACTGGGTTCGGATTTCGATCGTCGTGGGAAGCGTGGCGCGAAGTAACTGCACCGCCTCGTCCACCACCGCCGGCAGGTTCACCGGTCGGTAGTCGGTGTCCTGCGGACGGCTAAAGAGCAGGATTCGGCGGACCAGTTCGGCTGCGCGCGCCCCGGCGCGGGTGATCGCCTGAACATGTTGGCGCGCCGGATGATCCGACGGCACGCTGGCGGCCGCGAGTTCGGCGTGACCGGAGATGATGGTCAGGATGTTGTTGAAGTCATGGGCGACCCCGCCCGCTAAGGTCCCGAGCGCCTGCAGTTTGTGGGATTGTTGGAGTTGGTGCTCGAGTCGGAGACGCTCGGCTTCAGCCTGTTTCTGTCCCGTGATGTCCCGCGTCACCGAGAGCGCGGCGCTGACGCGGCCGTCGGCGTCGCGGAGCGGGCTTGCGTGGGTGCTCAGCCAGCGGCGAGTGCCCTTCAGACCGATGATCTCGAACTCCAACGTCCCGGACTCGCCTCGGAAGACGCGGCGGTTCAGATCCTGAAACGAGAGCCGAAACCGCTCCTCCAGCAGGGGAAGGATATTGCGGCCGATGATCTGCGCCGTCGAATCCGCTTCAACCATTGCCAGGCCCGCGGGGTTCATGTCGAGCAGCTCGCACTCAGCGTTCACCAGTTTCACGCACTCCGGTTCGGTGCGGATGATGGTGCGGAGGCGATTCTCGCTGTTGCGGAGCGCGGTCTCGGCTTGCCGGCGCTCGGTGTCCATCCGGTTCAGGGAACCGGCATTCAGCCACACGACCGCTGCGATCAGGAAAATCGTGGCGGTCGTCACGATCGCGAAGCCAAATTCGGTTGGGTAGAGCCCGGATCGTACGCCGGTCAAGCCTGCCCATGTGAGGACGATGGGTAGGGCGACGACAATCGGGAGCAGACGTCGTGCCATCAGCGCTCCGACCAAGTTGTTTGTGACCGAGGCCGCCATGCCCCGGTCGGGACGGGCGCAGAGGACCCCGACGCCGAGGCCGATGAACGTCAGCGCGGTGTGAAGCGCCATGGATTGATACGGATACAGCGTGTAGAGCGCCTCCACGCCGAAGATATAGCCCAGGACCGCGATCAATCCGATCGTGCCTGCCATGAGCGCGAGCGCGGAAGCGACCGGTCGGACGAGGAATGACTTGGCGTCAAGGGTGCACAACGAGGCGCCAATGAGGACGAAGTTCGTTGCGGTGGCGAGCGACATCCGTCCCGGGTCGGGGATCAGTGTTGCGCGCAGGCGATCCGGGAATAGGAGCGAGTCGATGCCGAGATCACGGTTCAGGAGGTATTCGCCGGTGGTAGTCAAACCGATCAGGGCGACCACGGCGGCACAGGCGTACCCGCCGACTCGTCGACGCCCGACACCGCCGGATCGGGGCGGTGTCGGGCGCAGGAGATGCAGCGCGACGCCCGACAGGATGAAGCAGACGGCCGTGGCGGGTTTCATCGTGGCATAGCCCGGCAGGACGCTCAACAGCGTTCCGACGTCCCATGCCCAGCCGGCCAGCGCCAGCACGCCGACCACAACGGCGGTGAGGCTTGCGGTCTCGGCAAGTATCCGACAGTGCCGATTAACGTGGGGTTCCGACGCGGCCATCATCATCGATGCCTCCCCGGTACGGGTCACGATTCAACGGGCAGCATGTTCGCTGCGTAGATGTTCGGTAACTCGGTGGTGACCGTCTGTGTCAGGGGCTTCGGAGGATCATGGTACCCACTGAATGGTCCAGGTATAGGTGTGTTGAGGGGCTCAAGTCAAGCCTGGTTGCAGCGACGGCCTGATTGGGGTATAGGTGCGTGTATATGTCGGGCGGATTCGTGTAGGCTCAGGCTGTCATGGACGTGACGCAGACCGCGAACGCGTTGATCGAGATGCTGCACGCCTTGGCGTCCGAGTTGTATAGGACCCCGCCGGGGCGCGCGTTGACGCTGGACAGTTCGCTGGAGAAGGATTTCGGGTTCGACAGCCTGGGCCGCGTCGAGTTGGTGTTGCGCCTGGAACAGCGGTTCGGGGTACGGTTGCCCGAGCACGTGACGGCGAACGCGGAGACGCCGCGCGATCTGTTGCGGGCGGTCCTGACGCGGGAGGGCGAGGCGCCGGCTGAGGAGCGGGTCGCGGCCGTGCACGCGCAGGTCGTCGGCCCGGTAACGGGTGATCCGTCCGCGGCGGCCACACTGGTGGAGGCGCTGCGCTGGCACGTGGAGCGGCATCCCGAGCGGCCGCATCTTTCCCAGTTGGACGACCGGGGCTGCCGAGACCGGCTCACGTACGGCGAGTTATGGCAAGCCGGGTCGGCCGTGGCCGCGGGGTTACGGGGCCGGGGCGTCAACCCCGGGGACACGGTCGCGATCATGCTGCCCACGTCTCGGGAATACTTCGTCGGATTCATCGGCATTCTGTTGGCTGGGGGCGTCCCGGTGCCACTGTACCCCCCGTTGCGCCTCGCGCAGATCGAAGACCACCTCACACGCCAAACCGCCATCCTGCGTAACGCGGGGACCGTGCTCATGATCACCGTGCCCGAAGCGCAGCGCGTGGCGCAATTACTCAAGGCCAAGGTCGAGTCGCTGCGTCACGCCGCGACGGTCGAGGAACTCTCGTCGGCGGGGCTGGAATCCGCGCAACCTCGCGTGGCGGCGCAAGACATCGCGCTCCTGCAATACACTTCCGGGAGCACGGGGACGCCCAAAGGCGTGATGCTGACCCACGCGAATCTGCTGGCCAACATCCGTTCAATGGGCGAGGCCGTACGCGCGAGCTCGCAAGACGTGCTGGTGAGCTGGTTACCGCTGTATCACGACATGGGGTTGATCGGCGCGTGGCTCGGGAGTTTGTACTATGCCGCGCCGTTCGTGGTGATGTCGCCGCTCACGTTTCTGGCCCGGCCCGAGCGGTGGCTGCGCGCGATCTCCGAGTACCGCGGCACCATCTCGGCGGGTCCCAACTTCGCGTTCGAACTGTGCGTGCGCAAGATCGACGAGGCCGCGCTCGCCACGATCGATCTGAGCTCGTGGCGTCTGGCGGTCAACGGCGCGGAGCCGATCAGCCCCGACACCATGACCCGGTTCATCGAGCGTTTCGGCCGGTGCGGGTTCCGGCCGGGCGCCATGGCCCCGGTGTACGGGCTCGCCGAGTCGTCGGTCGGCCTCGCGTTCCCGCCGTTGGGCCGGGTGCCGCCGATCGACCGCGTCGATCGCGACGCGCTTGCTTCCCGCGGCGCGGCCGTGCCCGCTGACGCGGATGATTCCTCGGCGATGCGCGTGGTGGCGTGCGGCCGCCCGCTGCCCGGGCATCAGATCCGGATCGTGGACGAGTCGGGCCGCGAGGCCGGTGATCGCGAGGTGGGCCGCATTCAATTCATGGGACCGTCCACTACCAGCGGGTACTACCGCAACGCCGAGGCCACCGCGGCATTATTCGACGGGCCGTGGCTCGACTCCGGGGACTACGGGTACCTGGCGGAGGGGGATGTGTATATCACGGGCCGCGCCAAGGAGATCATCATCCGCGCGGGTCGGAACCTCTATCCCTACGAACTGGAGGACGCGGTGGGGAGGGTGCCCGGCATTCGCAAAGGGTGCGTGGCCGTATTCGGGACCACGGACCCCGACGCCGGGACCGAACAATTGGTCGTGGTGGCCGAGACCCGCGAGAAAAACGCGGCGGCCTTGGACGCGCTCCGCGCGCGGATCCATGACTTGGCGATGGACCTGCTGCACGCCGCGCCGGACGAGATCGTGTTGGCGCCGCCGCACACGGTCCTGAAGACCTCGAGCGGCAAGATCCGCCGCGCCGCGTGCCGCGACCTGTACGACCGCGGAGCCTTGGCCGGGTCGGGTCCGCGCGCGGTGTGGGTGCAGGTGGCGCGGCTGGCCGCCGGGGGCGCGTTGGGCGAAGCGCGGCGTTGGGCGCGCGGCGGGGCGCGCGCGCTGTACGCCGGGTACGCGTGGACCGTGTTCGGAGTGGGCATCAGCGCGGCGGCCGCCGCGGCGAGCATCGTCCCTTCGCCCCGGGCGCGGTGGCTGATGGTCCGTGCGCTCGCGCGCGCCGGATTCCGGCTGGCCGGCGTGCCGTTGGTGATCCGCGGCGCGTTGCGCGCGCCCGCGGTGTGCGTGGTCAACCACGCGAGTTATCTCGACGCGGTGGTGCTTGCGGCGTCGCTGCCGGAGGGCGGCGCGTTCGTGGCCAAACGCGAATTGGCGGCGGTGACGGGAGCCGGGTGGTTTCTCCGACGTCTGGGCGCGGAATTCGTGGAACGGTTCGACCGCCAAAAGGGTGTCGAAGATACGGGCCGGCTTGCCGAGGCCGCGCGGGTGGGCCGGACGCTGGTGGTGTTCCCCGAGGGCACGTTCGGTCGTGCCGCGGGGCTTCGCCCGTTTCGGATGGGCGCGTTCGTGGCGGCGGCGCAGACCGGCACGCCGGTGGTCCCGGTGGCGTTGCGAGGCACGCGCTCGATCCTGCGCGACGGGTCGTGGTTCCCGCGCCGGGGAACGGTCGGCGTGGTGATCGGAGACCCGATCGCACCGCAAGGCGCGGACTGGGCCGCGGCCCGTGCCCTGCACGACGCGGCGCGGGCGGAGATCTTACGGTGGTGCGGCGAACCGGATCTTTCTGGCGGTTGATTCAGGCTGCTGAAAAAGTCCGGCTGCGGCGTTGCTCGGTCGTCGGAAAATCCTCACGTACGTCATAGTACGCTGCTTCGCCAAGCGAGCGGATGGAACCTTTAGCAGCGCCACACACCGGCGCAGTGCGCTTTCCGGTTTTCCTCCTTCCTCGCGCCTTGCATCCGGCGCTTTTTGAGCAGCCTGCGGCTTCGCCGAACTTCGCAATCCACAACATCACAGAAACTCCGCAACAATGTCTGCGGCTTCTTCGATGCCGGTGGGGAGTACGGGTGATTTTTTGGGCAGGCGCCACAATGCGGCAAGGGCGGCGCCGAGGTCGCCGCGTTCCAGCGCGGCGCGGTCAAGCTCCAGGGCTCGGCCATTAGCCGTGAGCCAGTCGATCAGGTAGGGTTCCTCGGGCCAGTCCTTGCGTTGCACGTAGAGCATGGGCGTACCGTTGCACGCGGCTTCGGCGAACGTGCCGTACCCGGGTTTGCCGATCAGCGCGTCGCACCCGCGTAAGACATCCACGAACGGCCAGGCGATCGACGACAGCGCGAGCGCGTCGGGGTGATCCACATGGTCCCGACCGGACACCAGCCACCGAATGTCCGGTGTCCGAGGCCAGCGTTCAATAAGCAGCGGGAAGGACAATCCGCCCGGCGCGATCATCACGACCCGTTGCCGCGCCGAGAGCCCGAGCGCGCGACGCAGCTCGTCCCTGCGGTCCGCACCCGTGCGGGCGATCGGGCCCACCGCCCGTCGCGCGGGTAGATCAATCATCGGCATGCTGGGCCTGGGTTGGATGAACACGCGCGCCGACGCGTACGCGGCCAGAATTTGGGCGTGGACCGCGGCGGCCTCGGGACGTGTCCCCAGATAGTGTCGATAAATATCGGCCCAGTTGAGCGAGCAGAGCGCGAAGGCCGGGATGCCGGCTCGCGCGGCGGCCGCGAGCGTCAGGTACGGGATGTTGCTGAGAATCGCGTCGGGGGCGAGCGCCGTCAGCGCCGTGGTTTCCTCGGCGACTCGTTCCGGCCAGTGCTCGTGCAGGCTGGCATAGGCCCGCGCGCTGTTTTCGACGTCCGTGTCGAGAGCGGAGGTCATGCGCATGCCGAAGTCGGCGGCCGTGGGAACGAGGTCCCACGGCGGATCAAACCGGGCCGCGAGCAGGTCTCGGTCTACCGTGGTGCGGAGCGTGACGCGCAGACCGGGGATACGCGGTCGTAGGGCATTGACGACCGGCGCGGTGAGCGCCGCGTGCCCGAAGCCGTGTGGGGTGATGACAACCACCAGATGCGGGGCGCGTCGAGACACGGGCGCGCACTATACCACAGCACGGCGCGAACGGTTGCGGGCGAGGGGGCGGCTGCGGTATACAGGGTGGGACGATGACCGCCTATACCTACGTGCCCATCGGCCTGTTCCGCACGCCGTACCGTACGACCGACGAAATTCCCAAAGTATTGGGACAGGCGCCGACCGCGGAAGGCGTGATCGAGGTTGATCCCGCGTACGCGGACGGGCTGTTGGACATCGAGCAGTTCTCGCACCTGTTCGTGTTGTTCGCGTTCCATCTGAGCACGGCCAAACCGCTGCGTGTGTATCCGCCGGGCCAAACCCGCGAACGCGGGGTGTTCGCCACGCGGTCGCCGCACCGACCCAACGGAATCGGTATTCTGACCGTGGAACTCGTAAAACGCGACGGGAACCGCCTGTTCGTCAAAGGCCTCGACGTGGCGGACGGCACGCCGGTGCTGGATATCAAACCGTACCTGGGACATTTCGATTGTCGCCCGCACGCCACGTTGGGATGGATGCCGGACACTCCCCATGCCGGTCAGCGGTAAATATCGGGACTACGTGCTCGGGCAGCTCGCCTGCCTGGGATCGGTGACCGGAAAGAGTATGTTCGGCGGCGTCGGGCTGTATCTGGACGGGGTGTTTTTCGCCCTGATTGCCGACGACGTGTTGTACTTTAAAGTGGGTCCGTCAAACCGGGCGGACTACGAGTCGGCCGGGATGGAACCGTTTCGACCCTTCGCGAAAAAATCCGCGATGCCGTATTACCAGGTCCCGGTGGACGTGTTGGAGGATTCGGACCAATTGCGGGCGTGGGGGCGCAAGGCGCATGATGCGGCGGCTAGAACATTCTGAACGTCGAAACGGTCGATGGACCCGCTTGCGGCGCGGGGCGGTCCGGTTCGTGGTGATCGTCGCGTTGACGGTGCACGCCGGGTGCGCGTCCCGCGAGATTCGACTGACTCATGACGACCTCACGGCGTTGCGCGCGGCCACGGTAGGGATCGCGCGGCATCCCCCGCCGGTGTTCGACGTGGAGACGCCGGGCAACAGCACGATCGGGTCCGTGTCCGGCGTGTCGGGCGGGGTGTTGATTTTTCCGGGCCGAAGCGCGGGGAGCGGGCCGATCGACGCCGAATACGGCATCGACGATCCCGCGATTGCGGTGCGCGCCCGGGTGCTGGATGCTCTGGCGTTCGAGGTGGGGGCCATACGCGCGCCGACCGAGGTGTCCCTGCCGCCGGATGATCGCCTCGACGCGGTGGTCGCATCCGTCGGCCGCGAGGGGTGGTTGCTCGATGTGCGTACGGTGCGTTGGGGGTTGGTCGCGGATACCAAACTCTGGACCCGATATCGCGTGAGCGTGGGAGCGCGCGCGCGGCTGATCGACTTGGCGGGAGGGCGCGTGGCGTGGCAGGGGTTTTGCGACGCCACGGAGCCCGACGCGCCGAGCCGATCTACGATTCCGGAACTAACCGCGCGCGACGCCGAGTCGTTAAAAACGCGGCTCAACGAGGCCGCGCAACGGTGCGGGGCCTCGTTGGTGGAGCAGTTGTTTTCCGGCGTCAGATAAGGCCCGCGATGTTCTCCGAGGACAAGACGTTCACGCTCCGGTTCAGTTTGGAAGCCGCGTTCCCGGACGACTATGACGGGGACGACGACCAGTACCAGTGGGTGCGCGAGTGGGAGAGCGGGATGAAGGCCGACGTGCTCAAGGCCGTGTTCAGCGCGCTGCGAAACCGCCAGGGCTGGACTGCGCGCGTGCGCAATCGCGGCATGTCGGATCAAGACGAAATCGAAATCGTGTTGTCGCGCGACGCGTCGGCTGCACGCGATCCGCGACCACGGTGAACGCGGGGTGATCATGGCGCGCGGACGGGTCGGGGGGGCCGACATCGCGGTCCTGGTGAAATCGCGCGAGCCCAAGGTGCTGCGCGACGTGGCGCCGTACCTGCGATGGGTCGCGCGGGGCGGGGGGCGTCCGGTCGTGGTGTTGCTCGGACGGCGGGTGCCCGCGTCCGCGTCCGGGGTCCTGTTGGTGGGCGGGGAAGACGTGGCTCCCGCGCGCTACGGCGAAACCGACCGCCACTGCGAACGGATCAACGAGCCGCGCGACGCCTGGGAACTCGACTTGCTGCCGCGCGCGCTGGAGCGCGACGTACCGATCTTCGCCGTGTGCCGCGGTGTTCAGGTCCTCGCGGTGGCGTTGGGGGGGGCATTGGTACAGGATCTCCCGGCCGAGCTAGGGCGGCGCGGGATTCGATCACGCGTGATCCACCGCGGTCCCGCGCACACGGACTCCGCGCACCGCATCCGCATCGTCCCGCGCACCCTGCTCGCGCGTCTGATTCCGACCAAGACCGCGCTCGTGAACAGCCACCATCACCAGGCCGTGCGCGCGGCGCCGCGCGGGCTGCTCGTATCCGCGCGGGCGAGCGACGGCACGATCGAAGCCGTCGAGCACGCGACCAACCGCTTTGTGCTGGGAGTGCAATGGCACCCGGAACGGTGGCCTCACCCGTCGTCCGCGGCCCTCGTGCGGGGGTTTCTCGAGGCGTGCGCCGGCGAATGATCGGACTCGCGGCCGCGGCCGCGCTGCTCGCAGGCCTCGGGTGGTGGTTGGCGGCCATGTTCTGGATGCCGGGGACGTCCGCGCGAGGCGCGTTGGCGCCGCTCACGCCGCGCGAATCATCGCTGGTCGGCGTCCTGCGCCGGGACGTGGAGGCGCTGGCGGGCGCCATCGGCGAACGGAACTCCCAGCGGTACGAGGCGTTGCTCGCGGCCGCGGACTACATCGACAACGGGTTGGTCGGCGCGGGGTACGACGTGCGTCGCCACCGATACGAGATCAACGGCCGACCGTTCGACAATCTCGAAGTAGAACGCCGGGGGGCGTCGGACCCCGACGCGATCGTCCTAGTGGGCGCGCATTATGATTCGGTGGTCGGCGCGCCCGGCGCCAATGACAACGGCAGCGGCGTGGCGGCCCTCTTGGCGTTGGCCGAGGCATTCGCCGGCCGGACCACGGCCCGCACCCTGCGGTTCGTGGCGTTCGTGAACGAGGAACGGCCGTTCGCGCACTCCCCGACCATGGGGAGCATGGTGTATGCCGCGCGCTCGCGCGAACGGGGCGAGCGTGTCAACGCAATGGTGAGCTTGGAAACCATGGGATACTTCGCGGATGCGCCGGGCAGCCAACGGTACCCGTCGGTCCTGCGCTGGGTCTATCCCGATACCGCGACTTTTATTGCGTTCGTGAGCAATCTCTCCTCGCGCGCCGTGCTCAAACGCGCCATCAAGCGCTTTCGCGACGTGGCGTCGATTCCATCGGAGGGCGGCGCGTTGCCCGCGAACCTGCCGGGCGTGGGTTGGTCCGATCACTGGTCGTTCTGGCAGGCGGGGTTCCCCGCGATCATGGTCACGGACACCGCCCTGTTTCGCTACCCCGCGTATCACACCGACGCGGACACCCCGGAGCAGGTGGATTACGAACGGTTGGCGCGCGTGGTCGCGGGGCTGGAGTCCGTGGTCGCGGAGTTGGCGGGGGCGGATCGCTGACGGGGTTCAGGCGCAGCGTGTGTGGGCGTCACCCGGACGATCAACCGGGGAGCGGAGTAGTCGCTGAAACGCGTCAAACGTCATGGGACGGTTGAAATAGTACCCTTGAAATTGCGAGCACCCAGAGGCTTGTAAACACTCCAACTCTTCGCGCGTTTCCACGCCCTCCGCGATGATGGACAGATCCAGCCCGCGTCCGAGCGCGATGATGGTTTCCACGATCGCCCGGTTGCCTTTGTGCGCGTGCAGGCCGCGCACAAAGGCTTGGTCGATTTTGAGCGTGGCGACCGGGAACCGGTTGATGTACGCCAGCGAGGAGTAGCCGGTCCCGAAATCATCGATGGAAAACGCGATGCCGAACGCTTGAAGGGCGCGCATCTTGTCCACCGCGTCCTCGGTATGTTTGATCAGCGTGCCTTCGGTTAATTCAATGCCGAGGTTGGCGGGATTGATCCCGGCATCTTGAGCCAGGCGCTGCACGTGCTCGACGAAATTGTCTTGACGGAGTTGAATCGCGCTCACGTTCACCGAGATTTTTTTGAAGTGCTCGGGGAGTCCGGCCTGCTCCAGGGTCCGGAGTTGTCGGCAGGCCGACCGCAGCATCCAATCTCCGACCTCAAGGATCATCCCGGTTTCCTCGGCGATGGGGATGAACAAGGCGGGCGACACCATGCCGCGACGCGGGTTGTTCCAGCGCAGGAGGATCTCGGCGCCGATCATGTCTCCGGTCGCGGCGTACTGGGGTTGATAGTAGAGTTCGAATTCGTTGTTGGCGGCCGCGGTCTGCAACTCTTTTTCAAGGGCCAGACGGTCTTCGAGCTCCACCGACATCTTGCGGTCGTAGAACATCGCGTGGTTGCGGCCCTGAGATTTGGCCTGGTACATGGCCATGTCCGCGTGGCGCAGGATTTCGTCCGCGGACGAGGCGCCGTCCGGGAAAACTTCGATGCCGATGCTGGGCGTCACCGACAAACTGTGCGAGTTGGCCTCCAACGGCCGCGCGAAGACGGCGCGGATCTTCTCGACCACGGTTTGCGCGTGGCGGGCCGCGGTGTTCGCGTTCTCGCCCAGTTCGGTCAGCAGCATGACGAACTCGTCACCGCCGAGACGGGCCACCGTATCTTCGCGCCGGATCAATCCGGTCAAGACCGAGGCCACCGCGGTGAGCAAGAGGTCGCCGACCGCGTGCCCGAGCGTGTCGTTGATGGTTTTGAACCGGTCAAGGTCCAGGAACAACGCCGCCCCGAAATGGCGGTGCCGTCGCGATCGCGCCAGTTCCTGGTCCAACCGCTGCATGAACAGGCGGCGGTTGGGCAGGCCGGTGAGATCATCGTGATGGAGTTGATACACTACGGTATCTTCGGCCTGTTTGCGGGCCACGGTGGCTCGCAGCAACTCTTCATGTTCGAAGGACGCGTGGCAACTGGTGGTCAGACGCGCGAGAATCGGCTTGAGCAACAAGAGCACGGATTCGTCGATCGCGCGGTGGAACCGTCGGAACACCAGAACGCCGCAGTCCGGGAGTCGGAAAAAGTACATGAACTCGCCGTGGCGCTCGTCGCATCCCAGCAGGTGCGCGGACCGGTCTTGCTGACGACTCACCCAATGCTCGCACCGGGCTTCAGTGGCTCCGTCTCCCCCATGACGATCGGGCAGACTGAGGTAGTGGCGGAGCGCGCCCGAGCCCGGAGCGTGTAACGCGAGCCGCCCGGACTCGTCGTGGACCAAGAACACGTCAACGCCGGCGAGCCCGAGTCGGCGGATGCACACCGCGGCGAACTGCCGCAACATGGGCTCCAGGCGAAGGTCGAGCCCCACCGCCATGCCGAGTTCGTGTTGGATCGAGATGAGTTGAAGGGTGTTTTCCACGCACGCCCCTGCCGTGATCCGCTAAAAGACGCCGATCACGGTGGACTTGTTGAGCAGATTGATGGGGCCGTTGTAGGTGTTGGCGATCTCGCCGAGAGTGAGGGCTCCGAATGCGTGGCGGAAGTCTCCAAGGCCGTGCTGGATCGCCTCGAGTTCGCGGTCAAACTCCAGATTCAGGAACAACACGCGGCTGATGCAGTCGAACACCAGGGCCGACGGCGCGCCGCGGGACCGACGCGCGTCGTAGGAGGCGCGGGCCTCGCTCGCGGCCGTGCCCGCGGAGTCCACCAGCCGGGCCGCCTGGCCCTTGAGGATGTAGACCATCGCGTTTTCCGGCACCTCGCCCACGCACACCAGGGCATTGCCCTCGAGCCGGATCGGATCGCGCACCAACAGATCGCCGTCCAGGCGTTCGATTCCGAACGGGTATGTTTTGGCGATCGAGAAAAAATCGTGCTCGGCAAACCGCAACCCGGACGCGGCTTCCACGCGCGTTCGGTACACGTCGAACGCGGGCTGATAGTTGAGGGTGTCCAGCACGTGGCCGCGCGATCCCGTGACCAGGTACGGTCCGTCGAGAGTCTCCCATCCGTGCTGCACGCCGCGCGACACGGGAAACGGCAGCCCGATCACCACCGCCGCGTCCTGGAGCAGGCCGTGGTTGGTGAAGAGGCAGGGTTTTTGAACAAAGCTGAGTGAGCCGGCGCCGCACCCCACGATATCGCGTCCCGGGCCGATCAGACTGTAGAGGCTTTCCACGAATCGCTCGATGTGTTTGGCCAACCCGTCCACCAGGGTAATCAGACTCGCGGCCCCGGTCATCGCCGCGCACCCGTGTCGTACCGCGGCGTCCATGTCCTCGCCGTGCGTCGAGAGATCGTTCAACACCGCCACCGTCGCGCGCTCGCCCAATCCCACCACGAGCGTGCCGTGATCCAGCCGCCGGCCTTGGTGAATAATGCTCGGAAACGTGCCGCCGAACACCGGGATCGGCAGGGCGGTCAGCACCGGGTCCACGCGCGCGGGCGTCCACGAATCCGCGTCGCACCCCATGACCAGGACGCTGCGCGCGCCATGTTTCATCACCGCGTCCAAACACCGCTGGAGTTCGTAGGTCGCCGAATCGTGAGCAAATTCAACGCTGGTTGTCGTCTGGATCATATCGACCTCCAAGATCAGCCCACACCGCGCGCAGGGGAGCCCGGGTACTTGTCGGCAGATTGGTCCGATTTCTTGACCCCGCGGCCCCCGCAGGGGTAGGCTGGGCCCGCCTGATCAACCGTCAAGGAGGAGATGCCCATGCCAGATACGAAAATTATCGCCGTGGTCGGCGCCACCGGCGCGCAAGGCGGCGGCCTGGTCCGCGCGATCATGAACGATAAGGCGAGCGGCTTTACCGCCCGCGCCCTCACGCGAGACGTCAATTCCGAGAAAGCCAAGGCCCTGGCCAAGCTGGGCGCGCAAGTGGTCGCGGCAGACGTGGACGATCCGGCCAGCCTGCAACGCGCGTTTACCGGCGCGTATGGCGCGTTCTGCGTCACATTTTTCTGGGCGCACTTTTCCCCGGACAAGGAGTTGGCCCACGCCACGGCCATGGCCAAGGCCACCAAGCAGGCCGGGGTCCAGCACGCGATCTGGTCCACGCTCGAGGACACGCGCAAGTGGGTGCCGCTGAACGACCAGCGTATGCCCACGCTCATGGGCAAATACAAAGTCCCGCACTTCGACGCCAAAGGCGAAGCCGACCAGATCTTCGTCACACAAGGCGCGCCTACCACATGCTTATTGACCTCGTTCTACTGGGACAATTTCATCTACTTCGGGATGGGGCCCAAGAAAGGCCCGGACGGGAAGCTGTCCATCACGTTCCCTATGGGAGACAAGAAACTGCCCGGCATCGCGGCCGAAGATATTGGCAAGTGCGCGTGGGGCATTTTCAAGAAGGGCCGAGAGTACATCGGCAAAACCGTGGGCATCGCGGGCGAACACCTGACCGGTAGCCAAATGGCTGCGGCCTTCGCCAAGACCTTAGGACAGCCCGTGAGCTACAACGCGGTCACGCCCGAAGCCTACCGCCACTTCGGTTTCCCCGGGGCCGAGGATCTGGGCAACATGTTCCAGTTCAAACGAGACTTCAACGACGTCTTCTGCGGCGCCCGCGACCCCCAATTCGCCCGCAGCCTCAACCCCGCGCTGCAAACGTTCGAGCAGTGGCTGGTTGCGAACAAGAACAAGATTCGGATCGAGTAGACGGTGCGGCGTGACCTGTTGGACGGCGAGCGCCTCGCGGAACGACATGTGGATGTACCAAAAACCTTTCCGATATCGGTTAAATTCGAAGTTTGATTTGTCGATGGTTTTCATGGCGGGTTGAGTGGGGGCAAAAACAACTGAATATGGCCTCTTCAGAAACAGTTGTTTCTGAAACGCACGTCGTGGTAGCAAAAGTCTATATATTTCAGTGGTTCTAGTGGCCTACTTCTGTAAGGGTTGTTGAGACGTCAGAGTCCTGACACCCCTTATGGCTTCGTGTCGCTTCCATCCAGGAAAGCGACACCTCAACCTACCAGCTTCGAAGCGTGTGGGTTCGCGAAAAGCCGGTTTGTAACACGGCGCTCCTTCTCCGTGCCGGCGGCGCAGGTTGCTCGATGGAGCCCCCCATATCGTGACAGATGCCGTGATCTGGGTCGCGGTCGTCCGCTAGGGTAAGGCCTTCCATGGTCTCCGCCGCGGTACCCTTGACTTCGCTTCAGTGGTTGTCTTAAAGTTCCAGCGTGTAACCTCGCCTATCTATCCTTTTTTCAGTTTCTTAGTGAACGAAGGCCTCCCCGCGGGACGCGTTTCATAACACTGCAAGTCGTATTTGCCGGCACCATGGAGAAGGACTCCATAGAATCGAGGCCGCACGCCAGAGTAAACGTGTCCCCGCACGGCGGTTCTCATCTGCCGCGCTCTCCCCCGTCGCACCACCCCGCATTGCGGGTCTGATGGATGGTTCGGGAAGCCCCAAGAACATGGCATAGCATAAAAGGAGGGTGTGTCATGACCAGGCATCGTCCCAATCACGACCGTCCGGACACCGAAGCCGTTTCCTGGATGGCGATGGTCGTGCTCGGATCGCTCGTACTGGCCGCGGTGCTCGTCACGGCTGGTGTGATCGCGCTGCCCGCAATGGCCCCCTCCAACGCAGGGGGCGAAGCAGAAGAGCTCGTGTCCCCAGGCTTCGTGGGAAATCAATGGGTGATGACAACAAAGACCGCTCTGCTGGACGCGCTCGTTCAAGAAGACATCGGGACCCGTATCCTGGCCGTGGAGCGGTATTACTCCGACCGACTGAGCCAACTCGCCCAGCGGTGGAGCCAGGTCAGTAACGACACGCGTAGTTTCGCCGAGGGCCGCAACGCCCGCCTGCAAGAAGCGCTTGGGGTCTCGATCGCTGCGACCGCCCAGCGCCTATACATTGAACGATGGGCGCTCGACACCGCTCTCGCCGACGCCCGCGCCACTGTGCGCGCCATCCTCAGCGGTGGCTGGTTGCAGGAGCGCGTGGGCGCCGCGATCGTCCAAACTGCCGCGGAGGTGCCTCCGGCTGATCCGCGCTTTCTGCCGAGGGTCGAGGCGCGGGTCACGGGGTTGTCCACGATGGAGTCCGGTGTTGCGAATCGTGCCGCGGCAGAAATCGGCGCGTTGAACGCCCGCCTGGCGCGGTTCCCCCACGAGGGGATCATCCGCCTGGCCGACGCGGTAGCCGACGGCCACCGCGTGGCGCGCTTCTATGATGCGTCCGTGGAGGCGCAGACCGCCCGCATCATGGGCGGGATCATAAACGAGATAGCTCAAGCACGGAGCGTCGGCGATTACCTCCATCTCGCCGAGGCGGCCAACGCCGCCGCCCGGCCTTCCTGGAAGGGGGGAGGATTTCTGGAGTTCGGCGCTGCGGCATTGCTCGGGGCCATCGCGATGATGGCGTGGGTTGCCTTCTCGACCCGAATGGATTTCCGCCGTGCGTTTCCGCGAGTCGTCAAGACGCCCTCCGCTAGACAATCGGCCCCCGCTCCGAGATGGAAAGGGAGGGGCGTTCGGCCCTACGCCACCACGTTGTCCATCTGGCCTCGCGAGGTGAGCTTCGGGCTCCATTGCACGCGGGACATCGGGGTCCTGGCCGCTCGCGGGCATGTCAGGCACGCGACCATCGTGACGGATCAAGGCGTCGCCCAGAAGGGACTTGTGGATCCCGTGACGGCCTCACTTGCCGAGGCCGGGGTGACGTGCGATGTCATGGATCAGGCCTCGCGCGAAGTCCCCCATACCCAGATCGCCAAGATCGCCGACTGGTGCAAGGAGGCCGGGACAGATGTGCTCATCGCGGTCGGGGGCGGGAGCGTGATCGACACCGCGAAGGCAGTCGGCATTATCCTCACCAACGGCGGCTCGATCCTGGACTCCGAGGGGATCGAGCGCGTGGGTCGTCCGATCACGCCGTTCTACGCGGTGCCCACGACGGCGGGCAGCGGGGCCGAAACCAGCCCATTTTGCTATGTGCGGGATGAGACGCGGTCACGAAAGATTGCGATTTTTAGCCGCCACCTGATTCCAGAGCGGATCGTCATCGATCCACTGATGACCCGCTCGATGCCGCCGGAATTGACCGCGAGCACCGGGATGGACGCCCTGGCGAACGCCATTGAGGCGTATTTTTCTACGTGGGCAAACCCCTTGAGCGACACGCTCGCACTGGATGCGATGCGGCTGATCTCGGAGAACCTCCGTGCCGTCGTGGCCCACGGTAATAACCTGAGCGGACGCCAGCAGATGGCGCTTGCGGCCTTCGAGGCTGGACAAGCCTCCGTCAACACGAGGAGTGGCCCGGTGCATGCTCTCGGGCACTCACTGTCTGAGCTGCTGGATATTCCAGAGCGGGTCGGCAACGCTATCCTGCTCCCGCACATCATGAAGGCGTACCTGTATGCCGACGTACGCCGCATGGCCAAGGTGGCCGAGGCCCTGGGCGAATCCATGGCCGGCCTGAGCGAGCGCGCAGCCGCCCAACGCGCGATAGATGCTGTGATGTTGCTCATGATGGATGTGGGGCTTCCCATCACGTTGGAGAAAATAGGCGTGGACAGGAACGCGGTTTCAGCCTTGAGCGAGCAGGCCTTGCAGGATCCCATCCTGCGCAGCAACCCGGGGGCGCTCACCCGGGAGGACATCGAAGCGATCTACGAGGACGCGTTCATCGAATATGCGGAGATGGAAATGAACTCCGCGACGGTTCAAGGACGACCCCGCGCCAGGATTCACTAAACTCCAACTACGCCCCGGCGTCGGCTCCTGGAAGGGAGGTGCACGATACAGACATGCACATTGTCTATATAATGATGCGCTTGGTTGAGCGGAATTGAGGTTATTGTGGGGAGAACCCTTGGCCAAGGCCGACCGGGGATTTTTTAGATCGAGAGCTTGCCTTCGTGCGAGGCGATGATGTCGGACACGCCGAGGCGCCGGCGGATGTCTTCCATGGCGGAGTCAAAGTCCGTGTGCACGGTCTTGTTGATCCACACGTCCGCCGGGGTTTTGGGGTCGGGGTTGGGGTCGGCCACGATGTAACCGCCCTCGACTTTTTCCAGAAGAATTTTCAGCTCGCGATTGGCCATACGAGCGAGATTTTATAAGCGGGTGGGCGGGGCTGTCAATCGTGGTTCGGTCGTACCCGGCCCCGCGTCGCCTTTTTCTCCGCCTGTTGCCGCTTGTCCGCCAACATCTTGGCCTTCGCCCGTTTCGAGCGTTTGCGCTTCTGCCGACGAATTTTTTCGATCGCTTGTTGTTCGGCGCTGGCTTTGCCCAGTTGTTGGCCTTCGATTTTATCGAGCAGCAGGCGTCGCGCGTAGAAACGGTTCAGGCCTTGCGAGCGCGAGGCTTGGCAGCGCACGCTGATCCCGCTCGGACGGTGCGCGAGCATGACGCACGTGGCGGTCTTGTTCACGTGTTGACCGCCGGGGCCTGAACCGCGCACGAACGTCTCGTCGATGTCCGTTTCGCGCACCCCGAGTGCGGCCATCCGCGCGGTCAGTTCGTCATTCTTTTGCGCAGACACCGGAAAGGCCATATCACCTGTCCTGATTCATCGGTTGATCGATCAGCCGGCGACGCACTCTCCTGCTCTCCCCATCTCCGGCTCTCCCGCTCACGATGTGCCCCTATGCCGCCTCCCACCGCCAGGTGACTTTGACCAAATACACCGCGGCTGATCCCGTGTCGCGTGACGACGACGGGTTGGCGATGAGGTGAACGAAACTTCCCGGATGATACTCCCACGCGAAGCGCAGGTTGGCCGCGAGGGTATGGCTCTCGCGTTCGTGCTGCACCAAAGCTTTGAGCACGACGCGCCGGCTCACGGACCACTGCACGTTTCCTGACAGGATGCGCGGCACGGTGTCCGCGTGAAACGGCGCCGTGTCGGTCGGCACCCGGATCCAATCCACGCTGAGCGCGGCGCCGAGTGAGACCGTCTCCAGGACCGACGCGGTGAGGTCCACGTCCACCGACGTTTTCCTGCCGCCGTAGTAACCGCCCCACAACACGCTCACGATGCCGGAGAGCGGGCGGCTGGCCTCGCTCGCCAGGTACACGTTCCAGTGGTGGTACCGGTAGTCGCCGGCCGGAATGATGATGCCGGGTTGCAGCTCGAACGCGTCTTGAAGCCGCTCGACCTGCGGGTCCCAACTCAGCAGGATCATGTCGCCGGTGCGAAACTCCGCGAGGACTCGCTGGTATTGGCTCCGGTACAACAGGGTGCCGTCCGTGGCGCTCTGGTACGTCAGTTCGCTCTTGACGCCCCATTCCAGGACCGGGCCGGTCGCGGGCCGTGGGCGCGCGTCGATGTACCCGTAGGTCTCCGCCAGGTCGTTCTGTTTCACGAAGCCCAGTTGCGGGTCGAAGCGCTCGTCCACGCGCAGGTGATAGAGCCGCACGCGCCAGAACGGATCGCGGTATTGGGCATGGGCGTACCCCGCGTACCCGGGTTGCGCGGCTTGCGGTCCGTCCGATCGCATCCAGAACGCTTGCGTCGTGACCGCGGACGTCGGGTTATACGAGGCGTCCGCGCCCACGGTCTGAAACGGGGCGTCGCCCAGGATCTCGCGTCGCGTGCCGATGACGCCCACTTGTGAGCGCAGGCCCAGATCGCGCGTCAGACGCACTACGCCGTAGCGTTCCGCGGGTGCATTGTCTTGCGCGCGGCTTTGCATGGTGAGGGCGCCGATCCCGTACCGGTTTGCCTTGCCGGTGAGTTTGGCGCCGCCCCAGAGCGGAACCGGCTCGCCGCGGCTCAGTCCGATGGTTCGGCTGAAAAACGGTTGCACCTGGCCGTTCAGCCCGAACTCGAACGCGCCCTTGTCTTCCAGGAAAAACTCGCGTTGCTCGGGGAAGAACAGGGGAAACCGGTCCAACCGCACCTGGAAATGGTCCGCCTCGGTCTCGGCGAAATCCGTGTTGAGGGTCAGGTCGAGGGTTAGATCCGGAGTGAACGCGTACCGCGCATCGCCGCCCACGTCGTGGTCCACGTCCCACCCGGAATCGTCGGTCGACCGCACGCCGTAGGAGCCCTTCGCGTACGGGATGAGGGTCAGGCGGTGTTGCGGGCGCAGCGGCGCCACACCCACCAGGTGCCCGCCGCGCGAGATTTCATACAACGACTGCTCCGGAGCGATCGGGCTCCAGAACGACGTTTCCAGCAGGTGGGGGATCACGCGGCGAAACTGGATGCCCCACGTGGCGCCCGCGGACGGGTGGTACCGCAAGGTGGTGAACGGGATGCGAAACTCCGCGGCCCATCCCGTGGGCGTGCGCCCGGCCGCGACCTCCCAGAGCCCGTTCCACGCGTCGTTCACGAACGCGCCTTCGCGCGTGAACGCGGCGTCGTACTGCGCGCCGAGCGGGTTGGTCTGGAACAGGAACGCATTCTGGTGGTCGTGGTACGTGTCGATCACCACGTCGAACGTGTCGCTGCGCGAGAGCGCGGCGTCGCGGTGGCGTTCGTCGGCTTGGATCAATTCCGGCTGGGGATCGTCGAGCCGCGCGGCCACGTACAAGGCCTCGGTATCGTACGCGACCCAAACCGTGGTCGTCCCCACCGCGGGTTCGCCGGTGCGGGGCGTTTGTTGGAGGAATCCCCCCATGCCGGGACTCATGCGCCACACGGGGTCATCGAGCGCGCCGTCCACCTCCACGCGCGCTTCGGTCAACGCCAACGCGGTCAACGTGGGTTTGTCGGGTTCGGCGGCTCGCGCGGGGCTCGACGCGGCGAGTAGGATCAGACCGAGCGCGGCGCCGCCGGCGATCGGGCGCCGCCGTCCGCACCCGGGCATGCGGCGGCGTTACTCCGCGGCGCCTTCGACGAAGTCGTCGAGGGCGAGCAGTCCCATGCGCAGCCGCTCTTTCATATCAAGTTCCACGTCCGGATGCGCGAGGAGCAGGTGCAGGGCGTCGCGGATGCCGTTCTTGGAGTAAGGGAGCAGTCGAACATCGTAGGTGCGGCGTAGCAGCGCCATGGGGTCGGGGCTGTTCATCACCGCGCGCTGGTAATCCTGCTCGTTCTCCCACCGCGGCGACGACACCACGGCCAAGGATTCGAGCGTCTCGCCGTACGCGTTGACGATGATGACCGCTTCTTCCGGGGTCAACGTGGACATGGGGTGCCGAGGTCGGTCATGGGCCGACCATACCACGATCCGCCGCCGGCTCGCAATGGGCGGCAGGACAATGCTCGGGGATCTTTGGATCGATTGACTCCGCATTTGAGTTTGGGGCACACTGGCAGAAGGTCATCGATCATCATGACGTGGAGGTCTTTTCATGCGCCGTAAACGCTGGTCTGATGTGCGTGTCTCCGAGCTCCGCGGCCTCATTGGTCGCGGATGCGCGCTGGTCTTGATCCTGTGGGCAACCGCGGCGTGTAACGGCGACGGGACCGGCTCAGGACTGACCCTCAGCGTCGGATTCGGCCTCAAGCAACTCGAGTTCACCTGGACCTCTGTTGCGGACGCGGACTACTACCGTCTGATGGAGAGCCTCGACAGCGGTGCGAGTTTCTCCCAGCGCGGAGGTCAAATCGCGGCTGGGACGACCAGCCTGACAATAGACATTGCGGTGCATCGCCACGATTGGGCGAACGCTCGGTATCAGTTGGAGGCGTGCAATACCAGTGGGTGCACCGCGTCGAATACCGTGACCACGCTCAGCGGCCTGCTTCAGGCAATCGGTTATATGAAGGCGTCGAACACCGAGGCGGCCGATGGATTTAGCGGGGCGGTCGCGGTGAGCGGGGACGGGGACACCGTGGTCGTGGGCGCAACGGGCGAAGATAGCAGCGCGACCGGGATCGACGGGACCACGGGTAATAACGGGGCGCTCAATGCCGGGGCGGTGTACGTGTATGCGCGGGATGGCGCGGGCGTGTGGACCCAGCAAGCGTACGTGAAGGCGGCGAACACCGAGGCGGCCGATGGATTTGGCGGGGCGGTCGCGGTGAGCGGGGACGGGGACACGATGGTCGTCGGGGCGACGGGCGAAGATAGCAGCGCGACCGGGATCGATGGCCCTGCGGGCAATAACGGGGCGCTCAATGCTGGGGCGGTGTACGTGTACACGCGAGACACCCTGGACGTGTGGACCCAACAGGCCTATGTGAAAGCCTCGAACACCGAGACCGAGGATGGGTTTGGGCGCGCGGTGGCGGTGAGCGGGGACGGGGACACGGTGGTCGTCGGGGCGACCGGCGAAGATAGCAGCGCGACCGGGATCGATGGGACTGAGGGCGATAACAACGCAATCGACTCCGGCGCGGTGTACGTGTACGCGCGAGATGGCGCGGGCGTATGGAC
Organism: Nitrospirota bacterium; assembly: GCA_049325335.1. GTDB lineage: Bacteria > Nitrospirota > Nitrospiria > 2-01-FULL-66-17 > 2-01-FULL-66-17 > JBFLXB01. The sequence goes on from JBMOMC010000011.1 coordinate 36,661, forward strand.
CCAGCAAGCGTACGTGAAGGCGGCGAACACCGAGGCGGCCGATGGATTTGGCGGGGCGGTGGCGGTGAGCGGGGACGGCGACACCGTGGTCGTGGGCGCAACGGGCGAAGATAGCAGCGCGACCGGGATCGATGGCGCCGCGGGCAATAACGGGGCGCTCAATGCCGGGGCGGTGTACGTGTACACGCG
>JBMOMC010000011.1:36949-52825 GCA_049325335.1 Nitrospirota bacterium
GGGGCGGTGTACGTGTACACGCGAGATGGCGCGGGCGTATGGACCCAGCAAGCCTATGTGAAAGCCTCGAACACCGAGACCGAGGATGGGTTTGGGCGCGCGGTGGCGGTGAGCAGCGACGGGGACACGGTGGTCGTAGGCGCAACGGGTGAAGACAGCAGCGCGACCGGGATCGATGGCCCTGCGGGCAATAACGGGGCGCTCAATGCTGGGGCGGTGTATCTGTATTGAGACCTGGTGCAGCGGCCCGTTGCCCGTCGCACCCGGTCGCTTGACACGTCTCTTTGCCGCGTGATATAAGCGGCTCACTCGTCCGGCCGTGGCGGCTGGAAACCGGGGGGACAAAGACGTCCTTCAGGCGTTGAACTGCGCCTGGGGCGTCTTTTTTGTTTTCGAGGCGGTGCGATTGCGCGTGGTGGATCGGATTGAATCACAAAGGAGATGGCGATGACGGCGAAGGAAGTGTTGGAGTACGCGAAGAAACACAAGGCGGTCATGGTCGATCTGAAGTTCGTCGACCTTCCAGGCATTTGGCAGCACTTTTCCATTCCCATCGAGGAACTCAGCGAAGGCATCTTCAAGGAGGGGTTGGGGTTTGACGGATCGTCGATCCGCGGCTGGCAGGCGATCAACAACAGCGACATGTTGGTCATGCCGGATGCGGGAACGGCGGTCATGGATCCGTTCATGAAGCTGCCGACGCTCAGCCTGATCTGCAACATCGTGGATCCGGTATCGCACGAATCCTACAGCCGCGACCCGCGCTACATTGCGCAGAAGGCCGAGAAGTACCTCAAGTCCACCAAGATCGGCGACACCGCGTACATTGGCCCCGAAGCCGAGTTCTTCATCTTCGACACCGCGCGGTTTAATCAGAACAGCCACAGCGGGTACTACTTCCTGGATTCCGACGAAGGCGTGTGGAACTCCGGCAAAGAGGGCGACAATCGGGGGTACCGCCCGCGCCACAAAGAGGGGTACTTCCCGGTTTCGCCCACCGACGCGCAGGATGACATCCGTACCGAGATGACTATGGAACTGCAGCGCATGGGTATTCCGGTGGAACGCCAGCACCACGAGGTGGCGACCGCGGGTCAGGCCGAAATCGACATCCGGTTCGATTCGTTGGTGAACATGGGCGACAAACTCATGACGTTCAAGTACGTCATTAAGAATGTGGCCAAACGATATGGAAAAAGCGTGACATTTATGCCTAAGCCGCTTTTCGGCGACAACGGCTCCGGCATGCACACGCACCAGTCGATTTGGAAGGACGGTAAGCCGTTGTTCGCGGGTAAGGAGTACGCCGGGGTATCGCAGATGTGCCTGCACTATATCGGCGGCATCCTGAAGCACGCGGGCGCGATTGCGGCCCTGACCAACCCGACCACCAATTCGTACAAGCGGCTGACCCCGGGCTTTGAAGCGCCGGTGAACCTGGCGTATTCGAGCCGGAACCGCTCCGCGTCGATCCGCATCCCGATGTACTCCAACAGCCCGAAAGCCAAGCGTATCGAAGTGCGGTTCCCTGATCCGTCGTGTAATCCGTACCTCGCGTTTGCCGCGATGTTGATGGCCGGGCTGGACGGCATCGAGAACAAGATCGATCCGGGCGCGGCGGTGGAGGGCGATCTGTACGAGATGAGCGCGAAGGAACTCTCGCGCATCAAGACCATGCCCGGAAGCTTGGATGAGGCGCTGGAGAACCTCTCGGTGGATCACGCGTTCCTGCTCAAGGGCGGGGTCTTCACCAAGGACGTGATCGAGACGTGGATCAGCTACAAACGCGAAAAAGAGGTGGACGCGATGCGGCTGCGCCCGCATCCGTACGAATTCTTCCTGTACTACGACATTTAAGCGAGATATCCCAAGCTTGGTTATGTACACCGGCCGCTCAAAAAGATCCGGATGCCAGGCCGGAGGGAGGAGGAAACCGGAGCGTACTCAGTCGTACGTGAGGATTTCCGACGACCGACAACGCCGCAGACAGACTTTTTCAGCGGCCTGCTAAAAGGAGGGAGTGATGGGCGTCCATCGCATTACCAGCCCCGCGGCCAAGGCGTACATGCAGCGGGAGCGGATCTTGGGAGAAGGATTGTCGCTGTTGGCTGCCGCGGCGGACAAGCCGACGCTGAGTTCCGAGGCGTTGGAAGCGGCCGGAGACTTGGCCGCACAGTTGGTGCCGCACGCGCCGGGGTACGGCGGCAAGGCGTTGCAGATCGTGGCCGCGCAGTTTTGGCGGCAAGCGAAGGTCAAGGAGAAGGCGGCGGACATGTTGTCGTTCGACGATCTGGAGAAAAAGGTCAACGCGCTGCGTCGCTTGGTTGGTTAGGGTTGTCCCGGGGTCGTGATGGAACGCGAGATTCTCCAGTATCTCGAACCATACGACCCCGGGGTGTTTCCGGCCGCGGTCACCGCGCGGTACGGGATCCCCGAATCCCGGATCGCGAACCTGGCCTCCAACGAGACGCCGTACCGGCTTCCGCGCTCGGTGGTCAACGGCCTCGCTCGGAGTCTCGCCGAAGTTACCCGGTACCCGGACCCGTCCTACCGACGGGCCAAGGACGCGGTTGCGGCGTACGTGCGGTGTTCGCCCAAGGCCGTCAGCGTGGGCAATGGGGCGGGCGAAGTGCTCGCGACGCTGGCAGCGGTCACGCTCGAGTCGCACGCCCGCGCGATCGTGCCCATCCCGTCGTACTCGTTGTACCTGTTCGTGGCGATGGCGCAGAACGCCTCGCTCGAATTGGTACAGATGGATCCCCCCGGATTCGCGTTCGACGTGGATCGCGTCATCGATCAGGCGCGCGACGCGGCGTTGGTGCTGATCTGCTCGCCCAACAATCCGACCGGGGCCTCGGTGCCGGCCGCCGCGATCACCCGGCTGCACCAGGAGACATCTGCCGTGATTGCCGTGGATGAAGCGTATGCCGAATTCTCAGGCCGCAGCGTGCTGCCGCTGGTCAAGACCCATCCTCGGCTGGCGGTGATTCGATCGTGCTCCAAATATTTCGGGCTCGCGGGTCTTCGCGTGGGCTACGTGGTGGCGGACCCTGGGTTGATCGACCGGATGGAGCGGGTCCGGCTGCCGTTCAACGTGAACCGCCCTGCGGTCGCGGCGCTCGAACTGGTCACGCGGCAACGCGCGTGGTTCGCGGCCCAAGCGCGCCGTATCGTGTCTGATCGCAAGGTCTTGGCCGCGGCCGTGGCGCGGGACACACGGTGCGTGGCGTTGCCCTCCGACGCCAACTTTTTGCTCATCAAACTGCCGGACGGGTTGTCGTCCGTGAGCGTGATGGACGGACTGCTGAGTCGAGGCATTATTGTGCGCGACGTCAGCGGCATGCCGGGATTGGGCGACGGGTACTTGCGCGTGACGGTCGGTACGCCTGCCGACAACCGACGGTTCGCGCGCGCGTTGGCCGCGTTGCCGGATACCAGAAAGGCGGGCCGATCGCGACGATGACTCCGCTCGAGCGCAAAGTCCAGGAACTGACCTGCTTGTACGAAGTCGCTCGCGCATTGGCCACCTCGCTCGACATCAAAGAGAGCAGCGGCGCGGTGATTCGTATCCTCGTCACGGTCCTCGGCGCCACGCAGGGGAGCCTTGCGCTGCGCGATTCGGTGACCGACGACCTGGTGATCACCGCCGCGCACGGCCTCACGCCCGACGAAATGGCGCGCGGACGATTCAAACCCACCGAGGGGGTAACCGGCGCGGTCTTTACCAGCGGCGAACCCATGATCGTGCCGGACCTGGGCAAGGAACCGCTGTTCCTGAATCGCACCCAATCGCGCGCGAACCTGTCGCGCGTCGCGTTGGTCGCGGTGCCGGTGCAGGCGCAGGGCGAGACCCTGGGCGTGCTGAGCGTGGACCGTCCGTCGCCCGATCCCTCGGTCAGCCTCGACGAGGATGTGCGCGTGCTGACCGTTGCGGCCTCGCTCATCGGCCAGGCGGTCAAACTCCAACGCATGGTGGATGAGGAGCGCCGAAAACTTGAGGCGATCAACCTGTCGTTGCAGCATCAGTTGCAGGCCAAGTATCGCGCTTCGCCCATCGTGGGCCGCAGCCGGGCCATGAACGATGTCTTCGAGGCGATCGAACGCGTAGGCGGGAGTCGGGCCACGGTGTTGCTCCTGGGAGAAAGCGGTACCGGCAAGGAATTGATCGCGCGCGCGATCCACTACAACAGCCCTCACGCCGAGGGGCCTTTTGTGACGCTCAATTGCGCGGCCCTGCCGGAACCTCTCGTCGAGAGCGAACTCTTTGGCCACGAGAAAGGCGCGTTTACCGGCGCCACCGCGTTGCGCAAGGGACGGTTCGAACTCGCGGACGGGGGCACATTGTTTTTGGACGAGATCGGCGAACTCCCGCTCGCGATGCAGTCCAAGTTGTTGCGGGTGCTCCAAGAGCGGACATTCGAGCGCGTGGGGGGCAGTAAATCGATCACGGTCCAGGTCCGGTTGATCGCCGCGACCAACCGAGACTTGGAGCGTGCCGTGGCCGACGGCTCGTTCCGTGGCGACTTGTATTATCGCTTGAAAGTGGTGCCCATTCACATTCCGCCGCTGCGTGAGCGCCGCGAGGACATCCCTCTGCTGGTGGATCACTTTCTCAAGCGGTTCCGCCAAGAGCACCAGAAACCTGCGACGATCATGCCGGATGCGTTGGCCCGGCTGGTCGAGTATCAGTGGCCGGGGAACGTGCGCGAGGTGGAGAATACGTTGGAGCGCCTGGTGATCATGGGCCGACAACCCCAGATTACGTTGCAGGACGTCGTGGCGGCGATCGGCGAACGAGACCGGCCGGCCTCGTTCGCGGGCCCTGGGGAGGCGTCGCTGACCTCGTCGGTGGAAGATTTGGAGCGGCAGCAGATCGTCAAGGCAATGGAGGAGGCTGGCGGCGTGCAGGCTAAGGCCGCCAAAGAGCTCGGCATCACGCCGCGGCAATTGGGGTACCGGCTCAAGAAATACGGCCTGGTGTCCTCGTGAGCGGCCGATGACGACCTATCTCAGCGCGGCATTTCTACAACAATGTTTCGCGATGCACCGCTACGACCTCGTGGTCAACCGCCTGACTCCGGCCGGCGTGGTCGTGTCGTGTCGACAGTGCAGGCTCCGGCACGCGGTCCGTCTCGGGCCGTGGCAGGCGGACTCCGACGCCGCGCAGCAGGCGACGCCCGTGGTTGGCGTGGGCCTGCTGGTGTGCGCGGCCGGGCATCTTCCGGCCGTGTGCGTGCAGAACGTGGACGTGCAGCGCGACCATGTCCAGGTCGCGTGTAAGGAGTGCCGGACCACGGCCGGGTTCCGGCTCGCCGAGTGCGTGACGCGCGATTTGGGCGGACGAGGCGCGCCGTGAACGCGCCGTCGGAGGTTCCCACGTTCGAGTCAGTGGCCGCGTTCCACGGCCACGTGTGCCTCGACATTGCGCTGGGGTATCGGGTTGCGACCGCGGCCATGCGCGAATTGGGGTGCGACCGGCCGCGCGACGAGGAACTGGTCGCCATTGTAGAGAACGACTCCTGTTCGGTCGACGCGGTTCAGGCCGTGACCGGATGTACCTTCGGCAAAGGCAATCTCGTGTATCACCCATACGGCAAGGCCGCGTATACCGTGATCGACCGACGCACCGGCCGTGCGGTCAGGATCTATTGTCATTTTTGGGAGGCATTCGACCGCGGCGAGGGCGTGGCATTTATTGCGTTGATGAACCGCGTGTTGGCCGGCGAGTCGTCGTCGGCCGAGCGTGAACGGTTCGGCCGTGAGATGGCCGAGATTTCTCAGCGGATCTTATCGCTACCGGAACGGGAACTGTTTTCGGTGTCTCGCGTGGAGACGCCGCCTCCGCCTTCGGCACGCATCTTTTCCTCCGCGGCGTGCGACCAATGCGGTGAATGGACTATGGAGACCCGCCTCGCACTGATCCACGGCAGGAGACTGTGCCCCCCGTGTCGAGACGTAAGGGGTTGAGCCCCGACACGTTCCGGTGTCGGGGCACTGCACGTTTTTGAACCGCCGTCTCCGACCTTCGTTGCTCCGTTAAAAAAGAATTCGGAGGAAACCGGCATGCTGACCGGTCTTTCTCCTAACGCGAGCACCGCGCCAGGGGTTGTCGTGGTCGGCGACGCGGTGTGGCGAAACCTAGTCGCGAGAAGGAACGTACGAGCAGGCAATTCACGATATCCACACGGCATTGCATCGGATCGCACGTTGAGTTGATCTGTGAGTCCACAAATAGTGGGTCGTCGGAAACATGAGGCAGGGTGGTGATGTGGTGGCCCCCGACTAACGTCTACACGGTTCTCCTAGGGATCATTACCGCGGTGGCGGTGCTGGTCGTGGTCTGCGGCGTGGCCGTTGCGATTCGGCGCGCGTTCAAACAGCGGCGGTACAGGACCAGGGACCAACTCCGCGCCCATTACGCGCCGATTGTCGCGGCGCTCCGGCCGGGCGACGAGCCGCCTGAGTCGCTTGATCAGCCGAACAATTCGCCGGCCTGGGAGGTCATCGGGGCCGAGCTCCGAGAGGCCATCGAACGCGCGGCGAGCGTTCAAGAACGGGAGTTTCTCTCCGGCGTGTGTGGGCGACTCGGATACGTGGAGGCGCATATCCGACGGTTGTCAGACGGCCGGCCGGGCGCTCGAGCCTTAGCGGCCGATCATCTGGGCGCCATGCGGCATCGTACCGCGGTCCCAGCTCTCGCCCGCGCGCTGGATGATTCGGACCTCGACGTGCGCACCGTGTCCGCGCGCGCGTTGGGGATGATCGGCGGCGAGGACGCGTTGGGCCATCTCGTGCATCGTCTGCTGTCCGCTTCCCCCGACGAGCCGGAAATCTCGTTCCGAGTGATCAAGTCTGTTCTCATGGCTGGCGGTCCGTCGGTGGTTGCTCCTTTGGAAAACGGGTTGCTGCACCCGGTATGGCGAATTCGGAGCGCGGTCATTGATATTCTTGGACAGGTTGGAGCCGCGGAGACGGCGCCGCGTTTGGTCGAGTTGCTGTCGGACCCGGAACCCGACGTCCGCGCAAAAGTCGCGCGCGTCCTCGGTCAACTCGGTCATGGTCCGGCCGTGCCCACCCTGCAGACCGCGCTCGGGGATCCCGCGTGGGTTGTTCGGTTGCAGGCCACCCGGTCGCTCGGACTGTTGGGCGGAGCGGCCACGTCGGCGTTGCAGGATCGGCTGCTGGACACGCAGTGGCACGTTCGGGCGGCCGCGGCGGAAGCGCTTCGGCGGAGCGGATCGGACGCGTTGTGGTCAATCTGGAGCACGCTCTCGGACTGCCGGGATCGCTACGCACGCGAGCAACTGTTCGAGGAACTGCAACGCTCATCGCTCTTGCAAAAGTACATCGGGTTACTGGAAAGCCATCGCGTCGAGGAACGGACGCGGAGCGAGACCGTGGTCCAAGACTGTCTCCGCGAAGGGGTCACGAGCCTCATCATCCATTCGCTCAAAACCCACCCCAGCGCCGATGTGCGACGGCGGCTGTTGGATCTGCTGACGCCGTACCGTCAGCCGGAGATCATTGCGGCGATCGAGGAAGTGAAAGCGAGCGACCCGGATCATGGTCTGCGACGGCTCGCCCAGGCTGTGCTGGACGGCGCGACGGTCTCCGCGCAGAGTCAGAGGAGCAACGGCCATGTGGTATGACCTCGCGGTGGAGACGATCCGGTGGTTCAACTACCTCGTCATCATATATTATGTCGCGGCCAACGGGGTGTACGGCGCGTTTATTTGGTCGTCGTTTGGACTCACGCTGCGCCACCTTGTACGGATCCGATACGGCGGCTACCCGGCCATCGCGGCGGCGAAAACGACGCCGCCCGTCTCGGTGTTGGTCCCAGCGTACAACGAAGAAGCCAATATTGTGCAGGCCGTGTGGTCGCTGTTGCGCCTGAACTATCCCGCGCACGAAGTCATCATCATCAACGACGGGTCGACCGACGGAACGCTCAAGCGTCTGGTGGAGGAGTTCAAACTCCGTCCGGTTGATCTCATCTACCGGCAGCACATCCCAACCCAGCCGGTGCGCCGGTTCTATACCAGTCCGTTAATCCCGGGGCTGACCGTGCTGGACAAGCGTCACGGAGGCAAGGCCGACGCGCTGAACGCGGGAATCAACGTCACGCGCGCTCCGTATTTCTGTTCCGTGGACTCGGACTCGATTTTGGAACCCGACGCGTTGGTTCGGTTGGTACGTCCGATCGTGGAGAGCCCGGACCCCAACGCGATTGTCGCGATCGGTGGGATTGTCCGGGTCGTAAACGGGTCGGAAGTCCACGAGGGTCGCATCAGTAAAATCGGTCTGCCGAAAGACGCGCTCTCGATGTTTCAGATCGTCGAATACCTGCGCAGCTTTTTGGTCGGCCGGACCGGATGGGGAGCGTGGAACTCGTTGCTGGTCGTGTCGGGAGCCTTTTCGCTGCTGCAAAAGCGGGTGGTGCTTGAGGTCGGGGGCTACGACACGGACTCCGTGACCGAGGACATGGAACTGGTGCTCCGCCTCCATCGCTTCCTGCTCGCCGAGAAACGGCACTATCAGATCGTGTTCGTCCAGGACCCGATTTGTTGGACCGAAGCGCCGACGAGCCTCAGGATGTTGGCGCGACAGCGTCGGCGGTGGCACCGAGGGATGGTCGAGTCGCTGTTTGTTCATCGGGGAATGATCTTGAACCCCCGATATCGCCAGGTCGGATGGTTCGCCGTTCCGTATCACCTGTTGATCGAATCGCTGGGACCGGTGATTGAGCTCGGCGGGTATGCGGTGGTCGCGCTGTCGTATGCGATAGGTCTCGTGGACACGCGGTTCTTGGTCCTCTTCCTGGTCCTGTCGCTGTTAGTCGGCGTGTTCTTCTCCGTCTCGGCGGTGGTCTTGGAGGAAATGAGCTACCGGCGGTATGTGCGGTGGCGGGATTTTCTTCGGCTGCTCGCATACGGGGTCCTCGAAAACTTCGGGTATCGCCAACTGTTGGCGTGGTGGCGGTTGCAGGCCCTTGCGCAACTCTTCACCAGACGTCGGTGGGAGTACGTGCGAAAACGCGGGTTCCAGAAAAAACGCGCCCAAACCGAAACGGCCGATGGAACACAATGCGCATGACACGATCGGGATTGACGTTGGCGTGGGGGGTGATACTGCTGACCCATGGTCTCGTCATGGCGGATCGTGTGTGGGGTGGGCGGGCGGACACTGCCTATGGCGCTGGGAACGGAGGCGCAGCCGGAGGAACGATTTTGATCGCGGCTCTGGCCGACGGTGACGCGGCGATGGATCGAGGCGATTATCCCGCGGCCGTTCGGCACTATCGCGCGGAACTCAAGCTTCATCCCGAGTCGTATGACGTCAAGTTCAAATTGGCGCGGGCGCTCGCGTTTTCGGGCCACCGCGAGGAGGCGATTGGCCTGTACACGGAGCTGCTGACCACGCGACCGACGAATTCCGATGTGTTACTGGCACGGGGACGCGTGTACACCTGGGAGAATCGCTGGCGCGAGGCCGAAGCGGACCTGACGGCGGTGACGACGCGGTTGCCCAACTATGGGGAAGCCTGGTCGGCGCTCGGCGATGTGTACCTTCGCAGCGGGCGTCCCGCGAAGGCCGTTCAGGCGTACGGCAAATGGATCGGGGCTGGTGCCCAGGACCCTCTCGCGTATATTGCGCGTGCGCGGGCGCACCGAGCGGCTGGGAACGTCGCCGCGGCCCGAGTCGACTTCGAAGCGGCGCGTGAACGCGGCGGGCCCGATGCCGAGGTTGGGGAGTATCTAGCCTCCCTTGATCCGCGCCGCCGGGATCCGGAGTCAGTGGCTCCCGACGAATATCGTTGGTTTGGGCGGCTGTCGTCAGGGATCAGCGATTTCTCTCCGGATCGCGGGACGTGGCGCAACTACAGCCTGCTTGTTCGCCGATACTGGCAACGGGCCTCGCTTGGCGTGGAGCTGCTCCGCGCGGAGCGGTTCGATCAACAGGACCAAGCCCTTGCGCTCGATGCCTACGTTGATCTGTGGCCACGTTCGTACGCGAACCTTCGCTATCAGTACTCCCGCGCCGCGGTGCTCTACCCGGACAACTCTTATCGTATCGAAGTCTTTCAAGGCGTGGGACAAGGGTGGGAATTGTCCGCAAGCTACGATCATTTGAGCTTCGACGCCAACAGCGTCGCGTTGTACGGCGCCGGGTTCGGGAAATACACGGGTAACTGGTATCTACGATGGAAGACGTTGTTCATTCCGTCTTCGGCACGATCGAGCCTCTCGCATCGTGTGCTGAGCCGATATTATTACGCGGGGAACGGCGATGATTACGTGGAGCTCAACGCAGGATTTGGCCGAGGCGGTGAATTTATCCCAGGAACCACGGTCGTTGACGCCACGAGCAGCCGCTCGGTCGGCCTCGCGTTTCAGACGTACCCGCATCCGCGTTGGGGCCTGACGTTCTCGGCGGGATATGACAGTGACCGGGATTCTTTTGTTGAACGAAGTCTGTCGGCCGGCGTACTCGCGCGGTGGTGATGCGCGGTTGGCGGCATGCCGTCCGCTCTGGATCTCCTGTGAGCCGACCCAGCTAGACAGCGCGCAAACCACCCCATGAACACCAGGATCACGGAAGATCCGAGTGCCTCGTTTGTCGGCAGGGTCGGTCGCTGGACGTCCCTGTTCGTCACGCTCTCTATGGCGCTACTGATCGCCCTCCTTGCCGCGCGAGTGATGGAACTGCTGTACGTCCTCATGAAACACGGCGCCCCCTCGGATCTGTCGAACGTGCTCCCGCACGCCTTGCTGTTCGATCTCGCGTGGTTTCTCAAACTCCTTGCCGTATTCGTTGTTCCGTTTCTCATTGTCTGTTTCGCGCTGCGCTCCGCGACCGCGCGGTATTGGGCGTACGGCGTCGTGGGATCCGTGGTGATTTTCTCGTATACCCTCCTGATTAAGTACTTCACCACGGCACGGGTTCCATTGGGCGCCGATCTCTTTGCGTACTCAGTGCCGGAGATTACGGGCATCATTCGGACGAGTGCCGCGATCGACGCATTCACCGTGGGCCTGGTGGCTATCCCGCTCCTGCTCTTCTGGGGATCCCTTGCGTGGTTGCGTGTCAGGAAACCCGTGTCACCCGGGTATGCCGCGGTCATTGTGGGACTCGGCTGGGCGCTGCACGGGACGTCCATTGCGGCACCGGTTCCGACCGCATTCGAGACGGAGTTTTCCTACAATCTCGCGTCGAACAAGATGGCGGTGTTTGCCGGAGAGTCGTATGCCTACGTTGTCCGGGCCGTGGTCGGCGACAGGCCGTCGGAGTCCGACCCGACTACCCGGTCACCCGGTCGCGTGGCCCGATTGACGTATGTGAATCCCGAGTATCCGTTCTTGCGTCAGGAGACCACTCCTGACGTACTCGGCGAATTTTTCAATCTGGACCCCGCCAAACCGCCCAATGTGGTCGTTCTCCTCGTGGAGGGATTGGGCAAGGCCTTCAGCGGCCCGAACGCGTATTTAGAGAGTTTTACCCCGTTCCTGGACGAGCTGGCCGGGAAGAGCCTGTATTGGGAAAATTTCCTGGCATCACAAGGTCGGACTTTCGCGGTGCTGCCGTCGGTGTTGGCCTCATTGCCCTACGGAGAGCAGGGCTTTAATGCGTTCGGCAAAAATATGCCGAACCATCACTCGTTACTAAGCGTTCTGAAGCACAACGGCTATCGGACAAAGTTCTATTCCGGTTCGGATCAGGCGTTCGATTTGGATAATCAACGACTCTTTATCGCGCGTCAGCGCGTAGACGTGGTGGTGACGGAGCAGGACTTTGACGCGAGGTACAACAAGAACCCGGACACGGGGTGGGGGTACCCTGACCGGGAACTGCTGCGGAAAGCCCTAGAGGTGGAACAACGCGATTTCAAAGAACCGTATGTATCGGTTCTTCAGACCATGAGCATGCATTCGCCTTTTTTGGTGCCGGACCAAGACTCGTATATGAAGCTGTTCGAGGAGCGGATGAACCATTTGGGTCTTGACGAGGCCGCGAAACAGCGGCATCGCGCGGACGCGAACATCTATGCCGCGATCCTCTACGCCGACGACGCGCTACGGCACTTTTTCGACGAATACCAAAAGCTGCCGGCATACGGCAATACGATCTTCATCCTGACCGGTGATCACCGGTTGCCGGAAATTCCGATGTCGACCAAAATCGACCGGTTCCATGTACCGTTGATCATCTTTTCGCCGCTGCTCAAGCGGGCGGTCCACTTCGAGTCGATTTCCTCGCACCTAGACATTACGCCGTCGCTGTTGGCGTTGTTTCGGGAACGATTCGATCTTCGTACGCCGTCGACCGTGGCGTGGGTCGGGTCGGGACTGGATACCGACCCGACGTTCCGCAACATTCACGCGTATCCGCTCAAACACACCAAGAACAATTTGATCGATTTTATCTCGGGCATGTCCTTCATCGATCAAGACGTGTTGTTCACGGTGAGTAAACACATGGACTTGGAGCCGACGAAAAACGATCGGGAGAAGAACCGGTTGACGGCGGAGTTTGATGATTACAAATCGCGAAACAACCAGTTCATTCGCGATTTAAAACTGATTCCCGATACCCACTACGAACAGTTCTACTCCCGGTAGGTTCTCGCACGATCCCCGAACGGGTTGCAGTTTTCTCCGAGTTGGTAGAAGATGGGGACCTCAACGCCCGTGACCACACACGCCTCACACTCCAACGAGCCATCCGCGATGGGCCACAAGCCGGTCCCGGTGCCTGCGCCGAGGCGGTTACTCCGAGCTCTTAGATTCTCCTGGGCGGGCCTTGCGGCCGCGTGGCGGAGCGAGTGGGCGTTTCGCGTGGACGTGATAGTGTTCCTGGTCGGCGCGCCGGCTGCGCTTTGGCTTGGACACACCGGCCTTGAACGCGCGGCGCTGATCGCGAGTTTATTCCTGGTGTTGATCGCGGAGTTGGTGAACACGGCGATTGAGGCGGTAGTGGACCGTATCGGGCCGGATCGCCACGCGCTCTCAAAAAAGGCCAAGGACGTGGGATCAGCCGTGGTGTTCCTGGCTCTTTTGAACGCCGGCGTGGTTTGGGTGCTGATTCTGTTCTCGCGGCTGTCCTAACCAACCGTATAGAACGCCGGCGTCACCGGCGAACGAGTCCATTCTCAACCCAAGGAGGGGATTATGTTCCAAGACTTCAAAGCATTCGTCTTGCGCGGCAACGTGTTGGACATGGCGGTCGGGATCATCATCGGCGCCGCGTTCGGCAAGATCGTCACGTCCCTGGTCAACGATGTTCTGATGCCGCCGATCGGACTGATAGTCGGTCGTGTGAACTTTTCGGACCTTTTCATCAACTTGTCTGACACGGCGTATCCCAGTGTGGACGCGGCCAAGGCCGCTGGCGCGCCGACGCTCAACTACGGCCTGTTCATCAACACCATGGTGGATTTTCTGATCGTGGCCGCGGTGATCTTTGTCATGGTCAAGCAGTTCGCCCGGCTGCAACGCCAGCCCGAACCGCCGTCAGCGGTCCCAACCACCAAAGCCTGCCCGCACTGCATCTCGACGATTCCGATTCAGGCCACGCGCTGCCCCAATTGCACTTCGGAGCTGAGGGCTGCGTAGCCGGTGAGAATCTTGATCCGTGTTACGCGAGACGGTGCGCGGCGAGCGAGGCAGGGTCGCCGCCCAGCCGATGAATATCGGCCGGGCGGAACGCACCTTTTTCCGTGATGATGGCCGTGATCAACTCGGCCGGAGTCACGTCAAACGCGGGGTTGTCCACGGCCACGTCATCCGGCGCGACGTGCGCTTGGCCGTTCACGTGCGTGACTTCGCGCGGGTTGCGGGATTCGATCGGAATGTCCGCCCCCGATCGTAACGACAGATCGAGCGTCGAGGTCGGCGCCGCCACGTAGAAGGGTAGGCCGTGGTGTTTGGCGAGCACGGCCACGCTGTAAGTCCCGATCTTGTTCGCCACGTCGCCGTTGGCGGTGATGCGGTCCGCGCCCACCACGCACGCCTGGACGCGGCCTTGGCGCATCAGCGCGCCTGCCATGTTGTCGGTGATCAACGTCACCGGAATATTGTCCTGCATCAGTTCCCACGCGGTAAGGCGCGCGCCCTGGAGAATGGGACGGGTCTCGTCCGCCATCACGCGAATTTTCTTGCCGCTCTCCCACGCCGCGCGGATCACGCCCAACGCGGTGCCGTACCCGCCGGTGGCCAGCGCGCCCGCGTTGCAGTGGGTGAGCACGGTGTCGTTGTTCTTGATGAACGTGGCGCCGATCGCGCCCATGGCCCGGTTCATGGCCACGTCCTCGTCCAGGATCGTCTGCGACTCCGCGATCAATCGGTCGGTCAACGCGCGCGGTTGCAGCGCTCGGTTCGCGGCCGCCGCGCGTTTCATCCGATCCAGCGCCCAGAACAGATTCACCGCGGTTGGCCGCGTCGCGGCCAACTCATCCGCGATCTTGAACAGCCGTCCCTGAAACTCGTCGCCGGACGCGGACCCCAGTTCCTTGGCCCCGAGCGCCAGCCCCATCGCCGCCGCGATCCCGATCGCGGGCGCGCCGCGCACCGCGAGGGTCTTGATCGCCTCAGCCACCTCGCGGTAATCCGCGCAGTCCCAATACACGACCTCGCCGGGAAGACGGCGTTGATCCAATAACCGCACGCGGCCGTTGTGCCAGGCGACGGTGATGAAACGGGGTTGCGATGTGTTCGATGTCTCGGACATAGGGATAATTCCAATTTTCGTATTGTAGGCTGAGCGCGGAAGTGGTGTCAAAAGGGCCTACCAGCCCGCCTAGTACCGCGAGCCGCTATCTTATGCGGTGCGCTTGAAGGTGATCCGGGGCTTGAGTCCAGCGGTCGCAGCCATGTCGACGAGCGTGTCGAGTGAGAACAGGTTGATGCGGCCGCGCATCAGATCAGAAATGCGGGGCTGTGTGACGCCGAACCGCTCAGCCGCTTCGCGCTGCGTCCAACCCGAGCGTCGGATCATCTCTGTCAGTTCGATCATCAAGTCTGAGCGTGCGCGCATGCTCGCGGCCGCCTGCGGCGTGTCTTCAATCGCGTCCCAGACGCTTGCAAAGCGTTTGCTTTTCATCGGACTCCTGTGCCAACAAACGAGACCGGTGTCATCGTGTGTCACATGATACAAGTTCTTGTATGCCTGTGAAAGCCCCACTTAGGGGCGAACAATGGGGGGGGGCGGATCTATCCGAATCACGCGGAGGCGACGTCCGGGTCACGACGCCTTCACAGCGGGTCGAAGTTGAACCAATAGCGCTTACGAGCTTATACTAGCGATCAGTTCTCTCCGGTATTTGTCGTCCAAGAAGGGAGCGGTCATATGAGGCTCCAAATTCCGATTGATCGTGCACAGATCGAAGCGTTCTGCCGGAAGTGGAAGATCGCGGAGTTTGCATTCTTCGGGTCCGTTCTGCGGGACGTTTTTCGTCCGGACAGCGACGTGGACGTCCTGGTCACCTTCGCAGACGACGCGCACTGGAGCTCGTACGAGTGGGTCGACATGATCGATGAACTCGAACGTCTCTTCGGTCGGAAGGTCGATCTGGTGTCGAGCCGGGGTCTCCGGAATCCATTTCGTCGTCGTGCCATCCTGAGTTCACCACAAGTCCTCTATGCCGCCTGAAAAAGGCGACGCGGCGTATCTGTGGGATATGCTAGACGCCGCGCGAGCGGTCCGCGAGTTTACCAGCGGTCGCACGTTTCGCGATTACCTTCGCGACCGCATGCGCAATCCAACGTCGATCTTGACTGGACATTCGTTCTGTCTCATTGCAAGACCTGACCCCGGAGGTGGACCCCGGAGGTGGACCCCGGAGGTGGACCCCGGAGGTGGACCCCGGAGGTGGACCCC
>JBMOMC010000011.1:52925-143589 GCA_049325335.1 Nitrospirota bacterium
GACCCCGGAGGTGGACCCCGGAGGTGGACCCCGGAGGTGGACCCCGGAGGTGGACCCCGGAGGTGGACCCCATGGCGAGTTGATCGTGCTCGTCTTACGGATTGGACCGAGAGGGGGAGTGTCCCGGTGAGCGTACAAATTCTTAAAAAGGACGGGAAGCCCGAGTGGGCGGTGCTTCCGTATGATGAATACCGGAAGTTGCTTGACGCCGCGGAAGTCTCTGAAGACGTGGCGGTCTATCGTGCCGCCAAGGCTATTCCGGAAGAAGAATTGGTGCCGGCTGAGGTGGTCAACCGGATTCTGGACGGCGAGTCGGCGGTCACGGTTTGGCGCGAACATCGCGGGATGACGCAAGCGGCGCTGGCAAAGGCGGCGGGACTCAGCACTGCGTACGTGTCGCAAATCGAGGCGGGAAAGCGGGTGGGAACCGTCACCGCGCTCCGCGGTATTGCCAAAGCCCTCAACGTCGGACTCGATGAGTTGGCGCCGTCTTCAGGCCGTCGTGCTCGAAGACTGAACCCGAAGGGTCGTGCTGCCTGAGGAACTACTTGTCAGAGGACGCGAAGAACCGCTGGTGGGCTCCACCAGCGTCGATTGCCCGCCGCGCACGATCGGCTCCGTCGGTGAGCGTTTCGGTTTGTCCCGCCTGACGTAAGATCATCGCCGCAGCCAACACCAGGCTGTCCCTCATCGGTCCCGTTGTTCCCTTCAGGGCGTTTATGCCGGCCTCAGCCGTCGGTTCAGCGAGACGTGAGAGATCGTGTTCCTGGGACGTTTCATCGAAGACTTCATCTTCCGATCCTTGACTGCTCTTCGATGTGATGGGAACCGACCGCACCGTGGACTCGATGCCCGCGTCTTTGGGGTTGAGTTTCCATTCCTCGTCGGGTTTGCCGCTCTGATATGAAACGACTCTCGTTTGCGCGTTGAGCGAGGGGATGACGCCGCCTTCGATGCCGCGGACTACGAGCGTGGACGCGTAGCCCACGTCGCGGCCGGCCATGGTGATGGAGCGTTCGTAGCCGGGGTGGACGTAGCCGACGATCAGGTGATTTCTTCCGCGTGCGCGCACCGGGCCGCAGAGTTTTTCCCAGGTCGAGATGCACGGGCGTTTGATAATCAAGCGACGCAATTCGGACAGTGCGTCGAGTTCGGGGTGGAATTGCGCCTGGTCCACGTAGGCCCAGCCGATGTTCGGATCGGCGATGCGCGCGGCGGCTTCTTCCGGCGTTAGATCCACGCGCAGGCCGGCGGCTTTAAGGATCTGGTGGTGGGTCACGCCGTATTTGGGGCCAAGCGTTTCGCAGCCGTGCGAGACCGTGGGCACGCCGCAGGCGGCGAGCACGGCGGGGAGGAACGGGGGTGCGGGGAGGTGGCGGGAGAAGCCGTCGTAGGGGTCGCCGAGGTCAACCAGGTCGGGCACGTCCACGGTCGCGGCGTGCGTGGTGTCGCGCAGTGCGGCGAGCACGCCGAGGTTCTCTTCGTCGGTCTCCCGCTTCATTCTTAGCGCGACGAGGAACACGCCGGATCGCACGGGATCAACGGCACGTCGCAGCACGAGGTTCATCCCGTCGCGCGCTTCCTCCCTCGAGAGGTTCTTGCTCATCTGGGGACCGGTGGCGATCCGCTTTAGATAGGACACCATCCGGTCGTCGGGGGAGAGGGCGGCGAGGTCGGTCGGGGACGTCATGGGCGGCTCAGCGTAGGCTGATTCACGGCTGCAGTCAACTCACGACCACGGCGCGCGTCGCGGAGAGCGTTCATGTCGCTCGGTTCGCAATCTGACGACCTTTCGACGCGCGTTGAGCTCGTCTCGCCATGATCCGGCGCTGACTTGATCGCTGGGCACGGTCCACGTCGGGCCTTTGGCCAGGGCGTGATGCACCTGCTGCGCGATGTCGGGATCGAGCGTGGTGGCGATCTCAAACGCCGCGCCTTGTCGCGACCCCACCGGTCGGCCCGCGATGAACGCCACGCACGAGCTAGCCTGAGCCGGGACGCGATCGCCGGAAGTGATGATCCCCACGAGGTTGGCCGGATCAGTCGCGGACACAATGACCGGCGTGGAATCGGCCGCCGCATCGCGCAATCGGCGCAGCGGCTCGATGGTCTCAGGCAAGGCGTACTGTTCGCCGCCCACGCCCGCCACGAACCGGCCGCCGCGGATTTCACCGCGGGACTCCAATCTGCGAAACACGGAGAGCAGGCGCGACCAAGGCGGGGCCGCGTCTTCGCGCGTAAGCAGCTCTCGAAACACGACCCCGTAACGCCGCAGAAGTTGGCGCGCCCACGGTTCGAGGATCTCGTCGGTGAGGTAATCGTCGGAGGGGGCCGGTCTCGACAACAGGGTCCAGCGCCCCACGCCGCGGCTGGGCGTTCTGGCCTGGCGGTGGCGACCGCGGTGTTGGCGTTTGGCATCGACCAGTGCTCGTACGCCCGCGAACCCGTCCTGCGTGGCTACGCCCACCGCGGCCAACTCCCAGAGCGCGACCGTCACTTCGGCCGGGAGCAGGCGTGTGGATGACGCGAGGTCGGACACGAACGACGCGCCTTGGCGGCTCAAGGCGTCCCACACGGTCCTGGCTTTGGGGCTGACGGGAGGTGGCTCTTTTTGCGCCGCCCTCCAACTGACCCAGGGCAATGCCTCACGCGCCAGCAATGACAGCGGGACTGTCCGGCCCGGCGTTCGTTGGGCAGCGCGCTCGCCGTCACCGGTCGAGCTGGTGGGCGGGGTAACGCGCGCCCACATGAGTTCGCCCGACAAGCACAGGTCGTCCAGCCACTGCGGATCATAATCCGCCACGCGGGCGGGCAGGATGTCGCGCTCCCAGGCGATGGCCGGGATGTCGAAGCCCTGTAATTGGTCGAACGCATCGCGTAGGCCGTGGCGTCCTCGGACCTGCGCGCCGGGCGAAAGGTGCGTCCACTGAAGCAGGAATCGAATATACGTATCAGGGCTCGCGGGTTCGATTTGCCGACGGAGACCGTCGAGCGTCAACCGGTGAATACGAGCGAGCAGACGCCGCGCGCACCACTCCGTCTCTGCAGCGTTCGGCGTGAACGTACCGCGAAGCACGAAGCCCTCGTGTTCGAGCGCGAGCAGGGCGCGGTCGATTCGCGATAATGGAATTCCGCTATGACGTGATAAGTCGTTGCCGGTGATCGGTCCGGAGACTTCGAGTCGACCGCGGACCAGAGTGAGGTCGGCGTCTTCCTGGCTGACCGACGGCGCGGCGGCGTGGCGAGCGACTTCAAAGGCGGCACGCATGTCGGACCGCGAAACCTCGACGATTGGCCAACGTTCAACCGCGATCCAGGATTGGCGGCCGATTTCATCGGTGCCGATGACGGCGCGCTTTGCTCGTACTAGTTCCTCGAACTGTGAACCCCACGCCTGTCCCTCATCACTCGACACCAGTCCGATCAGCATCAGCGCGTCATACAGTTCGTCCGCATCCCGAACCAAAGGCCAGGCTTCGCGCTGGACGCGTTCGATGGCTTCGGGGTCCAACGTCCCCAGGTCGCGGACGGATTCCACGGTCAACGTCCTGCGAGTAGCCACGGCGCGCGCGCGGCGCTCTTCCAGCGGGGCGTCGTCGAGGAACGCGTAGGGGTTGGCGTTGAGGATTTCGTACGCGAATGGGGAGGGCTCGCGGGTGTCGATCGGGGTGATGGCGATCGCGCCGGACTCGATGCCTCGCAACAGATTGGCAAGCCCGTCGAGGTCGCACGCCTCGTGTAAGCAGTCGTGCATGGTCTGCCACACGAGCGGGTGGTCCGGGATCTCAATGTCCGGGCCGGTCAGATTCTCCGGACATGCCATCTGCTGGGGAAAGACCGCGACCATCAAGTCATCCGACCGCATGCGTTGCAACGGCGGGGGCACGCGGCGGCCGTGTTGCTGTCGCGGCACCGCGAGCGCGCGGTTGGCATTCCAACGCCAGCGCGTGGCAAAAATCGGGGAGCCCAACACGGCTTGGGTCAGGATATGCTCGGTCTGAGAGGACGGGAGCATCATCGGCACGTCCGACAACGGAAAGCTTTGCTGCGGGCCGAGCGAGAGCACGATCCCGTCGTCGTCCGCGCTGGCTTGCAGCTCGAAGTCGAACGTACGGCAGAAGCGTTTGCGCAGCGCCAGCCCCCACGCGCGGTTGATGCGTCCGCCGTAGGGCGAGTGGATCACGAGCTGCATGCCGCCTGATTCGTCGAAGAAGCGCTCGATCAACACGTGGTCGCGCGTGGGCAGGAGTCCCACCGCGGCGAGTTGCGCCTGGACATACGAGACGATTTCCCGGGCCGCGGAGTCTGCAACCAGGCTTTCGGTGGTCAGCCATTGCGCCGCGGCATCGGGATCGCCCATGCGGGTCGCCAATTCGCGCCGCAGGTCCGAAAGCGCCACGGACAACTCCGCGGTGCGCGAGGGCGCTTCACCTCGCCAGAAGGGAATGGTCGGCGGCGCGCCGTGCGCGTCGTGCACCACCACGTCGCCCGCGCGCACGTACTGAATCTGCCACGACGTGTTCCCGAGCAGGAAGATGTCGCCCGACATGCTCTCGACCGCAAAATCCTCATCGACCGATCCCACCACGGTGTGATCCGGTTCCGCGACCACGCGATAATCCGCCAGTTCCGGAATGGCGCCGCCGGAGGTGAGCGCGGTCAGGCGCGCGGCGCGGCGGGCCTTGATGCGTTTCCCGATCCGATCGTGGTGCAGGTACGCACCGGCGCGGCCCACGCGCGTGGCGTACCCTTCGGCGAGCATGGACACGACCTGGTCGAACCGTTCGCGTGACAGGCGCCGATACGGCCAGGCCGAGCGGAACCGTCGATAGAGGTCGACTTCCGGCCATTCGTCGCACGCGGTTTCCGCCACGATCTGTTGCGCGAGAATGTCCAGCGGCGCTTCCGGAATCACCACGCGATCCAGCTCGCCGCGACGCACCGACCGGATCAACGCGGCGCACTCCATTAGTTCGTCGCGCGTCAACGGGAACAGGCGGCCGCGCGGCACGTGGCCCAGGGCGTGACCTGACCGGCCCACGCGCTGGAGGAACACGGCGATCGAACGTGGCGACCCGATCTGCACCACTAAGTCAATGAAGCCCACGTCAATCCCGAGTTCAAGCGATGCGGTGGCGACCACGGCCATGAGGTCGCCGGATTTGAGGCGCAGTTCCGTGTTCCGGCGGATCTTCTTGGAGAGGCTGCCGTGGTGAGAGAGCACGGCGCCGTCCCCGAGGCGTTCGGACAGTCGCAGCGTGATGCGTTCGGCCAACCGTCGCGTGTTCACGAACACGATGGTGCTGCGATGAGCCGCGATCAACTCCGCGACGCGCGTGTACACTTCGTCCCACTGCTCATTCGAGCACACCGCGGCGAGGTCGGTCGGCGGGACGTTGATCGCCAGATCCAACTCGCGTCGGTGTCCCACGTCTACGATCGCGCAATCCGGCATGCCATCCGGTTTTACACGATCGGTCCCGATCAAGAAGCGGGCGATCTCATCGATGGGGGCTTGCGTGGCGGACAGGCCCACGCGCACCGGGCGGCGCTCACATAAGGCGTCGAGCCGCGCGAGCGACAATGCCAGGTGCGACCCGCGTTTGTCGCGTGCGACCGCGTGGATCTCGTCCACGATCACGGTCTCCACGGTTCGCAACAGGGCGCGGCCTTTGACCGACGTCAGTAGGAGATAGAGCGATTCCGGCGTGGTGACCACGATGTGGGGCGGGCGACGGGTCATGCGCTGCCGCTCCGCCGCAGGCGTGTCCCCGGTGCGGACCGCCACGCGGATGGGCGGCAAACGGCGGTCGGAGGCGGCAACCGCGCGTTCGATAATTTCCTCCAACGGGCTGGTCAGATTCCGCTCCACATCGTGGCTGAGCGCTTTCAGCGGAGAGATGTAGAGGACGCGGGTCTGGTCGGTCAGGGTGCCATGCAGGGCGCTCCTCAAGAGACGGTCGATGGAGGCGAGGAACGCCGCGAGCGTTTTCCCCGACCCGGTCGGCGCGGCGATCAGCGTATCGCGATGGGCGGCGATATGCGGCCACCCGAGACGCTGGGCCTCGGTGGGCTCGCCGAAGCGGTGCCGGAACCACTCGTTCACCACGGGGTGAAACATTGAGAGCGGCATGGTTATCCGTATAATACCGGCTCCGAGGCGTGAAAGGCACGGGGATGAAACGTGATGAACGGCATCTCCCGTCGTCCCCGCGAAGGCGGAGGCCAGAGATTTTGTGGGCTCCGGATTCCCGCCGAGGCGGAGTGACGGCAAGAAGACCTAAGTTGACAGTCGCCCCCCGAGCGCCTAGGATCGGGCGGTTGCAGCACGTGATTGATCCGGAGGACGCGATGAGCGACCTGTTGCCCACATTGTGCCCCATGTTCAAAGAAGAGGTGTACCGACGCACCCGAAGGATCAGCAATCTGACCGTCGGCGGATCAGCCGGGTTGGTCGCGGGGATGTTGTGGTTTGCGACGTGGGCGGATGAGTTCGGTGATGTGGAACGCATGGTGTGCGCGGTGGCCGTACTCGTATTCGTCGGCACCCTGCTGCACCAAGTCTCGCGGGAGGCGGCGCGCCACGCGGGCGCGAAAGAGGCATTGATTCGGGTTGAACGAGCGCTGGGCCTGTTCGAGCCCGGTCGCCATCTGCCCGGGGACGCATTGTACCCGGACGCGTGGATGAAGGCGCCGCCGCGCTCGCGCGCGACCCGCGCGGCGGAGGTGGTGCTCACGGTTCTGGGAGTGTTGTTCGTTCTGGAAATCTTCTGGGCCTAACCATCCTGCTGGGAAGGGCCGGCCACCCGACATAGATACCGGCCCTTCCCGGAGGGGTCACTCGGCTGATTTCACATACACTGCGGCGTATTCGATGCCGCGGTCGGTCCGAATAAACCGGCCCAACACGCCGATCCGTTGTCCGACCAGCTCGGGCCCAAAACTCAGATCCGGCGCAAACACCGTGGTCGTGGTCACGCGCACGCGAAGCACGGCTTCGACCAGCACGCCGTGCGGGGTGCTCACCAGCCCGTTGGCCGTGCCGACGCGCAACAGGAACGACCCCACGCTTGGGTCACTGGGATCCGATTCAACGTCCGTCACGAGTCCGACCAAGGCATGGCCGGGCAACACCACCACGCGGGCGGCCAGGAAGGTCACGCCGCCGGGCGCGCTCGCGTCCGGCGCCAAACGACCCCACACCCGTACCAGCGATCCCGCGTGGATCAGCAATGGGCACGGCAGATCGTGCTGCGTGTGCACCGTGATCGTGTCGTTCGGGAGGGTCACTCCGGCTAAGGCCAGGCGCGCGAGCAATCGACGCGGCCCGATCTTGACCGACAGCGTGTCGTCCGTCGCACAGGCGGCGATGTCGGTGACCACGCCGGCAAAGCGATCGCCGCGAATGCGGATCACCTTCGCCTGCAACACACCCGACTCGTCCCGGTCTCCGCCGACGCGAACGAGCTGGCCGTTCGCCAAGTCGGCGGTCGTGAGTGTCTGCCCGCGAAACCGGACCCGCGTATCGTTCGTGTACTGCACAGCGATGGGATCGCGGTGCACGTGCACCAGGTGGAAGGTCCCGGCCGTTGCATCGAGATTCGCGATCACGCCCACGTCCGCGTACCGTTGGCGCACGAGGTGAACCATCTCGGCCGCCAATCGTCCATCGGCTTGGAGCGTGCCTTCGACGTGGACGAGCAGGCCCGCGTGCAGGTCGGAGAACGCGGCCTCGCCGTGGTGGGACACGAACGCCGTTTCGTCGGTGACCACGATCACGATGCGCGAGCCGGCCACGGTGCGCAGCTCGAACGTGCGCGCATCCGCGTCAACCGACGCGACCACGCCGCGCACATCGTCCACCAGCGGGTTGTCCGGATCATCGGCGTTCAACCCGGTGCTGACAAAGATTTGCGGCCGAAGGATCAGGCGGCCGTTCCCGGTCTCCGTGAGCTTGAGCGAATCCTCGGCGGAGAAGTCCAACTGGATCGTGAGCGAGCCTCCATCAACAACGTCCACGTGGCCTTGGAAATTCAAGTCAACGTGTCCGTTGGCGACGATGGTCACGTCTTGGACCGTGCCGTCGGGCCAGGTGACCGAGGCGTCACGGATTCCTAATCGCACCTTGGTATACCGCCCCGCGGGTACCGCCGCGGTCGCGAGGATCTGGTTGATGCCGTCCAGGTCCAGGATATTGACTGTAATCGGTTCGCCGTCCGGCAGCGGAAGGTCGATGGGGCCATCGTCGCCGATCAACGCCGCCGACTCGATCGTCACGGTCAGGGCATCGAGCTCGTCGGCGGGTGCATCGGTCATGGCTAGCGTGACGGTCCCGGCGGCCGGCTCGTTCCCCGCGCCTGATCCGCTGCACGCTGATAGGCCTGCCAGGGCGAAGAGTCCAAAGACCATGCCCAGCACGCGGGCGCCGAATGGGGGATGGTGTTGTTTCATGATGCGGTCTCCTGTGAAAGAGGGTTTATACCCCTTTCAACACACCACCCGGGGAAAAGTTTCAGCGTTTTGGGGCGCGATTGAGACGATTGAGCAATCGCTGTTGTTGCGTGGGGGTCAGTTGATTGAACCGCGGCGAACGTTCAAGGACCTCGCGCCGTTGGTCCGGGGGAAGGCGTTTGATCCGCTCCAGACGCTGGTGAATCCGTTGACGCTGCTCGGGTGAAAGATCGCGCCAGGTGTGAAAGTTGCTCCGGACTCGCGCCTGGTCGTCCGGGGACAATGCGCGGAAGCGGCGAAAGCGCTCGATCAGTTCCCGGCGTTTCTCCGGCGACAACCCTTGAAACCGTTGCCAGCGCTCGTGCAATGCCTCGCGCTCGGCCGGCGAGAGGTGCTCCCAACGCGCACGGTTACGATCGTCGATCGCAACATCGTCGCCGGGGGGCGATGCCCCGGTTTCCGCCGCCGATGCCGTTCTCGCGTGGAGAACTGGTCCTGCGACCACCACGCCGAGGATGAAAAGCCCTACGAGTCTGCGGACCATATTAAAACTCCTCTTCAGGGGGTTCCGGCGTCTTGACCGCGTCGAGCACCTCCAGTGATTCGAGCAGGTCGAGATGTTCGAGCAAATCCAAGTGACGGATCAATTCCTCGTCCTGTTCCACACGCGCGGGTTCGGCCACGGTCGGCCGAGCCTGGTCGGGTTTCGCGCGGTCAGGCGTCGGCCAGGCCGCGGGGTCGGACCCCTCCGCCGCAAGAGCGGTCGCGGCGGACCACAACACGAACAGGGTCCCGAGGAGCCTCGTCACCATGCCACATCCAGTCCGGCGGCCACCTTGTACACCGGTTCCGGATCGGGATCGAAGCGCGTTGTTTGGTAGAACGATCCCGGGAACAAGACGTCGGCTTCGAGGCGAGCCGTCAACCAGTTGGTGACGGCGTACGCCCCTTCGGTATCAATCTCCACCCCGTAATGGCGGCCGCCTCCGTCGGTCGCGTGGAATTCCGACCACAGGTCCGCGGCCGTGACCCGCAGCGTGGTTCGGTCGATCGTGGCCACGGCCGTGAGGATGCCCGCCAACACGCCACGGCCCAGGACGCCCGACGCGCCGGGTGTTCCGGAGACGAAGGTGGAATCGATCCCTCCGTTGAAAAACAGATTGGTGGCGTCGATAAACGGGAAGACGCCGACGAACGCGTCGTAACGTTGATCGCGCATGGTTTCGATCGGCCCTCGCGAGTCTCCGCTGGTATAGAGACCCACCGCGCGGACCGAAACGGCATCGGTTACCTCGTAGGCGGCGATGAACTGAGCCGCTTTTCCCGACAGCGCGATGGATTCCTCCCGGGCCAGGAGCGGGATGGACGGATTGCTGACGCCGTTGAGGTTTCCGGTCTCCAGCACGACTTGTCCGCCGACGTGCCAGCGGGTGTTTTCCGCAACGCCGTCGACGATCCAGTACGTCAATACGCCGTTGTCCGGACGAAAGGAGGCATCGCTCAACGCCAATTGCACGTTGGTTGGCAAGAGAGTCGGAATCAGAGCGTCGCGATCCCGTAATCGGGACAGGGAGAAGGACAACCGACCATAGGTCGGGAACGCGATATCCACACGACCGCCCCCGTACAGGCTTTGGCCTTCGTGCAGCGTGCCGTCCGGGGCCAGTCGAGCGCCAAAGGCTTTGAGGTTGATGCCGGGTGTGTCGGGTGTGATGGTCATACTGCCGGACACCGCGGGTTGATAGGAATCCATCACCAGCCCGCGGCCGATGACGAGCCGTTGTTTGCCGGCCTTGAGCCACGCCGAACCGCGGCGTGCTTTGATCCAGGCCTCGTCGATGAAGCGGGTGGTCTCCCATCGGTCCTCGACCGTGCCGTCATCCAGCGTGTCGCGGGATACCTCGCGCGAGGCAACGGTCACCACGCCCTCGACGGCGCGCACGGGTCGGACGGAGAGCGTGGTCGTGAGATAGGCGAGCGGTGTGGACGCGTTGTGATCGTCCGGGCGATCGAGCGCGGGATTGACGTTCCACGTCGCTTCGTAGCGGGCGGCCAACAGGCCGGTGATCGAGGCGTTGACGGACCACGGGACGGTCGTTGGACCGTCTTCAGCCTTCACGCCGGGTACCGCACTGGTTAAGATGAGACAGGCGCCCATCGTCGCAAGCCCGTTACGGATCATCAAGCGACAACAATACGTCGAGATCCTCAACGACCTCAAGATTCTCCAGCAATTCGTGCGACTCCATGGCGTCAAGTTGGGCCAGCAGCTCGGGCCGATCCTGCGTGTCCTGATGCCATACCGCGACCGGCAGCACCGCGGCGAGGACCACGGCCAGCGCGGCCGCGGCCAGACGCAGCGACCACACCGGACGCGGCGGTCCCGCCGGCTCGCGGGCCTCGATCTTGGCCCAGACGCCGGCGGTGAATCGCGGCGAGGGGTCGCGGGCCTCGACGATGTTGAGGAGCGCCCACGCCGCGTTCAGTCGCTTCGCCTCGGCGCGGCACGTGGCGCAGCGTTCGAGATGGTCCGCGACGTCCGGCGTCGGTCTGTCCAAATCCGTACTAAGCCGGGACCGTACCGTCCGGCAGTCAGGCCTCGAAGAGAACGGGTTGTCGTTAGATGCCATCTGCTGATACTCCTGTAGTTCGTGAAACCCGCGGCGGTGCCAAAAGTTTCATGGTGAGTCCTTCAGGTAGGGAGTGAGTCGGTTGGCCAAGATGGCGTTGGCGCGATGCACGCGCAATTTGGCCGCGGTCACGGAACACCCCAAAATTTGGGCGATTTCTTCGTAACCGAGGTCTTCATAACGTCGTAGCACCACGGCGAACCTGAGGCGTTCGGGTAGGCTCGCCACGGCCTGGGCCACGACCCGTCGCAACTCGCGGCGTTCCATGTCGAGCATGGGATCAAGCGTCCGAGGATCGGGGGGATCGTTGGGTGGATCATCCTGGTCATCGTCTCCGGTCAATGTGAACCAGCGTCGAAACCTCTGCGCGCGCGCGTGGTTCAGACACACCCGACGGGCGATCGTATACAGCCACGTCGAGAACTTCGCGGTCGGCTCATACCGCGGCGCCGACCGGTAGACCCGGACGAACACGTCCTGCGCCAAGTCCTCCGCGTCCGCGTCGCGTCCGATCGTGCGGGCAATGACATTCATGAGCGGTTTGCGGTACCGCTCGACCAGCACGTCGAACGCCGCGCGGTCTCCCTCCCGCACGCGCAGCATGAGGGCGACATCCGGATCAGACAGAAAATCCATGCGCCGCAAGCATAGGCATCCGACCGGTTGGTTGCAAGTCGGGCACGATCCAGGCTACTGAAAGAGCCCGCCTACTGGCTGGTCACGTCTCAGTCGTGGTAGGCTGTCGGCGCCGGTCTAACCCAGGAGGACACTATGTCGCAAGCGTACGGAATGCGTACTACGGTCAAGGGCTCCTACGAGGAGGCGATCCCGCGCGTGACCGAGGCGCTCAAGCAAGAAGGGTTCGGGATACTGACCCAGATCGACGTGAAGGAAACGCTCAAGAAGAAATTGAATGTTGACTTCACAAAATATGTGATCCTTGGCGCGTGTAACCCACAGCTCGCATACAAGTCCCTCGTGTCCGAGACCGAGATCGGTCTGTTGCTTCCGTGCAACCTGATTGTTTACGAGGGTAAGGACGGCCGGACCGTAGTGGCTGCGCAGGACCCGGATGCGGCGTTGGGAATCGTGGGCAACCCCGCGCTGGTTCCGGTTGCCAACGAGGCGCGCGAGCGGCTCACACGGGTGATCAAGAGTCTGATGTGATGTTCCGTAGGGGCGCACGGCCGTGCGCCCCTACACAACATGGACCTCACCCTTGTACTGGCTGCCGTAATGCCTTGATCGCGGCCAAAATCTCCGATGGCCGCGGGGGGCAGCCGGGAATTCTCACGTCCACCGGGATGTGCCGCTCCACCGGTCCGGTCACCGCGTAACTGCCCTTGAACGCGCCGCAGTCGATGGCGCAGTCGCCGAGCGCGATCACGAGCTTGGGGTCGGGGGTCGATCGATGCGCGTCTTTGAGCGCCCGCTCCATGTTGCAGGTCACCGGGCCCGTGACCACCAAGGCGTCTGCGTGGCGGGGCGAGGCCGCGATGTGGATGCCGAAACGCTCCGCGTCGTAGACCGAATTGACGAGCGCGTTCATCTCCATCTCGCAGGCGTTGCACGACCCGGTGTCCACTTCGCGGATCGTGAGCGACCGGCGGAAGCAGGCCGCCTTCCGCGAGGCATCGTCGGAAATCACGGGGAGGGGCGCGGTCGGTTCGGGATGCCGTCCCGTCACGACACCGGTTTTTAGACTTTTCTTGATGATTCGGAACATCGTGTAATTCCCCCCCTATAGATCGGTTCCTGCGTACGATAAATTAAAGCTTTTGTTTATTAATGGAAAATCCGGAATGATGTTGCCCAGCACAGCGAACTGGATCGCGGGCCAGTTCACGAACGAGGGGTCGCGGACTTTGCAGCGGTGGATCGCGCCGTGCTCGCCGGCCATGACGTAGTAGAGGATTTCCCCGCGCCAGCCCTCGACCGCTCCCAGCCCCCATTGTCCGGTCTCGGGTGGTCCAGGGATCGCGGTGCGGACCTCGCTCGCCGGAATACGCTCGCACACCTGCCGAATGAGTCGGATCGACTCCGTCACCTCGTCGATCCGTACGCGCACCCGCGCGCGGACGTCGCCGTAGTTGAAGACCGGTACGCGAACGCCGAGATCGGAATATGCGGCGAACGGGCGGTCGCGTCGTACGTCGCGGTCGATGTTGGACGCGCGTCCCACCACGCCCATCACTCCGTGGTCCCAGGCAATTTGTTCGGACAGGATGCCCGTACTTTCCAGCCGATCAGTGAGCGAGGCGTTGCCAAACACGATGGCGGCCAATTCACCGAAGTCTTTGTCGGTCGCGTCCGCCTCACGGCACACCTCGTCGAGTCGGGATTGGTTTAGGTCGATCGCGGTGCCGCCCACCACATTCACGCCGCGCAGGAAGCGACTTCCGGTGAGCCGATCGGCAAGCTGCATGAGGCGTTCTTTCATCCGACCGGCATGCGCCAGCGCAAGGGCGTAGGCCGCATCATTGCAGATCGCGCCCACGTCTCCGATGTGGTTGTGGAGCCGCTCCAACTCCAGAAATAACGTACGGAGGTAGCGCGCGCGCGGCGGGACCGTGATCTCCATCAACCGTTCCACGGCCTCGCAGTATGCCAGCGTGTGGCCGAACGAGGTGTCGCCGGAAACCTTTTCCGCAAGCGACGCACCGTCCACCAGGGGCCGGTTCTCGAAGAGCTTCTCCACGCCGCGGTGCTTCCAGAAGTGGCGCAGCTCAAGTTGCATAATGGGCTCACCCGCGACCGAAAACCGGAAATGGCCCGGCTCAATGATCCCGGCGTGGATGGGGCCCACCGGGACCTCGAACACGCCTTCGCCCTCAATTCGGCGGAAATGGTATTCCCCCTGCTGACGTCCCATGACGTGATCCCAGGCAAAGTCTTTCTTCAACGGGTGGGTGCCCCTGGGCCAGTGCTCGTGGCGGACGAGGCGGCGAAGGTCGGGGTGCCCTTCCGGAATCAGACCGAATAGGTCGCGGATCTCGCGCTCGTACCACTTTGCGGCGTGGATGTGGGGCGTGATCGAGGGGAAGATCCGATCGCCGTCGGAAAGCTCGGTCAGCAGAATAAGCCACGCGCCGCGACCGGCGAGCGAGAACAGGTAGTAGATCTGGGTACGGGCCGCCATCGGCCGGAGATCCACGGCCCACTGTAGCGACAGCGTGCCGCGAAACTCCGCCGTGCTGTGGATATAGTGCGCCACCGTCGGAATGGCCTCTTTGGCCATGCTGACGATAGGGATATCTTGAACGCGACCGACACCCACGATCTGGTGTTTAAAGGTCGTGACGATTTGTTGTGCTGCCACGTCCGCGTCATTCACCGGTCACCTCACTTCACTGTAATGATTGCGACCGCCATACCCATCAAGTCCCTGAGAGGCCAGGGAATCGTCACCCCCAACACCACGAGTGCGCCGATGCTGAGAGCGAAGGGAAGATGGCTCAGTCCGAGTTTCTCGCCTCGCGGGACCCCTTCGGGGGGATCTCCCGAGACCATGCCCGCCACTCGGTACATAAACCCTCCAAACACCACGACCGCGATGACTAGGAAGCCGGTGACGAGCGCGAGGTTGCGGACTTCGTCCGCGATCATGATGGTCAGAAATCGACCGAGATGAATGGAGTCGGCGGCATAGACGCGCGTCGCGAGAGCCGCCAGGATCGAGAATTCGCTGACGAACATGGCCAGCGGCGGCATGCCCACCAGCGCCAGGGCTGCGATCAAGAAGGCGGTGGCGGTCCAGGGTTGAGCCTTGAGCAGCCCACGCACGCCGTCGATATCCCGCGTCCCGAACCGAACGTGGATATTCCCGGCGGCAAAGAACGCGAGGGATTTGGCGACAGCGTGGTTGATCAGGTGGAACAGGGCCCCGAAGGTTCCGACCCCGCCGACTCCGAACCCGATGGCCGCAATACCCATGTGCTCGATGCTTGAATACGCGAACAACCGCTTATAGTCACGCTGAACGAGAATGAACAGCGCGGAGACCCCGAAGGAAAGGAACCCGAACGTGATCAAAAGATTACCGGCATAGCCCGGGGAGACGACGGCATCGACGACAAGCTTGCTCCTGAGAATGGCGTAGAAGGCGACGGTTTCCAAGACGCCGGCCAGCATCGCGGTGACCGGCGCCGGGGCTTCCCCGTAGGCTTCGGGGACCCAGGTGTGCATGGGAACCAGGCCGAGCTTGGTCCCATACCCGACCAGGATGAACACGAACGCCAGCTTGACGACGTGCGGATCGAGTTGACCGGCGACCGCCAACAATTCGGTGATATTGAGCGCCGCGCTGACGTCTCCCAAGGCCCGGACGGAGGATGAGTACATCAAGACGGTTCCGAACAGGGCCAGGGCGATTCCCACCGAACAGAGGATCAAGTATTTCCACCCGGCTTCGAGCGAGGCCTTCCGTCTGAAGAAGTTGATCAGAAACGTGGTCGCCAGGGTGGTGGCCTCGATCGCCACCCAGAGAATACCGAGGCTGTTGGCCAGGGTGGCCAAGATCATGGCGAACATAAAGAGATGAAAGAGCGAGAAATACCGCTTCATCATGCGAGGCGTGATGGTTCCTC
Organism: Nitrospirota bacterium; assembly: GCA_049325335.1. GTDB lineage: Bacteria > Nitrospirota > Nitrospiria > 2-01-FULL-66-17 > 2-01-FULL-66-17 > JBFLXB01. The sequence goes on from JBMOMC010000011.1 coordinate 68,593, forward strand.
GAGCCAGGTAATGATCGAAGTACTTCCAGGCGTAAAGAGAGGAGGTGAAGCCAATCGTTGTAATGACAAGGAGGACGACGCTCGCCAGAGCATCCACATGCACGAGATCATCGTAAGCAAGGAAACTCCCATCGCGAAGAACCCTGGACATTAAGAGGGCTTGAGCGCCTCCCAGTGAAATCATCGCGGCAAAATTGATCGCGTACAACGCTTTCGGAGTTCGAAGGCCCAGGCTGAGCAGACTCGCGGCGAGAGGGATCGTGAGGAGCAAGGTGACGGAGATCATGGAATCTTCACCGCGACGTCTGCGCCAAAGAGACCGACTATGGGGATGAACAGCTCCCGCAGGAAACCGGGCATGTACAACCCGAGCGAGCTCAGGGCCACGATGTTGACGATCAAGGCCGAGGTGGTGAAACGCCGAGTCGAGCCAGCCAACACGTGGCCGGGTCCAAGAGATTCGCCCAGGATCATCGGCAACGCCTGAGCGAGCAACGTGGCAAACGCGAGGGCCAAAAGGCCCAAGAAGACGGCGGCAATCCAGGGATACCGCTGATACGCCGCGGTGGCGATCAGCACTTCGCTGATGAACAGCCCGAACGGCGGCATTCCCGCGAGGGCGATGGCCGCCGTCAGCATCCCACCCCCGGTGGCCGGGTCCTGCCTGAGCAGGCCGGTGACCCGTTCCGTCACTTTGTGCCCGTGTCGCAGCAAGACCAAGCCCGCGGCGTAAAACGCGGTGGACTTCGCCAGAGCGTGGTTGAGCATGTGGAAGAAGCCGCCGAACACGCCGGCCGGTCCACCGATGCCGAACCCGACGAGGGCGATCCCCATGTGCTCGATGCTCGAGTACGCGAAGAGCCGCTTGTAGTCGCGCTGGATCAGCATGAAGACCGCGGCAACGGCGATCGACAAGAGGCCGAGTCCGATCACGATCGGCGCGGTGAAGGCCGCGCCCGCCGCCTGGTCCACGATGTTCTTCAGCCGCAGCACCGCATACAGGGCGATGTTCAGCATGAGACCCGAGAGCATGGCGCTGATGGGCGTGGGTGCTTCGGCGTGAGCATCAGGCAACCAGGTGTGCATGGGGGACACGCCGGCTTTGGTCCCATACCCGATCAAGACAAAGACGAAGGCCAGTTTGAGGGTGGTCGGGTCCAGCGTCGGCGCGGCCCGGTGGAGCGCGCTCCAGCTCAAGGCTTCCATGCTCACGCCGAGCACGCGCTCGGCGGCGTAGTAGACCAGCACCGTGCCGAATAACGCGAGCGCGATACCGATGAAGCTCAAGATGATGTATTTCCATCCCGCTTCCAGGGCGGCCTTGGTCCGATCGAACCCCACGAGCAGCGCTGCGGCAAGCGTGGAACCTTCGATCGCGATCCACATGAGGGCGATATTGTCGAGGGTGGTGGCCAACAACATCGCACCGAGGTACAGGTTCAGCAGGCCAAAGAACAGCCGGTACCGCACGTGCCCCAGATGCCCGCGCGTGAGTTCCTCACCCATGTACCCCAGGGCGTAGATCAGCCCCGTCCCGCCCACGACGGCCAGCATGAGGGTCATGAAGGCGCCGAGCGTGTCGACACGCAGGAGGTGTCCAACCACGATGTCGTTTCCGGAGGCGACAGGCCCAACCACGAGCCCCATCGCGACCAGAAGAACGGCCACGAGGGTGCCTTGAAGCCATTGCATCGCTTCTCTGGTGTGCGTCACGAGACTCAACGGGCCTGCAAGGAGCGGAGCAAGCGTGAGGACGACCAAGGCGACGCCCGCGGTCATTCCTTCAATCCGGTGAGTTTGCTCACATCCACGCTGTCGAAGGCATCTTGGAGTCGATGGGTGTAGATTCCGATAATGAGGCCGGCCACCAGCACGTCGAAGAACACGCCGAGTTCCACGATCAGCGGCATCCCGTACGCGGCGGCGACCGCCCCAAGGAACAGACCGTTCTCAACCATCAAGAACCCCACGACCTGTGTGATGGCCTTTTTCCGAGCGATCATGGTGAAGAACCCGATCAGCACGATCGCGAGCGCCACGGCCAGGGAATCTTTGGTGAGAAGAAACCCCAAACTGGCCACGGGTTCGGTGACGGAAAACGCCAGGATCACCAGCGCGCCGCAGATCAAGAGAGAAGGAGGAATGTTGATCACGAAGGCCACTTCGCGCTGGACGTTCAGTCGCTCGATGACCTTCTTCAAGATGATCGGGATGATGATGGCCTTGATCAGAATCGTGAGCCCTGCGGCGACGTAGATGTGGTGAATGCCGGTCAAGAAGGCCACCAGGGCCGCCGTCACCGCCAAAAACACGGACTGGACGGCGAAGAGATCCACGCACGCGGAGAGCCGGCGTTGCGCCACGATGGCGAATGAGGTGACCAACAGCATCATGGAGCACACATTCACCAACTGGGAGCCGAGGTCGGCAGGCACGGTGGTCATGGTGTTCCTCGCAAAATGTAGAAAAACACGAGGGCCAACAGCGAAAGGATGAACGCGACCCCCAGTAGATCCGTGACCCGAAACAGCCGAAGTTTGGCGAACATGGATTCGATCAGGCCCACGAGCAGTGCAAGCGCGGAGACTTTGGCCAGCCAGACGCCCAGCCCGATCGCCATACTGGCCGGATCGGGCTCGATGGCGATTCCCCATGGGGCGAAGATGTTGCTCACGAGGGTCAGCATCAGAAGCAGTTTCATGGCGGCGGCCCACTCGACCAAAGCCAGGTATCGACCCGAGTATTCAAGCACCATGGCCTCGTGGATCATGGTGAGTTCCAGGTGCGTGGCTGGATTGTCCACGGGAACACGGCCGGTTTCAGCCAGGGTGACGATGAACAGGGCGGCCAGCGCCATGAGATGGGGGGGCGGATCGGTGACGATGCCCTGAAGCAGGGCCGTGTTGTGGACGATCGTGCTCACGTTCGTGGAGCCGGCCGTGAGGCCCACCGCAAAAATGGAAAGCATCATGGCGGGCTCGGTCAACGAGAAGACGATGGCCTCGCGGCTGCTCCCCATTCCCCCGAAGGCCGAGCCGGCGTCCATACCCGCCAACATGAGAAAGAACGTTCCCACGGTCAACAACGACACCACGGTGATGACATCGCCGGCAAAGCTCAACGGCACTCGCGAAAGAAAAATGGGTACCAACAAGCTGGCCGCCAGCGTGGAGCCGAACAGAATGTAGGGAGTCGCCGTGAAGATCCACGACGTGGTGGTTGAGACGACCACGCCTTTTTTCAACAGCTTGGTCAGGTCCGAGTAGGGTTGCAGCACACTCGCCCCCCGCCGGCATTGCAGGCGAGCCTTGACCTTGCGGATGAGCCCCACCACGAAGGGCGAGACGGCGAGGATGATGACGGTCTGCATGAGGGCGATAGCGGCTGATTGAAGCATCGTTATTTACCGTCCGCCTCGTAGGGGTTCGACATGTCGAACCCCTACCCAACCCATAAGAGCAACGCAATCAGCGTCAGAAAGATGTACGCGAGATACAAGTGCAGGCTTCCGGTCTGCACGATGCGGAGACGGTTGGCCAGCATGTTGAAGACCCAGACCACGGGATCGTAGAGGTATCGCTGAAACGTGGGTTCAATGTGGACCTCAAACCGCATCCGTTTAGCGAAGTAGCGGGACTCCTCCAGCATGTCCTTTTCAACCTTGACGGTCGGTCGGTAGATCGTGCTGAAGACCTGACGGATCGGCTGGGCAAATCCGGTGGCCGTGTACTCCATTCGCGGCTTGAGATTGATGCCGCAACCCCACGTCTTATAGAACCGTCGGTTCAGTTTTCCCGCGATGAGTACCACGCCGAGGAGGACCAACGGAATGGTAATCGCCAGGAGGAGCATCAGCACGGGTGTGGAGATGCTGGCAAATTCCGGCCCCATGGGCGTGAGCGCCCACCCGCCTCCGGAGACCACGCTCTGAGCGAGCTGGGCGTCCGTAAATGAAGCGGTCACTTTGTCGATCATCGGGATGACCGCCATCGGAGCGAGCCCGAGCGCCACACACGCGGCGGCGAGCGCCCCCATCCCGATGCGCATGGGCATCGGAACCTCCCGGGCATGCTGGGCGTGGTGGCTGCGCGGCATGGCTAAAAACGAGATCCCGAACGCCTTGGCGAAACAGGCGACGGCCAGAGCCCCTGTCAGCGCCAGCATGGCCGCGCCGATGGGAATCAAGATCTTCATCAGGGGATCGGGAAGCATGAAACTGAGGAAGAGGCTCTGAAACGTCAACCATTCACTGACGAACCCATTGGTGGGGGGGAGGGCCGAGATCGAAATCGCTCCTACGAGAAAAAAGAACGCGGTCCACGGCATGGTGCGGATCAGCCCGCCGTATTCCTCCATGTTCCTCGTATGGGTGGCGTACAGTATGGACCCGGCTCCCATGAACAGGAGTCCCTTGAACATGGCGTGGTTCAGGGTGTGATACAGCGCGGCGAGCAGCCCGAGCGCGGCGAGATGAGACAGGCCGTACGATTGGAAGATCATGCCGGCGCCGATTCCCAAGAGAATGATGCCGATATTCTCAACGCTGTGGTAGGCGAGCAGACTCTTGAGGTCGTGTTCCATCAGGGCGTACATGACCCCTAAGAGGGCCGAAACGGCTCCGATGGCCAGTACGGCAAAGCCCCACCACCAGGGGAATGCGCCGCCGAGAAAGTCAAAGTACACCCTGATCAGCCCGTATATGGCGGTTTTGATCATGACGCCCGACATAAGGGCTGAAATATGGGACGGGGCGGCGGGGTGGGCGTAAGGCAACCATACGTGTAAGGGCACGATACCGGCCTTGGCGCCGAAGCCGATCAAGGCAGCCAGGAAAACGACCGTCCGGAAGCCCTCGGGGAGGGGTTCGCCGGGATGGCGAAACGAATCGAACGCAAAGCTGCCGGTCTGCTGGTAGAAGACCAGATAGGCGATCAGAATGAATGCGGTGCCCACGTGGGTCATCACCAGATAGAAGAACCCGGCATATTTGGTTTCGGCCTTCTCGTGTTCGGTGACCACCAGTAGGTACGAGACGAGCGACATGATTTCCCATACGATGAGGAAGAAGAATCCGTCGTCCGCCGTGACGACGAGGACCATCGAGAGCAGAAAGCCGTGATACAGAACGCCTAAGGCACCGATCGAGTGGCGCCCGTAGAACTCGCGGACGTACCCGAGCGCGTAGATCGAGACGGCGACGCCCGAGACGGAAATGATGAGGACAAAGAAGGCCGACAATGGGTCGAGACGGAGTTGGATGTGCAGGAGGGGAATGGTCGAAGGAAGCGAGAAGGCGAGGGGTTCGGACGCCAGCAACCCGCCAATGCCGATGAGCACACCCGCCGTGCAGGCCACCACGGCGGCGCCGTGGGTGAGGGCGTTCTTGACCCGATCACTTGACGGCCAGAGCATAGGAACCAGCGCACCGGCGAGATGCGCGGTCACAAGACTGAAGAGGGCCGGACGAACGATTAATGCAGGATCAAACACGAAAGTGCCACACGCTGCAGTTCCTCGTTCTTCAATGACCGTGTACGACGTGGTGACCCGCGCAGGAGAGTTCCTGGCGCAAACTGTCTTGCATCATAGGACAAAGCGCGCGGAGAACACAATGGCTGTGAATGCGTCGTGTCGTGGAAGTGGGGTAGGCGCGTGATCCCTCATGAAGACTTCGACCGCTTCGCGGATGAGGTCTTGAGTCGCGTTACGGTGTCCGCGAGCTGCGAGATCGTCGCGGCAGTGAGGTCGCGGATGGTGATATTGGCCTCTTCATCGCCGTGGAACGTGCAGAGCGCGATGGTATAGCAATTCGTCCCGCCACGGATAATTTTCAGCGCGATGTTCGACTGGTGGCAGTGTACGCCGACGAAGACGCACACGTCGATGCGGTTGTGCCAAATCGTGATATTGGGGTGGTTAGGATTAATTTCGACCTCAGGATTGAGCTTGGGATACTTCGGCCGATAATCGGCCATGGGAATCACGTGCGCGGGAATGGACTCGGCCAGCTTCTTGACGGCCTTCGCTTCGGCCGACGAGCGTTCGGACCAGTGCCAGAGGACCAGCGGACCGGGGAAGATAGTAGGGTGCTTGGCGGCGATCAACCGCCGAGCGGCGATTTCCATGCCTTCCGCCACCGGAACCGGTGACCCCTCGACCAAGATCTGGCCCGCGTCGGGGGTCATGACGCCCATCGCGGCTGCCGCGGGAGGGAGAAATCCCTCTGGACCTGGAAGCACCCGGTATTTCGATTGTAGCTGTTGCCGTTCCATGTGTGACGTCCTCCTTTCGGTTGTGAAGAGGTTCACAGGGCTAAAACCTTGTCGGAAGTCGGTGATGCCGGGTGGTCACGTCCATGCCACGCGGTGTTCATCTAACACGGCTTCAAGGATCGCCGTATCTTCCCACTGTTCGCGGGAGAGATTGGAGCCATCCGTGAACGCGTACGTCGGGCGCTCCACCTGGTAGAGGAGGCCGACGCACGGCACGCTGTCCGCGAAGGCGGCCGACAGCGCGTGGGTCAGGTTCCCGGCGTCGTGGGTTGATCCGATTTCCTTCACGAGTGGGATGCCGTTTGATCCGGTTTCTCCCTCTCCGTGGTGAAACGTTGGGCAGGGCGAGAGCATATTCACCACCGAAAATCCCGGATGGTTGAGGGCCCGCGCGATTAACGTGTGCGCTTCATCCGGTCGCCATGTCGCTGTCTGAGCGACGAACGTCGCTCCGGCCGCGAGCAGGACGGCGAGGGCATTTAAGGGGTGGGCGCCCTCGCGGACGTTCGTCGGAGACGGCTGTCCTCTCGTCATGCCGTAGGACTGGTTGTCCATAATCAGATAGGTGAGTCGGGGATTCTTGCGGGCGGTGTGGATGAGATGATTCCCGCCGATCGAGAAGGCGTCGCCGTCTCCACCCGCTACCACGACGCGGAGCCCCGGGTTCGCCGCCTTTACGCCGAGGGCTAAGGGGAGCGCGCGACCGTGCGCGCCGTGAATCGCGTAGCTCCGAAGCTGAAACGTGATCAGGCTGGAACAGCCCACTCCGGTGACGACGACCGTATCGGCCGGTCGCGCGCCGGACGCCGCCAGGGCGCGGCACAGCGCGTCAAAGATGTCGGCGTGTCCGCATCCTTGACACCAGCGGGCGTCCCTGCCGGTCGAAAACGTGAGACGAGCATGGACATCGGTGGGCATCGGGTCTCCTACTGCGTGAGGTCTTCTCTTCCGAAAATATCCCAGGCCGTCAACGGGACTCCACGATACCGGGTTACCAGCTTTGGTTTGATCGCGGTTGAGGCGGCGATCACGCGGGCGAATTGGCCTTGGCGATTGCCTTCCACGACCACGACCTGGCCAACGGACCGTGCGAAGTCCGTCAGCGTCTTAACCGGAGGCGGCCACAACACCTTCGGATACAGCGCCGCGACGGGCATGCCGATCGCGTTGAAACGCTGCACCGCTTCCCGCACCGCGCCCTGCGTCGACCCCCAACTGACCAGGCCCACCGCGGCCGCGGGAGGACCCTCGCGCTCTACCGGGGGACACTCGTCCTCGAGCCGCAGGAGCTTTTGAAAGCGTTTATCCGTCATGGCTTCGTGGATGTCGGGTGCGTCCGAGGGGAACGCAAGCCCCGTGTGTTCGAGTCCGGTCGCCGCGTATTCACCGCCGGCCTGTCCGGGGACGGACATGGGCGAAATCCCGGAGTCGGTCAGCCGATAGCGGGAATAGGGCCCCTGTCCGGGTAGGAATGGCACACGATCGACGACCGCGATTGCCGCGAGATTCGGCCGCGCAATCGTGTGTTCCCGAAGAGCCAGCGACGCGTCGCTCAACAGAATCACGGGGAGTTGATATCGCTCGGCGAGATTGAATGCCTCGACGGTGAGGTGGACGCAATCGTGGACGTCTCCCGGCGCGAGGACGATCCTGGGTGCGTCGCCGTGTGCCCCGCAGGTGGCTGACAGCAGGTCCGCTTGTTCGTACTTGGTGGGAAGGCCGGTGCTGGCTCCCGCGCGCTGGATGTCGACGACCACGACTGGGATCTCGGCCATCGATGCGTACCCGATCAGTTCTTGCATCAGGTCGAGTCCCGGGCCGGATGTGCCGGTCATGGCTTTGACGCCTGCCAACGACGCACCGATGGCCACGCCGAGCGAGGCCATCCCGTCCTCCGCCGCGCATATCTTCCCGCCGAGGAGAGGAAGATGAACGGCGAGCCATTCCGCGACCGACGTCGCCGGCGTAATCGGGTAATGGGCATACAACCGGCAGCCGGCCATCAGCGCCCCGAGGCCGATCGCCTCGTTGCCGGTGAGAAGAACGGCTTCATCACGCGCCGCGCCGACCGGGGCCAAGAAGCGGTCGCGTTTCACCAGATGCTCCTTCGCGTACCGCGCGCCGCCGGCCAATGCAGCGAGGTTCGAGGACACCACGTGGTGCCCCTTAGTTGCCAGCCGTTTTCGCAACGAGGTTTCGATGTTGGCGAAGGAGAACCCGAACAATTCCGAGAGAACCCCTAATGCCACGACATTTTTCGCGACCGGCGACCCGGCGGCTTCGGCGAGCGCGCTCATGGGCACGGGATAGGACACGACACCGGGGGGGTACGCTCGGGGCGCCGCGTCGTGTACACGGTCGTAGAGCACGACATCTCCCGCGGTCAGATCTTCTCGGTGGGCGCGATGGGCTTCGTGATCGAGCACGACCCACACATCGACGCGGTCCCCTTCCGTCAGGAGGGTTGAGGGCGAGACCCGGAGCTGGTACATCGTGTCCCCACCGCGTACTTCCGCGGAGAAGGTGGCTCCGGATAGGACCTCCAGTCCGGACAATGCGGCGGCTTCGGTCAGCATCCGGCCGGCGGTCAGGATCCCATCGCCGCCCACACCCACAAATCTGACGATAAGGCTCTCGTCAAGCTGACTTAGTCGGCGCGACATCAGGGGCCACGCGGCGGACGAGAGGAGGTTTTCGGGCATCAGGATACGGTTTCGCGACCAAGCGAGCGGGCCTGAACCAGCGCCTCTCGCGCGGCCAAGTGATTCGGATCCATCCGGAGGATTTCTTGGAGCACCGTGACGGCCTCGTCGCTGCGGCGGAGGTCCAGCAGGAAGAGCCCACACTTCAATCGAAGGTCGATGTCACGAGGCTTGACGGCGAGTTGTCGGCGATACCAACCGATCAGCCACGCCACCTCGTCGGGAGAAATCGTCGCGCTGTCCTTCTTGGCAATCATGACCAACTCCATGTTCTGTTCCGGTTCGTCGTCTCGTCGTGTCGTTATTGAGAGGGCCCGCAGTCACTCCGCATGTTCATCCAGCCCGACGGCCAGTTCATGGTCCCACCGTTCCATGGTGGCTTGGACCTCTTGCCGAGCTTGTGCACGATGCTTGGCTCGTGCAGCCAATTCGGCCTTTCCCGCGTCCGTGAGCGCCCACGGAACAACTTTCCCACTGTTACGCCGCGCGACAATGGCTTTCCGCAGACGGGCGAGCTTGTCGAGGTCGACCCATCCGAGACTGGCGATGGCATCCTCGTGGGTATCGTTGGCGCACAGCGCGATCGTGTAACAGTTCGTCCCCGCGCGGATCATCTTCATCATCACGTTTACAAAGTGACAATGAGCGTCCATGAACAGGCCCACTTCGATCTTGTTGTGCCAGATCGTCAGGTTGGGATGACAGGGATTGATCACCACTTCAGGGTCGATCTTGGGATAGATCGGCCGGTAATCGGGCATGGGGATGATGTTGATTCCCGGGATTTCGGCGATGAGCTCGAGAGCCGCTGCCGCACGTACTCGCGTCGCTTCGTTCCACCCCCACAGCAGCAACGGACCGGGGAAGAACGTGGGGTTGCGTCTCGTGAGCAACTGTTCCGCGATCTGCGGGATCAATTCCTCATCCGATACCACGTCGCCTTCCAACCACCCTTGGCCCGGGACCGGGAATCGGGTCGCCAAGGCCGCGGCCGCTGCCGGAAGCAGCTCGCCTGGTCCGGGTTGAATGGGGCCTCTCCGTCTTCCTCGGGCAGACTTAACGGGCATCGACAACTCCTTTGCTGTGGAGACGTGCTGGTAAAAGCATCGCGCTCGCAGGTCACATCGCGCCCAAACTTGCATCGACCATGCCAGATAGATGAATCCGGTGAATCGAGCGAGGCGACGAGTTTCATGGGGTCCGACGACAAGCGCCCATGCGGAGGTCGTCGCAAGAAGATGCAAACTCTGCGGTACAAGAAAAAACTGCACCGGGTTCATCGCCGGACACTGGATCTTCCGGACGTGTTATAATGCAGCACTTCCACGTTGAATTGATGTTTCGTCCCAGTCCGCAACAGCCGCTACTTGGGAATTTCCCTGCGCGGCTCATCATCCCGGTTCTCGTCATCCTTGCGGCGGTTGTCGCCATCGTGGCCTTCCTCGGCCTCGAACACGAGCGGCGAATCTTCCAAGACGTCACCAACCAGGCGGCGGGCGTTGAGTCGGCCCGCACTCGCCTCATCCAAACGACGATCGTCCTGTTTCTCTTCGCGGGCTTGGGCATCTCGGCGCTTCTGACCTATCAAAGTGATCAATCGACCAAACGGACGCTGGAACGGGTCAAAGGGCTGGCTCGGAATATCCTCCACAGCATTCCAAGCGGTGTGTTGACGGTAGATCAGTCGGGACGCGTGACGGCCATCAATCCAATGGCTGAGCGAATCTTGGGTGTCACCGCGGAATCGACACTCGGTTTGGACCTTGACCAGCGGTTCGGCGTCGACGACCCCGTGTATCAGTGCATGCGCCAAGCCTTGGCTGATGCCGAGTTCGTTCGGAATTTCGATATTCGGTATCCGCCGCAGGACGTCCGCTGGATTCGGCTCACGACGTCCCCACTCACGGATCACGAACATGGGAGAGCCGGCGTGGTGATCCTGCTCCAGGACGTCACCGACCTCTTGGTGTTGGAAGACCAACTCCGACGCGGCGAGAAACTCTCGGCGCTCCATACGCTCTCGGCAGGCGTGGCTCACGAGATCCGCAACCCGTTGAGTGCGATCGATCTCAATCTGCATCTCTTACAGGAAGAGATCGGCGGCGAACCCATGAATACCGGGGCGGTCCAAGGCTACTCGGACATCCTCAATGCCGAGGTCAGACGGATCAGAGGCATTTTGGATAACTTTCTGCGCTTTGCGCGGCCCACGTCGCTGGTGTTGAGCGACGTCAGGCTGGATGGGATTGCGCGACATATCGGTGAGCTCGTCCGGTACGAAGCTCAAGAGCACGGCGTTGAAATTCTCATCGATTTCCCCGACGATCTCCCCGTTGTGTCGGGCGACGAGACTCAATTGGGCCAGGTGTTTCTCAACCTGATGATCAATGCGGTTCAGGCCATGCCACAGGGAGGGACGCTGCGGATATCGGGCCTGCAGCGGATCGCCGACGTAAGAACCGTCGTGGAGATCTCGGTCCGCGACACGGGAATCGGTATCAACAAGGCCGACCTCACGAAAGTCTTTGAGCCGTTCTTCAGCACCAAGGCGGACGGGAACGGTCTCGGGCTCGCCATCGCGTACCGTATCGTTGAAGATCATGGTGGAACCATTCGGGTGACCAGTGAACCGGGGGCGGGAACCACGTTTGTATTGTCATTCCCAACCGTTCCCGCAGCAGATGAACAGACGATCCGGCAGACATGACGGACAAACCGCGAATCCTTGTGGTGGACGACGAGCCCAACATCCGCAGCGCGATCGTCACCATTCTCGACCGTTCAGGGTATGCCGTTGAGGGCGCGGCTGGCCCCAGCGAGGCGGACCGCATCCTGAGCCAGGCGGACTGCCACGTGGTGCTGCTGGATTTACGCATGCCGGGGGCGAACGGGCTGGACTGCCTGCGCCGGTGGAAAGCTGAGCACCCGCACACCGAGATCATCGTCATTACCGCGTTTGGCTCCGTGGAAACCGCGGTCGAGGCCATGCGGCTGGGCGCCTACGATTACCTCTCAAAGCCGATCGACCGAGACCGGCTCCCCATTGTGGTGAAAAAGGCGGTCGAACGCCATCTTTTGAGCACCGAGAACACTGTGCTCAAGGAACGGCTGGCGCGCCGGGATGGTTACGGCCCCTTTATCGGCCACAGTTCCGCGATGCTCCGCGTGTTCGAACTGATCGATCTGGTGGCGCCCAGCGATGCCACCGTCTTGATCGTGGGGGAAAGCGGCGTGGGGAAGGAGCGGGTCGCACGCGCGATCTACGAACGGGGGCCGCGCGCCAACGGGCCGTTCATCGCGGTCAACTGCGGGGCGTTACCGGAGGCGCTTCAGGAAAGCGAACTCTTCGGGTATGAAAAGGGCGCGTTTACGGGTGCAACGACCACCAAACCAGGCCGCTTCGAACTCGCGCACGAGGGGGTCCTCTTTCTGGACGAAGTTGGGGAGATGAGCGCGAAGACCCAGGTCGACTTCCTCCGGGTGCTCGAGACGAGAGAATTCCGACGCGTCGGCGGGACCCGTCTCGTCAAGGTGGACGTACGGATCGTGGCGGCTACGAATCGCGACCTCAAGAAAGCCGTTGACGAGGGACGGTTTCGAGAAGACCTCTACTACCGGTTCAATGTGGTACCGATTCGCGTCCCTCCGCTTCGTGAACGCCCCGACGATCTCCCGCTGTTGATTGAGGCATTCCTTGACGAATTCGCCGTCACGTACCGGCGCGAGCGTCAGGTGCTCGCGCCGGAAACGCTGGCGCGGTTCGTGGCCTATTCGTGGCCGGGAAACATTCGAGAACTCCGGAATCTCCTCGAACGTCTGGTCCTCACGAGTCGGGAAGCGGTGATCGGCCCCACGGACCTCCCGCCGGAGATGTTGAGCGAGGCTCCCGCACGGGCGCAGGGAAATCGGTTGGCGGGCAAGACGCTTCGCGATCTTGAAAAGGACGCCATCATCGAGACGCTTCGCGACATCACGTCTCACCGGGAGAAGGCGGCGAAGATCCTCGGCATTAGTCCCCGCGCGCTCCAGTACAAGATCAAGGATTACGGGATCGACGTGTAACGCAAGAGTCCCGGCATGGCTTCGGCTCCAGATTCCCTGCGCAAAATTTCGCTCGAATCTGCAATTCTTGCATCTCAATGGAGATGCCAAGTTTCAGATTCGATCGACTGATCTCTGTCGTGTCTGAGAACTGATCACGTTCCCGTACTGGTACGGAATCTGCTATGAGTAAAGTCGGCGGGACACACCATGTCATTCCGTGGCGCAGAGATAGAGGGATTCCCAACGGAGCGCGAATTGCGAAGAGTCCAAGTCGTGTGCCAGCGATGCCATCGTCACGTGCATACGCTGTATGTGGTCCCTGATTTTGAGCGGGTCTGCGTCGAGTGCCGCCGTCAGTTGGCTCAGCAACGAAAGCGCGTTCGAGAGCAGAAAATGAAGAAAACCAAAGATGCTCTCCTCACGGTTGATGAGACCTCAGCCCCGCCATCCTCTGACGCCCCGATTGAAGCGATAGCCCCTGCCCCCCCACCGACGCGGGAGGATGAACAGTGGGATCCCAAAATGGGTATTGATTGAGCCGGGACAGGGTGGTGGGTAGTCGTCGAGCATTCGAACAGGTGTCCGTCGGTCGGATTCGGGTCAAACATCCAGAGGGTGGGCGCACGGCCGCGCGCCCACCCTCTGGCGTGTCCTACCGCAAATTGGTCTTGAAGAACGCCAGGGTTTTGTTCCACGCGTCGGTGGCCATCTCCGACTTGTAGTTGGGATTGCTGGGGTTGGCGAACGCGTGGTCCGCGTCGTAGTGGTGGATCTCGTGTTTGACCGGGGTGGCCTTGAGCGCGGTTTCGAAGTCTTTGACCATCGCCGGCGTGATCCATCCGTCGCGGTCCGCGAAAATTCCGAGTAACGGTCCCTTGAGTTTCTTTAAGACCGCGGGGTCTTTTTCCACCATCCCGTAGTACATCACCACGGCGTCAACCGGTTCGTTCAATCCCAATTGCAGGGAGTGCCCGCCGCCCATGCACCATCCCACCGAGCCAATCTTTTTGCCCTTGGAGAAGGACTGGGATCGAACCCACGCATAGGAGGCGGTCAGCATCTTGGTGGCTTTGGCCTGATCCAACTCGTTCATGTATTTGCCCGCGGTCTGCGGGTCCGTGGCCAGTTTGCCTTCGTACAGATCGGGCGCAAAGACCGCGTACCCTTCTTTGGCGAGAAGGTCGGCTTGCTGTTTGATGTGGGTGTTGAGTCCCCACCACTCGTGCAGCATGATGACCGCGGGAAACGGGCCGGCCCCGTCTGGTTTGGACATATAGCCCGCGAGCTTCACGTCGCCGACCGTGGCGGAAACGGCCTGGCCCTTGAGGGCAGGGGCATCCGCGACGCGCAGCGGGTGGGGTTGCGTGCCGGCGTCATCGCCCATTCCGGCGAACACCGTGGCGGCGAGCAAACCGACCCCAGCGATTGTGGTGAGGGTTGACCAAACAGCGGGTGCAAGCGTCCGGCTCATGACTCCCTCCGCGTAACGGTCGAAGCGTGATCGCGTCGTGCGACGCGCGGAGCCTACCGCACGTCGGCGGTAAAACTCAAGAGGTCACGGCGGGGATCCACTCCTGAAAACGTTTTGAGCGTGGTTCGACAGGCTCACCACGAACGGACAATTTACCGGATCGTCAACGTCTCATTCCGTCGTCCTGAGCGTGTCGAAAAACGTCTACGGGGTTGGCCTCCACTAGCTAGGAGTGTGGCGTCTTGAGATCGCAATACAACGGTTTCGGTTCCGCCACGGTTTCGTATTCCACGGTGGCGTGGCTGATGCCGAATTGCTCCCGCAATTCGCGGCGCAGCGTACGCGTGAGTTGTTCGGTTCGGCTGACCGGCATATCGTCCACGACCACCCGGCAACTCAGCGCGGACAACCCCGACCCCAGCGCCCAGATATGCAAATCGTTGATGTCGCGCACGCCGGACGCCGCGCGTAGTTGCGCGGCCACCGCGTCGGTGTCGATGTGCGTGGGTACGCCTTCCAGCAGGATCGTGACCGACTCCCGTAGAATCTTCCACGCTTCACCCGCGATGATGAGCGCGATCACCGCGCCCGAGGCCGCGTCCAGTGCAGTCCACCCGGTGACGCCGATGACCAGCCCCGAGCCGATCACGCCCAAGGAAATCAGTGCGTCGGCCACCATGTGAATGAACGCGCTTTTGACCGAGAGGTTCTCGGCGGCCGAACGGCGGAGCAATAAGGCGGTCCACAGATTGGCTGCGAACGCCAGGCCCGCAACCAGCGCCACGGTGCGCCCGTCCACCGGCTGGGGATCCAGCAGCCGGTGCGCGGATTCCGTAACCAGCCACGCCGTCATGCCCAAAAACAGGGCGGCGTTGAGCAGGGCGGTCAGAATTTCAGCCCGGTGATACCCGAATGTGCGGCGACCGTGCGAGGGTTTTGTCGCTTGATACACCGCGTACCACGAAATCACCAACACGGCGACGTCGGTGGCGTTGTGCGCGGCGTCGCTGAGCAGACCGAGGCTGTTGGCCATCAATCCGCCGACGACCTCGACCAGTACGATGGCGACGTTCAACGCGATCGCAAATCCCAATCGACGGCGGATGGCGGCGTCGGGGGTTCGGGCCTGCGGCGACGAGGTGACGGTCGGGTGGCTCATACCCTGGGGACTATCGAGTGGTTGATCGCGCGGATGGCTCGTCGGACTTCGGGAGACGGCGGTTGCGCGTCGGAAGCAGATACCATAGTCGGAGCGCCAGCAGCGCGGTCAGGATCACGGCGAAGACGAACGGCGCGCCGGTGTCGACTTTGACGGACAAGATGTAGTGCACGACCCCGAGGGCGGCGGCGGGGTACACAAGTTGGTGCACCTGTTGCCATCGGCGTTCGCCGAGCCGGAGCGCGGCCCACCCGAACGATGTGGCGGCGGGCGGCGTCATCAACGCGAACGACAACAGGCCGACCGTCACGTGCGGACGCTTGATCACGTCGGCCGTGATGTCGGGGATGGACAGCGCCTGATCCAGGCCCGCGTAGGCTGCGGTGTGCAGGCACGCGTAGAAAAACGAAAACAATCCGCACGCCCGCCGCCAGACCAACGCGCCCTCCCAACGCAGCAGCCGTCCCGCCGGCGCGAGCCCCAGCGTCAGCACCAGGAGGGCCAGCGCCCACCATCCGGTCGAGCGAATCACCCGGTTGATCGGGTTGGCGCCGAGCCCGCCGGTGAATGCGTCGATCAGGAGCCACAGCAGCGGCAGGCAACCGACCACGAACGGCAGGCGGTGCGTGATGCGGGGTGCGAATCGGGGAGCGGAAGCTGCGGCGTCCACGGACATTGCCACGCTAAAAGTTCACGGACAGATCCATCCCGGAGTACAGTCCCGCCACCTGGTCGGCGTACCCGTTAAACGGGAGGGTCTTGCGTTTGAGGAAGTCGCCGATGCGTCGTTCGCGTTCCTGACTCCACCGCGGATGATCCACCGCCGGGTTGACGTTGGCGTAAAAACCGTATTCATCGGGGCTGTAGGCGGCCCAGGTGGTCGTCGGTTGGGTCGCGACCAACCGGATCGCGGTGATGGCCTTGATGCTTTTGAACCCGTATTTCCAGGGCACCACGAGCCGGATCGGCGCGCCGTTCTGGTTGGGCAAGATTTTTCCGTAGAGCCCGACCGCCAGAATCGTAAGGGGGTGCATGGCCTCGTCGAGTCGCAGGCCCTCGCGATACGGCCACTGGAGGACCGGTTTGCGTTGGCCGGGAAACCGTTTGGGGTCGTGGGGTGCGGTGAATTCGACGTAACGGGCTTTGGACGTGGGTTGGATCCGTTGGAGCAGATCGCGCAACGGAAACCCGATCCACGGAATTACCATGGACCAGGCTTCCACGCAGCGCAAACGGTAGACGCGCTCTTCGAGGGTAAACGATTTGATGAGTTCATCAACGTCGTATACCCCCGGGGTGGTCACGTCGCCTTCAACGGCGACGGTCCACGGCCGCGCCTGGAAGTTTTTGGCCAACAGGGCCGGGGCTTCCTTGTCCGTGGAGAACTCGTAGTAGTTGTTGTACCCGGTGATGTCGTCGAACGACGTGGCCGGTTCATTCGTGCTGAGTGGACTCTTCGTCACGCGGCCGAACGCGCCTTCCGCGAGCGTGTTGTCCCCGTGCGCGTCCGACCAGCGTCCCAACGACAGCGCCGCGCCGAACCCGGCCGCGGTTTTGAGAAATCCGCGCCGTCCCATAAACGCGCGATACAATCGCTCGTCGGTGATCTCTGATGAGGGAATACCTCGGCTCCGTCCGATGAACATGGCGCGCTCCTAGGCACTATTTCACGACCAAACCGACAAACAGTCAAGTGCTCCCCGAGGGGGGCCGTGACCTCCGGCAGGGTGACGTGAGCTCGGCTCCGCCGTATTCCGGTTGCCACGGCGTCGTGTTGAAATCCCGAGCGCGACTCTGCTAGAAGATTCCCGTGGAGGATGTCGACCGGGCGCTGGTCGAGCGCGTCAAGGAGGGAGATAGCTCGGCGTTCGAGCGTCTCTTTTCCCGACACGCGGAGCGCATCTTCCGATTCGCCTCGCGCATGTGCCGCCACGCGCAGGACGCGGAGGACATCCTCCAAGAGACGTTCCTGGCCGCCTACCGCCACCTGAACACTTTCGGCGGCAAGGCCCGATTCACCACCTGGCTCTATACCATCGCGGCCAACTCCTGCCGGCGCACGCGCCGTCACGCGGGTGCGTCCACCACGATCAACGACACCGACGGCGCCGACGGGCACGTGCCGGTGGACGACTGGACGCGTCGTCCCGACGTGCAGGCCATACGCAAAGAAACACGGCGCGTGATCGAGGATGCGGTGGCGGCATTGCCCAAGGACCAGCGGCTGGTGCTGGTGCTGCGCGACATGGAGGGGCTGCCGGCCGAGGAGGTGGCCCGGATCACGGGCGCGAGCGTGCCCGCGGTCAAGTCGCGGTTGCACCGGGCGCGGCTGGCCGTGCGCAACGATCTGACGCGTCGGTTTCAGGAGCGGGGGCGATGAGCCGTCCCGCGCCGCGTCATGTTCGTCCGTGTCTGCGACGGCTGGGGCGCTTGTCCGCCTATCTTGACCGCGAGTTGCCGGCCTCGGCCTGCGACCAAATCCGCAAACACATGGCCGGCTGCCCGGATTGCCGCATTGTCCTGAAAACACTGAAAAAAACTATTACTTTGTGCCGTCAGGCCCCGAAGCAACAACCCTCGCGCGCGGCGTTGACCCGGATCCTGTCCGCGATCAAACGGGAACTGGCCACGTCACGTCCGAAGGTCTGAATCCTTTTCCGCGTTCGTGACTCTACAGGGCAGAAGGTGCGGCGTTCTTACCCTGGGAGGACCGACGATGAAATTGGACATGAATGCGTGGCTGCGGGCGATTGCCGGGACCGTGGTGTTGGCGAGCGTGGGGCTGAGCGTGGCGCACGATCCGCGGTGGCTATGGCTGACCGCGTTCGTGGGGCTGAATCTGCTCCAGTCGTCGTTCAGCAACGGGTGTCCGATGATGACGATTTTGCGGAAAGCGGGAGTTAAAGAGGGCCGATGCTGATGAAACGTGTACTCATTGTCGCGGCGGTATCGGCCGCGGCGATCATCGGATATCTGTGGTGGACGGGCGACCACGGCGCGGGACCCCAAGAGCGTGAGCGTCCCACGGTGTCGGGAGCGACGTTCGTGGCGGCGGTGGGCGATGCGCCCCGCGTGGTGGAGGCGACCGGCGTGGTGGTGTCCGCGCGCGAAGCGGTCCTGGCCGGCAAGGTCGTGGCCGCGGTGAACACGCTCCGGGCCAGGGAGGGCTCGATCGTGGCCGCCGGCCAGGTGGTGGTCGAATTGGACGATCGGGAACTGGCCGCGGATTTGGAACGCGCCGAAGCGGAGCGTCGCAACGCCACCAGTCGGCTGGAGCGCCTGCGGTCGGTGGCCACCGAGGGCCTGGTCGCGCCCCAAACGCTTGAAGACGCGGAGCGCGCGCTGCGCGTGGCCGAAGCCTCGCGGACCGCGGCCGCGGCGGTGCTCGCTTCAGCCGTGATCCGGGCGCCGTTTCAGGGCGTGGTCACCGAACGGTACATCGAGGTCGGAGACATGGCGACGCCGGGCAAACCCCTCCTGAAGGTTGAAGGCAGCCGCGACCTGCGCCTTGAAGTGACCGTGGCCGGCGACGAAGCTGCCTTGATCCAGACCAGTCAATCCGTTGAGGCGGTGATTGACGCATTGGGCGCCCAGCCGCTGGCCGGCACGGTGGCGGTGATCGTGCCGCGCGCCGAAGCCACGACGCAGTCCGTGACCGTGAAAGTGGACCTGCCGCCCACACCGGGCCTCAAAGGCGGACTGTACGGCCGCGCGCGTTTTACCGTGGGTCGGGAGCAGGCGCTCACCGTACCCGCCGCGGCCGTGTCGTCCGTCGGGGCGCTGGATCGCATCTACGTGGTAGGCGCGGACAATGTGCTGCGAACGCGGCTCGTGCGCTTGGGCCGCCGATTCAACGACCGCGTGGAAGTACGTGCCGGGTTGGAGCCAGGCGAACGGGTGCTCGCGGACGGCAGTCTCGGCGTGGACGGCGCCAGATTCCAGGACGCGGCAGGGCCATGACCCCGCCGCTGGGCCTGGCCGGCCGGATCGCGCGCGCGTTCGTCACCTCGCGCCTCACGCCGTTGTCCATGATCGCCGTGCTGCTGCTGGGTGCGGTGGCCATCGCGGTCACCCCACGCGAAGAAGAGCCCCAAATCGTCGTGCCCATGGCCGACGTATTCATCCCGTTTCCCGGCGCCTCGGTCGGGGAAGTCGAACAACAATTGACCGGCCCCATTGAACGCAAGCTCTCCGAAATCCGGCGAGTGGAGTATGTGTACTCGATCTCGCGACCGGGGATGGCGCTGATTATCGTGCGCTTTCGCGTGGGCGAAGATCTGGAAAAGAGCCTGGTGGACCTCTACGACAAGCTGATGGCCAACCAGGATCTCATCCCAGCAGGCGCGGGGCCGTTCCAGGTCAAACCGCGCGACATCAACGACGTGCCGATCGTGGCCGTCACGTTGTGGAGCGAACGTTACGGCGACGACGAACTCCGCCGGGTGGCGGATCACGTGCTGGAAGAGATCAAGAAGGTGCCGCAGACCTCGGGCGGGTTCATCGCGGGCGGCCGGTCGCGGCGGTTGAGGATCGAGCTGGATCCGTCGCGCCTGGCGGCGCACCAGCTCACGCCCCTGGACGTGGCTGATCGCGTGGCGGGTGCGAACCAGCAGCAAATCGTGGGACGGCTGCAGGCCGGCAATCGGGAACTCGCGGTCGAGGCCGGCGGCTTCTTGGGTTCGCGCGACGCGTTCGAGAGCATCGTTCTGGGGGCATCCCGAGATGGCGTGGTCCACCTCCGTGACGTGGCCACGGTCCGCGACGAGGCTGAAGACGTGACCCACTACAGTTGGTTCGGGACCGGACCCGCGGCCAAGGCTCAGGAAGGGGCGGCTCCGGATACCGTGTTTCCCTCGGTGACCGTAGCCATCGCCAAGCAACCGGGCGCGAATGCGGTGAGTGTGGCCCGCGAGGTCATCGCCACGGTGGAGCGTCTTCGAGGCGTGGTGATTCCGTCCGAGATCCACGCCACCGTGACGCGCGACTACGGAGCCACGGCCAATGAAAAGTCCAATGAGTTGCTGGAGCACCTGGTCATCGCGGTAGTGGCGGTCGTCGTGTTCCTCGGGTTCGCGCTCGGGGTCCGCGAAGCCGGGGTGGTGGCATTGGCCATCCCGCTCACGCTCGGCCTCACGCTCTTTGCGTCGCTGCTGATCGGGTACACCATCAACCGGGTGACCCTGTTCGCGTTGATCTTTGCCATCGGCATCCTGGTGGACGACGCGATCGTGGTGGTGGAAAATATCTACCGGCATCTGCGGTTGGGCCGCCAACCGCCGCTCCAGGCCGCCATCGCGGCCGTGGACGAGGTGGGCAATCCCACGATTCTCGCCACGTTCACGGTGATCGCGGCGTTGTTGCCCATGGCGTTCATCTCCGGCCTGATGGGGCCGTACATGCGGCCGATCCCCATCAATGCGTCGATCGCCATGTTCGCGTCGCTGCTGGTGGCGTTCATTGTGGTGCCGTGGTTCTGCCGCGTCTGCCATCGTGAAGGCGCGCAGACCGGGCACTACGACGAAGGTTCGTCGGTCGGGGACGGTCCACTGTACCGGATCTATCAACGGGTGCTCACGCCCCTGATCGAGCGGCGCATGCTCCGTGGCGTGTTCTTTCTGGTGATCATCGGACTGTTGATCGGATCCGCGTGGCTGTTTGTAAACCGGTCCGTGGTCGCCAAGATGTTGCCCTTCGACAACAAGAGCGAGTTCGAGATCGTGGTCGACATGCCGGAAGGCACCACGCTGGAGACCACGGCCGACGCCGCGCGTGCCCTGGGCCGCTACGTGGGCACGATCCCGGAGGTCACCAACTACCAAATCTACGTGGGCACACCCGCGCCGTTCAACTTCAACGGCCTGGTGCGCCACTACTTTTTGCGCGAGGAACCTCACCAAGCCGAGATCCAAGTCAACCTGGTTGGCAAACACGAACGCGCGGCCCAGAGCCACGACATCGCGCGGCGTATCCGGCCCGACGTGGAGCGCATCGCGCGAGCGCACGGAGCCGCAGTCAAACTCGTGGAAGTGCCGCCCGGCCCGCCCGTGCAGTCCGTCTTGGTGGCCGAGGTGTACGGACCGAACGAAACCGCGCGTCGCGGCGCGGCCGCCGGAGTGGTCAAGGCGTTCGCGGATGCGCCGGGCGTGGTGGACATCGACGACACGCTCGAAGTCGAGCGACCCAAATTGGTGGTCGTGGTGGACCAAGGCAAGGCCGCGGCCAGCGGCGTGGCCACGTCGGACATTGTGCAGGCCTTGTCGCTCGCGGTCACCGGCGTGCCGGCCGGCCGCATGATCGACCCACGCGAGAAGGAACCGATCCCGGCGATCGTGCGACTGCCGTACGAAGCGCGCAGCGCCATGGACAGCTTGCTGAGCATGCGTCTGCGCGCAACGGGCGGCGGCATGGTGCCGATCTCCGAATTGGTCCGCGTGGAGCGCCCACTCGAAGAGCCGCCGCGCTACCACAAGAACCTGCGGCCCGTGGTCTACGTGACCGGCGACGTGGCGGGCCGCGAAGAAAGCCCGGTCTACGGCATGTTCGCGATCAACGAGCGCTTGGCCGCGCAACGTGCGCCCGACGGTTCGCCGCTCGAACTGCTCTACACCGCGCAACCGTCACGCGAAGATCGCGTGGCGGTCAAATGGGACGGGGAGTGGCAAATCACGTACGAAACCTTCCGCGACATGGGCATCGCATTCGGCATCGCGTTGGTCCTGATCTACCTGCTCATCGTGGGCCAGTTCCAATCGTTCCTGATCCCCTTGGTGATCATGGCGCCGATCCCGCTTACGTTGGTGGGGGTGATTCCAGGCCACTGGCTCACCGGCTCGTACTTTACCGCCACCTCCATGATCGGCTTCATCGCGCTCGCGGGCATCGTGGTGCGCAACTCGATCCTGCTCGTGGATTTTATCCAGACCGAACAAGCAGCCGGCCGATCACTGACCGAAGCGGTCCTGCGCGCCGGGGCCATCCGCACGCGCCCTATTCTGCTCACCGCCGCCGCGTTGATCGTGGGTGCGTTCGTGATCATCCTGGACCCGATCTTTCAGGGCTTGGCGATTTCGCTGTTGTTCGGGGTGGTGGGATCCACGCTGTTGACGCTGGTCGTGATCCCGGTGTTGTACGTCACGCTGGCGGAGCTGACCGATTCAAAACGTCATGCCCAGGCTGATCCTAACGCGACGTAGTCCCGCTTCCGATTCATCGCCATTTTGGGGGGGCTGACGTCTTGACACCATAGTTCACGCCGGATAGTATCCGGCCATTCGCTGGGAGTTTCCGTGATGGCCCGACGCGTTTGCCTCGAGGCTCCACCGGTTTCCCGCACCCCCATCCGATTGCGGACGTATCCGCGGTCACGTTGTTTCGATCACATGGTGTTTCGCGACGGTCTTTGCCATGCGGGTGGATATCGCCCGTTCAATCGACGCCGTCCCTGCGTGACGCAGTCGCGTCGAACGCATACGGTCTGATGGGCGAGTCAACTGGCAAACCGCTGAGGGTGTTGATCGTGGATGATTCCGACGACGATGCCCTGCTGATCCTGCGGGAGCTCCGGCGTGGCGGGTACGAGCCCGCGCACCAGCGCGTGGACACGGCGTCGGCGTTGGAAACCGCGCTGGACGCGCAGCCGTGGGACGTGATCTTGAGCGACTACACCATGCCGTCGTTCAGCGGCGCGGAAGCGCTCGCCCAGGTGCGGGCGCGGGGGGACGACGTCCCCTTTCTCTTCGTGTCGGGCACGATCGGCGAGGAGTTCGCGGTGTCGGCGGTTCGGGCCGGCGCGAATGATTACATCCTCAAGAAGAGCCTGAAGCGACTCCCGTTAGCCGTGGACCGGGAACTCTCGGACGCGGAATCCCGCCGCGGGTACGCGCGCGTCAAAGACGACTACCGGGCCAGCGAAGCGCGCTTCCGCAATATCCTGCGGTTGGCGGCCGACGCCGTCATTTTAGTGGACGAGGCGCACCGGATCATGGTGTTCAACCAAGGCGCGGAAACCATATTCGGGTACACGGCGGCGGAGGCCACGGGGCAGTTGATGGACGTCTTGCTCCCGGAGCGGTACGCAGCGGTGCATCGTCGGTACCTCCAGGATCTGGCGCTCGCACCGGAGATGTCCCAGCGCATGGGGCATCGCGGCGAGTTGTACGGCCGTCGGAAAGACGGATCCGAGTTTCCCGTGGAAACCAGCGTCTCTAAACTCATCGAAAACGGGCGAATCGCGTTTACGATCATTCTCCGCGACGTGACCGAACGCAAAGAAGCCGAGGAACGCATGCACTTTCTGGCGCACTTCGACGCGCTTACAGTGCTGCCCAATCGAGTGCTGTTCCAGGACCGCCTCACGCAGAACGCCATCAACGCGTCGCGCCACAATCGGATCGTGGGCGTGATGTTCATTGACCTGGATCGGTTCAAACCGATCAACGACACCTTGGGGCACGCCGTGGGCGACCTGTTGCTCAAGGCCGTGGCGGATCGCTTGATCTCCTGCGTGCGCGAAGGCGATACCGTGGCGCGACTCGGGGGCGATGAGTTTGCGATCATCTTGGCCGACATGGCGCAGCCCGACGACGCGGCGGGCCTCGCGCGCAAGATCCTCAGCGAATTTTCTCGCCCCTTTGCCGCGGGGTCTCACGCCTTGTCGATCACGGCCAGTATCGGCATCACCCTGTATCCCACCGACGATGAGCGCGTCGATCGTCTCCTGGAAAATGCGGACGCCGCGATGTACCGCGCCAAGGAACTGGGGAAAAACGCGTACCAGTTCTACACCGCGGAGATGAACGTCGCCGCGGTGGCCCGGCTCGACGTGGAACAACATCTGCGTCACGCGTTGGAGCGGCGGGAATTCGTGTTGCACTACCAACCGCTGGTGGATTTGGCCACGCGTCGGATCATCGGGGTCGAGGCGCTGATTCGCTGGATGCGGGCGGATCGGGGCATGGTGCCGCCGGCGGAGTTTATCCCGGTCGCCGAAGACATGGGGTTGATCAACGTGATCGGCGAGTGGGTGTTGCACGCCGCCTGTACGCAAGCCAAGATCTGGCTTGATGCGGGCCTCGCGCCGATGCGGGTGGCGATCAACGTCTCCGCGACGCAATTTCGCCGCCCCGATTTCGCGGCCGCGGTCACGCGGGCGCTGTCGGAGACCGGGTTGCCGCCGAGATGGTTGGCGCTGGATCTGACGGAACACCTTTTGATGGCGCCCGATCAGGCGGTGACCGACCACCTTGCGTCATTACACGCCGACGGGATTTCGATCTCCATCGACGACTTCGGCACCGGGTATTCCTCCTTAGCCAACATCAAACGTTTCCCGATCGACGCGCTGAAGATCGACCGTACGTTCGTGCGTGACCTTCCCGAGGGCGCGGACCACGCGGCGATTGCGGGCGCCATCGTCTCCATCGCGCGCGACCTTACGCTGCGGGTCGTGGCCGAAGGGGTGGAAACCGAAGCCCAAGCCATGTTCCTCCGGGCGATCGGGTGCGACGCCGCGCAAGGATTTCTCTTCAGCCGCCCGCTTCCGGCCGACGCTATCGAACCGCATCTGATGGTGGGGCGTATCCGCGGCCCCATGCCGTGAGGATGGAGAACCGTGGGAACCATGTGAGCCATCACGCGGCCCGACGGGCGACGAGCCGGTCGGGATAATCACCTCCGGGGAAAGGCGAGTGGGGATGGATGACCGACTCTCCGTAACAGTGCGTGAATTACGTTCGATCGCCGATGGGGTCACGCGCGAGCACATCGCGCCGCGCAGCCGACAGGTCGATGCGGAATCCGCCTGGCCCGAACACGCCATGCGCGCCTTGGCCAAGGGGGGCCTGTTGGGCCTGCACGTTCCCAAGCGGTTGGGCGGTCACGAGCAGGGGTTGCTCGCGCTGGCGGTTATCAGCGAAACGATTGCGCGCGGGTGCGCCTCCTCCGCCATGTGTTACGCCATGCACTGCGTGGGCACCGCGGTCATCGCGGCCAAGGCCACACCGTATCACGAAGACCGGTACCTACGCCCGATCGCCGACGGCCGCCACGTCACCACCCTCGCCCTCTCGGAGGCCGACACCGGCATCCATTTTTATCTGCCGCGGACGGACCTCGAACGTCGGGGAGACGCGTATGTGGTCCGCGGCGCCAAGCAGTTCGTGACCAACGGCGGGTATGCCGACTCCTACGTGGTGTCCACCAAAGCCAGCGCGCCGAACGCGGAGCCCGGGGAGTTCAGTTGTTTGGTTGTGGATGCGGGGGCACCGGGCATGACGTGGCTCGAACCCTGGAATGGTTTTGGTATGCGTGGGAATTCGTCGCGCGCGCTGCAACTCGACCAAGTCCGCGTCCCGGCGGACAACTTGCTGGGTCGGGAGGGGGACCAGATCTGGTTCGTGTTTGAAGTCGTGGCCCCGTATTTTCTCATGGCCATGGCCGGCGTGTATGTCGGCGTATCGCTGGCTGCGCTTGATCTCGTATTTGACCACTTGCGGAATCGGCGCTACGCGCACGCGGGCAGCACATTAGCCAACACGGAGGTGTTGCAGTATAAGGCGGCGGAACTCTGGATCGCGGTCGAGCGAACGCGTGCCCTGGTCTACCACGCCGCGCGTCTGGGGGACATGGGTGATCCGACCGCCACCGCGGCCATCATGGCGGCGAAGGCCGACGCCGGGGACATGGCGGTATGGGTCGCCAACGAAGCCATGACCCGCTGCGGTGGCGCGGCATACCGGGAAAACGGCCCGCTGGCGCGGTTGCTGCGGGACGCCCGGGCGAGTCACGTCATGGCGCCTACCACTGATATTCTCAAAGTGTGGCTGGGGCGTTCCTTGTTGGGGTTGCCGCTCCTGTAATTCGGCGGACGAGGTTCCGCGCAATGGAGTTTACTCGATGGCTACACCCGCGTTGCTGATCGACGCCGATCCATCAAGCGACGGCCTCGTCCAAGCGCTGCGTCGCGCGGCGCCCGAGTTGGAGTTGGACGTTCAGCACGTCCTGGACGTTGAGGCCGTGGTGGAGGACCTCACGCAACGCGGCCAGGCCGGGGCCTCGCCGCTCCTGATTCTGCTGGGCCCACACCTCAAGAACCCGGTGGCGTCCGCTCGGCGGATGCACCGGGCTTCGCCGCTCTCGTACCTCGTGTTCATGACCGATCCGGACCACGCGGCCGAGCTTCGATGCTCGCTCTCCTCGGTCGCCATGATCGGCGCCGAGTGGCGCGTCACCGGACTCGGAGCCGACGACTTGGGCGATGCGTTGCGGGGCGCCGCGCAGTCGACGCAACAACGCCGACACCTACGAATCACACACGAGCGCATTAATGCGCAACTCATGTTGCGGCGGGCCTCCGGCGCCGAAGCGAGTCGCCAGACCATTTCCGACCGGTTCTTGGCCAGCGTCTTGGAGCATGCGTACGACGCGATCATCGCCACCGACACGGCGGGTGTCATCACCACTTGGAACCGCGCCGCCGGCCGGTTGTTCGGATTGTCCGAACGCGAGGCGTTGGGGCAGTCGATCGAAACGGTGGCGCTCGGCGAGTGGGGCGACCAGGTTCCGCATCTAATTGAAGACCTGCTGGCATGGCGGGTGTCCCAGGGGGCGCGCGAGCTGCGGTGCCGACGCGTCGATAAGACCATCATCGAGGTCGAACTCGTTTTGACGCCGGTCCACGATGAATCGGGGCTGCCGATCGGGATCTCGGCGATCGTGCGGGATATCACGGCGCGTAAACGAGGCGAGCAGGCGCTCCTGCAGAGCGAACAGCGCGTTCGGTTGATTGTGGATTCCGCGTTGGACGCCGTTGTCACCATCAACGCACACGGAAACGTGACTGGATGGAATCCACAAGCCCAAGCCATCTTTGAATGGCGGCGCGACGAGGCTATCGGCCGACCGTTGGCGGACCTGGTTATTCCGGAGCACTCCCGAGACGCCCACCGTGCCGGGCTTCAGCGGTTTCTCGCCACGGGCGAGGGCCGTGTGTTGAACAAACGTCTGGAGCTGACCGCGTTGCGCAAGGGGGGCGAAGAATTTCCGATTGAACTGACGATTGCGCCGCTGGAACTGAGCGATTACTACGAATTCAGCGCGTTCATCCGCGACATCACCGAACGCAAACGGTTGGAAGACGCGCTAAAACGTTTGACCCAGGAGTTGGAACATCGGGTGGAGGAACGCACCGCGCAGTTGGCGCGCTCCAACGAGGCGCTGGAACGCAGCAATTTGGAGTTGACCCGTTTCGCGTACGTCGCGTCGCACGATCTTCAGTCGCCATTGCGCTCGATTAGCGGCTTCGCTCAATTGATCAAACAGGACTATCAGGGACGGCTCGGCGCGGAGGCCGATGTGTGGATCAGCCGGGTGGTCGAGAACACGAACCGGATGCAAACCCTGATTGCGGATTTACTGTCGTATTCGAGGGTGGATTCCGCTGCGCACCCGCTGAGACCGACCGATTTCCGAGCCGTGTTTAAGGACGCCGTCGCCTCGCTCGATGCCGCCATTGTCGACAGCGGCGCCCAGGTGACCTGCGGCGAACTGCCCACCGTACTGGGGGATACCTCGCAATTGGTGCAACTGCTGCAAAACCTGATCGACAACGCCGTCAAATACCACGGGACTGATCCGCCCAGGGTTCACGTCGAGGCCCGCGCGCAGGGCGACGAATGGCTCTTTTCGGTTCGAGACAACGGCATCGGAATCGAGCCCAAACACACGGAACGTATTTTCGAAGTTTTCCAACGGTTGCATACCCACCAAGCCTACCCCGGAACCGGGATCGGCCTGGCCGTCTGCCGCCGCGTCGTTCATCGCCACGGCGGACGAATTTGGGTCGACTCACAACCAGGGCATGGGAGCGTGTTCTACTTCACGATTCCAGTACCCAGGGAGACCACGATATGAACGACCGGCTCGCGGACGGCAAGCCAGCGGAAATTCTCCTCGTCGAAGACAATGCCGACGACGTGTTGCTCACCCGTCAAGGATTTAAACGCGCCAAGTTCTTGGTGAATTTACACCACGTTGAAAACGGTGAGGAGTGTATGGCGTTCTTGCGCAAGCAGGGGCAATACGCCAACGCGCCCACGCCGGACATTATCCTGCTCGATCTGAATATGCCGGTGATGGATGGCCGCGAAGTGCTCACCGCGATGGTGGCGGATACGAACCTGAGCCACCTGCCGGTGGTCGTGTTAACCACGTCGTCCAACGATCAGGATATTCTCAAAATGTACAAACTGCGGTGCAGTTCGTACATTGTCAAACCGGTGGACTTCGACCAGTTTCAACACGTTATCCAAGGCATCAGCGACTATTGGTTTACCTTGGTCGTCCTGCCCGACCAGCATGAGCGAAGCGGACTCACGCGTTCAGCGCGGACTGGCTCTCCATCAGCTTAGCAGGTGCTGCGCCTCTTGATCCACTGGCGCCGACGCGGTCTACCTGGGGGGGTGACCATCCGGTGGCCCCTCGGTCTTTACTGGCCATACAAGGCCGTGTTATAAGCGCGCCATGACGCAGGCTCCCGTACCACCTCAGGTCGCGCGCGGTTCCTGGAAGGCTGAGTGCTCCTGACGCCGGACAAGCAGCAATACTACATGGGGATCGCGTTCGCGGTCCGCAAACGCGCCAATTGCGTGGGCCGGAAAGTCGGTTCGTTGTTGGTGGTAGAGAATCGGATTATTTCCACCGGCTATAACGGCACGCCCGAGGGCCTGACCAACTGCAACGACGGGGGGTGCCACCGTTGCGCCAATCGAGAGTCCTACCAGTCCAGCGTGGGGTACGACGTGTGTATCTGCGTGCACGCGGAGCAGAACACGTTGCTGTCGGCCGCGCGGTTTGGGATCGCGGTGTCCGGCGCCGCGACGTTCACCACGCTCAAGCCGTGTTTCGGGTGCGCCAAGGAATTGTTCCAGGCCAATGTGCGCACGCTCTACTACCTTGACGAATGGGTCTATCCCGGTCGGGAGCTTCAGGAGCAATACACCGAACTCTTGGGGCGGTTCCAAGTAGTCCACGTCAAGGTGGCGGACCCGGAGGCCGAGTGGGCCAAGGGCGTCGGGATAACGCCGTCAAGCGTGGACGATCTGGGGCACCAGCAGTTGTAGTCGGGCGAGGGTAGGTTACACCACTCCGGAATAGTACCGCACGATGTCGGAGATCGAGATAATGCCGACCACGGTTTCGTTTTCCGTCACCGCCAAATGACGGATGCCGTGCTCCTTCATCAGTTTGACGGCTTCGATGATCGGCTCGTTGTCCTCGATCGACACGATCTTGCGGTTCATCACGGCTTCCACCAGGGTGGTATTGGGGTCCAGGCCTTTGGCCACGGCGTTGCGGCTCAATCCAGCCTCGGTGATCACGCCCACGTACCGCTTGTCGTCGTCCACGAAGAGCAGCCCGATCTTGTATCGTTGCAGCAACTTGCCCGCCTCTTTGAGCGTGGCGTTCCATCGCACGCTGCGTACGTCCTGGGTCATGTAGTCGGCCACCGTCGCATCCGTGTTCACCGCTCCCTGTGTTCTCATGCCTCGTCCTCGCGTTGAAAAGTGATGGGTGTTGCGCGTTGCGGTCGATATCCGAGCGCAAGTGTACCAGATCAGCGCGGATCCGGCCGCTGCCGCGTCATTCGGCGATCCGCATGCGCGTGATCGGTGACATTCCGATCGGGCTCGTGATATAACGGCGTCCTGATCAGAGGCCCCGGCCCCCGTAGCTCAGTTGGATAGAGCAGCGGTTTCCTAAACCGCGTGTCGGCCGTTCAATTCGGCCCGGGGGCACCAGCCAAACAGCATGGAACAGGCACACATCGTGATGTTGGGCAGGCCGTCGCACTGGGGCGGCGGACGCCGTGTGCACGATTGTACACGCGCCGGAACACGGAATTTCCTCGCCGCGCCCGTGGTTCCTCCTTCGAGTTTATTGAGTTCTGGGAGGCCCGTGATGAGTTATACCCAATCCGCCGAGCAGCGTCCGTACGTTCGCGTCCCATTTGCTGGACCGGCCACGATTCGATTCGGCCCGACGTGTTTGATCGGCACGATCCGGGACATCAGTTTTTCGGGGTGTTTTATCGCGGTGCCGCCGCGGTTCGACGTGGGCACCGCCATGAACATCACGATTTCGTTGGACGAGGGCGAAACGCAGTTCATCATGACCAACGCCCGGATCGTACGGCGTTCGCCGCACGGCATCGGCGTGCGGTTCTCGTATATCGACGCGCGCACCCCACGGGTGCTCAAAGACTGGATCGAGGCTCGGCGCCCCGCGCCGTGACGGCGATGCCGGTGCTCGTGGAGAGGCGCCGGGTTCGGTTGGTCGGTTCCCGGCAAGGGCTCGGTCCGAATGGGCGAGGCATGGTGGCTTCTCTTCGCCGCGCATATACCTTGTGGGCTCCGTTTTACGACGTGGCCGTGGCCGCGTCGTTGGCCGACAGTCGCCGCGCAAGTTTGGCGGCGATGGGGGACGTGTCCGGGCAGCGAATCTTGTTGGTCGGCGTCGGCACCGGACTCGATGTCCCGTGGTTGAGACCGGGCGCCGCGTACGTAGGACTGGACCTGACTCCCGCCATGCTGCGACGAGCGCGCGAGAAGTCCCGGCGGTACGGGATCCCGACCGCGTTGTCCGTCGGCGACGCGATGAAGCTGCCGTTTCGCGAGGCCGCGTTCGATCGCGTGGTGCTCCACTTAATTCTAGCGGTGGTGCCGGATGCCGTTGCCGCGTTGCGTGAAGCGGCGCGCGTGGTGCGCCCGGGCGGCACGATTCATATTCTCGACAAGTTCCTCCGTCCCGGGCAATACGCGCCGGTCCGGCGCTGGTTGAGTCCCCTACTCGGGCGATTGGCCACGCACACCGACGTGGTTTTTGAAGACGTGTCGGCCGCCTGTCCCGGCGTCAGCGTGGTGAGCGATGAACCGGACCTCGCGCGAGGGTGGTTCCGGCGCATCGTGCTGAAGCGTCCGCGTTGACGTCGGCCGCACATTCCTTTGCGGAATTCCCTTTACGACACGCGAAACAGACTGAGCGGGCCCCTTTCCGCGACGAGCTGGAGGCGACCTTCGGCGAGCAACGGGGGGATCAGGCTCAGGAGCGGGCGGGAATAGCCGATCCCCACCTCCTCGCTCACGTAACGGGCGTCGATCAACAGATAGTCGATTTGTCGGTCGCGAAGGCGCTCGTGCCATTGATCGGCGGTCGACGCGTTGAACAGGTCCACGGGAGGATCGTCAAGATTCGGCATGGGCCACAAGACCTGTCGGCCCGTGTGGTAACGGACCTCGGCCCACCATTCAGTCACCACGGTGGCGTTTGGATCCGTGGTTGATGCAATCACGCGGAGCATCTCCGCGAAATTCCTCGACGGATTGAAGTTGATTCGGTAGTTGGGCATCGTGACGACGTGAACCGTTGCAAAGAGGGCGATCACCGCCGCGCCGGACAGCAGCACCGGACGGCCGAAGCGCGAGAGGGCGTCCACGCCCAGGAAGGCGATCAGCGGCAGCAGAAAGAGGGTATGGCGTTCCACCAATCGTCGATCGACCAAAAACACGAGGATCAGCGCCGCCAATAATGAAAGATGGATTAGATACGGATAGTTCCGACGGCCGCGTATGACGAGCAACGCAACGGGGACGGCCAGCAGGACCATCGGCACCAGCCCCCATGTCGCGCGGATGGTGTCGAAGAAGATGCCGTAGGGAACCTGCGCCGCATCCATAGCCGATGCCCACACCTCGGCATGACGGGTCGGCATCAGGAACAACAGCGGATTCTCGCCCCGGATCCACATCACACCCAGATACGTCACCGAGAACAGGCCCGCGATGCCGACGAGCCACGTCATCGCGCGCCGTTTCGGTGTGGGGCCGACCGCCAACACCCAACACCACACGACGAGATACACGGCGAGGATCAAGAGTCCGGTTTGTTTGGTCCACACCAAGAGGCCGGTCGCCGCTCCGGAGACGATCGCATCGCGGCGTGCGGCGTGTTGTAGCACGAGCGCCAACCGCCACCAGGACACGCAAAATAGGGCGGCGGTCAACATCTCCACGTAAAATCGCAGGCTGTACATCGCGAACAACGGCGTGGCGAGCAGGGCTAAGGCTAGGGCGGAGCGTTCGACGGGGCCGACCAAGGCGTTTCGACCGAGTACGATGAATCCGAGCAATGTGGCGCCGATCGCGATATTGAGATAGAACCACGCGCTCGGGCCGAACAGGTTGTAAAGCGCGGCGCCGATCGCGTGAAACAATGGCGGGTAGTCTAGGTGATAGGGGTCGCGCATGATCTCCGTCGTCGTGGTGACCAGCCCTCCGGACGCGGCCATGATTCTGGTCACCAGCGCGTGCCAACATTCGTCCACGCTGAAAAACGCGGTTGACGCGAATCCGGTGAGTCGGGCGACGTTGATGACGGTCAGCGAGAGGGCGACGGCCATTGCGACGTACGGGACGGCGGTGGTCAGCCGGGGTAGGCGCTGTCGGAACGCGGAGAACATCCTCCCGTTACCGCGCTCGCAGCGCGTCCACGATCCGAAGCCGCCCGGCCCGCATCGCGGGCAACACGCCGCCCACGAATCCCATCAACAGCGCGAACGCCAGCGACTGCGCGACGACCAGCGGGGACAACGCGAATCCGAACGCGATTTCCGTGAACGTCGAGAAGTTCACGGCGGAGATGTGCACGAAGCGCAGGAACCAGGCCGCGCCGAGCCCCGCCGCGCCGCCGAGCAATGAGAGCGCGAGGGCCTCGACCACGAACGCCGACCAGATGGCGCGGCGACTGAACCCCAGCGCGCGCAGGGTCCCGATTTCCGACGTGCGATTGGACACCGCGGCGTACATGGTGATCATGGCGCCGATCATGGCGCCCAGGCTGAAGATCGCGGTGACCAACAGCCCCAGGACGCGAATGAAATTCGCGAGCACCTCGGACTGCGCCGCGTAATAGGCGCTCTCGCGCGCGACGTCCACGGTCAGACGGGGATCCGCCTCCAAGCGGGCCTTGAGCGCGTTGAACGCCCGATCGTCGGGCACGCGCGCGAGCACGGACGAGTAGATGGTCCGACGAAACGCCTGCATCATCTGATCCGCGTCCACCCAGATTTCCGAGTCAAATCCGGTTCCGCCCGCGTCGAACACGCCCACCACGGTCCAGTCGCGCAGCGCGAACCGCAGGGTTTCGCCGAGCCCCGCGCCGGCAAACCGCGAAGCGATCGCGCGGCCCACGATAATTTCGGACGACCCCGGTTGCCACATGCGTCCCTCGACGAGCCGGACCTGCGGGCGCAGCGTCAGGGTCGCGGCCGAGGCGCCGCGAATTTGGACGTTCGAGGGTTTCCCGGTGCCGCGTTTGGGCAGGTTGATGATGGAGACGGTTTCCGCTCCGGCGAGGGCCGCGCCGTCCGCGCCGCGCGCGATTTCGTCCGCGGCGAGCATGACCTGGGCCTGGTCCCGGGCGATAAAGCTCTGGGTTTCCGCGGTGGCCGACCGTCGCGTGATCAACGCGTTGTCCGGCGAGCCGGTGCTCACCATGGTGCGTTCCAATCCGTGCGCCAACATCAACACCGCGGTGAACACGAACACCACGAGCGCCATGCCCGCGGCGGTCATGGCCGTGGTTAATCGACGTGATCGCAGGTTGTGTAGGCTGTAACGCAGGGGAACGGCCATGATTTACCCGATGTGCCGGAGGCCGTTGGCGATGGTGGTGCGCGCTACGAACCACGACGGGATCGCCGCGGCCGCTACGGCCGCGGTCAGGTCCAACCCCGTTGCGAGCGCGAGGGTGACGGTCGAGACTTCGAACACCGGGAAAAACGGGCCGACTGCGGCGCCGAACGCGTGGGCCAGCGGAAACACCGTCGCCAGGCCTAACAAACCGCCAGCGGCCGCAAGCAGGACGGACTCGCCGTAGATCAGCCACGCGAGACGGGACGGGGAAAACCCCAGCGTCTTCATCACCGCGTATTCCGTCACGCGCTCGCGCACCGACATGGACATCGTATTCGCCAGCACGATCAGGATCAGCCCGACGATCACGATCGAGATCGCTTGGACCGCCAGCAGGATCGCCTCGGTCATGGAGACGAACCCCATTTGAAATTCGCGTTCGGTTTCCGTGAGCGTCTCCGCCAACGAATTCGCGAACAGGCCGTCCACGGCGCGGCTGACCTCGGCGGGGTCGCGGCCGTGGTCGATCGTGAACATATAAAACCCCACGTGGCCCGCCGCGTCCGGGAGCGTCTGTCGTATGTTCTGCTCCAGGGTATCCCAATGGAAGAACATCTGCGTTTCGTCCGCGGTTTTCACCCGGGGGTCCGCGGCGTAGATTCCCCGGACGACGAAGTCCCAGTCCCCGGGGAAAAACGTGCCGCGCAGTCGCACGATGTCCCCGAGTGTCCACCCGTACCGATCCGCGAGCTTACGGCCCACCACCGCGGCGTTGCGTTCGGCCATGAACGCGTCCATCTGGTCGGGGGGGAGCTGGTACTCGGTGAACACGCGAAACCAGGTTTCCGCATCCACGCCGAACTGCGCGAAGAAATTCTTCTCGTCGATGTAGACGCCGCCGAACCAGTTCGCATACGTGACGTTCGAAATGCCCGGCACCTGCGCGATGCGGTCGCGGTACGCCAATGGCAGGGGAAAGGCGAGCGAGACCGCGTTTCGGGACACCAGCCGGTTTTGCTGCGAGGCGTTCACACCCGCGTACCACGCGTCCACCACGGTGCGGAGCATGGCGAACGCGAGCACGGCGATCGCCAGGCCAAAGACGGTGAGCACCGTCCGGAGCTTGTGTCGGAACGCGTTGGCGATGATCAATTTGATCAGCGGCACGTCAGCGCTCGCGCGGGTCGGAGGTCATGACGCGGGACGTCGCACGACCACGCGCGCGCCATCGGCCAGTTGTTCGGGCGGGTTGAGCACCACCCGGTCGCCCGAGGCCACGGCCCCGCGCACCTCGACCACGCCGTTGCCCGACGCACCAGTCTCCACCGTGGTGCGCACCGCGCGGTTGTCGCGGACCAGAAACACGGCCTTGCGCCCGTCCTGTTCCGTGATCGCGTCCGGCGGCACCGCGATCCGCGGCGCGTCAGAGGGCGGAGCGGACGGCGCGCCGGACAGGAACGCAACCTTGGCGCTCATTTCGGGCAGCACGCGATCATCGAGTTGCTCGAAACGAATCTTGGTGAGCACGGTGGCCTTGGCGCGGTCCGCGGTGGGCACGATGGTGGCCACCACGCCCTGGTAGCGTTGCTGTGGGTAGGCATCGAGCGTGATCTCGCAGGGCGAGCCCTGCGTCACCTGATCCAGGTGACGTTCCGAAACATCGGCCTCGACCATCAGCGACCGCATGTCCGCGATCCGCACCACCGCGGCGCGCGCCGTGGTGGAGGACCCGAACGGGGCCACGATTTCACCCACGTCCGCGTTCTTGGTGAGCACGGTGCCGTCGAACGGCGCGCGAATCACGGTGTTATCCAGTTCCACCGCGGCGGCCCGCACCAAAGCCTCCGCGGCCCGAACCTGCGCCTCGGCCGACGCCACGCCGGCCTGCGCCGTGGCATGCCGCGCTGTGGCCAGGTCGAACTCCGCGTTTGAAATTAAATCGGCTTGGAGCAACCCTTGCTTGCGCTCGAAATCCAATCGGGCTTCATTGGCCGCGGCCGATGCCTGGACCACGGCCGCTTGCGCGGCGGACACGCTGGCCTGCGCTTGATGCAGCCTGGCGGTCATGTCCGCGCTCTCGATCCTGGCCAACACCTGCCCCGCGGTCACGCGGTCGCCAGGCCCGACGTAGAGCGCGACCAACCGGCCAGTGGCTTTGGATGCCACGTCAGCCTGGCGTTGCGCGACCACGTAGCCGCTGGCGTGCAGGAGGGGTGATACGTTGGTCGCGCCGATGGTCGTGGCCGTCCCGACCTCCACCGGGATCGCCGCCGTGCTCCACGAATACGCGGCCCATGCCCCGACCAGCGCGATCGCCACCGCAATGCCCCACCCGAAAAACGGGCGGCCCGAGCGGTGCGGCCCGGATTCGGGCGGGCGGTTGATCCGAAGTGCCGACAGATCAACGGGGTCGCTGGAGGAAGTGTGTCCGGATGCGGATGACATGCCCGGCGCATTATATCGACTCGGCGCGGCGATGGCGAGCCCCCGGCGCACGCTTGACAGGCATCGGTCGGTTCGCGTACAGTCGGCGTACCTTTAATGGCTAGCCCCGCGAGGCTAGAAAGGACGCCATGATCGACGACCGACACCATTCCGAGACCTTCCAGGCCCGCGCGGTTTGGAGGGATTTTTTATGCCCGAGGTAAACGTGATCGACCGACCCGAGCGTCAGGTGCTGGACGGCTCCGGCGTGCAACGCGCGCTCTCGCGCATGGCGCACGAGATCATCGAACGCCACAAGGGCGTGGACGGCCTGGTGTTGGTCGGCATTCGCACCAACGGCGTGTACCTGGCCCGCCGTTTGGCGACCAAAATCGCGGAGATCGAGGGGACGACGGTGGCGTTGGGCGAGTTGGACATCACGTTGTACCGCGACGACCTCTCCAGCATCAAGGCGCCCCCGTTGCTGCGCAAAACCGAGATCCCATTCGACCTGACCGATCGTAAGGTCGTGTTGGTCGACGACGTGTTGTTCACCGGCCGCACGATCCGCGCGGCCATGGACGGAGTGATGGACCTGGGCCGGCCGCGGCTCATCCAGCTCGCGGTGCTGATCGACCGGGGACACCGCGAGCTGCCGATTCGGGCCGATTACGTGGGCAAGAACATCCCCACCGGGCCCGACGAGCGGGTGAAGGTATTCCTTCGCGAAGAAGGACAGGACGACCGCGTGGTCATCCTAGCCGGGCCAGAGCGGAGCGCGCCATGAACCTCAAACGCAAGGACTTAATTGCGATTCGGGACTTAGACGTGGATGAGTTGCGCTTGCTGTTGGCCACGGCGGATTCGTTCAAGGAGGTGGGTGGGCGCGAGATCAAAAAGGTGCCCACATTGCGCGGGCGTACCGTGGTGAACCTGTTCTTTGAGCCCAGCACGCGCACGCGCTCCTCGTTCGAACTGGCGGCCAAACGCTTGTCCGCGGACGTGATCAATATCTCGACGTCGTCGAGCAGCGTGGTCAAGGGTGAAACACTCTTGGATACGGCCAAGAATCTCGAGGCCATGGGCACGGACGTGATCGTGGTACGCCACGGCGAATCGGGCGCGGCCGCATTGTTGGCGCGACATCTACGCTGTTCCGTCATCAATGCGGGCGACGGGGCGCACGAACACCCCACGCAGGCGCTCCTCGACCTGTCCACTATCCTGGAACGCAAGGGGCGGATTGAGGGCCTGACCGTGACGATCGTGGGCGATGTGCGGCATAGCCGGGTGGCGCGCTCCAACTTGTGGGGCCTGACCAAGTTGGGCGCGCGCGTCAGACTGGCCGGGCCGCCGACCATGGTGCCGGCGGAGTTGAAGGATTTCGGCGCGCAGGTTCATCATTCACTCGATTCGGCGTTGGAGGGCGCGGACGTGGTGATGGCGTTGCGGTTGCAGTTGGAGCGTCAAGGCGCGGGGTTCTTCCCTTCGCTGCGCGAGTACAGCCGGTTGTGGGGCATCACGCGGGAGCGGCTGCAACGGGCCAAACCCGACGTGTTGGTGATGCATCCCGGGCCGGTGAACCGCGGGGTTGAACTTGCGCCGGACGTGGCGGACGGTCTGTCCTCGGTGATCCTCGGCCAAGTGGCCAATGGGATCGCGGTGCGCATGGCCGCCTTGTATCTGCTGACCGGAGGGAAATCGGACTCCATCACCGTGGCGGCCAACCAATGACGCGCCGGACCGAGAGCCGCTCGCTCTTGATCCGCGGCGGGCGGGTCATCGACCCGGCGAGCGGGCTCGACGCGGTGTGTGATATCGAAATAATCGACGGGAAAATTGCGGCCTGCGGGACCGGGCTCAAACCATCGCCCACGACCGAGGTATTCAACGCGACAGGACTGGTGGTCTGTCCCGGGTTGATCGACCTGCACACGCACGTGCGCGAGCCCGGATACGAGTATAAGGAAACCATCAAGAGCGCCACCGCGGCCGCAGCGGCCGGCGGGTTTACCACGGTGTTCGCCATGCCCAACACCAACCCGATCAACGACACCCGCGCGGTCACGGAACTGGTGCTCGACGTGGCACGGCGAGAGGGATCGGTCAACGTGAACCCTGTGGGCGCGATCACCAAGGGTTCGAAGGGCGAAGAGTTGGCTGAGATCGGCGAATTGGTGGAGGCGGGTTGCCTTGCGATCTCGGACGACGGGCGGCCCGTCACCAGCAGCCTACTGATGCGCCGCGCCTTGGAATACTCGCTGTCGTTCAACGTGCCGGTGATCGACCACTGCGAAGACCTCTGCTTGTCGTCCGGCGGGGTGATGCACGAGGGCAGGGTCTCGACCATGCTGGGGCTCAAGGGCGTGCCGGCCGCGGCCGAAACCGTGATGGTCGCGCGCGATCTGGCGTTGGCCGAGTTGACCGGCGGGCGGCTGCACTTGGCCCACATGAGCTGCGCCGCGTCGGTACGCATGATCCGCGAGGCCAAGGGACGTGGGGTGCGCGTGACGGCTGAGGCATGCCCGCATCACTTCTCGCTGACCGACGAAGCCGTGATCGGGTTTCAAGCCGACGCCAAGATGAATCCGCCGCTGCGCAGCCGCGAAGACGTGCTGGCCGTGATCGACGGCTTGGCGGACGGCACCATCGATGCGATCGCCACGGATCACGCGCCCCACGCGCCCGAGGAGAAGTCCTGGCCTATCGCGGAGGCGCCGTTCGGCATCGTGGGATTGGAAACTGCCTTGCCGCTCGCGTTGGCGCTGACGGCGAACGGCTGCGTCTCGCTGCCCCAGGTCATCGCATTGTTGACCGCGAAACCCGCCGCGGTGATGGATATCGATCGCGGGAGCCTGCGCGTGGGTTCGGTCGCGGACGTGACCATTTTCGACCCGGACGCGGAGTGGGTGGTTGATCCGTCCGCGTTCCGTTCCAAGAGCCGCAATACACCGTTTGCCGGGTGGAAAATGCGCGGCCGCGTGATCAAAACACTGGTGGGCGGGAAGGTGGTGTATGACGCGAACGCCTAAACGACCCGCCATGCTCGCGTTGGCGGACGGGACCGTGTTTCGCGGCGCCGCGTTCGGCGCGGACGGGGAGTCGGTGGGCGAGGTGGTGTTCAACACCAGCCTGTCGGGGTACCAGGAGATTCTCACGGATCCGTCGTACCGCGGACAGATCGTGGTGATGACCGCGCCGCAAATCGGTAACTACGGGGTGAACCCCGAGGACGTGGAGTCCGGCCGCGTGTGGGTGGAAGGCTTCGTGGTCAAGGAGTGCTCACCCGTGTCGAGCAATTGGCGCGCGCGCCAGAACCTCAACGATTACTTGAAGGACGCGGGGGTGGTCGGAATCGAGGGTATCGACACCCGCGCCCTGACCAAACACCTCCGCGACTCCGGCGCGCAGGAAGGCGTGTTGTCCACGATCGACCTGGATGAAAAACGGTTAGTGACTAAGGCCAAGGCTTCGCCCGGATTGGTGGGCAGGGACCTCGTGCGCGACGTCACGTGTCAGAAGTCGTACGAGTGGATCGAGCCGACGTGGAATTCCCGCTCTAGCTCCTCCCCCCTTGCGGGGGAGGGCAGGGTGGGTGGCGCGCGTGTGATCGTCTACGACTTCGGCGTGAAACGCAACATTCTCCGAAGCCTGGTGTCTTCCGGATGCCTCGTCACCGTGGTTCCAGCCTCCACACCGGCGGCCGATGTGTTGGGGGCAAAACCCGACGGCGTGGTGCTGTCCAATGGTCCCGGTGATCCCGCGGCCGTGACCTACGCGGTGGAAGCCGCGCGGGCCTTGGTCGGGCGCGTGCCCATGTTCGGCATCTGCCTCGGGCACCAGATTCTGGGCTTGGCCATGGGTGGAACCACCTCTAAGTTGAAGTTCGGGCACCACGGCGGAAACCAGCCCGTGCTCGATCTCGCGTCGAACCAGGTCACGATCACGGCGCAGAACCATGGGTTCACCGTGGATCTGGAATCACTCAGAGGCGAGGTGGAAGCCACGCACGTGAATTTGAACGATCGCACGGTGGAAGGTTTGCAGCACAAGAAGCTGCCGATCTTCTCGGTGCAATACCACCCCGAAGCCTCGCCCGGCCCGCACGACGCGGGGTACTTGTTTCAGCGGTTTATGGACGTGATCAACCGGTAACGTATGCCTAAGCGCACCGACATTCACAAGATCCTCTTGATTGGCTCCGGGCCGATCGTGATCGGTCAGGCGTGCGAGTTCGATTACTCGGGTTCGCAGGCGTGTAAGGCGTTGCGGGAGGAAGGGTACGAAGTGGTGTTGGTGAACTCCAACCCCGCCACCATCATGACCGACCCCGAATTGGCGCACCGCACGTACATCGAACCCATCACGCCCGACGTGGTCGAACGCATCATTGAACGCGAGCGGCCCGACGCGCTGCTGCCTACCATGGGCGGGCAAACCGCACTCAACGTGTCGGTGGCGTTGGTTGAGCGCGGCGTGTTGGAGAAATACCGAGTCAAATTGATCGGCGCGCAGTACGAGGCCATCAAGAAAGCCGAAGATCGCGAGCGTTTCAAACAAGCCGTTCGCCGGGTAGGGCTCAAGGTCCCGGAAAGCGGCACCGTCTCGTCGGTGGAAGAGGCCATGAGCGTGATCGAGCGCGTGGGATTTCCCACCATCATTCGGCCGTCGTTCACGCTGGGCGGGGCGGGCGGATCGGTCGCGTACAACCGGGAGGAGTTCACGCGCGCGGTGGAGTGGGGGCTGGACGCGAGCCCGACTCACCAGATTCTGGTGGAACAGTCCGTGCTGGGGTGGAAAGAGTTCGAGTTGGAGGTGATGCGCGACCTGCGCGACAATGTCGTGATCATCTGCTCGATCGAGAATATCGATCCGATGGGCGTGCACACCGGGGACAGCATCACCGTGGCTCCGGCCATGACGTTGACGGACAAGGAATACCAGGCGATGCGTGATGCCGCGATCGCGATCATCCGCGAGATCGGCGTAGAGACGGGCGGCTCGAATATCCAATTCGCGGTGAACCCTGATAACGGCGACATGGTCGTGATCGAAATGAACCCGCGGGTGTCGCGCAGCTCCGCGCTGGCGTCGAAGGCCACCGGGTTCCCGATCGCCAAAATCGCGGCCAAACTCGCGGTAGGATACACGCTCGACGAGTTGCCAAACGACATCACACGGCAGACCCGCGCCGCGTTCGAACCCACCATCGACTACGTGGTGGTCAAGATTCCGCGGTTTACCTTTGAGAAGTTTCCGCAGGCCGACGCCACGTTGACCACCCAGATGAAGTCGGTCGGGGAAGCCATGTCGATCGGCCGGACGTTCAAGGAAGCGCTGCACAAGGCCATCCGTTCGTTGGAAATCGACCGCTTCGGGTTGGAGTCCGCGATTCGACTGTCCGGCAGTGTGCCGGCCGAAGGTGAACGCGAACGGGTGATCGAGAAGCTGCGGGCGCCGAACTGGGAACGATTGTGGTATGTGGCGGACGCATTGCGCCTAGGGATGACCGTGCAGGAGGTGTCGACGATCACGAGGATGGACCCCTGGTTTCTTCACCAGATCGCCGAACTCGTGCAGGCGGAGGACGACCTGCGCGCGCGACGCGCCCAATTGATCGCCGACGGGATCAGGCCGGACGCGGAGAACATGCTACCGCGTGAAGTGTTGGCCGAGGCCAAGGCGATGGGATTTTCCGACCACGCATTGGGCCGACTGGTGGGGTCGGGTGAGGACTCGGTGCGCGCGCTGCGCGAACGAGCCGGGATTCGCCCGGTGTACAAACGCGTGGACACGTGCGGCGCGGAGTTCGTGGCGCACACCCCGTACCTCTACTCCACCTACGAGCCCGAGTGCGAATCGCAACCCACGGATCGTAAGAAGGTGATGATCCTGGGTGGCGGCCCGAATCGAATCGGGCAGGGGATCGAATTCGACTATTGTTGCGTCCACGCGTCGTACGCTTTACGCGACATGGGCTACGAAACGATCATGGTCAACTGCAACCCGGAGACGGTCAGCACCGACTACGACACGTCGGACCGGCTCTACTTCGAGCCGCTCACGCTCGAAGACGTGTTGCACATCATTCAGGTGGAACGTCCGTTGGGCGTGGTGGTACAGTTCGGCGGGCAGACCCCGCTGAAGCTGGCGGTGCCGCTCGCGCGCGCCGGTGTTCCGATCCTGGGCACCTCGCCGGACGCGATCGACCGCGCCGAAGATCGCGAACGGTTCCGCGAACTGCTGGTGCAACTCACCCTGCGGCAACCCGAAAGCGGAACCGCGCGCACGCCCGGCGAGGCGTTGGCCATCGCGGCGAGGATCGGATACCCGGTCATGGTCAGACCCTCGTACGTGCTGGGCGGACGCGCCATGGCGATCGTGTACGATGAGGCGAGCCTGAACGCGTATCTGGCCGCGAACCTGCCCGCGAACCTGGCCACCGGCGTGTTGATCGATCAGTTCATCGACGATGCGGTGGAAATCGACGTGGACGCGGTGTCGGACGGCGAAACCGTGCTGGTCGCGGGCGTGATGGAGCACATCGAAGAAGCGGGGATCCATTCGGGCGACAGCGCGTGTTCGCTGCCCCCGTACTCGCTACCGGCTGAAACATTGGCCGAGATCGAGCGGCAGACGGTACAACTCGCGAAGGCGTTGGGCGTGATCGGCCTGATGAATATCCAGTTTGCGGTCAAAGGCCGAGACGTATACATCTTGGAAGTGAATCCGCGCGCCTCGCGCACCGCGCCGTTTGTCAGCAAGACGCTGGGCGTGCCGTTGGCCAAGTGGGCCATGAAGGTGATGATGGGCCGCACACTCTCGGAGCTGGGCCCCGCGCCGAAGCCCACGTCGTACACCGCGGTCAAGGAAGCGGTGTTTCCGTTCAACCGGTTCCCGGGCGTGGACACGCTGCTGGGACCGGAAATGAAATCCACCGGCGAGGTGATGGGGATCGACCGGGACTTCGGCCGCGCGTTCGCCAAAGCGCAGGCCGCGGCCGGTGGCGCCTTGCCCGAGTCGGGCACCGTGTTTCTGAGCGTGCGCGATCGCGACAAGGACGCGTTGGTGCCGATCGCGCGGTCGTTGGCCTCGCTCGGTTTCCGCCTCATCGCGACCACGGGCACCGCGTCCGTGCTCAAGACTGCGGGGATCGAGGTGCACACGGTGTTGAAGGTGCACGAAGGGCGGCCGCATATCGTGGATCACCTCAAAAACCGCGAGGTGCAACTGGTGATCAACACGGTGGGCGATCAGGCCTCGCAGCGCGACTCTGCGTCCATCCGCAGGACCACGTTGGTGTCCGGCATTCCGTACATCACGACCATCGCGGGCGCGAGGGCCGCGGCGGCCGCGATGCAGGCCCGTCCGCGCGGCGCGGTGGACGTTCGTTCGGTGCAGGAGTATTACCAGGAAACTCGAAACCTCGGCTCACGATCACGGTAGGGGAACGACGATGGCGAAAATTCCGATGACCCCTCGCGGGTATCAAATGCTCAAGGACGAATTGGACCGGCTCAAACGCGTCGAGCGTCCGAAGAACATTCAAGATATCGCGGAAGCCCGGGCGCACGGCGACCTGAGCGAGAACGCGGAATACGCCGCAGCCAAAGAACGCCAGTCGTTTATCGAGGGGCGAACGCGGGAAATCGAAACGCAGATCGCGGACGCGGAGGTGATCGACACCACCAACATGTCCGCGGACAAGGTGGTATTCGGCGCCACCGTGGTCATGGAAGACACCGAATCCGGGGACAAGAAGCAAGTCACGATCGTGGGGCAACATGAGATCGACCTGAAAGGCGGGCGCATTTCGGCCCACTCGCCGGTCGGCAAGGCGCTCATCGGACACCGCGTGGGCGATCTCGTGACGATCGTGGCGCCTGCCAAAACGAGCGAGTATCAAGTGCTTGAAATTCGCTTCGATCCGTAGCAATTCCACGATGGATTGGCCGCAACTCAGGATCGGGTTGCACCTCGCGCTCGGCTCGCGCCGCTTCGGCGTGAAC
This sequence comes from Nitrospirota bacterium, assembly GCA_049325335.1. Lineage (GTDB taxonomy): Bacteria > Nitrospirota > Nitrospiria > 2-01-FULL-66-17 > 2-01-FULL-66-17 > JBFLXB01. Next base: position 113,360 of record JBMOMC010000011.1, read on the forward strand.
GGCCGTTTGCGCGAGCCGTTCGATTCGCTGATGGCCAAACCATTGTTCGGGTTTGGATGGAGCCTGCTCTTCCGGCCGTGGGCATGGTCCGCCGCGTGGCGGGTGATCCGTTTGCGGATGGACATTGCGGGCTGGACGTGACTTCCGCGATCGGATGACCGGCCTTTGGGCGTCATGAGCAATGCGTCTCCCAATCTGACCGTCAATCTCGGCGACGGGCTCGTCCTCAAAAATCCCATCATCGCCTCGTCGGGCACATTCGGTTACGGGGAAGAGTACGCCGGGGTGTTGGACTTGAACCGTCTCGGCGCCGTCGTGGTCAAGGGACTGTCGGTCGAACCCAAAACCGGGAATCCGGTTCCGCGGTTGGTGGAGACGCCGTCCGGGTTGCTCAACGCAATCGGCCTCGCCAACGTGGGGATCGAGGCATTCCTCTCGGAGAAGTTGCCGTTTCTGCGGCGATTCGACGTCAAGGTCATCGTAAACATTTTCGGCGGAACGATCGAGGAGTTCGAGCGTCTGACGGATCGACTATCCGACGCCGAGGGCGTACACGCGATCGAGGTCAATGTTTCGTGCCCGAACGTCAAACAAGGCGGCATGAGCTTCGGGCAATCGGCGACCGGCGTGTTCGAAGTGGTGCGCGCGGTGCGCCGAAAGACCCGTGTGCCGCTGATCGTGAAGCTCTCTCCAAACGTGACTGACGTGACGGAGATGGCCAAGGCCGCGCACGCGGCGGGCGCGAGCGCGCTCTCGTTGATCAACACGGTACTGGGTATGGCGATCGACGTGGACACACGGCGTCCCAAACTCGCCTCGTGGACCGGCGGCCTGTCCGGGCCCGCGATCCGTCCGATCGCGGTGCGGATGGTATGGGAAACGTCCCGGGCGGTGCCGATTCCGATCATCGGGATGGGGGGCGTGACGTGCGGGGAGGACGCGGTGGAGTTCCTGCTGGCCGGCGCTTCGGCCGTGGCCGTGGGGACCGCGAACTTCATGAACCCTCGGTCCACCGTCGAGATTTTGGACGGTCTCACCCGGTATATGGCCCGCCACGGCATTCACGACGTCAGGAATCTCGTCGGCGCGATCGACGTCACCGGGCGAGGTTAACGTGGCGATCGTCACGTTAACCTCGGATTTTGGCCTGAGTGATCCCTGGGTCGGCAGCCTCAAAGGCGTGATCCTCTCCGTTGCGCCGGATGCCGTGCTGGTGGACCTGACCCACGAGATCCCGCGGCACGCGGTGGCCGCCGCGTCCTACGTCGTGTCTTCGGTATCCCGCCATTTCCCGCCCGGCACGGTCCACCTGGTGGTGGTGGACCCCGGCGTAGGCGGCGCCCGACGCCCGCTTGCGTGCACGGCGGGCGGGGCGATGTTCGTGGGGCCCGATAACGGGGTGTTCGACCGCGTGTTGGGCCGAAATCCCGATGCGCGATGCGTGGAGATCGCCGACCCGCGTGTCATGCGCGCGGCACCGTCCAAGAGCCCCACATTTCAGGGGCGCGACGTGTTCGCCCCGGCCGCCGCGTGGTTGGCGCGAGGCACGCGTGTGGAAGCGCTCGGGCCGTTGGTGACCGATCCGGTCCGGCTTTTCGTTCCTGAGGCGCGCGGCCACGCCTTATCGTGGGACGGCGCGGTGGTATGGGTCGATGGGTTCGGCAATCTGATCAGTAATATCGAAATTCCTCGCGGAACCGTAGTCACCACGGTGCGCGTGGCGGGCCGGGAGCTTCCCGTGGTGACCCACTACGCGGAAGGACCGCCGGGTCGGGCCGCCGCGCTCGTCAACAGCGACGGCCTGGTTGAGATTTTCGTGAATCGCGGCGAGGCGTCCACCATGCTCGGGGTCTCACCGGGCGAACCGGTCACGGCCGCGATCGCGGTGCGCGATCATACGTAGGCGACTTCGATCGTTCCGCGCCGTTCTTCGGACGGAGGACGAACCGCCACGTAGCAGTCTCCAGACCGCACCAGTCCGGAGTCGTTCGCCGCGTTGATTCCCCGTCGAAACCATTCGGGATTGTCATCCGCGGCGTGGATGAGCGGCGTCACGCCCCAAACCAGGGACAGACGGGCGGCGACCCGGCGATCGCTGGTCGGCGCCAAGATCGCCTGACGCGGCCGGTAGGCGGCTACGTGAATCGGCTCGGTTCCGTCTCCGGCCGGGACCACAATCACGTCGGCATGGATGTCCTCGGCGAGCGCGCAGGCCGCGCGCGACATGGCTTGAGCCACTCCGCCGACTTCACGCCGCAAGAAGCGGGGGCGATCCATTTCGCGTTCAGCGCGTTCGGCGATGCGCGCCATGGTGGCGACCGCTTGCACCGGATATTTCCCGATCGCGGTCTCTTCCGAGAGCATCAACGCGTCCGTGCCGTCGAGAACCGCGGCGGCTACGTCCGTGGCCTCGGCCCGCGTGGGCCGCGGGGAGGCCACCATGGACTCGAGCATTTGCGTGGCGGTAATGACCGGAATCCCACAGCTCAATGCGCGTGTAATCACGGTTTTTTGATGGAAGGGGACGTCCTCCAGGGCGGTTTCCACGCCGAGGTCGCCGCGCGCAACCATGACGCCGTCGGATTCACTCGTGATGGCGGCGATATCATGCATGGCTTCCCTTTGTTCGATCTTAGCGATGAGGGGAATCCGGCGCCCGGCCCGGTCCATCCACGATCTGGCGGTGCGGATATCTCCAACGTGGCGAACGAAGGAGAGCGCGATCCAGTCAAGCCGCTGCTCAACCGCCCCGAGAAGGTCATCGCGGTCTTTGGCGGTCAACGCCTCAATCGCCAGGCTCCGGCCAGGAATATTGACCCCTTTGTGCGCGCCCAACAAACCTCCGACCACCACCCGGGTGGCGACATCCCCGTCGCCGACGCGTTCAACGACCAACTCGATGGTTCCGTCGCTCAGGAGAATCGTGTCTCCTGGTTTCACGGCCTCTGTGAGTTCTGGACAATCCACGGACACGGACCGCCAGTCTCCGGGAACGCGGTTCGCGGTCAGAATGAATGGATCTCCCGCGCGTAACATGACGGCCTCGCGGCTCAGCGTCCCGGTGCGAAGCTTGGGGCCCGCCAAGTCTCCTATGACCGCGACGGTCCGGCCCAACGACTCAGCCACGGCGCGAATCCGCGCGATGCGACCGGATTGTTCTCGGGCGTCGCCGTGGGAAAAGTTGACCCTGGCCACATCCATGCCGGCAAGGATCATGGCTCGGAGCACGTCCGGGTGGTCGCTGGCTGGTCCGATGGTGCACACGATTTTCGTGCGGCGCATGGAACTCCTTTTCCAGGACGCGTCACCCTTCGTTTCGGGAGCGACCTCTTAATAATAGAGGACTGCAGGTTCAGCGGCCGGATTCGGGGACAGGACCATCCTGAATTGATCCTGCCAGGCAACGCCCCCTGCGTCAAGGTTTCCTGCGCAGACCATGTGCCCGAAGTATCGAGCCTTTATGTCCGCATTATATTAGAAGAGGGCTCGCGTGATCCAATACCCCCATGCTTTAGGCGAGTTCATAACCATCACGAAAATATCCTTTAAACCTCGTGCAACCCTATGCTAGAATGCCGCGCTCTGTTGTTCGAGAAGACTATCAACGTCCGTATTCGCGGGAGCGAGGACCACACCAGGAGGTGTTCATGGCGAAATTATCCGATGAGGCCAAGAAAAAAATCGCGGAGGCGGTGAAACGCTCGTGGGTATTACGGCGGGCTCGGATGGCCGGGAAGGCGAAAGGAACGGGCCATGCCGCGCCCGGAGGAACCGGCGCCGCCAAATCGGCCGGGAAAGGCCGTCGGAAGCTCTCCGCGGCGGCAAAACAACGAATCGCGGAAGCCGTCAAGCGGTCATGGGCCCTGCGGCGGGCCGGCCGAACCGGGGCAACGGTCTCGGGGGGACGCGGGTCGGCCGGGGGGGCTCGCATTCTGGCCTCGATTCAGCAGGCGTCACGAGCGCTGCGATCGCTGACGCTCGATGATCTTCGGCCGCTGGCGGGCAGGAAAGACGCGGCGGCCCAGTTAGCCGAACTCGCCGGGTTGGCCTCGGACCTGCGGCGGCTGATCGCGCCGTAACCCCGTCCCTCGTAGAGCCGAACGCCCAGCCCGCGCAACACACGCCGGCTGGGCGTTCGGCTTTCTTCGCTCACGCAATCCGCTAAGGAATAATTTCTCCGGCTCGGAGGTCTTCTCCCCAGGTGGGGCGATCTCCAATGAACCGACTGATCCACTGGTGGGGCCGATCCGTCATTCAGTTCAGGGTGTTCTGGCTTTCCTTGGCCGGCCATCGATTGGAACGCCGTATTCTTGAAGAGCGGAAACGGTATCCGTCCGGACCTCGCTCGTCGCAGGACTAGTTCGGGCGCGCGTCACGCGCGTCTCTCGCACCGTTCGCGATCCACTGATCCCAATCTGAATAACACGTCGGCGGGGCGAGGACCAGCAACACGTCTCCGTCCAGAAACCGCCAATCGGGTGTAAACGGTTGAAGCGACTGATCGCGTCGAACCGCCAGGCAAATTCCCGTCGGCATGTCTCCGGTGAGCGTGCCTCCGCGCCACGGGGATTCTTGTGTGATGGGAACGGGGTGGATCCGCCACGATCCGGTCCCGATGATGCGCGCCAGCCGCCGGGCGGATATCGCGGTACGCACGTCACCCGGAGAGAGTGGCACGTCTTCCGTATATTGTCGGCGCAGTGTTTTCGACCGGTGAATCTTGCCGAGCGTGGCGTCGATTTGTGGTGTTCGCTCAATCGAGACGCCGGCGGCGAACAATGTATAGGCGTCACGGCCCAGTTGTCGATAAAGGTCGCGTTCACGCTCCGACAGTTTGCGCAGGATTCGGCGTTGTCGAATGTGTGATCGGACATGCTCCGCGAGTTCAGCGATGTCCCAGAAGAGTTCTCGGCATGCTTGACCTGAAATCGCGACGTCAGTTGCAATTTCTGATGATATTTTACCTATATTTATCATGTGATTATTTTATTTATATTTCGATATCAGTTTATATTCCATATTAGTCCGATAAGAGATATTCTGTAAAATTATTACAGGCGGTTATCGTCGAGAACGGACACCCTTCCCGTTTGCGGATCGTACGACCATGGATTCCCCCACGGGTCGTTGCGTGGCCAATTGGCGGCGCCGTATTTGGCGATCGGTTCGGACACGGATGCCGGCAACGCACCGTGTTCCACACGCCACACCTCAACCAGGTTGCCCAGCGCCCTGAGATGATTGGCAAGCAGGACGGTTTTGAGCGTCCGGACTTCGGTTCGGACGGCGTCACGTATTCCCGGTAGCGCATTCCAGATGGTCCAACATGGGATAAGGACGAATGCCGTTGCGACGACGAGATTGAGGGTCCATCCCAAGGCCCCAACCACGTGTCGCGACCACTCGGACGGCGTGCCGCGACCGGCAGCGGTCGCGGCGGCTGATGTCGTCGGCACGCCGACGGACGCGATGAGTCCGGCGCTCAGCAGATTCGCTAATGCCTTACAGACTTCGAATTCACCGATCTGAAGGAGCTCGATCAGCCGGGCCACATCGTGGGAGCCGTTGACGGCATGGTAGACGGCGATCTCGTTCGCGGAGAACCGCCCTTCGGGTTCCGCCGATTCCAAATCAGCGAACGGGTCCTCCTCGGCCGTGTGCGTCGCGGCGGGTGGTGGAGCCGTGGGACTGCTTGATTGCTCGATCTCCCCTCGTTTGTCCGGCACTTGAGCGAAGACCACTTTCAGAGACGGGATCTTCTTTTCGATCGGCGGCCATTCATCAAGGCGCCGAATGCCTTCCATTAAGATATGTTCGGTGCTGATCGGGTCGATGTACTGGGTCGGGTAATCCACGTCCCGCTGGTCAAAGGAGTAACGCCCGTCTTTCCAACGAAACAATCGGTAGGCTGTTTCTAGAACTTGCATTCGCAAGGCTTTCTTGAGATCAGACTCACTAATAGCTTGCTGTGAAACGAGAATTTGACCAAGAAAGTCTCCAGTTTCCTGTTGTATTTTTAGCGCCTTGTCCAGTTGATGCTGAGACACGCGTTTGGCGCGGACCAATACGTCGCCGATCCGTTCGATGCCTTCGGCGTTCTCCATCTGCGCGGAGACCACCATCCCCTTGATAAAGCCGACGGTGGCGCGTCGCGAACCATCTTGGATGGACATTACCCCGCTCTTTTGCTGCACGTAAATGAGCTGAAAAATGTCCGATAGCCCGAAATCCTTGATGGATCCTTCAAGCGACATATTCGGTTACCGATGCTGCGGCAGCCATGACGAACCCGCCGCCTGCCAGCGCAATGTCCAGAGATGATAGATGGCGACGATACCCGCCACGCAGAACCCACCCCCGATCGGCCCCCAGGTCACGTACCAGGGCATGGGCGAAAGTTTGGCCCCCAACGTGTTCCACCCCACCTCCCCAAGGATGCCGACCCAGATAAGCCACGATCCGAAAAAGGCCAACAACGCGCCCAACCAAGGACATCCGATCGAGACATGTCCCGCGCCGGGAATCACTGCCAGGAACGAGGCCCACCGGCGACGAGTCTCCCATCGGCGCGCGACTTGCGGCAGCGTGGTGCGAGGGGTCACGGTCACGCCCTTGGCGTAGGACTGCCAGCATGCCGAGCATAATTTCAGGTCGAGGAAGTACCGCTGACACCGCTGGCACACCGGCACTCCACAGGTCTCGCAGGGTGACGCCGGCTGATTGGGAAACCATCGGCCCAACACCCAACACCCGACCACGAGCGCCAACACACCGAAGGCGACCGGGAGCGACACCTGGCGTAGGATTTCGGAGAGCGCCGCCTGGATTTGGGGAGACGACGGCCGCACTTGGCGCGCGTCGGACAAGAGCTCCGAGGTCGTGGACGGATAGTCGGTCACCAACAACAAATCGTTGCGACGCGCGCGTTCCGCGTACCGATCGAGTAGCCGCGCGTTGATGGCTCGCGCCTGCTGGAAGTGGGTTTCACCCTCTTCAAACCGAAGGTCGGCCCGCTGCGCCTGGCTGAGGTTATAGAGCACCGCTACGGAATCGGGAGCCGTGGCCAGCGCGCGTTCATACAAGGACGCCGCGTCCGCATACTCCCCGCGCCGAAACCGGAGATTGCCGTATTGCGTGAGCACGCGCGGGTCGGCCGGCCACCGGACTACCGCTTCCTCGAACAACGTCCTCGCGTCGTCGATCCGACCGGAGTTTTCCAGCGCAGAGGCGCGAGCCGCAGCGCCTCGTGGCGAGTCCACGAGGTCGGCCTCCACCAATGCCCTGGACGGATCCCGGCCTTCCGCGACCTCCACCGCCAGGCGGAATTCCGCACTTTGATCGGCGATGAATAGCGGGACGGCGTACGGGAGCGCAACGGCCGCTGCCAGGCCGATCCCGGCCACGACGGTGACTACCACGCGTTCACGTCGGGACAGGAACCACCAGACGACGACTCCTGGCGCGAGCATGAACCACGCGCCCCACCGAACCGCCGCGAGCGGCGCGACAACCGTCCAGGCCGCGACGAGCCACGCGGTCGGCCGGAACAGTCGGTGTCCGCTCCATTCAATTATCAAGTGCCCTAATAACGGAATTGCCCGGATCATCAATACCGCCATGACGACGGCCGTTGCGGATAGGAGGCTGAGGATCGCCGCGGCCATCCATCGGTTGATTCGATAGAGCAACGACCAAAAATCTCGGTAAGAAGCCGTCAACCCCGACGCCCATTCCGTCACCCCGTCGACGACGTCGGGATTCGACCCGGTGAAGGACACCGCGGCCAACCACGCATGGGGGCCCGCCGAGTTCGGCGACAACGCGGCGGCCATTCGCGCGAGGTCGGTCGCCGCGTCGGTGTTTCCCCGCGCCAACAACACATCCGCGTCGCGCAGCATGACGAAACTCAGGGAGGGAAACTGATCAATGGCGCTCGCGCGCGCGGCCTCGGACACCGACCGCGCGGCCGTGACAACTTCACGGTCGTCGGTCGCGGACGCGACCACGGCGCGATAGGCCGCCCAGGCGTCTTGGAGGGCTTGGGGTTGGTCGGCGAGACCCTGCGCCGGAAGAGCCCACGTCGCGAGCAGCGTCAGGCAGATCGCGAGCGTTCGGCGCATCATTCCGCGCGTCGTCCGATCGGAGATTCCGCGCCCCGCACCAGGCGCCGAATGTTGTCGTGGTGGCGAATGACGATCGCCGAAGCGACGATGACCGCGAACACCTGAATCGACCGTCGGTCCATCACCAGGACCGCGACCGGCAGCGTCAGCGCCGCGGTGACGCTGGCCAACGATACGTAGCGAAATGCGGCTAACATCACGCTCCACACTCCCAACACCCCCAGGGCGACGCCCGGCGCGAGTGCGGCCAACGCGCCGATACCGGTCGCCACGCCTTTGCCCCCTCGAAACCTCGTCCAGGCCGGAAACGTGTGCCCCAACACCACCGCGATCCCCGCGAACTCCGCCCACCGCTGCGGGTCTTCGGCAGTTAACCACCAGGCGGCCCAAACCGCCACCGCGCCTTTTCCGGCATCGAATGCCAGCGTCACGGCCGCCGCCCATTTCCCCGCGACCCGTAAGACGTTCGTGCTCCCGATATTGCCGCTTCCCTTCGTCCGGGGATCGGCGGCGCCGACCCACTTGGCGACCAACACGCCGAACGGAATCGTGCCAATGATATACGCGAACAGCGTAATCGCCAAGCCGACCCACGGCCACGATCCCGACGTCATGACGGTGCGGTTGAGCCGAGCGTGCGGCGATACGCGGTCGCGTATTGCCATCCGGAGACGAGCGCCAGCGCCGTGGCCGCGAGCAGCAGGCCCACGCCGACGCGATGCCCCCACGCGGGCAAGGTCGGCTCCAAAATCAACACGAGCACCGCGGCCGTTTGCGCGCCCATTTTCCATTTCCCGAGGCGATCGGCCGGGATCACGTGTCCGGCAATCGCGGCGACGGCCCGTAACGCGGTCACGGCAAACTCCCGAGCGAGCAAGATGATGACCAGCCACCCCGGGGCGCGGCTCGCTTCCACCAGAACCACCAAAGCGGCCAGGACCAGCACTTTATCCGCAATGGGATCCAGCAATTTGCCGAAGTCGGTGATCTCTTGGCGACGGCGCGCCAGGTACCCGTCCAACCAGTCGGTTATAGACGCCACCGCGAAGACCGCCGCGGATACCACCGCGATGGATGGCGACTGATCAACGAGAAACAACGCCACGAACACCGGGATCAATCCGATGCGCGATAACGTCAGGACGTTAGGCACATTTAGTGGATGTCCGCCGCGGCTCATGCTGGAAGCGTGCCGGCTGAGGTCCGGCTGGGTGAGGTCCGGTCCTCGGCGCGCAACGACGACGCATCGGGGCGCCGTTTCCATCGCCGGTGGAACCAAATCCATTGATCCGGGTGCGCGCGGATGTGCCGCTCGATCATCCGCGTCAAGCGCGCGGTGTTCTCGACCACGTCCCGGTCGGGATCGTCGGTTCGCGTCAACTCGATCGGTCCTTCCAGCAGCACCCGGTGCCGCGAGGCGCCTTCCCGGACCAGAAAGCCGCAGACCACCCGCGCGTCCGTGCGAAGGGCCAAGGCTGCGGCCCCCACCGGCGTATGCGCGAGGCGCCCGAAGAACGGGACAAACGCGCCGTCCACGTCGGTGTCCTGGTCGATCAACATGCCCAACACCCCGTTACGGCGAAGCGACGACAGGAGTTGCCGTCCGGCGGATGCGCTTCCGCGATGAATGGTTTCGATGCCGTGTGCCGCGCGCGCGCCGACCAGTCGCCGATCGATCCGCTCATCGTACACCGGCGTGGCCACCACCGACAGCGGATACCCGCGACGCGCCACCACGGCCGCCAACAGTTCCCAATTACCGGTATGGCCGGTCACGAAAATGACGCCTCGTCCCGCGGACAGGGCTGCGTGAAGCCGTTCCTCACCGTCAAACGCGCACCGTCGTTCCACCGGCGTACGGGGCCGGCGCCACAACATCAGAAGTTCCATGGCGCCACGGCCAAGATTGACCAACGAGAGTCGGCCCACGCGCGCTCGGTCCGCATCGGTCAACTCGGGTAATGCGGCGGCCAGATTGTCGAGCGCGAGCCGTCGCGCGGACGGCAGCGCGTACCACGCCAGGGTGCCGAGCCCTCCGCCGACGGCGACGCCCATCCGCCAGGGGATGAGCGCGGCCGTTGCCGAGGCGGCGTCGAGCGCGACGACGATCAGGGACCTGATCAGCCGTTGTCCCGTTCTCACCGCGCCTTCACCCGTCGGGCGCGCAGCAACAGATCGGCGACTTCACGCACCGCGCCCTCCCCGCCTCGGCGCGCGGTCACGTAGTGGGCCGCGCGTTTGGCCGCGTCGTGCCCGTTGCGAACCGTCAACGCCAACCCGACGCGTTGGAGGACCGGCACGTCCGGAGCGTCGTCTCCCATATACGCGACCTGTCGGTCCGAGAGGCCGCGGCGCGCGAGCAGCGATTCGTAGACGCTCAACTTATCCTCCGCGCCTTGGTGCACCTCCACGAGTCCGAGTTCCTGGGCCCGACGATCCACGATCGCGGAGCTCCGCCCGCTGAGGATGCCCACGTCGATGCCAGCGGCCGCGAGCGCTTTGATGCCGTGACCGTCATGGATATGAAAGGACTTGATTTCCCGTCCGTCGCTCGTAAACGTCACGAGTCCGTCGGTTAAGACGCCGTCCACGTCCAGGAGGAGGAAGGAGACGGCTTGGGCTTGAACGGAAAGTCGTCGCGACCAGGCACCCATTGTACTGGTCAGGCGATGCCGGCTTTCAACAGATCGTGCAAGTGAACCACGCCGATGACCTGATGGTTCGAATCCGTCACCACGAGAGCCGTAATCGAAAATCGTTCCATCACCGCCAGGGCCTCCGCGGCCAAGGCCGATGCGTGGATGGTCTTGGGACGACCCGTCATGACCTCGCGGGCTTTCCGGCGCAGGATGTCGTCGCCGCCCTTTTCGAGCACGCGCCGTAGGTCGCCGTCCGTGACGACTCCCAGCAACCGGCCGTCCGAATCCACCACCGTGGTCATACCGAGTTTTTTGGAACCGATTTCGTAGATCACGTCGCGAAGCACGGCATCGGCCGCCACGCGGGGGATCAGCGCGTCGCGGTGCATGAGCTGCTCGACCGTCAGCAACAGGCGCCGTCCCAACGCGCCGCCGGGATGATAGCGCGCGAAATCATCCGGCTGAACGCCGCGGTGCTCCAACAGCGCCATGGCCAACGCGTCGCCGAGCGCCAGGGCTGCTGTGGTGCTCGACGTGGGCGCGAGCGAGAGCGGACAGGCTTCTTCGGCTACGCTCACGTCCAGGACCACATCGCTGGCTGCGGCCAACGAGGAACGTGGCTTGCCGGTCAGGCTGATCAACGCGAGGTTCATGCGTTTGATCGCGGGCAAGATGGCCAGGAGTTCCTCGGTCTCTCCGCTGTTGGAGAGCGCCACCACTACGTCTCCGCGCGACAACATACCAAGGTCCCCGTGAATCCCTTCCGCGGGATGGAGAAAGGCGGCCGGCACGCCGATACTCGCGAGCGTGGCCGCCATCTTTCTGGCGATATGACCGGACTTGCCCATCCCGGTGACGATGACCCGGCCGTTGCAGTCGTTGAGCACCCGCACCGCGCGTTCGAACCGTTCGTCGAGCCGGTCCATCAACGCCAGAATCGCCTTGGCCTCAATTTCGAGGACCTGCCGGCCTCTGGCGAGAATCATCGCGGAGACCGCTCCGTCTCGGCGAGGGCTTCGCGAATGCGGGAGACTTGGCGCAGCAAGTCCTCGACGTGATCCAACCGCACCATATTCGGCCCGTCGGACGGCGCGTGATCGGGATCAGGGTGCACTTCCATGAACAGCCCGTCGCACCCCACCGCGACCGCGGCGCGGGCCAACGGGGCCACGAACTCGCGTTGTCCCGACGAGGCATTCCCCGCTCCACCCGGGAGTTGTACGCTGTGCGTGGCGTCGAAGACGACCGGGTACCCCCACTGGCGCATGATCGGCAGACTCCGGAAATCCGATACCAGATTGTTGTACCCGAAGCTGGCGCCGCGCTCCGTGAGCAGGATGCGATGGTTATCCACCGACGCGATTTTCTCCACCGCGTGCCGCATGTCCCACGGCGCGAGGAACTGCCCTTTTTTCACGTTGACGGTTTTGTTGGTCCGACCCGCCGCGAGCAAGAGATCGGTCTGGCGACAAAGGAACGCCGGGATTTGGAGCACGTCCAACACGTCCGCGGCCGCGCGAACGTCTTCCACGCCGTGCACGTCGGACAGAACCGGCACACCGACGACATCCCGAACCCGTTCAAGGATCCGAAGCCCTTCGTCGAGACCCAACCCGCGAAACGACGCGACGGACGTCCGGTTGGCCTTGTCGTAGGATGCCTTAAAAATATAGGGCAGCCCCAGCTTCGACGTGATCCGCTGCATCCGCTCCGCGACCGAGAGACAGAGCGACTCGTTTTCCACCACGCACGGGCCCGCGATCACGAACAACGGGCCGCCTTGCGCAAGGCGGAGTGGGCCGACTTCCACGGTTCGCGGGGTCACGGTCACCGAACCCCTCCGGACCGCGTGGTCCGCTTGGCGCGGGCCTCCAGCGCGGCGCCCACGAACGCGGCAAAGAGCGGGTGCGGTTGCAGCGGCCGGGAGCGAAATTCCGGGTGAAACTGCACGCCCACGAACCACGGATGCGACGGGAGTTCGACGATTTCCACCAAATCGCGTTGCGGGTTGATGCCGCTGAGCGCCATGCCCGCCCGTTCGAACCGTTCGCGGTACCCGTTGTTGAATTCGTAGCGATGGCGATGACGCTCGCTGACCTCGTCGTGTCCGTACGCTTCAAAGGCTCGGGTGCCCTTGGCCACGCGACAGGGATACGAACCCAGGCGCATGGTGCCGCCTTTGACGCCTTCCACCGCGTGTTGATCGCGCATGAGATCGATGACGGGATCAGGCGTGGTTTGAAACTCCGTGCTGTTGGCCGCGGACAGGCCGAGGACATGACGGCCGTACTCGATCACCGCGCACTGCATCCCCAGGCAAATCCCCAGAAACGGCACGTGTCGTTCCCGCGCGTATCGAATGGCTTCGATCTTGCCCTCAATGCCGCGGTTGCCGAAGCCCGGCGCCACGAGAATACCGTCCATCTCGGACAGGTGCGGCTCCGGGCCGTCGGTCACCAAATTTTCCGCGTCGATCCAGGTGATGTCCACCCGGGTGGTGTGCGCGAACCCGCCGTGGTGCAACGCTTCGGACAGGCTCTTGTACGAATCCTTGAGCCCCAGGTACTTCCCCACCAATGCGATGTTGACCGACCCGTGAGGATGTTTGATCCCATGGACCAGGTGTTCCCAGTCCGCGAGGTTCGCGGGGCGCGACGGCAGGTGCAGCAGGCGCGCGATCAACTCGTCGAGTCCCTGTTGGTGAAACACCAACGGCACGTCATAGATGGTGTCCACGTCGCGCGCCGCGATCACCGCGTCCCGATCCACGTTGCAGAACAACGCGATCTTAATCTTGAGGTCGTCCGGCACGTCCCGCTCGGAACGACAGAGCAGGATGTGCGGCTGAATCCCGATCTCGCGCAGCTTGTTCACGCTGTGCTGCGTGGGTTTGGTCTTGAGTTCTCCGGACGCGGCAACGTACGGGACCAGAGTGAGGTGGACGTAGACCACGTTGTCACGCCCTACGTCGAAGGGGAATTGGCGGATCGCTTCAAGGAACGGCAAACTCTCGATGTCGCCGACCGTGCCGCCGATCTCTACGATCACCACGTCGGCCTGGTCTGCCAGCGCGGTGATGGAGCGTTTGATTTCATCGGTGATGTGGGGCACGACTTGGACGGTTCCGCCGAGGTAATCGCCGCGTCGTTCCTTCTGGATCACGTTGTTATAGATGCGGCCCGTGGTGTAATTGTTCTGCCGGCCAGTGGTGACGGTGGTGAACCGTTCGTAATGCCCCAGGTCCAGGTCGGTTTCGGTCCCGTCTTCGGTCACGAAGACTTCGCCGTGCTGGTAGGGATTCATGGTGCCGGGATCCACGTTGATGTACGGATCCAGTTTCAGGAACGCGACCTTTAATCCCCGGCTTTCCAGTAAATTCCCGATCGAGGCCGAGGCCAGGCCTTTGCCCAAAGAGGACACCACCCCGCCCGTGATGAACAAGTATTTGGTCATGGCATCCTCCCGACCGCGATCAGTCGGCTGCTGAAACAGTCCGTCTGCTGCGTTGCCGCTGCGCTTCCGGTCCTCGACGTCTTTAGTAGGGGCGTAGTGCAATATGCCCCTACAGGTCCGGTTCTCGCGGCGTCTTGCAGCCGAAACTGTTTGAGCAGCCGATAACACGGATTAACAAGTCTCATACGGCCCGCGCACCTTCCATTCTGACGCGCTCCAAGTCTTCCTGGGTGTTGACCTCTTGCGTGGATTCCGCGGTCACCATCACGCGGATGGGGCACCCCTGCTCCAACGCGCGCAGTTGTTCCAGCTTCTCGAGGTCTTCGAGTCGTCCCTTGGGCCATGCCGAGAATTCCAACAAGGTATCACGACGATACCCGTACAGCCCGAAGTGCTGATAATACGTATCCTCGGGCGGCGCGTCGAGCCCACGGTCCGCGCGATCGCGGATGTGCGGGATCGGCGCGCGAGAGAAATACAACGCGTTGCCGCGACGGTCCATCACAACCTTAACCACGTTGGGATTGTACACGTCCGCGGCGTCGGTGATCTCCCGCGCCAACGTGGAGAGACGCACCGCGTGATCGTCGAACGCGCGGATGACCGTTTCGATCATCGCCGGCGGCGCGAACGGCAAATCGCCCTGTAGGTTCACGTAGACGTCCGCGTGATAGCGACGGGCGACCTCCGCCAATCGATCGGTCCCGCTCTGGTGCGCGTCCGACGTCATCACCGCGCGTCCGCCGAAGGATTCCACCGCGGCCGCGATCCGTTCGTCGTCCGTGGCCACGAACACGTCGTCCACCCCGCGCGCGGCGCGCCCCTGCTCCCACACCCGCTGGATCATGGATTTTCCATTGATATCGGCCAAGGGTTTGGCCGGCAACCGGGTGGACGCGTAGCGCGCCGGAATCACGACCAGGACCTTCACCCCGCGCCTCCGGCCAGAAATTCATCG
This sequence comes from Nitrospirota bacterium, assembly GCA_049325335.1. Lineage (GTDB taxonomy): Bacteria > Nitrospirota > Nitrospiria > 2-01-FULL-66-17 > 2-01-FULL-66-17 > JBFLXB01. The sequence continues at coordinate 128,533 of JBMOMC010000011.1, forward strand.
AGTTGCCGGCGCAGCGCCTCCGGCGTCACCGCCGCGGTGCCGACCACGCCCACGACATAGCCGGCCGCGCAGTTGGCGAGGCGCGCCGCGTCGGCCAACGGCGCGCCGATCGAGCGCGCGGCCGCCAACGCGGCGATCACCGTGTCGCCCGCGCCGGTCACATCGAACACCTGTTGGGCCACGGTCGGGATGTGGGTGACGCCGCCATCTTGTTCGAACAACGACATACCGTGTTCGCCACGTGTGACCAGCACCGCCCCGGCTCCGAGGCGTTCCAACAGCACGCGTCCGGCCCGCGCCAGTGTTTCGCCATCCACGATGTCCACACCGCTGGCCTGGGACGCTTCGAGGTGGTTCGGGGTGACCACGTGCACGCCGGAGAAACACGCCATGTTCGAGACCTTGGGGTCCACGAGGATCTCGACGCCGCGGCGCGCGGCCGCGCGCCGCACGCGATCCATCAACTCGGACGAGACCACCCCCTTGGCGTAATCCGAGACCACCAGACAGTTGGCCTCGTCCAAACGAACCTCCACCGCGTCGATCAACGCGTCGCGCGTTTTGGCGAGCAGGGGCGCGCGCCGCTCGCGATCCACGCGCACGACTTGTTGTTGGTGGGCGATGACCCGGGTCTTCTGCGAGGTGGGCCGTGCGCTCTCGGCCAGGACGCCGTCCACCGAGGCGCCGCGGGCGCGCAGCAGATCGAGCAGGGCGGCTCCCGGCGCGTCGTCTCCGACCACGCCGCACAACGAGACCGACGCGCCCAGCGACAGCAGGTTCAGGAACACGTTGCCGGCCCCGCCGAGCAGGACCGACTCGGACGTGACCTCGACTACCGGCACCGGAGCTTCCGGCGAAATCCGCGAGACGCGGCCCCAGATAAAGCGATCCAACATCAAATCGCCCAGGACCACCACCCGAGCCCGCGAGAGATCCGCCGCCAACCTGCGCAATCGCGTCGCGTCCACCGTCACGTCGAGTCGCTCCCCTGTTGGATCACGGCGGCCACAGTCGGCATCAGGTCGCGACCGCAGCGTACCACACTTGGGCTCACTGAATCACCCGTCCGATGCGGGACCACCGCACCCATGTGTCCGCGCCGTCCCAGGACCAATAGATCAGGAACGCCTTGCCGCGGATCTTGTTGAGCTTCACGAACCCCCAGAAGCGGCTGTCGAGGCTTTGATCGCGGTTATCGCCCATCACAAAATACGAATCCGGCGGGACCGTGACCGGCCCGTAGTTATCGCGTCGGTCACGGTTGACCGAGGGATCCACGTGTTGGATGTGCGTGGTGTCCGCCAGCTTGCCGTTGACGTAGACCGTTTTGTCTCGGACCTCCACGACGTCCCCCGGCGTCCCGACCACGCGTTTAATAAAGTCCTTGCTCTCGTCCTCCGGGTACTTGAAGACCACGATGTCTCCATGTTCGGGCGTTGAAACCGGCACCACGATGTAATCCGTGAACGGCAGTTTGACCCCGTACACGAATTTGTTGACCAGAATGTGGTCGCCGATCGACAACGTGGGGATCATGGACCCGGAGGGGATCTTAAACGCCTGGACCACGAACGTGCGGATCGCCAACGCCAGCAGGATCGCCAGGGCGAACGCTTCCGCGTACTCGCGGATGATCGATTTGTTCCGCGTCGCCATACGCGGCGTTAGTCGGTCACTTTGAGCAGCGCCAGGAAGGCTTCCTGCGGGATCTCGACCCGGCCGACCTGTTTCATGCGCTTCTTGCCTTCCTTCTGTTTCTCCCATAACTTTCGTTTGCGACTGATGTCGCCTCCGTAACACTTCGCGGTCACGTTTTTTTTGAGCGCGCCGACCGTCTCGCGCGCGATCACACGGCTGCCGATCGCGGCTTGAATCGCGATCTCGAACATTTGCCGTGGAATCGACTCTCGCATTTTTTCGACCAGTTGGCGTCCACGCGACGCGGCCTTGCTCCGGTGCGCGATGCAGGAGAGCGCATCAACCGTCTCGCCGTTCAACAAAATGTCGAGTTTGATTAGGTCGCTGGGCTCGTATCCAATCACTTCATAATCGAACGACGCGTACCCGCGGCTGAGCGACTTAAGGCGGTCGTAAAAGTCCAGGATCACTTCATTGAGCGGCAACCGATACGTCAACATTAGGCGTTTGACATCCAGGTACTTCATGTCCAGTTGCGTGCCGCGGCGCTCCTCGCAGAGCCGCAACAGCGTGCCCAAATACTCCTCCGGCGTGATGATGGTCGCTCGGATGATGGGTTCCTCGAACGTTGCGATCTTCTGCACGTCCGGGAGCTTGGCCGGGTTCTCGATGTGCAACACCTCGCCTTTGAGAGTTGTGACTCGGTAGACCACGGTGGGCGCGGTGCTGATGAGGGCCAAGTGGTATTCGCGCTCCAGCCGTTCGCGGATGATCTCCATGTGCAGCAGGCCGAGGAACCCGCAGCGGAATCCGAACCCCAACGCCAGCGAGGTCTCGGGTTCAAACGAAAACGAGGAGTCGTTCAACCGCAACTTTTCCAGCGCGTCGCGCAAGGCCTCGAAGTCCGCGCTGTCCACGCTGTAGAGTCCGCAGAACACCATGGGTTTCACTTCGGTGTACCCCGGGCAGGGCTCCGCCGCCGGCCGCATGGCGTCGGTCACCGTGTCGCCGATCTTGGTGTCCGCCACGTTCTTGATCCCGGCCACGATGTAGCCCACGTCCCCCGCGGACAACTCGTCGGTTGGAAGCCGCTTGGGCGTGAACACACCGACCGAGTCCACGATGAAGGTTTTGCCCGTCGCCATGAGGAGGATCTTGTCGCCGGCGCGCACGCGGCCGTCCATGACGCGAGCGAGAATGATCGCCCCCTGGTAGTTGTCGAACCACGAGTCCACGATCAGCGCCTTGAGCGTGGCGGATTCGTGGCCGCGCGGCGGCGGGATACGCCGCACGATCGCCTCCAAAATTTCAGGGATACCGATGCCTTCCTTGGCGCTGGCCAAAATGGCCTCGGACGCGTCGATGGCCAACACGTCTTCGATTTCGCGCTTGACGTTGTCCACGTCCGCGCTGGGTAGATCGATCTTGTTGATGACCGGCACGATGGTCAGATGATTGGCGAACGCAAGCTGCGCGTTGGCGATGGTCTGGGCTTCCACGCCCTGCGTAGCGTCCACCACCAAGAGCGCGCCCTCGCAGGCCGCGAGGCTGCGGGACACTTCGTAGGTAAAGTCCACGTGCCCCGGGGTGTCGATCAGATTAAAGTCGTAGGTGCGGCCGTCTTGCGCGCGGTAGCGCAATCGAACCGCATGGGCCTTGATCGTGATGCCCCGCTCGCGCTCTAGGTCCATATCGTCCAGAACCTGTTCGCGCAACTCGCGCGCCGTCAACGCGCCGGTTTGCTCGAGCAGTCGGTCCGCGAGCGTTGATTTCCCATGATCGATATGGGCGATGATCGAAAAATTTCTGGTGGTTTCAAGCAACGGGATTCTTCACGGCCTGCTGAAAAAATCAACGAATTATAGGAAGTCGGCGGGTCAAAGTCAAAAAACGCAGCGCCGCACGCGGGTTGTCTTGACAGGTCGCGTTTGTCGGATATGCTGGATCTCACGCGGCGAGGGACACGGATGAGTCCAGAAGAACGTGATCGCATCAAAAAGTTGGTCCGGGAGTTGTCGCAGTGCGTGAACGCGGCGCTGACCGATTCCGGCGACGTTAAAGATGCGCTCAAGGATATTGAAGAAGAGGGCTACCAGGTGGATCTGTTGTTTGCGCTTTTTACCAGAATCCTACGCAAAAAAGACGAGCAGCCGCAGCTTGAAGCCCCGCCCCTTTCATCCGACGAAACCCCGTTCGACGATCAATTCCTCAAAACTTTGCGGTTGAACTGGTCCGATCAGTAGGAGCGCCTCGGCGTTACGGTCTTCCAGCAACCGCCGTCCGATCGGACTTACACGGGGCGGTCGGCTTCTCGTTCCAAGAGATTGAGGCAGTACTTCAGGATATCCTGTTCGGAAATAATTCCGACCAGCGCCTCCTCGCGTCCCAGCACGGGCAGTCCGCTGATCTTATGTTTGATCATTAAGGCGATGGCGTCTTGCGCGGGTTGGCTCTCGCGGATCGTAATGGCGTTTAAGGTCATGACTTCTTCCACCGGCAGGTGCAGGTAGGCGTCATCCGCCGCGGTTTTTTCGAGCTTCACGGTGGGCCGCGCGGCCATCCGCCGCACGTCGCGGTCGGAGACGATGCCCACGAGCTTCCCGTCTCGAATCACCGGCAATCGCCGGACGTCGTACCGCGCCATGAGCTCCACGGCCTTGCCCACGGTTTGGCCGTGAGTGACGGTGATGGGATTGGGCGTCATCAGTTCGTGAACCGTTGGCTGTGGCATGGCCGTCTGATCCCTTTTCTCCGACGGATGGATTAGCCGATGTCCACCAGTTCGTGCTGTGGGTTTCGCTCCTGCGCGTACCGCTTCGCGACCATGTTGGGGAAGAGCACCATGGCGCGATTCAGGCGGTCTTTGACCACGATCGATGACGTGGGCGGCTTAAAGGTCTCGGGCGTGCCCTGGAGCCACGCGCTGCACTCGAATGGGAGCGATTCCAGGGTCGTGTCCACGCCGTATTCGTGTTTGAGGCGGTACTGGAGCACGTCGAACTGCAGTCGACCCACCGCGCCGATATACCAATCCGTCTCAGTGAGGTTGCGCAGGATTTGCACGGTGCCTTCTTGCGCCATCTGGTGCATGCCCTTGTCGAAGCTCTTGCGTTTGCCCACGTCTTTGGGAAAAATGCGGCCGAACACTTCGGGCTGGAACTGGGGCAAGGGCTTGAAATTGAACCCGTCGGTCATGGAGACCGTGTCCCCGATCGCGAACTGTCCGGAGTTCACCACGCCCACGATATCTCCGGGGTACGCCTCATCGAGCGTGGTGCGCTCCTGCGCGACCAGGCTGTGCGGACGCGACAAGCGCACCTCGGTCCCGAGCCGGTGGTGCTTGACCACCATGCCCCGGGTGAATCGGCCGGAGCAGACGCGCAGGAACGCGGTGCTGTCGCGGTGCCGAGGATTCATGTTCGCTTGGAGTTTGAACACGTACGCGCTGAACGGGGTCGCGATCGGATCAAGCCGCACCTCGCTCCCGTCGTAGCGGACCGCCACCCGGGCGCTCGGCGAGGGCGCGAGTTCCACGAACGCGTCGAAAAAGTTTTCGATCCCGAAGTTGGTCAACGCGGACGCGAAGAACACGGGGGTGACTGCTCCTCGGAGAAACCGCTCGCGCGAAAACTGATTGCCCGCGATCTCCAATAGCTCCAGATCGTGTCGGGCTTGCGCGAGCAAGTCGGACGACACCAACGAGTCGACATCCGGGGAGTCGAACGGGATCCGTCGCATCTGCGCTTTGGTCGCGCCCCCGGCGCCGGTTTTGCTGAAGAGCAGTAGGGTCCTGGTGGGCCGATCCACCACGCCCACAAAATCCCGCCCCGCCCCCACCGGCCAGTTGATCGCGCTGGCCTCGATCCCCAACACTCCTTCGACCTCGGCCATGAGTTCCAGCGGCGGGCGGCCGTGGAGGTCCAACTTGTTGATCAACGTGAGCACCGGAATCTGCCGCAATCGGCACACCTCGAACAGTTTGCGCGTCTGAGCTTCCACGCCCTTGGCCGCGTCGAGCACCATGATGGCGCTGTCCGCGGCCGTGAGTGTGCGGTAGGTGTCTTCGCAGAAATCCTGGTGCCCCGGGGTATCCAGCACGTTGATCACGGTGTGTTTGTACGTGAACTGCATGGCGGACGCGGTGATGGAGATGCCGCGCTCCTGTTCCATGCCCATCCAGTCCGAGGTGGCGAGCGCGCCGCCTTTGCGGCGGCCGACCATACCCGCGGTCCGAATCATGCCGGAATAGAGCAGCAGTTTTTCCGTCACCGTGGTTTTGCCCGCGTCCGGATGGCTGATGATGGCGAACGTACGGCGGCGTTCGCTCGCGGCGCGCAGTTCGCCGTCGGTCTGAATCGTCGACGTGTGCATGACGGTCAGAATACGGGATTGAGCGAGAGGCCGTCAACGCGAACGAACCGCTCAGGCCAGCCGCGCGCGGTCGTGCGGGGTTGACAGGTCTTGCGCGGGACCGATCGGCACGATGCGGGTAGGATTGATGTCCTCGTGCGTCATATAGTAGTGCCGTTTGATGTGATCGAACTGCACGGTCTCCGCGATGCCATCCTGTTGATAGAGGTCCCGCAGGTATCCGAACAGATTCGGATAGTCTGCGATGCGGCGGAGGTTGCACTTAAAATGCCCGTGGTACACCGCGTCGAACCGGACCAGGGTCACGAATAGGCGCCAGTCCGTCTCCACAATGCGGGCGCCGAACAAATAGCGTCGAGTGGCCAGACGGACCTCCAAGCCGTCCAACGCGTCGAACAGCTTGCGCGCCGCCCGATCGTACACGCTTTGCGAGGTGGCGAATCCGGCCTGGTACACGCCGTCGTTCACGCGTTCATAGATGAAGGCGTTGAGCGGATCGATGTCCCCTCGGAGGTCGGCCGGATACAGATCCACCCGGCTCTCGGTGAATCGGTCGAACGCGGCGTTGAACATCCGCATGATGTCGTCGTCCGAATTGCTCACGATGCGCTTGGTGAGCGTGTCCCACAGCACCGGCACGGTGATCCGGCCCTGAACGCGCGGGTCGGTCGCGGCGTAGGCCTCGCTGAGAAACCGAAACCCGTTGATGGGATCGGTCGAATGCCCCGGCCCGTCACGGAACGCCCATCCCCGGTCGTCGCGAATCGGATCCACCGGGGTCATTCCGATCACGCGTTCGAGTCGTTTCACCTTGCGCACGATGATCGTGCGATGCGCCCAGGGACAGGCCCATGACACGTAGAGATGGTACCGCCCGATCGCCGACGGGTACCTCGATGATGCGTCCGGCCTCACCCAGTCTCGGAACGCGTCGGGTTGGCGACTAAACGCGCCGTCAGGCGTCTGCTCACTCGGAAACTGGGGTGCCATGGTCAATGTGCGCCTCCCGCGACGATTATTCGCCAATGATCCCCCTGAATCAAGCCGCCGCACGACTGGACGCGTCGCCGCGATCAAGTATCTTTTAACAGTCGGACCCGTTGTGAGAGCCCATGCACCGGACAGTCCACGCCTCAAGGCGATTCCGTGGTTTCGCCCGCGCGACGGCGGCGCTGGGCATGGCGTGCGCCGTGTGCGTCGGCTGCGCTCAGCAAGACCCTGACTACCGGCCTCGCATCCTGCGCATCGGCGTGACGCCGAACGCGCCGCCCGAATCGCTCACCCGACAACACGGCCCGCTGGCCACGTATCTGCAACGGGAAACCGCCCTCAAAACCGAGCTGGTAATCCCGAAGGACGGCGACGAATTGTTGGCCATGTTCCATGACCGCCGCGTGGACATGGCGTATCTCGGCGGGTATCCCTATCTGCTGGCTCACGAACGGGACCGCGCGGTTCCGCTGGCCATGCGCGACGCGGACTTTCGCTCCACCTCGCTGCTCATCGTCCGGGCCGAGAGTCCGGTGCGGCGGCTGGAACATCTGCGCGGAAAACGCGTAGGGCTGCTCGGCGCGACGTCCGCCGCCGGCAATCTCATGCCGCGCTATTTTTTGAGCGAGCGCGGCATGCCGCCCGAACACTTTTTCAGAGAGATCGCGTACGCGGATTCGTACGATACCACGGCGCGGTGGATCCGGGACGGCCGGATCGACGCCGGGTTCGTGAGCCGCGAGGCCTTCGCGCGGCTCCTCGTCGAGGGCACTCTCACGGAGCGCGACGGGCGCGTCGTGTGGGAAACGCCCGCGTACGCCGACTCCGTGTGGGCGGTTCAGCCCCGCCTCGCGCCGACCGTCCAAGCGGATATTCAGAATTATCTCTTGACCCTCGCGAGCGACGATCCGGAATCCCGCGCAATTCTGGAAGCCGCCGGCGCCACGCACTTCCTGCCGGCTGCTGATTCGGACTACGACGCGATCCGCCGGAGCATGGACGCGCTGCGAACCGCGGCCGCCGCGCGATGAACCCGACGACCCATACCGAAGTGTTGCGGTACGTCCGCGGGCTCATGGCCTTGGTCATCGCGGTGGCCGTGACGGTCATTGCGTTGCTCCAGACCCAGCACGAACACCGCGAACGCCTCCAATCGACTAATTCCGACATCCACGCGGCGGTGATCCAACGCGTGAGCGCGATTCGCGCGGCATTGGATCAGGTGTCTACCGCCCTCCTGGCGTCGGACGTTAATCCGCACGCGGCCGCGGACTTGTTGGAGCGAAACGTGCCGGGCCTGATCGACCATCTCCAAGACATCGAGGCTCGGCAACATCGATCCGATCTGGATTCCGCGGAACGCTCGCTCTCGCGCGTGCGGATCGCCATGGAGCGCATCGTGCAACTCGACCAACAGTCCGGCGATCCCGCGGCCTTTGACGTGGACGCGCTCAGGCGCGCCATTCCGTCGTTGGACGTGCGATTGGAACAGTTCGCGCGGTTTCACGAACACGCCGGCGGCGAGATCCGCCGACGGTTGTCGGCCATCGACGCCAGGCAACAACTGATCTTATTGATCGTGTTGCTCTCGTCGTTGGCGCCGACCGGGTTGATCACCGCGCGCATCATCCGGAACATCCGCCAGATGTTGACGCGCCAAGCCGTGGCCGAAGAGGCCTTGCGCAACAGTGAATCGCGCCTTCGCCAGACGCTGGACAATATGTTCGCGTTCGTGGGACTGCTGACGCCGGACGGCGTCATGACCGACGCGAACCGCACCGCCGTCGTCGCGTCGGGGCAACGCCTGGACGAGATGCTGGGGCGCCGCGTGTGGGAGACGTCGTTTTTTAAGGACCTGCCGGACGCCGCGGATGCGGTTCGAGCGGCCGTTCGGCGCGCCGCGTCCGGCGAAACGGTCCGCCAAGACATGTCCGTTCGGGTGGCCGACAACATGGTGCGCGCGATGGACGTGATCTTTTCCCCCATGTTCGACGAGCGGGGCGGCGTATGCAACGTGATCGGCTTCGGCGTGGACGTCACCGCGCGCCAACACGCGGAGAGCCATATGCGAATCCTGTCCACCGCGCTGGAGCAAACCGCGGACAGCGTGATGATCACGGGGACCGACGGGACCATCGAGTACGTGAACCACGCCTTCGTCCGCACGACCGGATACGACCCGGCCGAAGTGATCGGTCACACTCCGAACGTCCTCAAGTCGGGCCGACACACGGCCGAGTTCTACCGCACGGTGTGGAACACGCTCTTGGCCGGCGAGAGCTTCAACGACGTGTTCGTGAACCGCCGCAAGGATGGGTCCTTGTATTCCGAGGAAAAAGCCATCAGCCCGCTCAAGGACGCGACCGGCCGCGTCACCCATTTTGTGTCCACCGGACGCGATATCAGCGAGCGCATTCAGACCCAGGAACGGTTGTACTTTTTGGCCAACCACGACGCCCTGACCGGTCTGCCCAATCGCACGTTGTTTCTCGATCGGCTGGAACAAGCCATCAGCCGTGCCCGATGGAACCAGCGGGTGGTGGCGACCCTGTTTCTGGACCTGGACCACTTCAAAAACATCAACGATACCTTGGGACACAATGTCGGGGACCAATTGCTCCGCAGTCTCGCCGGCCGGCTGTCCGCGGCCCTGCGCAACGGCGATACCGTCGCCCGATTCGGCGGCGACGAATTCGTGATTTTGTTGGACGACATGGCTGACGCCTCGGACGCGGCGAGCGTGGCCCAAAAGCTGTTGGACGTGTTGGCGCCTCCGGTCGAAGTCGGGACGACGTTGCTCCAGGTGGGCGCGAGCATCGGCGTGAGCACGTTCCCGGCCGACGGCGATGATCCCGGCATGCTGCTCAGAAACGCCGATACCGCCATGTACCGCGTCAAGGAGTCCGGACGGAACGCGTATCAGTTTTACTCGCGCGACATGAGCGCCCAGGCGTTCGAACGGGTCATGATCGAGAGCCACCTGCGCCATGCGTTAAAACGGGGCGAATTTACGCTCCACTATCAACCGCAGCTCGACGTGCCGAGCGGCCGCGTCGTGGGGGTGGAAGCGTTGCTGCGATGGCGCCACCCCGAGCAGGGGGTGATATCGCCGGCGCAGTTCGTTCCGGTGTTGGAGGAAACCGGGCTCATCGTGCCGGTCGGCGAATGGGTGATCATCGAGGCGTGCGCGCAACTCGCCCGTTGGCGCGCGGCGGGGCACACGCGGCTGCGCGTGGCGGTCAACCTGTCGTCGCGTCAGTTCCTACAAGCCAAGTTGTCCTCGGTGATCGCGGAAGCCCTCGCTCGCGTCGAACTCCCGCCGGAGGCCCTGGAAGTTGAAATCACCGAGAGTCTCTTGATGCACCCCACCGAAGTGACTCAACGGACTATCACCGCGCTGCACGATCTGGGTGTACGGTTCGGTCTCGATGATTTCGGGACCGGGTTTTCCTCGTTGAGTTATCTGCGACGGTATCCGTTCGACACTCTGAAGCTGGACCGAACATTCGTCCGCGACCTGCCGGACGACGCCAACGACGCGGCGTTAACGCGCGCCATCCTTGCCATGGGACAGGGGTTGAAACTCGACGTGATCGCGGAGGGCGTGGAAACCGAGGCGCAACGCGAGTTTCTGCTCGCCCACGGATGCCGTACCATGCAGGGGTATTTGTTCGCGCGCCCCATGCCCGCCGAGGACCTCGGCGCCTCGTTGCTCACGGGGAGTCACGGGGCGCAAGACGCCCAGGCTGCGTAACGCCGCCCTTCACGGAGCGGGCGTTTTGGACTCGTGCAAAATCGCGGCGGCCTCCTGAAAACACTCCCCCAACGTTGCATCGGGCAGACGCACCCCGGAAAAATACTCGGTCAACATGGCCCCGCCTCGAAACCCCAGGGTCCCTTTGCCCACGCCGTCGAACCGATCGCCGCGCTCGGTGAGGGTCAGGTCGTAGGTGCTGTCGGGGGACTGATACAGTCGTCCGGTGACAGCGCCGGATGCCTCGGTTTGCCAGCCGACCAATCCGTACGGGGCCAACACCCCGACCGACCCGTGTTCACTGCCAAGGTGGGTCAGCGTGAAACAGCCGGTCGGGTCGATCTCCGTGGCGAAATACACGTCTCGGTAGCGGGACAGAAAGTCGCTTCGCAGGGCGGGATCGGTAATTTCAGCGAATCGGACCACCCGGTCGGCGAATACGAATAGCCCTTCGGCCACTTGTTTGCGCAGCCGATCCGTCGCGGGTTTGTCAAACACCGACACCCGGTACACACGCGGGCCCGTGGGAACCGGCGGCACGTCAACGGCCTGGGCCGCCGAGCTCAGCGCCAGGACTGCCACGATGTGGGCAAGGACACCGGACCTGAGTGGATGATACGCCATGCTTCGCGAACTCCCCTGTTTGGATCGATGACCCGCGGCATTATACCAAGCCTCCGACGTGGGGTTCGGCCCGTGTAGGAACGGGCGCTCAAACGGCCCGGCCAGTCGCATACCCGGACGCCCACGCCCACTGGAAATTGAATCCACCCAAATGCCCGGTCACGTCCACGACCTCGCCGATAAAGTAGAGGCCGGGTTGCGTCCGGCTTTCCAGGGTCTTGGACGACAGATCGCGCGTATCCACCCCGCCCACGGTCACTTCCGCGGTGCGATACCCTTCGGTCGCGGCCGGTCGCACGACCCATGCGCCGAACCGCGTCGCCACGTCGACAAGCAGCCGGCCGGGCCACGCAGCGATCGCTCGATCCGCCCACTCCTTCCACCACAAGGTTTCCAACTCCGCGACCACGCTCTTGGGCAAATGGGCGGACAGCGCGGTGCGCAACAGGGCGCGGGGCTGGGTGGTCTTGAGCGACTTGAAGAGTTCAACCGCATCGTGACCGGGCAAGAGATTGACCGTGATCGGCGCGCCGGGCTCCCAGTAGCTGGAGGCTTGGAGCACGGCCGGGCCGCTCAGTCCGCGGTGAGTAAAGAGCATCGCGTCGGTGAAGGACCGCTCCGCCACCGTGACTGTGACCGGCAAAGACACGCCGGCCAATTGTTGGCACAACGCGCCGAACGTATCCGTGAACGTGAACGGCACGAGGCCGGGCCGACAGGGCAACACCCGCAGCCCGAACTGTTGAGCCACGTCGTACCCAAATCCCGATCCGCCCAGACTAGGAATCGACAGCCCGCCTGTGGCCACCACCAGCGCGCCCGCTTCGAACCCGCCGCAACTTGTGCGCAATTGGAATCCAGATCCCGCGTCGACTGCCTCCACCTCGCACCGCGTCTCGATGCGCGCGGCGGCTCGTTCGCACTCGGTCAACAGCATGTCCAGTACGGCTTTGGACGACCCATCACAAAACAACTGGCCCTGGCCTTTGTCGTGGTACGCGATGCCGTGGCGGTTGACCAGGTCGATGAAATCCCATTGGGTGTACCGGCTGAGCGCAGACTTACAGAAGTCCGGGTTGGCGGAAAGAAACCGGTCCGGCGTGACGTGCAGGTTCGTGAAATTGCACCGTCCGCCCCCGGACATGAGAATTTTCTTGCCGACCTTGTTGGCGCGCTCCAACACCAACACGCGGCGACCGCGTTGCCCCGCGGTCATGGCGCACATCAGCCCCGCGGCGCCCGCGCCGAGGATCACGACGTCGAACGCGTGCAATGGTTACAACACCACCGGCTGATCCGGCAATTCGTTCGGACGCTCGCCTTGGCCCGGATGATGTCGGACCAGGTGCGCGCTCACCGCCCGAATGCCGGCCAGGACGCCGTCCTCGAAGCGACCGACGCGAAACGCGGCCTCCATGTCGCGGCAAATCCGTTCCCACTCCTCCGGCGCCACGTGGCGCGCAATGCCGCGGTCCGCCACGATTTCCACGTCGCGGTCCGCGAGCAAGAGATAGACCAGCACGCCGTTGTTGTGCGCAGTGTCCCACACCCGCAGCCACGAAAACACGTCGATGGCCCGCTCGCGCGCGGATTGCCGGTGAACCAAGGGCCCGATGTCCAGCGCCGCCTCCACCGCGAACCGGATCTGCCCGGTGTGCGTGGCTTCGCTCTGACTGATGGCCTGTTCGATCGCCCGCATGGTTCGGGTTGGAAACGCGGTCCGTACGCGCCACGGCGGACTCACGAGATGCCGAACGAACCGTGTCCAGGTCGTTACCATCGTCCCGACGCGCCGCCTCCGCCGAACGATCCGCCCCCGCCCCCACTGAATCCGCCGCCAAATCCGCCTCCGAAACCTCCGCCGCTCCCGAGCAGCCCTCCGCCAAACCGACCGCCGTACCCTCCCCGCCCCAATGGGCTGCCCATGACCAGCGTCACCAGAAACGCGATGACAGCGGCCAGAACGCCGAGCACGAGCGATCCCAGGATCATCCACACCAACAGGCCGCCGATGCCCGCGGTCAGCGATGCCCCCGCCAATCGGCCGAACACCGCGCGCAGCGCCAGGCCGAGCACGATCGTCCCCATCACCAGCACCGGCAGCACGTCCTCGATCCCGGACCATTCGCGTTCGCGTTGGCTGGGCGCTGGAAGGGGCTCGCCGTCGATGAGGCGAATCAAGCGCTCCACCCCGGCATCCACCCCGCCGTAAAAATCGCCCTGTTTGAAATACGGCACCACGATCTCGCTGATGACCCGTTTGGCCACCGCGTCCGGTATCACGCCTTCGAGTCCGTACCCGACTTCGATCCGCATGGCGCGATCGTCTTTGGCCACCAAGAACAACGCGCCGTCGTCCACGTCCTTGCGCCCGAGTTTCCACGCCTCGGCCACGCGCAGCGCGTACTGCTCGATGGTTTCCGGCTCAGTGGTGGGAACGAGGAGCACGGCGATCTGACTCCCCTTGCGCTGGGAAAACGCGGAGAGGTCTTGTTCCAGCGTGTCGCGCTGGCCGGGGGTCAACGTGTTGGTGAGATCCGTGACGAACGCGACAAACGGCGGAACCGGCTGCTCTGCGCCAGCTTGGGCGACGAACGCCGCCAGGACAATGAGCGCGCCCGCACACGCGGGCAGGACGCGCGTGGAAACCGAGTTCATCCGGAGACTGAACACCCCATCACTTCGGGGCGTCTTGTGGCGTGCCACCAAAGTCCACGGTGGGCGGCTTGGCCAGCTCGCGTTCGTTCTCCACCGTGAACGACGCCTTGGTGCGGAAACCGAACAGCATGGCGGTCAGGTTGCTCGGGAACCGCCGCACCGTCACGTTGTACTCCTGCACAGATTTGATGTACCGGTTGCGCGCCACCGTGATGCGATTCTCGGTGCCTTCGAGCTGGGCCTGCAAATCCCGGAACAGACCGTCGGCTTTGAGTTGCGGATAGTTTTCAGCCACCACCAACAATCGCGACAAGGCGGACGTCATCTCCCCTTGCGCGGCCTGGAACTTGGCGAACGCGTCGGGATCATTGATCAACCCCGGCGTGGCCTGGATCGCGCCCACGCGGGCGCGCGCCTCGGTGACCTGGGTCAACACCGCTTCTTCGTGCGCCGCGTACCCTTTGACCACGTTCACCAGATTCGGCACCAAATCCGCGCGACGCTGGTATTGATTGAGCACCTCGGCCCAACTCGCCGTGACCTGCTCGTCCGTCATCTGTAACGTGTTGTACCCGCACCCGCTGATCGCAAGCACGACCACCAGCAGCACACCACCGATCACCCGATTGCGCATCGCACCCTCCATAGTCAGACGATCAACGGCCCTATACAACCACGGGGCGGATCAGACTTCAAGCCGCGCGAAATGAAAACGAAACCGCGAGTCAAAAAACGGCCGCATCTGAAACACCGCGCCAGGACCTCACCTCCCAAGACGTCTTGTAACACGTCTACGGTCCGGTCGGCGTCATAACCCGTTGACTTCGAGGACGAATTGGAATATACCGGTCGCCGAGACGTATTTAAAGACGTCTCATTCGGACGTCTAGTATATGTTGGGCTCTTAACGGGTTTCGGGTGTGACCACTGGCCATGACGGCCAATAGAGATTGAGATCACGATTGCTCCAGCGATGTATTGGCTAAACTTAGCGGCTACCCAGCGTGACCTCGTCTCCGGCA
>JBMOMC010000012.1:0-2233 GCA_049325335.1 Nitrospirota bacterium
CTTGGCGAAAGCTTGTTACTTGGTAAAGTCAATGTACAACAACTTGCCGGTGTTCTTGTCGATGACCATACAGTGATCGCCATTCCATCCAACGATGTTGCCAGGCCAATATCCCGCATCTGTCATTTCAATCTTGCTCACCGGCGAACCACCGTTGCTGCGATAAGGATTATCCATATGGTTTTCCATGATCCACTGCACCTCGCCGCGCGTGTTGATGCAGATGACATTGCGACCACGATCGTTTTTGTTACCACTGATCCGGTTACCATTTAGAATGTACTCGAAATCGCGAGTCCACAAAACAAGGGCCAATTTCTCATCGTCTATCCAAATAAATGTGTCCACCCCATACGGCGCGGCAATGACCTCCTTGCCATCAATCAACAAGTGACGATTGACTATTTGAACATCCGGGTGATTCATGGCAGCGGTCTCGGATTGGTGAATATGATTGGATTGGCGTCGCTCCTGAAGTCATCCACCGCCTTGAACTGAGTCACGCCGCCTGCACCCCACACATTGGCTGCAGCCTCACCCGTTTGCAGCCGGAAATTTGGCGGCACCGTCACATCGGTTATTTTTGTCGGCAAATGCGGCAATGCAAATTTATCCTGGATCTGCTGCGGCGTCAGATACGATCCGGTTGCCGGATCGATGATGTCCTGTTCGCGCATCATGAAACCGCCAGCTTGCTCAGAGTAAGGTCTGCCAGTTGCAGGATTCGGGCTGTCATCAAACACCCGCACATACGTTTCCGGTTGTCCGGTGTTGTACTCCGCCACCGGCTGGCCCGGTGTAAATGCCGGCTGAGCATAGGGCACACCCTGATGATTCACGTTGGCGGCGTTCGACGTGACCAAACGCACATCGGTGGCGCCATTGGGTACATCCGGCACATTCCCGATCAAATCGCGCAGCCCGATCTCGCCCAGGCCAGCGCCACTCAAATCCAGGGTGGTATCCGGGACGTCCACGGCAGGCCCCGACCCCGCAACGTCTCCGATACTGTCCGCCACCGTGCCGGAATCAGGATCAACCGCATCGCCGATGACATCGGTGGCGCTGCCGGCCAGCCTGCCCACACCCACCGCCGTCAACCCGCCCGTCAGCGTGTTCAGGATGGCCAGCGTTTGCTGCACGCCGCTGACATCCTGGCCATACAGCGCATTCAATTGCGCGGACATGCCGTCGTCCCACGCCGCTGCATTCCCTTCACCGATGGTTTGGCCGGCCCGGGAGACGCCGTCCGCGATGCTGTCCAGCGGGTGATCGGCAAATTCTGTCAGGCTGGTCCACAGACCTTCGCCCAACGCCCCGGCAAAGGCAACCGGATCAGCGGCAATGGCGTTGTAGAAATCGGTACCCAGTTGCCCGATCTCGGTGGCCAGCCCGGCCCCCAGGGTGCGCGCAACGCCGGGGGTGATGTATTGCGCGTAAAAATCCCGGTTGGCGTAGGTGCCCGCCAAAAACAACTCCGGCCGCAGCAACTGATTGCCTTCGACCGTGAACAGTTGCTGTTGATTGTTCAGTTCGTTGGTGAAGGTGCCGGTGGCACCGGCGAGGAACTGTTGCGCCGCCAGGTCATCGCCGTCGGTCAGCACCGAGCGCCAAAGCAGATCGACCCCTCGGGATGCCTGCTGCGCCAGACGGGTGGTCGCCTCTTCCACCGTTACCGGGCGACCTTCCGCCTCGCTCAACTGCTGCGCAAAAGCTGCCGCGTTGTCGCGAATCCACTGGACCTCATCCAGGTGCAACTGCCGATTGTAGGTATCCGCCGCCAGCGCGATGGAAACGCCCTGGTTCAGATCGCCATCGACCAGGCCGGCGCCGACAAGGCCGGTGAGTTGGGCGCCGGCGGCGCGCCAGGCCGTGTTGCCGCCGGCAAGATCATCCAGTGCCGGCGACAACACCTGCTGCAACCCGGCGGCCGCAGCGCCGGTGGCAAACTCGCCGCCGGTGGCTTCGGCAACCACACCGCCGGTCATCGCGTGCAGCAGCACGCGGCCGGTGCCGCCTTCAGACCAAAACGGGTTTTGCGTGGCGTTGCCCAGTAAAATATCGGTGGGCGAGGCACCGCCGTCACGCAAATTGTCCGCAAGCGTTCCCACCTGATAAAACGCCAGCGCACCCAACACGCTCGCGCCCTGGGCGTTCAGCGCATCGTCGAGATACTCCTCAAAACTGCCGCCCAGCACGGCACTTTGCACGCCGGCCTGCACCAGTGCCTGCA
>JBMOMC010000013.1:0-2171 GCA_049325335.1 Nitrospirota bacterium
GAGTGGAGTAGGAAGCGCATAAGCGCTTCCCCTCCCCGAACCGTACGTGCACCTTTCAGCGCATACGGCTCTCTATTCAACCTTGGCCCAAGGCCATGGCGACATCATGATAGCGGGAGGTGACGGTGTGTCGAAGCTCGTCCCGATAGATGTAGGGATTTCGCTCCGGATTCCGCCACCGGAACTGCATCTTCTGGCTTGTGACCAGTCGTCGCAGTGCCTTGCCGACGGCATTGCCCTGATTGCTTCGACCGTAGACCAGCCACGTTTTCGATTGGCCGGTTTCCGGCATGCGGTACCATTTACGCATCAAAGGCTTGATACGGGACCGGTACTTCTGCGCCAACCAGTGCGCCATTTTCCAGAACACGACGGTGTCGATGCGCCGGAATGTGCGCGCCGTGAAGTCGGTGAACCTGTAGAACGCAGCCCATCCCGCCAGCTGGCGGTTCAGGCCGTCGATCATGTCCACCGCGGCAACCTCATGATTGCCGGAGAGTACCTCGACCAATCGGCGAGCAAAGGTCTTGGCCTTCTCCTTGGGTATCGTCGAGACCACGGACATGCGTCCGCTCGATCCCCGCCTGCGGATAATCCGGTGCCCGAGGAACACGAACCCGTCGTCGACGTGAGTGATATGGCTCTTGTCCATATTCAACGTCAGCTTCAGGTCGTCTTCCAGAAAGGCCCGGCATTCCTCGCGGATGGCCTCGGCATGTGCCTTGGTGCCCTTGACGATGACAACGAAGTCATCGGCGTAACGGCAGTAGGCGACAGCAGGTTTCCATTGCCGGTTCTCGCGAACCGTGATGGGGCGCCCCTGCTGGATGCCGAAGTTCCATGCCCAGCGATCCTTTCGCGCCTTGTCGCTCAGGTATTTCGCCTCCAGCCACGCATCAAACTCGTGGAGCATGATGTTGGACAGGAGCGGCGATAGCACGCCGCCTTGCGGTACACCTTCGCTTGAGGCGACGAACAGGCCACGGTCGATGTGGCCAGCCTTCAGGAATCGCCAGAGCAGATCAACAAACCGATCATCCCGGATTCGCCGCCGAACGCAGCGAAGCAGAAGCCGGTGGTGGACCGTATCGAAGTAGCTCGCCAGATCACCTTCGATGATCCAGCGGCCCCGCGTTCCGGCACCACTATCCTGCAACTGTATCTTCACGGTCCGGACAGCGTGATGCACGCTGCGTTCCGGCCTGAAGCCGTAGGAGAGGCGATGGAAGTCGCTTTCCCAGATCGGCTCCATGGCCATCAGCATCGCGCGCTGGACGATGCGGTCCTTCAGGGTCGGGATACCCAGTGGTCGTTTCTTGCCATTGGCTTTCGGGATATAGATTCGCCTGACCGGCTGCGGGTGATAACTCCCCGTCAGCAAGTCCGTTCGCAGACTGGCCAGCTGTTCTGCCAATCCGGCCTGCATCCGTTGCTTGTCCATTCCGTCGATGCCCGCCGTATTGGCGCCACTCGACGCCAGCACGATCCGAGCCGCCTCGGCAAGCCACGCCCGATCGGCAATGAGCCGGAGAAGGCGATCGAACTTGCGGTTCTGGTCGCTCTCGGCCCACGTCGCGAGCTTGTGCTGCATTTCGCTGATTATCAAAGGTCTTCACCTCGTTTGGTCAGGTAGTTTGCACTTCAAGCTGATTGAACTGTCCCCCTTCGCCATGTGACAGGCTTTCCCTGTCGCGGACTACTACGGGGACTCCGCCAGCATGGTGGACATCGGGGCCAACTCCCTTGGCATTCCATCATGCCTTCCCTCGTTCATATGCTGGACTTTCGCGCGCTGGGGAGGCTGCCGGTCGCAGTCCTTGTCCTTGCGTCCCGCAAGTCGATGCCGATGCCATGGCCTGGCTGCATTCTCTCCATGGCTCCATGCGGGCGACCTACATATATACGCCCGCATTCGGATGCCGCCGACATACGTCTCCGGCGCCATCATCAGCATTCCGCCTGTTAAGCCGTGTAGGCGAAGGCGACATTTCAGCCCTCGGATGCGGATTAACCGGTTCGTGTTCCTCAACCTTCCAGCGCTACAGCCTCGGGGACCATCTCGGCGTAACGGCTTCGCCTCAATCCCCTTTACCTGCGGGCTACGTCACCCTGCCAGTTGACGGCAGGTCACCGCCGCTTGGGCTCATGCCCCCTCACAGCAGAGGGCAAGG
>JBMOMC010000014.1:0-1995 GCA_049325335.1 Nitrospirota bacterium
CTTCCGGCGTCTTGCAGCCGGCCAGAACTTCGTCAAGAATCCTTACTTCCATTGCCATGTAATTGCTCCTCGGCGGTACTGCCGCCATCATCTCAAAGGGCAGTTACACAGTTCAATTTACAGGCCCCCTTCGGGTCCACCCAAAGGCCGAATATACGAATGCAGCCCGCCGTCAGGTCACGAAAGAAACAGCGTCGTCGCTACTTGTGGGAGGAGTCCATATACGAATGGTTGGGCGCCGACGGTTACCTACTTTCAATCTGCGGCTCACGGTTGAATTGATATTGCATACGCTTAACTGCCTTACCAGAATCGAAGCTTCCATGCAGGGAATAGGCGACTCTTGCCGAATTCGGATAGCAGATGCCCCCGACATACCGATCGCGTGCGTCATATTCGGCTAACAGACACACTCTACCGGCCACAACGTCAGATAGAAATGTCAGAGCCGCGCCAACATTTCGGTCAGGGTTCTTGTACTGATCAAAGTGCTGGTGCCAGTCTCCGACCCCAGCTTGCATTACATTGAGTTTCCCCGATGCAGGGTCTTTACCAAGAACCAAGTATGCAGCTGGCCAATTGGGATTGGATGGCAACACCTCATAGCGGACATAGCCATCTGATAGCACCTCGCGAATGCTCTCGTAGCGAAGTGTCTTGCGTACTTTTTTAAGATTCACGCTCTTAACTAGCATAGGCGCCCAACGTGTGAGTTAAGCGGCGCGGCGGTTGGTGCATGGGTGATTGAACGCCCGTCCCCCGCGTCCGCTTGAACGACCTGTTATGCGGCACGCCACTCAGAAAACTGCCAACAGCAAAACTCGGTAGAGCCTAACTGGCACAGCCTCGCACCACCAGACCAAACCGCGCGCCCCCTGACGAAGGGTGTTTGCGCGGCGCGGGACAACCTGGCCGAGTCTCACCGAAGCATCGCGCGGAACCGTGGCACATTGTCGCGCGCCAACCGAAGGCACCTTAAGACAACCGTTCACGCCGCGCTACCGACAAAGGAAACGCGCGGAACCCGCCACTCTCTGGCCTTTGCTTTTCCTCGCAGACAGGCACGACGCTTCGGATCTGCACAACCCTCAATCAAAACTTCGCGTGAGTGCATAACGTCCGAGTTAAGGCCGCTGCGACGTACAGAAGCCAGATGAGGGTGCTGCCCCTTCCGCGCAGTCGGCCTTGAACGAGTTGTTATGCGCCGCGCCGGGCAAAGACACCGACGCGACGCCCGCCAACTTTAAACCGCCGAATGGCCCTCCTGTGGCCTTGACCGCGCCACCCCAGAATACCAATATTCGGTATCTATAGGTAATTGCGGGGTGCCCCATGGCCAAGAACACTAGCGTGAGCCTCGGTGACCACTTTGAAGGCTTCATTTCCCACCAGATTGAGAGTGGGCGTTACGGGTCTGCCAGCGAAGTGATTCGCGCAGGCCTGCGACTGCTTGAGGACAACGAAGACAAGCTCAACGCCCTGCGCCGTGCGCTGCACGAGGGCGAGCAAAGCGGACTGGCCGATTACAGCTACTCCAAATTCGTAGCTGAGTTGGATGCCCGCAAGAAATGAAGCTCTTCGTCCTTACCCGGAAAGCCCTGGACGATCTGCGGAACATTGCCCTCTACACCGAAGACCAATGGGGTGTTGCGCAACGCAACATCTACCTCAAACAGTTCGACGACACCTTCCACACCTTGGGAAAGAATCCGGCACTAGGGAAAGCGTGTGATGACGTCATGCCGGGTTACCGCAAATTCCCCGAAGGCAGCCATGTCATTTTCTACAAGCCGGGCACAACTGCTGCGATTGAAGTAGTCCGCATTCTTCACAAGAGCATGGACGTACAGACGCAGTTTCACGGCGCATAACGTGTGAGTTAAGCGGCGCGGCGGTTGGTGCATGGGTAATTGAACGCCCGTCCCCCGCGTCCGCTTGAACGACCTGTTATGCGGCACGCCACTCAGAAAACTGCCAACAGCAAAACTCGGTAGA
>JBMOMC010000015.1:0-1773 GCA_049325335.1 Nitrospirota bacterium
CGGCATAGCGCACCAGCGCCCGCCAGTGGTTGAGCGCGTACTGGATCGCCTCGCCAATGCCGGATTTGCCCGACACGCGCCGTCTCTGTGTGGTGAGCCAGTCGTGCAGCGCATCGAGCAGCGGACGCGCGCGCATCTGGCGTGCTTCGCACCTCACCGGCGGTGGCGCACCGCGCACCGCAGCTTCGACCGCATACAGGGCGCCGATGCGCGTGAGCGCTTCCTTGGCGATGGGCGAGTCGTGCGCGCGCACGAGATCGAAGAACTTGCGTCGCACATGCGCCCAGCACGCCGCTTCCTGTCTGTGCCCGCTCTCGTACAGCGCATCGAAGCCGGCGAAGGCGTCCGCCTGCACGATGCCGCTGAATTCGCGCAAGTGTTCTTGCGGATGCGCACCCCGGCGGTCCGGCGAGTAGGCGAACCACACCGCGGGCGCAGCCGTGCCGGCGGCCGGCCGGTCGTCGCGCACATACACCCACAACCGCCCGGTGCGCGTGCGTCCCCGACCTGGAGCAAGCACCGGCAAGGGCGTGTCGTCGGCGTGGATCTTCTCGCCTGCTCTCACGTAGCGCGACAGCGCCTGCACCAGCGGAGCGAGCAGATCCGCCGTGGCGCTCACCCAGTCGGCCAGGGTGGAGCGCTCCAGCCGCACACCTTCGCGCGCGTAAATGGCGCTTTGCCGGTACAGCGGCAGGTGGTCGCAGTACTTGGCGGTGAGCACGTGGGCGAGCAGCCCGGGGCCGGGCAGCCCGCCCATGATCGGCCGGCTGGGGGCGGGCGCCTGCACGATGGCCTCGCACCGACCGCAGGCAAACTTCGGGCGCACGTGGCGCACCACGCGGAAGCGGGCCGGGACGTACTCCAGCTCTTCGGACACGTCCTCGCCCAGGTGCTTGAGAGCGCCGCCGCATTGCGGGCAGCCGCTGCAGGTTGGCAGATGTTCCATGCGGCTGCGCGGCAGGTGATCGGGCAGCCGGTTGCGGCCGGGGTGTCGCGGGGCGGATTCGATCGGGATGACCTCGGCGAGTGCGGCGAGATCGACTGATGCGCCACGGGCCTCGCCGTCTTCTTGCTGCGCCGTACTCAACCCGAGATCAAGCTGGCCGCAGAGCGCGCCCAGCCGCTCCGAACGGCGGCCGAACTGTGCGTGCTTGAGCTTGGCCACCAGCAGTTTGAGCCGTTCGATCTCGGCCAGACGCGCATCGAGCAGATGCTTGAGCAGCATCGGGTCGTCGGGCAGTGCGGCTACCTGCGCCGACAGTGCCCCGGAGTGGGCGTCGCGGCGGGCGTCGGTGTCGGTGAAGGAGGAAGCCGCAGGCATGCGGCGCAGTCTACGCGATCAATCGCGCTGTGAACAGGGGGCACGCGCTGGGCGAACGGGCGGGGCGTGGAGCGCCGTAAAGTGGCTCAGGCCGCCAGTTCCGGGGCGCTCCTGCGCGGGGTGCGCCAGTCGATGCCTTCGAGCAGCATGGACAGTTGCGCCGCGCTCAGATGCACGGCGCCATCGGCCGCCTGCGGCCACACGAAGCGACCGCGCTCCAGCCGTTTGGCCAAGAGGCACAGGCCGTCACCGTCCCACCACAGGAGCTTGACCCGGTCGCCGCGCCGGCCGCGGAAGATGAACAGGTGGCCGCTGAACGGGTCCACCCCCAGGCGCTGCTGCACCAGAGAGGCCAGCCCGTCGAAGCCGCGGCGCATGTCGGTGACACCGGCCGCCAGCCAGATGCGCGTGCCGGACGGGATCAGCATCGTGCGGACAGGCGTTCGAGCACC
>JBMOMC010000016.1:0-3994 GCA_049325335.1 Nitrospirota bacterium
GGACAACGTGCGGATGGACGTGGACCTGATCACGCCGATCGCGATGGAAGAGGGGTTGCGGTTTGCGATCCGCGAGGGCGGCCGCACCGTAGGCGCCGGCGTCATCACCAGTATCACCGCCTAGGAGACTGTCCATGAATGGTCATCTGCTTTGTTGCCGTTGCGCGTCCGGTCCTCGCGTACGACCCAGTACGCTCCGGTCCGGTGCTCGCTCCGCCTTGCGACCCACTGACAGAAATTCAGATGGCGGAAGTCCCCGAAGGGGCATCTGACCCATTCCTGAACAGTCTCCATATAGAGTGAGGAATTCTGATGAGAGAGATCATCACTTTGGCGTGTTTGGATTGTAAAGAACGCAACTACTCCACGATGAAGAATCGGCGCAACACGCCGGACCGCTTGGAGTTGAGCAAGTATTGTGGACGTTGCCGCAAGCACACGGCGCATAAAGAAGTGAAGTAAGGCGCCTCTTGGCGACGGGACATAGGCCAGTAGCTCCAACGGCTAGAGCAGCGGTCTCCAAAACCGCGGGATGGGGGTTCGAATCCCTCCTGGCCTGCCATCCTCGGTCGCTCTGGATGGTTCGTATGGCGAAGCGTCGGAATTCCAACAGGGTATTGGGGATCGGGCGATGAAGAAGTGGTATCTGAGCGCGAAAGAATTTTTCGCGGATGTGGGGGCTGAACTGAAAAAGGTTTCGTTCCCGACGCGGGCCGAGACCATGGGCTCGACCTCCGTGGTGTTGATTTTCGTTGTCGCCGTCGCCATCTTCTTGTCGGCCATGGATGCGGTGCTGGTGAAGTTGGTGGCCGTTCTCCTGCAATGAGCATGATGGGCGGAGCGGTCGGAGCGGACGCCGCGGGCCGGACTGGGGCCCCGGATCAAGAGGCAGGGAGCCGAGGGGTCATCATGGGAGCGTCGTGGTACGTTGTGCACACGTATTCGGGGTTCGAGAACCGAGTGCGGCAATCCATCGAGGAACGGGCCAAAACGTTCGGACTGACCGAGCAGATTCGCAAGGTCATGATCCCCACCGAAGAGGTGGTCGAGATTCGCGAGGGCAAGCGGCGGATGTCGACCAAGAAGTTTTTTCCGGGATACGTGTTGGTCGAGATGGACATGAACGACGCCACCTGGCAGCTCGTGAAGAATACGCCGAAGGTCACGGGGTTCGTGGGCGGGGGGGACGCGTATCCCGCGCCGATCACGGAAGAAGAGCTGGCCACGTTGATGAGTCAGATGGACTCGACGGCGGTCAAGCCCCGGAGTAAGACGCAATTTCAAAAGGGCGAGGGGGTTCGGATCATCGACGGCCCGTTTTTGGGATTCAACGGGATCGTGGACGAGGTCCACGCCGAGCATTCCAAGGTCAAGGTGCTGGTCAGCATCTTCGGCCGATCAACGCCGGTTGAATTGGGATTTCTGCAGGTCGAGAAGACGTAACCAAGCCCCGAGAGGGCTTGCTGCGGTAGACACGCGAAAGGGACAGCGATGGCAAAGGTTGTGAACGCACTCGTCAAACTCCAGATTCCGGCCGGGAAAGCGAACCCGGCGCCGCCGGTGGGTCCGGCGCTGGGGCAACACGGCGTGAACATCATGGAGTTCTGCAAGACATTCAACGCCCGCACGCAACAGATGGGCGACTCCATTATCCCGGTGGTCATCACCGTGTACGCCGACCGGACCTTTACGTTTATCACCAAGACGCCGCCGGCATCCGATCTCATCAAGAAGGCGGCGGGGGTGGTCAAGGGATCGGCGGTACCTCAGAAGGACAAGGTCGGCAAACTCACGGCCGCGCAGATCCAGGAGATCGCGAAAACCAAGATGCCCGATCTGAATGCCGTGGACCTTCCCGGCGCGATCAAAATTATCGAAGGCACGGCCCGGAGCATGGGTATCCAGGTCGTCAAGTAGCGCGAAAGGACGCAGCGATGGGCAAAAAATTTGAGGCCGCCAAACAGCGGGTGCAGGCACAAGCGTATCCCTTGCGGGAGGCGATCGAACTGGCGAAGTCCACGAGTGTCGTCAAATTTGACGCGTCGGTTGATCTGGCGGTCCGGCTGGGCGTGGATCCGAAACACTCGGACCAGATGGTGCGGGGGTCGGTCGTGTTGCCGCACGGGGCGGGAAAAACCGTGACCATCGCGGTGTTCGCGAAGGGCGACAAGGAACGCGAGGCGCGCGAAGCGGGCGCGGATCACGTCGGCGCCGAGGAACTGGCCGACAAGATCAGCAAGGGCTGGATGGAGTTCGATCGCGTGGTGGCCACGCCCGACCTGATGGGTTTGGTCGGTCGATTGGGCAAGATCCTGGGCCCCCGCGGTCTGATGCCCAATCCCAAGACCGGCACCGTGACCTTTGACGTGGCTCGGGCGATCCGTGAGATCCGCCAGGGTAAAGTCGAATATAAGGTGGAGAAGGCCGGGATCGTGCACGTGCCGGTCGGCAAAGCGTCGTTCGACGCGGCCAAACTGTACGACAACGCGTTGTCGATCTTGGACTCCATTATCAAGGCGAAACCCGCCGCGGCCAAAGGCACGTACGTGCGGTCGGTGTCCGTGTCCGCGACCATGGGACCCGGAATTAAGATCGACCCGACGACCATTGGCCGGGCGGCGTCGTAGTGCTGGAGGATCGAGTCATCGACTAATACACACAACCGGACCGTCGGCATCCTAATTGGGGGATGTTCGGCGGTGTTCGTCGAAGACCGTAGGAGCCGGTTGGCTTAAACGACGGAGTGGAGTCGCTCCGGGCGTCCTACCGAGACGAAGATGGGGAGCATCGTGAAGATCGGCCGACGTGTCGGTCGGGATACCCCCATCGTCTCGGCGGCGCGCTGGAGCCTGATCGTCCGCGACGATGAAAGGGGGGAGGGAACGGAGTGAAGGGAAAAACGCAAAAGGCAGAGTTGATCGACGATATCCGCGGTCGGTTCACCAAAGCCCAAATGGCGGTGGTGGCCGAGTACCGCGGGATGCCGGTCGAGGAGATCACTGCGCTGCGGGGCAAATTGCGCGCGGCCGGCGGCGAGTTCAAGGTGGTTAAGAACACGTTGGCCAAGCGGGCGGCCGAGGGCACCGCGCTCGTCGGACTCAAGGAGTATTTCGACGGGCCGATCGGGGTGGCGCTGGGATACCAAGACCCGGCGCCGTTGGCTAAGGCGCTCAAGGATTTCGCGGGTCAGCAGGAGAAGTTCAAGCTGCGCATCGGCGTATTGGAAGGCCGAGTGCTCGATCTGGCGGGGTTGACGCGGGTCGCCGCGCTCCCGTCGCGCCAGGTGCTGTTGGGCCGATTGGTTGGTCAGATGCAGGCACCGGTGTCCGGGCTGGTGGGCGGGTTGCAAGGCGTGATACGGAAAGCGGTAGCGACATTGGACGCCGTGGCGAAGAAGCGGACGGCCGAGGCGGCGTAACGTTCGTATCGGGACGGGCTCGGTGCCTGTCCCGGTGGGCGGCCACAAAGGCCGTTCCGACGAGAACGAATCGATCAATCGATCTAGATAGAGGAGATGTGATATGGCAACCATGACGAATGACGAGATCATCAAAGCGGTCGAAGCGATGCCGGTGCTCCAACTCTCCGAGTTGGTCAAGGCGTTGGAGGAGCGGTTCGGCGTGACGGCGGCGGCGCCGGTGGCCATGATGGCGGCCCCGGGCGGCGCGGCCGCGGGCGCGGCGGCTGCCGCGGAAGAGAAGACCGCGTTTGACGTGGTGTTGACCACGGTGCCGGCGGACAAGAAGATCCAGGTCATCAAGGTGGTCCGCGAGCTGACCAACTTGGGCCTCAAGGAAGCCAAGGACTTGGTTGAAGCGGTGCCGAAGCCGGTGAAGACCGGCGTGGCCAAGGAAGAGTCCGAGACCATGAAGAAGAAGTTGGAAGAAGTCGGCGCGAAGGTCGAGATCAAATAACGAGCGACTCTGGTCACCGGTTCAGTGAGGTGGAGTCAACATACCGCGTGGTGGGGGGGGGGGGGGGGGGGGGGAGCGAC
>JBMOMC010000016.1:4004-15720 GCA_049325335.1 Nitrospirota bacterium
GCCATTCACGCTCCCTTCCGAGCTCGTAGTACGTGGTCGCGGGCCGATGCATCGGCCCGCGACCACGTACTACGAGCTCGGAAGGGAGCGTGAATGGCGGCGACGACTGAAGGCGTGAGGGAACGCAAGGATTACTCGAAGATCCCGGCGAGCGCGGATATCCCGAATCTGATCGATATCCAACGGCGCTCGTACGATCGATTCCTGCAGAAGGACGCGGGTCCTGAGGCCCGCCAGGACATCGGGTTGCAAGCGGCCTTCACGTCGGTATTCCCCATTGTGGATTACAACGAAACCGCGATGATCGAGTTTCTCGACTACACGGTCGGGGCCCCCAAGTACGAGGTGCGCGAATGTCTGGAGCGAGGGATGACGTTCGCCGCGCCGCTCAAGATTCGCGCCCGCCTGATCGTGTGGGACAAGGACGAAAAGGCGGGAACCAAGAAAGTGCGCGACGTGCGCGAGCAGGAAGTGTACGTCGGTGAGCTGCCGTTGATGACCGAGAACGGCACGTTCATTATCAACGGTACCGAGCGCGTGGTGGTCAGCCAGTTGCAGCGATCGCCCGGCGTCATTTTCACGCACGACAAGGGGAAAACCCACGCGAGCGGCAAAGTGCTGTATTCGGGCCGGGTCATCCCGTACCGCGGGTCGTGGCTCGATTTTGAGTTCGACGCCAAGGACATTTTGTACGTGCGCATTGATCGCCGCCGAAAAATTCCGGCCACGGTGTTGCTCAAGGCGTTCGGGTACTCGGTCGAGGACTTGCTCAAGACGTACTACCCGATCGAAGAGATCTCCGTGTCGCACGGCCAGTTCGCCCGCAAGCTGGACGCGGACATTCATCACGGGAT
Source organism: Nitrospirota bacterium (assembly GCA_049325335.1). Classification (GTDB taxonomy): domain Bacteria; phylum Nitrospirota; class Nitrospiria; order 2-01-FULL-66-17; family 2-01-FULL-66-17; genus JBFLXB01. The sequence continues at coordinate 4,859 of JBMOMC010000016.1, forward strand.
CAAGGCGTCCGTCGACTTGGTCGACAAAAAGGCTAAAGAGACCGTCGTGAAGGAGGGCGCGAAACTCACCAAAGCCACGCTCAAAAAGCTCAAGGGCGTGGGCGTGAAAGACATGCCCATCTCGAAGACCGACCTAGTCGGCCGCGCCGTGTTCAACGACATCGTGGACCCGGCGACCGGTGAAGTGTTGGTCGAACGCAATCAGGAACTGACCGAGGCGGTGATCGAGAAGATCGCGTCCGGGGCCATCACCGAGTTCCAATTGCTCTACATCGACAACGTGCAGGTGTTGCCGGTGATCCGCGACACCATGGCGCTGGAGAAAGTGGCGTCGCCGGAGGAGGCGATGGTGGAAATCTACCGCCGCTTGCGGCCGGGCGAGACCCCGACCGTGGATACCGCGCGGTCATTGTTCGATAACCTGTTCTTCAACGCCAAACGGTACGACCTCTCGCCGGTCGGTCGTCTCAAGCTGAATAAAAAATTGGGTCTCGACGTGCCGCTGGACAAACGCACGCTCACCGCGCAGGACATCGTGGAAGCCGTGCGGTATCTGATCGGGCTCAAGACCGGCAAGGGCGACATCGACGACATCGATCACCTCGGGAACCGCCGCGTGCGGTCGGTCGGGGAGTTGCTCGAGAACCAATTGCGCATCGGCTTGGTCCGCATGGAGCGGACGATCAAGGAGCGCATGAACCTCCTGGATATCGAAACCGTGTTGCCGCACGATTTGATCAACGCCAAACCCGTGATCGCGGCGATCAAGGAGTTTTTCGGATCGAGCCAGCTCTCGCAGTTCATGGATCAGACCAACCCGTTGGCCGAAATCACGCACAAGCGCCGGTTGTCGGCGTTGGGCCCCGGGGGGTTGACCCGCGAGCGCGCCGGGTTCGAGGTGCGCGACGTGCACCCCTCGCACTACGGCCGGATTTGCCCGATCGAAACCCCGGAAGGCCCGAATATCGGATTGATCACCTCGTTGGCCACCTACGCGCGGGTCAACCAATTCGGGTTCATCGAGTCGCCGTATCGCAAGGTTGAATCCGGCCGCGTCTCGGATCAGGTGGAGTTCATTTCCGCCATCGACGGCGATAAATACACGGTGGCACAGGCCAACACCAAGGTGGACACCCGCGGCAAGATCACCCTGGACTCGGTGTCGGCGCGCGCGGCCGGGGATTTCATCACCGTGACGCCCGAGAAGATCGAATACATGGACGTCTCGCCCAAACAGATCGTGAGCGTGGCGACGGCGTTGATTCCCTTCTTGGAAAACGACGACGCCAACCGCGCGCTCATGGGTTCGAACATGCAGCGGCAGGCCGTGCCGTTGATCGACACCGAAGCTCCGCTCGTGGGCACCGGCATGGAAGCCGCGGTGGCGCGCGACTCCGGGTACGTGATCCTGGCGCAACGCGCCGGCGTGGTCGAGAGCGTGGACGCCACGCGCATTGTGGTCCGGTCCGACGTCGGCAAGAAAGCGGTCGAGGACGAGGACGGCGACGCGGGCGCGGACGTATACCGGTTGGTGAAGTGCCAACGGTCCAACCAGAATACGTGCATCAACCAAAAGCCGGTGGTGCGGGTCGGCCAACGCGTGAAGCGCGGCCAGGTGCTGGCCGACGGTCCCGCGATCGACCGCGGCGAACTGGCATTGGGACGGAACATCCTGGTGGCGTTCATGCCCTGGGGCGGGTACAACTTCGAAGACGCCATCCTGGTGAGCGAAGCGTTGGTCCGCGAGGACCAGTTCACCTCGATCCACATCGAGGAATTCGAGTTGGAGTCCCGCGACACCAAGCTCGGCAAGGAAGAGATCACCCGCGACATCCCCAACGTCAGCGAAGAAGCCTTGCGTAACCTCGACGAGAGCGGGATCATCCGCATCGGCGCCGAGGTGCGTCCCGGCGACATCCTGGTGGGCAAGGTCACGCCCAAGGGCGAGACCCAACTGACGCCCGAGGAAAAACTGCTGCGTGCGATTTTCGGCGAGAAGGCCGGCGACGTGAAGGACGCGTCGCTGTACGTGCCGCCGGGGATCGAAGGCGTCATCGTCGACGTGAAGATCTTCTCGCGCAAGGGCGTGGACAAGGACGAGCGCGCCAAGACCATCGAGAGCGAAGACATCCATCGCCTCCAGCGCGTGCACCAAGATGAAATCCGCATCCTCGAGGAAGAGACGATCAAAAAGGTCCGGCGTTACCTGGTCGGCAAAACCGTGGCCAAGGATTTGGTGGATCGCGAGAGCGGCGAAGTCATCCTCAAGAAAAAGAAGACCATCACCAAAGAGGTCATCGATTCGCTCACCGACGAGGACCTGCGCAACATCGTCTTGAGCGAACCGGCCGAACAGGACCGGATCGAAGAGTTGCAGCGCACCGCCAAGGAGCAGATCGACGTGCTCCAAACCACCTACGACGAGAAGGTCGGCCGCCTGAAGAAGGGCGACGAACTCCCGCCGGGCGTGATTAAGCTGGTCAAGGTCTACGTCGCGATGAAGCGCAAGTTGCAGGTGGGAGACAAGATGGCGGGCCGGCACGGCAACAAGGGCGTGGTAGCGCGCGTGATGCCGGTCGAAGACATGCCGTATCTGCCGGACGGCCGCCCGATCGAGATCGTGCTCAATCCCTTGGGCGTGCCCTCGCGTATGAACGTCGGCCAGATCCTGGAGATCCACCTGGGATGGGCCGCGAAGGCGTTGGGTCTGCATGTGAGTTCGCCGGTGTTCGACGGCGCCACGGAAAAGGAGATCAAGGACCTCCTGGATCAGGCCGGGCTGCCTTCGTCCGGGCAGACCACGCTCTTTGACGGGCGAACCGGCGAGCCGTTCAAACGGCCCGTGACGGTCGGGTACATGTATATGTTGAAGCTCCACCATTTGGTGGACGACAAGATCCACGCGCGCTCGATCGGGCCGTATTCGCTCGTCACGCAGCAGCCGTTGGGCGGCAAGGCGCAGTTCGGCGGGCAGCGTCTCGGAGAAATGGAAGTGTGGGCGTTGCAGGCCTACGGCGCGGCCTCCACGTTGCAGGAATTTTTGACGGTCAAGTCCGACGACGTGCCGGGCCGCTCGCGCATCTACGAGGCGATCGTCAAGGGGGAGAACTTCCTGGAGCCGGGTCTGCCCGAATCGTTCAACGTGTTGATCAAGGAATTGCAGAGTCTCGGATTGGATGTGGAGTTGATCAAAAAAGATAAGGACTGAGACGGCTGGTCCACCGGTAAGGGCGCACGCGTGCGCCCCTACGTGAGGGGGGGAACGTGGAAGGACTCTATAATTTTTTCGAGAAACCGAAGGACACCATCTCGTTCGACGCGATTCGCATTCGGGTCGCGTCGCCCGAGAAAATCCGGTCGTGGTCGTACGGGGAAGTCAAAAAGCCCGAGACCATCAACTACCGCTCGTTCAAGCCGGAGCGGGATGGGCTGTTCTGCGCCAAAATCTTCGGCCCCATCAAGGACTGGGAGTGCAATTGCGGCAAATACAAACGCATGAAGCACCGCGGGATCGTATGCGACAAGTGCGGCGTCGAGGTCATCCAGTCTAAGGTTCGACGCGAACGCATGGGGCATATCGAGTTGGCCTCGCCGGTCGCGCACATCTGGTTTCTCAAGGGTGTGCCCAGTCGGATCGGGACCCTGCTCGACATGACGCTCAAACACTTGGAGCGGATCTTGTATTTCGAGAGCTACGTGGTCATCGAACCGGGGGACGCGCCGGTCAAAGACAAGGAACTCGTGACCGAAGAACGGTATCGCCAGTTGATGCAGGAGCACGGCGACACGTTTCGGGCCGAGATGGGCGCGGAGGCGATCCGCGAGTTGTTGGCCAAGATCGAATTGGAAGGGCACTACGCCGAGTTGCAGGCCAAGATCGGCGTGGCCAGTTCCGCGGCGGTCAAGAAAAAGTTGACCAAACGTCTCAAGGTCATTGAAGCGTTCCGAAAATCAGGAAACAAACCGGAGTGGATGATTATGGACGTCATTCCGGTCTTGCCGCCTGAACTGCGTCCGTTGGTGCCGTTGGACGGCGGCCGGTTCGCCACGTCCGACCTGAACGATTTGTATCGTCGTGTGATCAACCGCAACAACCGCCTCAAGCGACTTCTGGAGTTGAAGGCGCCGGCCGTGATCATCCGCAACGAGAAGCGGATGTTGCAGGAAGCGGTGGACGCGCTCTTTGACAACGGGCGGCGCGGCCGCGCGATCCGCGGGCCGAACAAGCGGCCCCTCAAATCCTTGTCCGACATGCTCAAGGGCAAGCAGGGTCGGTTCCGTCAGAATTTGCTCGGCAAACGCGTGGACTACTCGGGCCGCTCCGTCATTGTGGTGGGTCCCGAGTTGCGGCTGCATCAGTGCGGGTTGCCCAAGAAAATGGCGTTGGAATTGTTCAAGCCGTTCATTTTCCAGAAGCTCGAACAACGCGGCTACGTCACCACGATCAAGAGCGCCAAAAAGATGGTCGAACGAGAACGGCCCGAAGTGTGGGACGTGTTGGATGAAGTCATCAAAGAGCACCCCATCCTCCTCAACCGCGCGCCCACGTTGCACCGCTTGGGCATCCAGGCGTTCGATCCGATCTTGATCGAGGGCAAGGCGATTCAGTTGCACCCGTTAGTCTGCGCCGCGTTCAACGCGGACTTCGACGGGGATCAGATGGCGGTCCACGTCCCATTGTCGGTGGAGGCCCAGATCGAGGCGCGTTGCCTGATGATGTCGATCAACAACATCTTGTCGCCCGCGAACGGCAAACCCATCATGACTCCGTCGCAGGACATGGTGCTCGGCTGTTACTGGTTGACCAAGGAACGCGCGGGGGCCAAGGGGCAGGGCAAGACGTTTTACGGTCCCGAGGAAGTGCGCGTGGCATACGACGCGGGCGAAGTCGAGGAGCACGCGCGAATTAAGGTGCGCCGAGACGGCTCGTTGGTCGAGACGACGGTGGGCCGCGTCATCCTCGGCGAGATTTTGCCGGATCAATTGGCGTTCTCCGCGGTCAACCGCGAGATGACCAAAAAAGAGTTGATGAAGCTCATCGACCTGTGTTATCGCGGGGCCGGCCACCGCGAGACCGTGATCCTGTTGGACCGGATCAAGAGCATCGGTTATCAGTACGCGACGCGCGCCGGCTTCTCGATTTGCATCGACGACATGCATATCCCGACGCATAAGCAGGCGTTGATCGGGAAGGCCCAGGCGGAAGTCGGAGAGATCGAGAAGCAGTATTCGGAAGGGTTGATCACCAACGGCGAGCGGTACAACAAGGTCGTGGACATCTGGGCGCACACCACCGAGCAGGTGGCCAGCGAGATGATGAAGGAATTGGGCGCGGAGGAAGAGAGCATCAAGAAGGGGACGGGCAAGGAGAAAGACCGACGCGACTTCAATTCGATCTTCATGATGGCCGACTCCGGCGCGCGCGGCAGCGCCCAGCAGATTCGCCAGTTGGGCGGCATGCGCGGCCTCATGGCCAAACCGTCCGGCGAGATCATCGAAACGCCCATTACCGCCAATTTCCGCGAAGGCTTGACCGTGCTTCAGTACTTCATTTCCACGCACGGCGCGCGCAAAGGGTTGGCCGACACCGCGCTCAAGACCGCCAACTCAGGGTATCTGACCCGTCGTCTGGTGGATATTTCCCAAGACGTCATCGTCAGCGAGCCGGATTGCCAATCCACCGACGGCATCTTCGTCACCGCGTTGGTGGAAGGCGGGGAGATCATCGAGCCCTTGGATGAGCGTATTTTGGGCCGGGTGACCTCGGAGCCGATCACCGACCCGCTCACGGGCGAGGTGATCGTGGCCGCGAGCGAAGAAATCGACGAGACACGGGTCAGGGCCACGGTGGACGCGGGCGTGGATCGGGTCAAGATCCGGTCGGTGCTGACCTGTCAATCCCGCCGGGGCGTCTGCGCCAAGTGTTACGGTCGCGACCTGGCGCGCGGCAGGATGGTCGAGCGCGGGGAGGCGGTGGGCGTGATCGCGGCGCAGTCCATCGGCGAGCCTGGCACCCAGCTCACCATGCGGACGTTCCACATCGGCGGCACCGCGAGCAAGGTGATCGAGCAGACCGTGTTGGAAACGAAGAACGCGGGCGTGCTCAAATATCTCAACTTGAACACGGTCAAGGACAAACACGGCGACATGGTGGTGATGAACCGCAACGGCAAGATCGCGGTGTACGACGACACCGGCCGCGAGAAAGAAAAATATTCCGTGGTCTACGGCGCCAAGATCAAGGTCAAGGACGGCGGCCGGGTCGAGGTCAATCAGAAATTGGTGGAGTGGGACCCGTATTCCTTCCCGGTATTGACTGAGGTCGGCGGCAAAGTGGCGTTCGGCGACATCATCGAAGGCGTGACCGTGCACGAAGAGGTCGACGAAGTCACGGGGTTGTCGCGGCGCGTGGTCATCGACTCCCCCAACTCGGCGCTGCGTCCGCGCATCTCCATCAAGGACGAATCCGGTAAAACCTCCAAGCTCGGGGCGAACGCCGCGGCGCGGTACCCGTTGTCCGCCGGCGCGCACATCCTGGTGGAGAAGAGCCAGGTCGTCGCGCCCGGCGACGTGTTGGCCAAGATTCCGCGCGAAACCACCAAGACCAAGGACATCACCGGCGGGTTGCCCCGCGTGGCGGAACTATTTGAGGCGCGAAAACCCAAGGAACAGGCCGTCATCAGTGAAATCGACGGGGTGGTGGAGTACGCGGGCTACGTCAAAGGCCAGCGTAAGGTGCTGGTGAAAAACGAGATGGGGGACGTGCGCGAGTACCTGATCCCCAAAGGCAAACACGTGAACGTCCACGAAGGCGATTGGGTGCACGCGGGCGAGCCGTTGATGGACGGGTCGGCCAATCCCCACGACATTTTGGACATTCTCGGTCCCAAGGAGCTCCAGAAGTATCTGGTGGACGAAGTGCAGGAGGTCTACCGCCTGCAGGGCGTGTCCATCAACGACAAACACATCGAGGTGATTGTCCGCCAAATGCTGCGCAAGGTGAAGGTCGAAGATCCAGGCGACACGGATTTCCTGATCGGCAGTCAGGTGGACAAGATGGCGTTCGCCGAAGAGAATGAGCGAGTGTTGGCCAAGGGCGGGGCGCCGGCGGTCGGCAAACCGATCCTGCTCGGCATCACCAAGGCGTCGTTGTCCACCGACAGTTTCATTTCCGCCGCGTCGTTCCAGGAGACCACGCGGGTGCTGACCGAGGCCGCGATTACCGGCAAAACCGACGATCTGTTGGGCCTGAAGGAGAACGTCATCGTCGGGCGGTTGATCCCGGCCGGGAGCGGGTTGGCGGATTATCGCGACACGTTCGTGGAAGCGCCGTCCGGGTTTGAGGAACCGGGCGCCGCCGCGGTTGAAGGCGGCACCGAGGTGGCGGTCGAGACCGGAGAGTTCGAACGCGCGTCATAACGACGTGAAACAACGTGAAATTGCTTGACATGGGATGTGTAAATCACTATACTCCCAAAGTTTTTCGCCAGCGTCAGATAATCTCGCGGTTTAGAGCGGCGATCGCGACGCGTTCATGTGAGGAGTGCAGTGCCGACGATTAATCAGTTGGTGAAACAAGGGCGGTTTCAGGCGCGCTCGAAGACCAAGTCTCCCGCGTTGAAAGGCGCGCCGCAGCGACGCGGCGTGTGCGTGCGCGTGTACACCACGACCCCGAAAAAGCCGAACTCCGCGTTGCGGAAAGTGGCGAGGGTTCGTCTGACCAACGGGATGGAAGTCACGACATATATCCCGGGCGTGGGGCACAACCTGCAGGAGCACTCGATCGTGTTGGTTCGCGGCGGCCGCGTGAAGGATTTGCCCGGCGTGCGGTATCACATCGTACGCGGGACGTTGGATACGCAAGGCGTGCAGAATCGGAAACAAGGTCGTTCCAAGTACGGCGCAAAGACGCCCAAATAAGGCGATGACGATGATTCGGTTGAGCGAGATGAGGGGGTCCGATGCCGCGGCGTAGAGTACCGGTTCGGCGCGAGTCCGCGTCCGATCCGCGGTATCATGACCGCTTGGTCGGGAAGTTCATCAATACGTTGATGAAAAAAGGCGAGAAGAGCGTCGCGGAATCCGTGTGTTATGACGCATTTGAGCTGATCAAGACCAAGACCAACGGCGGCGACCCGCTGAAGTTCTTTCGGTCCGCGATCGACAATATCAAGCCGGTGGTGGAAGTGAAATCTCGCCGCGTCGGCGGCGCTTCGTATCAGGTGCCGGTGGAAGTTCGTCAGGATCGTCGAATTTCGTTGGCGCTGCGGTGGCTGGTGTTGTACGCCAAGCAGCGAAGCGGACGGTCCATGGAGGAGAAGCTGGCCTCGGAATTGTTGGACGCCTCCAATAACACCGGCGGGGCGGTCAAGAAGAAGGAAGATACGCACAAGATGGCGGAGGCGAATAAGGCGTTTGCGCACTATCGGTGGTAGCGGCCTTCCGGTTTCTTCCGTGGTTTTCGGTACGAGTGGTTCGCGCGGGCGGTAATTAGCTCGACATATATTTCGGTGAGGTGGAGGGATCGCAAGCCGATGGGGCGTCGCGATTTCTTGTTGGTATTTTTTCTGGTTGCGGTGGCGTAACGTAAGGAGAGTGGTGGCGTGCCTCGTCAGTATCCGTTAGATCGGACCCGCAATATCGGGATTATGGCGCATATCGACGCGGGCAAAACCACGACCACCGAACGCATTCTCTACTATACCGGCGTGACCCACCGGATCGGCGAGGTGCACGAAGGCGCCGCCACCATGGACTGGATGGAACAGGAGCGTGAGCGCGGGATCACGATCACCGCCGCGGCCACCACCTGCTTCTGGCGTGAGCACCGCATCAATATTATTGATACCCCAGGCCACGTGGATTTTACCATCGAGGTGGAGCGCTCGCTGCGCGTGTTGGACGGCGCGGTCGCGGTGTTTGACTCGGTGCAGGGCGTGGAGCCGCAGTCGGAAACCGTGTGGCGTCAGGCGGACAAGTATCGCGTGCCTCGCGTGGCGTTCATGAACAAGATGGATCGCATCGGCGCCGATTTCTTCGCGAGCGTGCAGTCGTTGGTGGATCGCCTCGGCGTTCGGCCGGTGTGTTTGCAGCTCCCGATCGGGAAGGAAAGCGCGTTCCGCGGTCCCGTCGATCTGATCGAGATGAAGGGCGTGTTCTTCGACGACGAAACGCTGGGCGCCAAATTCACGGTCGGCGACATTCCGGCCGATATGGCCGAACAGTCCGCCGAGTACCGCGAAAAGATGGTCGAAGCCCTGGCCGACTGCGACGAACGGGTGATGGAGCGCTACCTGGCGGGCGAGTCCCCGACCGTCGAGGAGTTGAAGGCGGCGATCCGTCGCGGCGTGATGGAGATGAAAATCGTGCCGGTGTTGTGCGGCGCGGCGTTCAAGAACAAGGGCGTGCAGTTGCTGTTGGACGCGGTGGTGGACTATCTCCCGTCGCCGGTCGATATTCCCCCGGTCGTGGGGATCGACGTGAAGACGTCGGCCGAGGTGACGCGCCGAGCAGACGATGACGAGCCGTTTTCCGCCCTGGCCTTCAAGATCATGACCGACCCGTTCGTGGGGCAGCTCACGTTTTTCCGGGTGTACTCCGGCGTGCTCCGCGCGGGGTCCTACGTATACAACGCGACCAAGGACACCAAAGAGCGCATCGGCCGTATTTTGAAGATGCACGCCAACAAGCGCGAAGAGGTCAAGGAGATGTACGCGGGCGAGATCGGCGCGGCCGTCGGGCTCAAGGGCGCCACGACCGGCGACACGCTCTGCGACGACACCAAGCCGATCCTGCTCGAGGTCATGAAGTTCCCCGAGCCCGTGATTCAGATGGCGATCGAGCCCAAGACCAAACAGGATCAGGAGAAGATGGGGCTCGCGCTGCAAAAGCTCGCGCAGGAAGACCCCTCGCTCCGCGTGTCCACCGACGAAGAGACCATGCAGACCTTGATTGCCGGCATGGGCGAGTTGCACCTCGAAATCATCGTCGATCGGATGAAGCGCGAATTCAAGGTGGAAGCCAACGTCGGGAAGCCGCAGGTGGCCTACCGCGAAACGATTCGGACCGCGTCCACGGCGGAGGGCAAGTACATCCGGCAGACCGGCGGTCGCGGGCAGTACGGCCACGTGGTCTTGGAACTCGAACCGCAGGAACCCGGAAAGGGATTCGAGTTCGAGAACAAGCTCGTGGGCGGGGCGGTGCCGAGGGAGTACGTGCCCGCGGTTGAGAAAGGCATTGTGGAGGCGATGGAGGGCGGCGTGGTGGCCGGTTATCCCATGGTGGACCTCAAGGTCGCCATCGTGGACGGTTCGTATCATGACGTGGACTCCTCGGAAATGGCGTTCAAGATCGCCGCGTCAATGGGTTTCAAGGAGGCGGCCCGGAAGGCGAATCCGGTCTTGCTCGAACCCATTATGTCGCTCGAAGTGGTGGTGCCCGAAGACTATATGGGCGACGTCATCGGCGACATCAACTCTCGTCGGGGCAAGATTCAGGGCATGAAGGGCCGCGGCACCGCGCAGGTGATCACCTCGGAGGTGCCGTTGTCCGAGATGTTTGGATACGCCACGGATCTGCGGTCCAAGACCCAGGGACGCGGCATATTCACCATGCAGTTCGCCCACTATGATATGGTGCCCAAACCGATCGCTGATCAGATCGTGGCGAAGGTTCAGGGAGGATAATTGGGTGCAGCGGCGACCGGTCGGTTGCCGCTGCTTTCAAGGAGACGGAGATGGCGAAAGCGAAATTTGAGCGAACGAAGCCGCACCTGAACATTGGGACGATCGGGCACGTGGACCACGGCAAGACCACGCTGACCGCGGCGATCACCAAAGTGCTGGCGGACAAGAAGCTGGCGG
>JBMOMC010000018.1:0-1646 GCA_049325335.1 Nitrospirota bacterium
AACTCGCTGAAGCTGACATCGCGCGCAATGAGCGCGCGACTCCGCTTCGCTCCGCCCCACGGCGGGGTGGATGAGACCTCTGGCCTCCCCACCCCTTGGGGGTGCAGCTTAGCTCGCGCCCCGTTGGGCGCCATGAGAGAGCTACGAATCCATGACTGATTTTGGTGATCGTGTCCGCATTAAAGAAAGTCCCGAGACACAGGCGGCGGGAATCGCTGGCCTTGAAGGCGACATCTACGGTGTCACTACACCTTCTATTACCAGCGTCGAGGTGATTGGTGGGGCTCCCGACGATTGCGCGCTAAACGTTTCGTTCGAAGGCCGCAGCGACACGTTTTGGATAAGGCCAGACCTTGTAGAGATGCTACATCACAACGCCGGGATGGAAATGGTCGTTGGCAACGTCAAGGCTGTTCGCCAACCCGACGGAAGCTGGGTTGAAAGTGTAATCAGACCATCAGAGCCGGCGAAGGGGCAAGAGAGCTTGTGGTCACGCATCGCGTCCTTCTTCAAGAAGTGAAGAATGTCGCCCAACAAAACGCTGGAGCGGACGCGCAGACAGCGCGCGCCGCTCAGCGCTGAGCGTTAGACCGCAGCGGAGCACGTCATGTCTGACCAAGACTTGGGAAAGAAGCTCGTCGAAGAAATGGAATTCGAGTCGTTTCCGGACGAGTACAAACGGATAACAGGACTGAGGCTTAAACAGATCAGCCGCAGTGAGCGGCCAGATATCGTATGCCTGCGGTCCGACGGAATCGAGGTCGGAGTCGAACTTACCAAAGTGATAGAAGATCCCGACTCTCGATTGTGGGGACGAATCCTGGATCGCCAAGACTACGCCGACCCGTTCGACACCGCGATTCGGTTACAGGAGGCCGTCTATCGAAAGGAAGAAAAGCGATCGCGTGGCAGGTGGTATCTTCCCGGCCACACCATCCTTGTACTTCAATTGATGGATGCACCCATCGAGGACGTTGCGCCCCATCTTGACGAAGAGACCATCGATGAAATGTCTGATACTGGTTTCTTCGAGATTTGGGTCGCCGACTATACGGTTCATGAGGCTTATGGAACCGTTCAGCTCTTCGGAATCAAACCACGCCAATGGCGGGGACTCCACGATCATGCTTGGTCCGGTACCAAGCCGTACGGCTAGGCGCTCTCAGGCCCGCGAGTGTTAAACGAGGCGCAGGCCATATGAAGAGGAACGCGGCCGCAAATCTCATTACTATAGCGGTGCTGCTGATCCTGGCTGGATGCGATCGTCTTTTCGGCCCTCGTGATTATGACGAGTGCATTCTGAGGGCTATGAAGGGGGTGAGCAGTAACGCGGCGGCAGCGGTCATTATGATGTCTTGCCGAGAGAAGTTTCCTGAACGTACATCAGAAGATTTGGAGCTGCCTCCTGAGGCACTACGGCAACTTACAGGTCACGCTGGGATGGGCTATAGCAGCTTCAGCGGAAATATCTACAACGGAAACCGAGACTGGAGCGTTACCCAAGTCACGATTATGCTCATGAGTCAATCCCATTTTTAGTTGAGATTCGATCGCGGCTCCTGTGTGATCCCTATGCTGCGTGCACGGTGGTCTCGGTGGCCGAGGCCGCTCGCCGGAGCAAGGCGGCCCGCAACTGGGGCAAGGCC
>JBMOMC010000019.1:0-1617 GCA_049325335.1 Nitrospirota bacterium
CCTTATGCGCGTCCTTCTTGTACGGCTTCGGGAGCGAACCGATCTGCTGCGGAGGGAACTCGGCTCGTAGCTTCTCCCACGGGGATTGCACGTTCGTGCCTGTTTCGGAAGATGCACGCTCGTTCACTGCTCAGACCTGCCATGAAGGGACGCGCCGCTTGCGGCGTAGAAGTCGTCCAGAGCGCTGAACATGTGCTTGCGGTGCCGTTCGCTGGGGTGCTGCCGAAACAAGTCGACCGCTCCCGCTAGCCGCAGCGCCTGACGGTCCCGTTCCGCCTTCGCAGCCATCTCGGCCGAGCGGCTGACAGAACGCGGGAGTTCACCCCAGCCCATCGTTCGCCTCCTGTCTGCCATGAAGGGCGCTGTCGTGATGGACCTCATGGAGCGAGCAGCGAGCACAGCCACGGCACGATGCGTGTGTCGAGCAAGGCACGAACTCTGGGCAAGCGTCGGCGTGCGCCTGTCTGCGCTCCGAACGACCCTGCTCATATTCGCCAGTCATAGGTCCAACCATTCGGCTGGTAGTTCGAGTGGTTGGCGTTCCCCGTCAACGGAGTGCAAACGCCGGTCGAGTCCTGGCTTGTCGTCCCACTCGCCTACAAGCTGCGTCTTGGCGTGCGCTGCGAACGCGGCCTCCCAGTGCGCCTCCACGGCTTCCGGCGAGTTCTCCCAGTCGCGTTGCGCCTGTTCCTCACGATCCAACTTGTGCTCGTGGTCGCGGCGGCGACGGAACTCCACCCCAGGTGAATCATCCAGGGTCACGACTTCACCACCAGACCGGCCTTGTTGACCTTCCAGCCGTCAGGCAGTGTCGTGGCGATGTCCCCGGTCGCCCTGGAGAGGTACGCCCCGGAGAGGTTCGCCCTGGAGAGGTTCGCCCCGTAGAGGTACGCCCCGTAGAGGTACGCCCCGGAGAGGTTCGCCCCGTAGGGGTTCGCCCCGGAGAGGTACGCCCCGGAGGTGACGAGCAGGGGGATCGGGTCGTACGGGTCGGGGTGGACTAGTAGGCGGGTGACGCGGATCTTGTCGCCTGAGTCGCAGAGCACGTCGGCGGGGTTGTAGCCGCAGAGCAGCAGCAGGCTGCGGGTCAGGGTTGCGCCCCCCGAGGTTGCGCCCCGCACGGTGCGGGCGATGCACAACCCGTCACCAGGGAACGCCGGACAATCACCCGACGTGAACGCTTGACCTTCGGGGTCCGCGAGCATCCACTCACCGAGCCGGTACCGGAGTCGGCCGCCCTTGTGGTCATCGGTGGTGAGGTCGAGGTTGACGAGCTTGTAGCCCCACAGTTTCGTGGTCTTCGCACGCGGTTTCGTGACGGTCACTGTTCGGCTCTGACTGCTTGTAGGCGGCGCACGTTGGCCTGGTAGTCGGCGATCTCGATGCGCTGGTCGTCGATCTGGTTAGCGAGACTCAACGCGGTATCGAACGCGGTTTCGACCTCGTGCAACCGGTCCCTGACGATGCGGAGCTGATGATTCAACGCGTCCTGCAAATCAGCCACGGCTAGTACGTCTCCGTGCCGTTCTCGATACCGGCCCGCAACTGCGCCACGTCCTCGTCGGTCAGCGCGCGGAGCTCGACCGCGAACTCGCTCAGCGACTGGGTTGGCAGCTT
>JBMOMC010000020.1:0-1489 GCA_049325335.1 Nitrospirota bacterium
GACCGATCACCGGTACACGATCACCTGTCGCTGCGGGCATGAGGTGTGGCATCCCACCCGTGAAGGCGCAACCGGTTTGCACACCACCCATCAGCACATCGAAGCGGCACGCACCGCACTGAAAGGCACCCGTTGAGCTGGGCGAAACTCGATGACCAGTTCTTCGTCAACCGGAAGGCTCGAGCCGCAGGGCTTGAGGGCCGGTCCCTGTTCTTGGCGTCCGTCTGCTACTGCGCGATGCAGCAGAACGACGGGTGCTTCCCGGTCGGCGACCTAGAGGTGGTCGCCGCCATGGCCGGCGTCCCGCAAGACATCGCGGAACGTCTGGTCACCATCGGACTCTGGCACGCCACGGAAGGCGGCTACGAGGTCCACGAGTACCTGAAGTACAACCCGTCCCGCGAGCAAGTCGTCGCTCGCAAGGAACGAGCAGAGAAGGCGGCCAACTCACGCCACCATCCTGCAACAAGCAATGCAACAAGCACAGCGCCCGGCAATGCGAATGCTGTGCCTCTCCCGTCCCCGTCCCCGTCCCCGAAAACCTCCTCTTCTTCATCCTCCAGTGACTTACGCGGACTGCCGCCGGACCTGTGGATGAGGATTGCTGAGAAGCAGGCACAACAGACCACCTCGCAGATAGCGAACCCTGCCGCCTGGAAACGCAAGGCCGCATCGAACGCACAAGCCGACCTTGAGCAGCGAGCTGTCGCTCTCGTAGAGCGGTACGACCTCACCCCTAGCCAACTGGCCGACGCGCTCACCGCACCGTCGAACCCGCCGTGGCTGAACCACCACTTGCGAAGGGACACCGCATGACTCCGGAGTTGGCTGCTCGAGCGTTTCTTGCTGCTTCGGTGCCGTGGGTGTGGCTTCCAAGGCTCGGAGCAGACCAGTGACAGAAGACGAACGCCAGTCCCATCTGAGTGCTCTCGAGGACATCGCTCGTCGCATGGATGCCCATGTGGCGGAGTACAACTCCACACACCTGACGTGCGAGGACGTTGTAAAGCTGTTCTACGGTTACGCGCCAGGCCATCGTGCGGAGGGTGTGTGGGAGGTCGGCTACCGGACCGCGGTCGAATTGCAGGAGCTGATAGGGGTTCCGTGGACCGGGTGGATGATGGGCCGACCCGCCGCGCTGGTGCTCGGTGAGGGACTGAGGCTGCTGTGACGGCTTGCCTTGTGTGTCAGGTCGTGCGGGCCGCGAGACCGGAGCAGTTGGAGTTGTTGGTGCGGTGGCAGGACCGCAAGCTGGATCAGATGGCGAACCGGCTTGTGGCCGCGGAGGCGCACTTGTTGCAGCGGGTCAGCCGCCTCGAACTCGCGTTGGCGGACGCGAACCGGCGGCTCGAATCGGTGACCGCGGAACGTGATGCGGCCCGCAAGGGGCAGAAACCACAGCGAAGGAGCGCATGATGGATGACGAGATGGTGAGCGTGCCGCGTGAGCTGGTCGAGCGGTTGCTCAAGGCGTACCTCCCCGAGGGGGA
>JBMOMC010000021.1:0-1441 GCA_049325335.1 Nitrospirota bacterium
CTAGAGAGCTGACCCGGTTAGGTCGAGTGAGGCGAGGGCCCGAAGGTTGACGAGGGCGGCATGTCGTCGTTGGTCGAAGAGGTTCTTCCGGATGCCGCGGTAACGGGCTCGCTTCCCTGAGCGGGTCGCCAGACGGGCAAGGCCATGCTCGACGCGTATGCGTGCGCGCGTCCGGAGCCGACCCTCCGGTGTGCGTCGTGCGGCTCGGAGATCGAGAAGGAAGGCTTCGTTCTCGTGGATGGAAAGGCTCCGGCCCCCGTGCTTGGCGCGAGTGCACTGAGCTCGTTTGGGGCAGGCCGTGCACGAGGCATCGGGGAAGTGCAACACCGAGCCGAAGCGCAGTGGCACCACGACGTCGTTCGGGCAGACGACGGTCTCGGTCGTCACGTCGATGTTGAAGTCGGCCTTCGTGAATAGCCCGTGGTTGTGCAGCGGGAATGGCTTGCCGACCACCGCCATCCCTGCTTTTCGACGTGCCTCGATGTGCTCGTCACCCAGGTAACCGCGGTCGATCTGCAGCTCACCGATAGCGCAGCCACGCCCCTCGACTTCTTCGAGGAGTTCCTTCGCGGCTTCGCGCTCTGGGCGATTGGCCGGGGTCACCGCGACGCCGATGATGAATTGGGGCGAATCCAAGTCGACGGCGATGTGCCGCTTATAGCCGTCGATTCGCTGGCGCTTGGACTTCCTGCCGTGGCGCATCTCCGGATCGCCCAGGCTGATGACACGCTCTTTGGCTACGCCCTCTTTAATGCGGCGACCGCCCCCGTCTGGGTCCGGTTCGGTATCCTGCTCAACAAGTGCCCTGAGGGTCGCGACCTCCTCGGACAAGGGTGGCTCACTCAACTCCGCGCCGAGTTCAGCCTCGAGCCAGCGCGAGAGTGACTCTACCTGGGCGAGCAGAATGCGCAGTCCGTTACGCCGCGCCTCGCCTTGGTCCCAATCGATGTCCAGGCCAGCCTTGACGCTCGAGGCGAGGACGACTGGGATGCCTGCCGCTGCCGCCGTCTCCTCGATGCTCTGGCCAAGTCTCTCCGCTGCGGTCCGCACGACGTGGAACGCGGCGCGGCCAATGAGATTGAACGTGTCCTCGACGCGCCCGGAGCCATAGAGGGGGCACGCATCGAATGCCGCACGGAGCTTCGCTGCCCCGAAGGCTCCCGTCTTCTTCGCCAGGGCTACCGTCTTGTCGAAGAGAACCTTGTCCAAGCCGTGCTCGATCATCCGCTGGCGGAAACGAAACACGGTCGCTTGGCTGAAAGGCGGCTCATCGGCTCCCGCGCAGTCGAGGACCATCTGCCAACGCCGCTCCATGACGAGCAACTCGGGGACGTCGTAGTCGGGCACATTGAAGGCCGCCTGCAGCAAGGCGGCCATCGCCAACTGCGCGGGAGGCACCGGCTCCTCGCCACGACGTCTGTCGTCATAGGCAGCGGCTAAC
>JBMOMC010000022.1:0-1406 GCA_049325335.1 Nitrospirota bacterium
ACAATAACGCAGGGCAGCGGCACCGATCTGCGCTCGCTCGCCTACACTTATGGCGCCGACGGTTTTGTCTCGCGCATCACCGATGCGCAAAATCGCGAGACGCTGTATCAGCGTGACCTCGCCGGCCGCATCACGCAGGCCACGCTGCCGGGCACGCGCGTGATCGGCACCGGTTATGACGCCAACGGCAACGTCGCCGGCGTCACGCCGCCGAATAAACCCACGCACACCTTCGGCTACACGGCCGTGGATCTGGCCGAGCAATACACACCACCGACGCTCGCCGGCCTCCCCACCCCGCAAACGCAATACGCCTGGAACCGCGACAAAAACCTGACGCAACTCACCCGCCCGGACGGCGTCACGCTGGCGTACGGTTATGACGCCGGCGGCCGGCTGGGTACGATCACGCCCTCCGGCAACGGCGACGTCATCACCTACGGCTATCACGCCACCACCGGCCAGCTCATCAGCCTGCAGAATCTCCCCTCTCCCCTCGCGGGAGAGGGGCCGGGGGTGCCCCAAACCCTCACCTACACCTGGGACGGCTTTTTGCCGACCAGCGAAACATTCGGCGGCCAAATCAGCGGCACCCTCAGCCGCACCTACGACAACAACTTCCGCACCACGCAACTGGGCGTGAACGGCGACGCCATCGCGCTGGGTTATGACAACGACGATCTGCTCACCAGCAGTGGTGCCATAACATTCACGCGCAACGCGCAAAACGGTTTGCTCACCGGCACCACGCTGGGCAGCACCACCACAACGCACACCTACAACGCCTTCGGCGAATTGGCGACGTTCACCGCCAACCACGGCACCGACACGCTGCTGGCCGATAGCTACACCTACGACACGCTGGGCCGCATCACCACCAAAACGGCAACCCTGGCCGGTGTCACCGATATTTTTGCCTACAGCTACGACCTCGCCGGACGTCTGGAGAGCGTGACGAAAAACGGCGTCACGGTGGAAAACTACGGCTATGACGCCAACGGCAACCGTCTGAGCAGTAACGGCATTGCCGGCACCTACGACGATCAGGATCGCTTGCTCACCTACAACGGCAATACCTACACCTACACGGCCAACGGCGAGTGGCAGACAAAAACCAACGCCGCCGGTGTCACAAACTACACCTATGATGTTTACGGCAACCTGAAAACCGCCCACATTTGCCCGGAATCCCCCCTCTCCCCCTGCGAGAGAGGGGCCGGGGGAGAGGGGGCTACCACCCGCATCGACTACCTCACCGACGCCAGAAACCGCCGCATCGGCAAACAAGTGAACGGCGTTCTGGTGCAAGGCTTCCTGTACCAGGATCAACTGCGCATCGCCGCCGAACTCGACGCCGCCAACACCGTCGTCAGCCGCTTCGTCTACGGCACCAGGATCAACGTGCC
>JBMOMC010000023.1:0-1382 GCA_049325335.1 Nitrospirota bacterium
CTAACCATTCGTATATGGACTCCTCCCGCCAGTAGCGACGACGTTTTTCTTTCATGACCTGACGACGGGCTGCATTCGTATATCCGGCCTGTTGGTGAGCCCGAAGGCCCTGGCCATCATGAAGTTCACGCACCGGTGGCCAATCACTGCAGCGGCATCTGTGTGCCTGGAATGGTTATCGGCCTTTGCCGGTGCCGGCGCTGCCTGTCATGTCATGAGTATCGCGTCGCTACGCAGCCGCAGGATGCGGCAAACCGGTTGACCAATTCCCGTCGAATTCGCGCGCGTGTCGCCAGACCGCCCAGGCGGTGCGTGCCAGCTTGTTGGCCAGCCCGACGGCGGCCTTGTTGTGACCAACGCGCTGTTCGAGATCGAGCGCCCAACGCTGCAATCGAGTGAGTTGTTCCGGGTGCAACTTCGCGGTTCGCTTCGCGCTGAGCAGTGCCGAGCGCGCGCCGTGAATGAACAGCGTGCGCAGGTAGACGTTACCTCGGCGCGTGATGCTGCCCAGGGTTCGTCGGTGGCCACTCGAGTGTTCGCGCGGGGTGATGCCGAGCCAGGCCGAAAACTGTCGGCCTGATTTGAAGTGCTGCGGCGTGCCCACGGCAGCGACTGTGGCGGTGGCCGTCAGCAGGCCAATGCCGGTGATGCCTTGCAGCGCCTGTACTTCCGGGTTGTGCCGGGTGAGCGTGCGCAGTTGCTGTTCGATGTCGGTCATCTGTTCTTCGAGAAACGTGATTTCCGCCTGCAGTGCATGCAGGGCGGGGCGCAGCATGGCAAGCGCCGGATCCTGTTCAACCGTGGCCATCGCGTTGGCCAGGAACGTGTCGGTGGCCGCCGGGAAGACATGGCCGTGCTCGCGCAACAAGCCGCGCAGGACATTGATCCGGGCGACGCGGGTGCGCTTCCACTGTTCGCGCAGGCGGTGCAGGTGCTGCAGGTTTTGCTGCTCGATGGACTTGACCGGCACCGGTTTGATGTCGGCGACACGGTCGGCCTGCAAGAGCGCCAGTGCATCACCGCGATCGGTCTTGTTGCCGCGGCGATAGGGCCTGACGTGCTGGGCCGGCAGCATCACCACGGTATGGCCGCGGGCGATAAACCAGCGCGCCCAGTGATGGGCCGACCCGCAGGCCTCCATCACGATGCGTGACGGAGGCAGGTGCGCTGAGAGTTGCTGGAACTTCGAGCGTGTCAGTCGCTGCCGCTCCACGGCGCCACCGCCGTCAATCGCCAGCTCAAACACGTCCTTTGCCAGGTCGATTGCGATCGTTTTACGATTCATGGCGACTCCTCCCCCTTCGTTGTGCTCCTTATAGGATGCACCTTGGCACATCGATGCCGCAGGAGTGTGGGAGGAGTCCATTACATCACTGCAGGCG
>JBMOMC010000024.1:0-1353 GCA_049325335.1 Nitrospirota bacterium
CTTCCGGCGTCTTGCAGCCGGCCAGAACTTCGTCAAGAATCCTTACTTCCATTGCCATGTAATTGCTCCTCGGCGGTACTGCCGCCATCATCTCAAAGGGCAGTTACACAGTTCAATTTACAGGCCCAAGAGCAAACCGGCCTAGCGCAGACTTCTGCGCCGGGCGGCAATTTACACGGAAATTCTTACAGTCTCACGTTATCACGAGGCCGTTCGTGAACGGCTACTCGATTTTCTTAGAGCATGGAGACAAGAGCGTATCTCGTGAAATCTGTACCCCGCCTCTGCCTATAGAAAGCACGACGAAGAAATCAGAATCTTCTCCTTCCGACTCGTCGTCTCGCTCATATATTAGCCCGTAGGTCCCCTGAGCCATCGAAATTACCTTTCTGACAAATCCATGGATCACCTCCCTATCTGGCTCGGCTCTATTTGCATACCCAGTTAACCAAATGTGCGCGCTTCCATTTAGCCAGCGAATTCCAATTTCAGCTTGCGGCATTTCAAGAAGCGATATCTCTGTCTCAACCTTGGTGAATATTTCCTCCAAAGAACCGGGATTAGATCCATCCTCCGCTTCTCGCAAGCGAAGCCATCCAAAATATTGGTACATCAATCCCCCCTCATCTCAAAATCTTGCCGTGTCAATTACAAGCTCGACATCATAGCGCGCTGAATATTCCTTAAGCTTTCTGATTACTTCCGGCGTCGGCTCGCCATCAAATTTGTAGTAGACCTTTCGTCCCGTTTCTTTGGCTGCCTCAAACGTGGCCTTTGCCTGAGACCTAAAATCAGACCCAATCTGTTTAAGCGCAGGTTTAACTTGCCCAATGTAGGCATTGCTTACGACATCAAACTCCCTACCTAGGGGGTCGTTTTCAAACTTAACCCTGGACGTCCCGCCGAGCCTAGCAGCGAGCAGGTCCGCCTGCGGGTCACCCTTTGGAACCCTAAGAAGTCTTCCAGAGTATCGACAGGGGCCAGCGTTGTGAACAACAAGGCCTTCATCTGAGAGAACGTAAGTGTGCGTATTCGCAACCTCAAGGTTATACGCCTTTGCCGTCCTCGTTTCACGGCGCACTGCCGAGACCCTCACAGGACGGCCTGTTGATGCAGTCAGTACATCAGCAACCTTCAGATCTCCCGCCTTAACCCAGGTGCCCGCCACATAGAAGGGATGCTCGCGCGTGGCCTCAATGGTTTCACCGTTATCCAGGCCAAGGATGACGTATTCCTCGGTCTTCTCCTGCTGGATCAGGTGCACCACCGGCTGCTCGACGAATTTGCCGGTCTTCTCGTCGAAGGAGAGCGCCCTGTCGCCAATCCTCACGTCCTTGATCGGGATGAGGCCAC
>JBMOMC010000025.1:0-1302 GCA_049325335.1 Nitrospirota bacterium
GCCAGATCAATCGCTATCGTTTTACGATCCATGACGACTCCTCCCCCTCTTGTGCTCCCGACGGGTTGCACCTCTGGCACATAGATGCCGTAAGAGTGCGGGAGGAGTCCATTACATCACTGCAGGCCGACGTCCCTGACGGGCCGCGGCCTGAGCTCAAACGTTAGCGGCTTCGGGCTAGGGCTTGCGCCATTCGAAGTGCCACTATAGTATCACTCCATGCGTACTGAACTCGTCACTACCCTAAAGCGCCAAGCGACCGAGCTCCTCTCCGACCTGGAGCGGGATAAGGAGCCTATCCTTATTACCCAGCACGGCCTGCCAAGCGCCTATCTCGTTGATGTAGAAAGCTATGAGCTTCTGCAGCAGCGTATGTCGGTCCTTGAGGGTATAGCCCGGGGCGAAATGGCCGTAGCCGAGGGGCGAGTCGTCACCCATGCCCAGGCAAAGGCCCGTATGGCCCGATGGCTCAAGTAATCTGGACCGAGCCAGCGCTCAGCGATCTGGACGCCATTGCCGACTACATCGCTATCGAGAATCCGTTGGCGGCTTCGGAGCTGGTGCAACGCGTCTTTGCTCATGTAGAGCAATTGGAAGCCCACCCTGAGAGCGGCAGCCGCCCGGCGGAGCTTAAGCGCTCCCGTTATCGCCAGATTGTTGAGCCTCCCTGCCGAATCTTCTACCGTCATGACGGCGAGAAGGTCTATGTGCTATTCGTCATGCGGTCAGAGAGACGTCTCCACAAGAGTGCTCTTAAATCTCGAGAGTGAGCGGAAGCCGCTAACCATTCCGTAAGAGACTTCCCGTCAACTCCAAAATGATTGACCCCGCTGGCCCGGCTTTGTCCGGGCCACTTCGTTTCTGTAACACCAGCGCCGCGTCAGCTCGCAACGGTTGCCAGACTGCATTTCCGTAACCGGTCTTGTTGGGCGCCCTAACTGCTGCGCCCGGACCACTGTATAAACCGCACCCGGAGGCCTCTATCGTTCAGCGGTGATGCCCTTGGCTCGAGGATCAGTCGAAACAAGTGATGGCAACCAACTGGTTAGTCAGGCTCTCTCCGGGTCGGTCTGACCCGTTTACTACACTGTCGCTCTGGCGTTGAACGCTTGCTCGTTACTTCACGGCATTTACGCGGTGCGGACACCTCCCCGCTGCACCATCGGGTGTTTCAACGTAAACGATCCACCAACCCCATCTTGTAGCGTTTTCCCGATTTGATGACGCTGCGCTTTTCATTCCGGAGAAGCGCAAATGTCCAAATCAGTGAAACCCTCTCGCCAGGCTTTCTGGCTATCCCAT
>JBMOMC010000026.1:0-1259 GCA_049325335.1 Nitrospirota bacterium
AAAAAACGTGGTGTCGACTTGAACACGAACAGGTTTTCAGGGGATCTTCCGGGGAATCTTTCCCCGAGGGCTCCCCATGTACACCGGCAAAACCTTGTTCGCACAGCTGATGGATTTTCTGCCCTGGTCGACGTTCGCGCGCATCGTCACGCGCTATGGCGGCGATCAGCGCATTCGCACCTTTCCTTGTACCGAGCACTTTCGCATCCTGGCGTTTGCACAATTGACCTATCGCGAGAGCTTGCGGGATATCGAAGCGTGCCTGGGCGCGCAGGCCGCCAAGCTCTATCACATGGGCATTCGCTCGCCCGTCAAACGCGCCACCCTGGCCGATGCCAACGAGCGACGGGATTGGCGTCTCTACGCCGAGTTCGCCCAGCGCTTGATCACCCAGGCGCGCATACTGTACGCCACGGAAGACCTGGGCCTGGATGTGTCGAATACGGTGTATGCGCTGGATTCCACAACGATCGATCTGTGTTTGGCGCTGTTTCCCTGGGCGCCGTTTCGCGCCACCAAGGCGGCGGTCAAGCTGCATACGCTGCTCGACCTGCGCGGCGCCATCCCCAGTTTCATCCACATTTCCGACGGCAAGCTGCACGATGTCAACGCCCTCGACCTGCTCATCCCGGAGCCGGCGGCCATCTACGTCATGGATCGCGGCTACCTGGACTTCGAGCGGCTCTTCACCCTGCATCAGGCCGGCGCCTTCTTTGTCACGCGCGCCAAATCGAACACCGATTTCCGGCGCATCTATTCGGCGCCGAGCGATCGGGCGCACGGTATTGTCTGCGATCAGACCATCGCGCTGTCTGGTTTCTACAGTCATCAACATTGTCCCATCCATCTACGGCGCATTCGCTTCAAGGATCCCGAAACCGGCAAGACACTCGTCTTCTTGACCAATCTGTTTGCACCGCCGGCCGCCACGATCTGCGCCTTGTACAAAGCACGCTGGCAGGTCGAGTTGTTCTTCAAGTGGATCAAGCAACATCTGCGCATCAAGAAGTTCTTGGGTACTTCAGAGAATGCCGTGAAGACGCAGATCTGGACAGCCGTATCGGTCTACGTACTCGTGGCCATTGTCAAAAAGCGGCTCAACCTCGATGTCTCGCTCTACACTTTGCTACAGATTTTGTCCGTCACCCTGTTCGAGAAAATCCCTTTAAACAAGGACCTTTTCAATGCGCAACACAACCTCGAGGATGACGCGCTTTGTAACCAATTGAATCTGTTTGATTCTTAACCGGACACTAGTG
>JBMOMC010000027.1:0-1237 GCA_049325335.1 Nitrospirota bacterium
CGGCGGTCTCAATCGGTCATCGCAATGAGCTCGTCGAGTTTCTCGGCTGGTTTCTTCCAGCCAAGTGTTTCGCGTGGGCGGTCATTGAGGGACGCGGCGACGGCGTCGAGCTCATCCTGCGTGTAGCGCGACAGGCTGGTGCCCTTGGGGAAGTACTGGCGGAGCAGGCCGTTGGTGTTCTCGTTGGAGCCGCGTTGCCAGGGGCTGTGGGGGTCGCAGAAGTAGACCTCGACACCGGTGTCGATGCTGAAGACGGCGTGCTGAGCCATCTCTGTGCCCTGGTCCCAGGTGAGGGTCCGCCGGAGGTGTTCGGGGAGGCGCAGGATCAGCGGCGTGATCGCCGCGCGGAGTGTTTCGGCGCGCTGGTCGGTGACCTTGGCCAGCATCACGTAGCGGGTCGAGCGCTCGACCAGGGTGGCAATGGCGCTCTTGCCGTTCTTGCCGATGATCAAGTCGCCTTCCCAATGGCCCGGCACGGCCCGGTCGGCAACCTCGGCAGGTCGCTCAGAGATGAGGACCATGTCGCTGATCCGTGCCCGCGGGTCGCTGCGGCCCGGCCGGCGACGTTGGGCACGACCGGACCGCAAGCAACGGGCCAGCTCGCGACGGAGCTCTCCTCGGCCCTGCACATAGAGGGTCTTGTAGATCGTCTCGTGGGACACCCACAGCTCCGGGCTCTCGGGATGCTCGTCACGGACGCGCCGAGCGATCTGTTGAGGCGACCACAGCCGCTCGAGGTCCGCAACCACCCGGGCACACAACACCGGGTTCGACGCCAGCTTTGTGGCCTTCGGCCGCCGGGCCGCTGCCTGGGCATCCCGATGCGCAGCGACCGGGCGATACCCGACCCGGCCACCTCGGCCGTTGACCTCCCGGCTGATCGTCGACACCGACCGACCCAACTTCGACGCGATCGCTGTGAACGTCAGGCCCATCTCGAGACCCAACGCGATCTCGACCCGCTCATCGAGAGACAACCGGAACGCCGAGCACTCCCACTGCTCAGGCCGGAACACGCCACCACACGAGCGCACCACCCGGCTCACGGTCCCCGTCGCCACATCGAGCTCATCACGGATCTCGTCATATGTCCGCCCCGCCGCGGCGAGCCGAACGATGTCACGCCGAACCTCAGCCGGCAGGAACTTCCACTTCCGCTTGCCCATCAGGACCTCCTCGTCGGGCCAGCACCATCACCCGACAAGACCGGCCCTTGCAGTGATCCCTTGAGACCGCC
>JBMOMC010000028.1:0-10397 GCA_049325335.1 Nitrospirota bacterium
CGATGTTTGACTTTGCGATCGAACCTCACATGGTGTTCGCACGGGGTGCGGATGTGTACCGGTTCCGGGTCAAGGTCTTCGCGTCAATGTCGTCGGAGGTCGCGGGCCAGAAGTTCTTGGACCTGCTGCGCGACCCGTCGACGACAACGAACCTCGGGTACGTCCTCGAGACGGACGCCACGTTGGCCGCCGCTGTGGATTACGTGCGGGTCACGGGTGTCAGCGAAGTCCAAGTCGCGACCGTAGGGGCCGCCGACTACTTGCTAGTGGAATGGGAAGCTGAGGTCGTGCTCTGATGGCGTTTAAGCCTGGGTTCAAGACTCGTGTGCTGAACGGTGATTTCTCGCTGTCAGCGAAGGCCACGTCGTGTTCGCTGCCGTTGTCGATCGACATGCACGACACGACCACGTTCGCTGACACAGCGAAGCGGTTCATCCCTGGGCAGGAGTCCTCGACGTTCACTGTTGAGGGCTTCATTGATGTCGACACCGCTACGGATAACGCTGCCTGGACCGCGGCGCAGCCGTTCACATACGGCCAGGAAGGCCTGACGCTCGGTGACCCGGTAGTCATGGTCACCGCGCTCCGATCCTCATACGAGCTGGGTTCACCGGTCGCTGGGGTGTCGTCGTTCACGCTCGGTGGAACCACGGATGGGCGCACCGATTTCGGTAGGTCGCTGCACGACCTGACCGCTGTCACGGTGACGGAGAACGGCACCGCTTACGACGGTGGCGCATCGTCGTCCGGTGGAGCGATCGCTCACCTGCATGTCACCGCCTACTCGGTCGCCACTAGCGCGGTGTTCACGGTGCAGGACTCCGCTGACGGTTCGACCGGCTGGGCGACGATCGGCACCTTCGCGACAGTCACTGGTGTCACGTCGGAGGCGTTGACGATCACGGGCACCGTCCGCCGCTACACCCGCTATGTCGCCACTCTGACCGGCGCGGGTTCGGTCACGTTCGCGATCGCTCTAGCCCGCCGCTAACCCTCAACCCAACCCCCATTGACGGCCACCCCTCGCGGGTGGTCGTCGCGCGAAAGGAAACACCCTCATGGCCTTCAAGGCTGGCTACAACGCGTTCCTTCTCCTCGACGGAGCGAACGGTGCAGGAACAAACATCTCCACCTACGCGGACGACTTCTCGTTCCCGCAGTCCACGGAGATGCTCGAGACCACGGTGTTCGGTTCGAGCATCAAGCGGTTCATCGCCGGCCTGAATGGTGGCGACACTCTCAGCCTGTCTGGCCCGTTGGACACGGCGCTTCACGCGCAGCTCGGTTCGATGAAGGCCGCGCAGGACGCTGGCACCGCGTCGTTCACGCTCGTCTACGGGCCTGCCGGTTCTGTCAGTGGTCAGCCGAAGATCACGGGCGAGGTGCTTGTCGCTTCGTACGAGCCGTCCTCCGGTGTCGGCGGTCGAGTTGAGTTCAGCGCTTCGCTACAGGTTGACGGCGCGGTCACGAACGCCACCTGGTAGTGGCTCGGGCTGAGGTTCGGGTTGAGGGCCTCGCGGAGTTGCGTCGCGCGTTGAAGAAGGCCGAACAGGTCGACGACATGCGTGACCTGCGTGACGGCATGAAGAAGGCCGCTGATGTGGTGGCCCGTGACGCGCAGGGCCGTGTGCAGTCGCGTACTGGCCGGACGCGTGGCGCTGTTCGAGCCGTTGCCGGTGGCAACCGGGCGTTCGTGGTGGGCGGCAAGAAGACCGTGCCGCATTACGGCTGGTTGGACTTCGGTAGCCGGTCGCCGCGGTCGGGTCAGTCGCGTTCGACGGGCCCGTGGGCCAACACCGGCAAGGGTCCGGCGCGTGGCCGGTTCATCTACCCGGCGTTGGATGCGAGGGAACGCGAGGTCGTGAACCTCGTCCAGCAAACAGTCAGTCAAGCACTCAACAAGCTCGACCTGTAGGTCGACCCTGCTCAGGAGGATGCGTGCAGAAGTTCACAGTGGTATTCGATGACGGCGCAACGGTTGAGGCCGAGGTGCGTTCGCGTGACCTCGTGCGGCTCGAGGAAGCCGGGATTGACCTTGAGGCCGTGCCGCCGATGCGCGGCTCGTACATCCTCGCTCACGCCGCGCTGCAACGCATGGCCCGCCAGGGACTGACCGATGTTGCGGTGCCTGAGACGGTTGAGGCGCTGATGGATGTCGCTGACCTTGAGGCCGTTGAGGACGGCGACCCCGAGGGAAAAGGCTAGGGCCAGGTAGCACGCACTGGCTGGTCTGCAACCTGGCTTTCGAGTTGGGGGTGTTGCCGTCCGGGTTGCTGGCTGAGCCTGAGTCACTGCTTCGCACGCTGATCGAGGTTCACAACTTCCGGGTGAAGGAAGCCGAACGAAGGAGTCGTCGTGGCGCGTGAAGTCCGGGTTGCGATTCTTGGCGACTCCCGTGATTTCTCGCGGGCGGTGTCTGCCGCTAACCGTGACGCGGGCCGGTTGGAGGGCGCGTTTTCTCGGGCCGGTGGTGGTGTCGCAGCGTTGGGGAAGGCCGCTGCTCTCGGTGCCGCCGGGATCGCTGTTGGCGCTGGCGCGTTGGCTAAGGGGTTTGTGGACGCTGCGATTGAGTCGCAGAAGGTCACGGCGCAGACCGACGCCGTTATCAAGTCGATGGGCAACGCGGCGAACACGACCGCGGGGCAGGTAGCGAAGCTCTCCACGAAGCTGTCGCTGAAGTCCGGCATCGACGACGAACTGATCCAGTCCGGGTCGAACGTGCTGTTGACGTTCGGGAAGATCCGCAACGAGGCAGGCAAGGGCAACGACATCTTCGACCAAGCCACCGCGTCCGCATTGGACATGAGCGTGGCATTGGGGACCGACATGAAGTCGGCGTCGATGCTTGTCGGTAAGGCGTTGAACGACCCCATCCGTGGCCTTACACAACTGCGCCGCTCGGGGGTGCAGTTCACGAAGCAGCAGGAAGATCAGATCAAGGCGATGGTCGAGGTCGGCGATGTCGCCGGCGCTCAGAAGGTCATGCTCGCCGAGCTCAAGAAGCAGTTCGGTGGGAGCGCCGCAGCGCAGGCGACCGCTACCGACAAGCTGAAGGTTGCGTGGGGAAACCTTCAGGAGCAGTTGGGCGCAAAGCTTCTGCCGATTGTGGAGAAGGTCGCTACGTGGTTGGCGGCGTCGCTGCCGGGTGCGATGGCTCAGGCCGAGGCCGCGTTCAACCGGGTTCGCCCGGTGATCGAGCAACTGATCGCGACGGTGCAGGAGAAGTGGCCGCAGATCCAGGCGACGATCATGACGGTCGTCGAGTCGGTGCGTGTCGTGATCGAAGGGTTCGTCAGCATCGTGACGACGCTGTGGGACAACTTCGGGAACAACATTCTGTCGTTCGTGGAACGCGTGTGGCCCGCGGTGCAGCAGGTCATCAGCGGTGTCATGGACACGATCCAAGGGATCATCAAGACGGTCAGTGCGCTCATCAAGGGCGACTGGTCGGCCGTGTGGGACGGCATCAAGCAGATTGTCAGGGGTGTGTGGGAGGCGATCCAGGGGATCGTGAAGACCGCGTTCGAGGGGTTGCGGCTTGCGATCGGCGGGGCGCTCGAGGTGATCGGTTCGCTCATTAGGGGCGCGTGGGACGGGATAGTGGGTTTCGTGGCGGGCCTGCCTGCTCGGATCAAGACCGCGGCGAGCGGCCTGTTCGATGGGATCAAGGCTGCGTTCAAGTCTGCGATCAACTGGATCATCCGGGCGTGGAACAAGCTGGAGTTCAAGATCCCTGGGTTCGATCCGCCTGGTCCGGGCCCGAAGTTTGGTGGGTTCACGCTTGGTGTGCCGGACATCACGCCGTTGGCGAAGGGCGGGATCGTTACTCGTCCGACGTTGGCGTTGATGGGTGAGGCGGGGCCGGAGGCTGTGATCCCGTTGAACCGTGCCGGTGGGATGGGCGGGCAGACGATTGTCGTGCAGATCGGTGACGAGGTTGTCGCCAGGGTTGTTGCGAACGCTCTTGCTAGGGGCGGTCGTAGGGGTGTCGCGTGACGGCACCGGTTGTGAAGGTCGAGCTGGGGTTGGGGTCGACGTGGCAGACGGAACCGGCGTCGATCACTTGGGCTGATGTCACGCAGTTTGTGTTGCAGCCGGACAGGATTGTGACGCAGCGCGGGGCGTCGTCGGCTCGCGGCCAGATCGATGTTGGGACGATGGGGTTGGCGTTCACGAACGCCGCGTCGGTGTTGGATCTGCCTGGCGCTGGGACTGATTACGCGTCGACCCCTGACACTGCGGCGTTGGACATCACCGGTGATCTGGACGTGCGTGCGCGTGTCGTGATGGATGACTGGACGCCTGGGGCGGTTTCGGCGTTGGTGTCGAAGATCAATGCGGCTGCGTTCACGGGGTACGAGCTGCGGGTCAACACGAGCGGGAATGTGATTCTTGCGTGGGGTGACGGTGCGGCTGTTCAGTCGAACACGTCGAGCGCGGTGACGGGTGTTGCGAATGGTGGCGTGAAGTGGGTTCGTGCCACGTTGGACGTTGACAACGGTGCCGCGGGGCGGGATGTGAAGTTCTACCTGTCGGATGATGCGGTCACTTGGACGCAGTTGGGTTCGACGCAGACGACGGCGGGTGTCACTTCGATCGCTGCGGGGACGACGGATTTGTGGGTGGGTGCGCGGCCGGGTGGGACGTTCCCGCTTGCAGGGTCGGTGTGGTTCGCTCAGGTGTTGAACGGGATCGGCGGGACGGTCGTCGCGGACCCTGATTTCTCGGTTCAGCAGGCGGGTGTTTCGTCGTTCACTGATTCGACGGGGCTGGTGTGGACGGTGAACGGGTCCGCGAAGATCCTTCGTGACGGCCGCCGTTTCGATCCGACGTACACGCTCGGGCCCTTCTATGTGAACCTGAAGCCGGGTGTCCCCGTCCGTGTCACCGGCACACCCGCGGGGCAGTCTTCTAAGAGCGTGTGGTACGGGTCTGTTGCGTCGTACCCGCAGCGTTACGACCTTGGCAACAAGTTCGCTTGGGTGCCAGTCCAGGCGTACGACGGGTTCGACAAACTCGCCCGCGCCAAGATGCCACGAAGCCCGCTCGAAGCTCTCATCTCAGCGTCGTCACCGATCGTGTTCTTCCCGCTCGACGAAACGTCGGGGACGGAAATGACCGACCGGTCAGGCAACGACTTCCACGGAACGTACGTCGGGGGAACAACAGACCTCACGACACAAGTAGGCACCTTCAAGGGAATCGCGTTCGATGGGTCCCACTCGGGGGCCACAACGAACGCCTCTGCGGCATACACCGTCGAACAGATCGAAGCGGTCATCGACCTAGATGATGCTGCCCTGACGGACGGGTCCAAGTACACGATCGCAGAGTTCGCGTCCGGCAACTCCGTCGTGTTCGGCAACTTGGCTCTTGTGTGGTTCGGGTTCGAGGTCGTCTCAGCTTCAGCGAAGACAATCAAACTGCGGACAGAGCAGCGCGAATCCGAGACGATCACGGCCAGTGGCCTGATGCACGTCGCTATCGACGACGCGTCAGGAACTTTCTACCTGGATGGTGTTGCGCTCACGGTTTCGCCGGTGACAACCGACCGTCACGGTGCGGCGAAGCCGGGTGCGTCGGTCGGGATTTCGTACTTGTACGGGACGACCCGTCGCATGGTCGGCAAGGTGTCGCATGTCGTCGCGTTCAACACGCCGATCAGCGGGTCGACGCTAGCGGAGCGTTCGTCGGCGGCGCTTACACCCCTCGACAACCAGACCACCGATACGCGCATCGGGTTTGTGCTCGATGAGATCGACTGGCCTACGAACCTCCGCAACTTGGAGTCGGGTGACACGACGTTGGGGCCGGCGACGTTCAAGCCGGGTGACTCGGCGTTGGAGTACCTGCGGCTCATCGAAGCAACCGAAGACGGCCGCCTGTTCACGCAGCCTGACGGGAAGCTCCGGTTCCATAACAGGTACTGGCGCTACCTCAACACTCTCGCGGTCAACTCGCAGTTCACGTTCACGGACGCGGACACCACGAAGGGGTACGCCGAGTTCCAGTTGGACCTGGATGACGAGCTGCTAGTCAACGTCGCCCGCTTCACCCGCAGGGACGGCACCGAACAGGTCGCCACTAACACGACCTCGAAGAACACGTACGGCGAAGCCGAGAAACAGCAAGGCGACCTTCTGCTCCGCACGGACAACGAGGTCCGTTCCCTCGCGCAGTGGACGGTCGCCACGCAAGGCACCCCGCTACCACGCGTCCCGAAGATCCGTGTCCCCCTGCACGCCTACAGCGCAGCGGACCAGGCGACCGTGTTGGGTTTGGACATCGGCCACCGTGTCACGTGTGTCCGCACCCCGCAGGGTGTCGGCTCCGCTGTCAGCACGGCGTTTCTGATCGACGGTGTACGTAACGAGATCGGTGAAGGCGAATGGTGGTGGGAGGCGTACGTCCAACCCGTCCCCGCTGACACCGCCCAAGTGTTCGTCCTCGGCACCAGCGAACTCTCAGGCACTCATATCTTGGGATTTTGACAGGAGAAACCTGATGGCACGCAGCAAGCAGGTTGACCTCGACGCGCTCGGAGCCGACTACCGGCACGCCAAACAAGCCGTCACCGACCACCTACGCAAGCAATCTCTCGTCGAACTCGAGCGCGTCGACTGGTTGAACCGCCACCGCGGGCTACCACCCGACGCCCTGTACGACATTGAGACAGGCGACCCGACCCACCCCGAACTCGTCGAGCTCTACGCAGCGGTAGAGCAGGCGGTCGCTGATGTGGCCTGGTGCCGCTCGCTCGTCGTGGCGTGCGGCGAAGCGTTCAAGGGCTGCCGGTTCGAGGACGTGCCCAACGGTCCGCGCCCGTCACCAACCGACCTGCTCGCCAGGGTGGAGGCATAGGTGGCTTACGCCGCGCTCTCAACGATTCAGACCATCGCCGCTGGTGAGGTGTTCACCGCTGCGACGTTGCAGCAGGCCAACGACAACGGCGAGTTCCTGATCGACCCGCCCGCGTGTTCGATCAAGGAAACCACCGCCCAGTCGATCGCGAACACGACCGCTGTGGCGCTGACCGCGGACGAGGAGAACTATGACAACGACTCGATGCACTCCGGAACGGATTCCAAGGTCTATGCACAGACGGCGGGTCGCTACCTGCTGATAGCAACCGTCGCGTACGCGGCCAACGCAACCGGGGAGCGTGGCGTGATCTTCAGGGTCGACGGGACAACGAGCTACAACAGTCTTGTCATCCCGACGCGTGGCGCCGGTTCAACGACGTACGTGACCGGCGTCCGGACTCTGGTGTTCACCGCGGGTCAGTACGTGGAGTGCATGGGCTACCAGAACTCGGGCGGGGCACTGAACACGAACCTGAACGAGTTCGCCGTCCTGTTCCTGACACGCTGATGTTGACTTGGCTTGCGTCCGCGCTCCGCAACGCAGGGCTCGAGGTAATCGAGGTCGACGGGTGGGAGCAGCGCGGCGACCCGGACATCGACGTCGAAGGCGTCGTGTGTCATCACACGGCGACCGGAGCGAACTGGACTGACAAGTCGGTTGCACGCCTGCTGAGGGACGGACGCCCGGACCTACCCGGCCCGCTCTCGCAGCTCGGTCTGGACCGGGCCGGCAGGTTCTGGCTGATCGCCGCGGGTAGGTGCAATCACAACGGGTACGGCGTCTGGGGCAACGACTCGATCGGCATCGAAGCGTTCAACGACGGACGCGGCGAGCCGTGGGGTGCCCCGATCCTCGACGCGTACGCGCGGGGCTGCGCAGCTATCGCCCGCCACCTTGGCCTCACCGTCAACGAGATACGAGGCCACAAGGAAACCGACCCGGCCCGCAAGATCGACCCGACGTTCGACATGGACCGGCTCCGTCTCACGATCAGCCGGCACCTCAACCCGCCACCCCCACCCGTCCTACCCCCGGAGGAACCGGTGCTCATCAAACGCAAGTCGAACCCGAACCACGCGCTGCTGTACGTCGGCGGGCTGTTGTTCGAGGCTCACGGTTCCACCGGTGAGGGCCCCGTCGTCGATGACGGCGTGTGGAACAAGATCGTCACCGAGCTTGGGCCGGTCATCCCGACATGAACGAGCCTGACGCCCCCACATTGGGTGAGATCGGTCGCACCCTGCACCGCCTCGAATCGCATCTGATCCGGGTCACTGACGACCATGAGAAGCGGCTACGGAACGTGGAGCGCTGGGTGTTCGCTGTCCCGCCGACTCTGATTCTGGCTGCGGCTTCCGTGTTGGCTGCGATCCTGAAGGGCTAGTCGTGTTCGGTGTTCGGTACGGCGGGAACCGGCTGTTTGTAAGGCCGGAGGCTTACCGTCGCCCGCTGCTCGGAAGGTTCGGCCCTTACATCGTGGCCGGGGTATGCGGCTACGAGCTCGCCGCGTTGGCGGTGGATGGGGTGCCGACCGTGAGTGACATGGTGCGCCGCCACCCGCTCCTCGGGGTGGGTGTGCTTGTCATGCTCGCCCATCACTGGTTCGTCGAGCAGTGATCGTCGCTGAGGACTACCACGACTGGGAGCGTCAAGGCCCCCTAGTCAGCGACATCAGGTGCCGGTGTTGTGGTGGCCGGTCGTGTCTGGTGCTGGTGGACGGCATGTTCGAGCACCGTGACCCCACGGAGTGCGCACGCCGTTTGAAGCGAATGTGAGTGCCTGTTCCTCGGTTGTGGAGGTGCGTTTGGCTCTGACCGCTCAGGACTTCGAGCACCGGCCCCGCAAGGGTCCGCCGTGTTCGATGTCCGTGATTCTCGCAGCGTTGTCCGACAAGGACCGTGACGTGCTGTTAGCGGCGCTTCAGGACCGTACGGTCACGAACCCGCAGATCAGCCGTGTCCTTGAACGTGAGGGCCACAACATCGCGGCGCACACGATCGGCAATCATCGCAGAGGGTCGTGCTCCTGTGGACGCTGACGACTTCGTACGCGAGCAGGCTCCCGCCAAGCTGGGGAAACTGAACGCCCTACTGGAACGCTCGGGCATCGACCCCGAAGACATCTCCCGTGTTGAGCGGGTCAACGTGTGGCAGGGCTTCCTCAAGAACGAGGAAGGCCAGGCTGAGATCGTTGACCTCGCCGGGATCAGTCTCGTCCCACGCTGGGCGGACGGTCCCGAGTGGCCCGTCGTGCAGCCAGGCCCGCCCCTAAGGGTTCCTGCTGTCAGAAGCACAACGCTTATGCCTGGCTGGCAGACCTGCGTTGTGTTGCCGGACATTCAGATCGGCTACTTCCGTAACCGGTCCGGTGACCTCGAACCCACCCACGATGAGGCCGCGATCACGGCGGCGTTGCAGATCGTGCGGGCAGCGAAACCGTCGCTGCTTGTCCTTGTGGGCGACAACCTCGATCTGCCGGAGTTCGGGAAGTACCGGCTCACCCCAGCGTTCCAGCAGACCACCCAAGCCACCGTCGACCGGGCCACGCTGCTATGCGGCCAGCTCCGCAAAGCCGCCCCGGAAGCACGGATCGTGTGGCTCGCCGGCAACCACGAGGAACGCCTACCGAACTATGTGCTCGACAACGCACGCGCAGCGTTCGGTCTACGACGTGGGTTGACACCGGAGTCGTGGCCGGTCCTGTCGGTGCCGTACTTGTGCCGCATGGACGACCAGGCCGTCGAGTACGTGCCCGGCTACCCGGCGTCGCATCACTGGATCACCCCACGGTTGAAGGTCATCCACGGTGACCTTGTTCGCAGCCAAGCCTCGACCGCGACCGCGTACCTGGGGCGTGAGAAGACCAGCGTGATCTTCGGTCACGTTCACCGCCGCGAGTACGCGGCCCGCACAAGGGACGACCATGACGGACCGCGTGAAGTGATGGCCGCCTCCCCCGGCTGCCTGGCCCGTGTCGATGGTGCCGTACCGTCCACGAAGGGCGGCACCGACCTAGACGGCCGTCCCGTTCACCGCGCAGAGGACTGGCAACAGGGCCTCGCCGTAGTCACGTACGACCCCGATGACGGCCGGTTCGCCTACGAGCAGGTCGCCATCCACGACGGCTGGGCCATGTGGCGCGGCAAGCACTACGGGCAGTGACATGTCCGAACAGGGTTCCTCCGAAGATCCCGCTGACGTTATTGCCCAGCAAGACCAGGCTGTCGCCGCCGCACGCCACGTCGCAGAATGCGCCGTCAAGTTCTGGCGAACCCTCACCGAAGGCGGACTCCCCGCCGAGCTCATCGACCGGCTCACCGCTAACTGGTTGGAGTGGTTCGTCACTGACGGCGACCCCGACCAAGACGACGACTAGGTGCCATCGCTGCAACCACCCGACGCGGGTCAACCAGGACTTGTGCTCGAACTGTGGGGTGATGTTGTGAGGTACGCGTGCCGTGAGTGCGAGGTGTTGCAGACCTGCAACTTCAAGCCGGTGTGCTGGATGTGCGGGTTGCCGATGGTGTCCGCAAG
>JBMOMC010000029.1:0-1197 GCA_049325335.1 Nitrospirota bacterium
TGTCGACATCCCCAAATCAGTGCCACCCATTACTAGAGGTTTCGGGGGCGTGCTTAAGTCGGTACTCGACCGGCGTGAGCCTGCCGAGCGACTTGTGGGGAATCTCCTCGTTATAGGCGCGTAGCCAGACATCGGCCCGCTCCCGTACCTCGCTCAGCGTGCGGAAGACGTACATGTCGAGCACGCCGTTCCGGAAGCTGCCGTTGAAGCGCTCGATGAAGCCGTTCTGCATCGGCTTTCCCGGTTTGATGAATGCCAGTTCCACGCCTTTCTCCTCGGCCCAGTCGGCCAGCGCCACGGCGATGAACTCCGGGCCGTTATCCATCCGCAACTTCTGCGGGTAGCCACGCCAGGCGGCAATCCGCTCCAGCACGCGAATGACCCGCAGCGCCGGAATGTTCAGGTCAACCTCGACAGCCAACGCTTCCCGGTTGAAATCATCCACCACGTTGAACGTGCGGAAGCGACGACCATCCCACAACGCGTCCGACATGAAATCGATCGACCAGCAGGCGTTCACCTGGATGCCCGCCACCAGCGGATTGGGGTTCCGGTTCGGCAGCCGCTTCTTGCCCTTGCGGCGCCGGTTCAGGCCCATCTCGCGGTAAACGCGGAGCACGCGCTTGTGGTTCCAACGCTTGCCGCGGCGACGCACCAGATCGAACAACTTGCCGAAGCCCCGATCCGGATGACGTTCCGCGAGCTCGGACAGCAAGGCGATCACAGGTTCGTCCTTGTCCGGAACGGGCCTGTAGCGGCGCACCGACCGGCTCAGCCCCGAGATCCAGCAGGCGCGCCTCTCGCTCAGCCCGTGGTCGTCGACCAAGGCATCGACCACGATCCGTCGCTCATCCGGGGTTACAGCTTTTTTGCGATCACGTCCTTGAGTGCGTTTACCTCAAGAGCGAGATCCGCGTACATCCGCTTGAGCTTGGCGTTCTCGTCTTCGAGTTCACGCAGCCGGCGGATGTCCGCCGCCTCCATCCCGCCGTACTTCGACTTCCAGTTGTAGTAGGTCGCCTCGGAAATCCCGAGCTCCCGGCAAACCGACTTGACCGGCCGGCCGCCCTCGACCTCCTTGATGGTCTTTACGATCTGCGATTCGGTGAACTTGCTCTTGCGCATAAGGCCTCCAAGGCTGCTAGTTTGCCCCGAGACCTCCAGTTATGCGTGGACCGAATATAAGGGACGCCGACA
>JBMOMC010000030.1:0-1126 GCA_049325335.1 Nitrospirota bacterium
TCAGGATTGTGTGTTGAGGATGTGTTATGAGTGGCGTGGGTGGGCAACCGGTCAGGATGCGGTATTTACGACCGTTGTCATCATGGTCTCCCACCCACGTTTCTCCTAACCGCTTGAATGGTAGGAAGGGTATCCGCCCGTACACAATCCAAAGCAAACGAGGAAACACCCAATGACATATGTACACTTTATCGGCATCGATGTCAGCAAGGAATGGTTTGATGTTGCCGTTCATGCGTCCGCGGCAAAGCCGCAGCGCTTTCAAAATTGCAGCGAAGGCTTTGCCGCCATGAGGCGACATTATGCAGCGCAACTGCCTGAGGCGCTGGTGGTGCTGGAATCTACCGGCGGTTACGAAAGCGCCCTGATCGCCACGCTGTTGCAGGCCCGCATCGGGGTGCATCGCGCCGATCCGCTCACGGCCAGGCATTTTATCCGCTCGCTTGGCAAGCGCGCCAAGACCGACCAGCTCGACGCGCGGGCGCTCGCCCGTTACGGCTATGAACGCCAGCACGTTCTGACGCTGTGCCGCATCCCGGACCCTGCCCAGGCCATGCTGAGCCTGCTGTTGGCGCGTCGCGCCGATCTGGTGGCGATGCGCGTCGCTGAGCAAACCAGACGCCAGCATCCCAACTACGCCAGGCTGAAGCAACGGCTGAACGCCATGCTGGCGTTCCTCAAGGGGCAGATTGTGGAGATCGAAAGCGAGATCGCGGCCCTGATCGAACTCTCACCGGCGATGACCCAAAAATACGCCGTCATGACTGGCGTCAAGGGGATCGGCAAACACACCGCCTTCACCCTGCTGGCCTGCATGCCGGAATTGGGAAGCCTTACGCGGCGTCAGGCCGCAAGCCTGGCAGGGGTCGCCCCGCACGCAAAAGACAGCGGTAAAACAAGCCGGTATCGCACAACCTCCGGAGGAAGGGCGATCGTCAAACGCAGCCTGTTCATGGCCGCAATGGCGGCGCGCCGCTTCAACCCGGATTTACGCGCCTTCTACGAGCGCCTCATCGGCAACGGCAAAAAACCAATGCTGGCGCTTACCGCTATCATGCGAAAACTCATAACCATTCTGAACGCCAAACTACGCGATTATGCCAATGCATAAACATGGTAGATGACA
>JBMOMC010000031.1:0-1125 GCA_049325335.1 Nitrospirota bacterium
AAATGGTCGGAAGGACACACTCAATGAGTAGGCGTCGCCCAGCACCCAATACCGGGCATTTTACGGATGTCCAAAACGCGAGGCTTCGCGCAATCGTGCAGGCTGAATTGTGTTCCCGCGTGCCGAGACAACTTCATTTGGCACCTTTCTTAAGGGTGACGCAGGCGAGCCTGTCCCGATTTCTGGACGGTCAGACCGGCGCCAGTGCGGCGCTCGCGATGCGCGTCGCCTCGCTCCTACGTCGCTCCGTCGAGGATGTTCTAGGCGTGGCTGACGTTCCAGACTTCGTCGATGATCAGGAGCGACGGTATCCTTCACGCATTCTGGCAGCGCGTGCCGCCTATCTCGATGGCGTGCCGCTCAAGCACATCCGCGCCGTGCTTTCGGCGTCGCTGGACTTCAACGGAGATCCTGGCCCGGTGTGGTGGCTGAAGATGATGACCGAAGGAGAACTCGCGAAGCCCGGGAGTAAGAAGGACACTGCTTGGGCGTTGTCTTATGCGCAGCCGCCAGGGTTGCGCGAACAACGAACCAAGAGGGGTGTCAAACGAACGAAGAAGCGCTAGAGTTCGCCGCACGAGCGCTGTGTCTGGGCAACAGTTGGCGGTGTAGAGATGGCGAATCTCGCCAGGGTCGCATCGCTTCACGGTGATCATGTTCGAAGCGCTCTGAGGGGAGCTAGCCGAAGCTCATGGACTGGTTGGTCGAGTTCGTCGTTGGTGAACTGTATGCGCGTGCTCGCTTGGACATCGCCCAGCCCTGCGGCGCCGTCCGCGTTGCCATGGCGATTCTGGGCTCGCACTGCATGCGCGTTGTTTCGCCTCGCTCAATTCCGGGGAACGCGGCTCTTGCGTGGGGTCCGCATGGCGCGACCATGTATATTCGCGACCGGCTCCGACCGCATCAGGTGAACGTCGCCGTCGCGCACGAGCTTGCGGAATGGAAGCTCCGCCTTTGGGACTACGTTGCCGAGGACTCTGAAGAGCTCGCCCGTCAGATTGCTTCCGCGCTCTGCGTGCCCCGCGCCGCCTTCGATCGCGCTCGCAAGGATCTCGGAGACAGCATCCACGCACTGAGTCGCCGTTTCGGGGTTTCTCGAGCTTTGATGGCGCTGCGATTCGCGGA
>JBMOMC010000032.1:0-1120 GCA_049325335.1 Nitrospirota bacterium
AGCACTCGGCTACGCCTCCAATCAGGAGCAAGAGCTACGCCGCGTGCTCGCCGATGGCAGACTGCCGCTCGACAACACGCGCGCCGAACGAAGCCTACGAAAAGTGGTCGTCGGCCGCAAAAATTGGGATGTTCTACGGCAGCGACACGCATGCCCAAAGCGCTGCTGCCATCTTCAGCCTCGTCGCTTCGTGTCGCTTGCACGGCATCGACCCGCAGCTCTTACTTCGATGAAGTCATGCGCGTGCTCCCGTACTGGCCCAAGGAGCGCCATCTCGAACTCGCTCCCAAGTACTGGGCGGCCACCCGCGCCAAGCTCAACCCAGTCGAGCTCGAAACCTGGGCTCTGCCCTTTCACGATCCCAGCTGCCGTTTAAGTCCCGCGAACAGCGGTCGCGCGGCCATAAAGATGGGTGCGGCGCAGCGGTTACGATTGACGACCGGCGTGATGAGGCGCTTGGGGTCGTACTCGCAGAGGGCGCGCTTGATGACGCTCTTGCCGGTACCGGCTCGCCCACGACGAGACAGAAGCCACCCTGCTGGCAGTGGACGCGCAGGATGTCGAGCACCTCGCGCTGGTGGGGCAAAAGCGTGATGCTTTCCGAAGAAAATGGATCTTTTGCGAGACCGAAGCGCCATGAAACTGGCCGCGCACCTGCTCGATCCCTGATTGCCGTTTGCTGTGGGTGTCCGATCGCGCGCCACACGGTGCACAGCGCTACGACTTGATCTTGGCGACCGCGCGCGCGAGCGCCAGCGCGTGCCGCGTTGTGTCGGTCAACTCCAAAGACCCTGCTGCAGTCGCCACTGCAACGTAACCGCTGCGCCAACCCCATCTCGCGAAGCGCGATCGATGCGTGCACAAGGGAGAAATGCGAAGGCGGTACACGGCGGAGCAGCGAGAGCAGTTGGTTAGCGAGGTTCGTTCGACGGGCGAGAGTGCTGGAAAGGTGGCGAGGCGACTTGGGGTGAATCCGTCGACGGCATACCTTTCGTAACCGCTGCGCCAACCCCATCTCGCGAAGCGCGATCGATGCGTGCACAAGGGAGAAATGCGAAGGCGGTACAATGCGGAGCAGCGAGAGCAGTTGGTTAGCGAGGTTCGTTCGACGGGCGAGAGT
>JBMOMC010000033.1:0-1078 GCA_049325335.1 Nitrospirota bacterium
GTGTACGCCCAGCATGGGCATGAACTTATGGGGTGCAAGTCCCCTGTCGGAGAATTTAACGTTGACCATGTCAGCGATCATAACGACTAGCCGAGGGCAAGGGCAATACCGCGAGGGATTGTCTGAAGGAAGCCGGAGTGCAAAACGACGAGCCGACGAACAGAAATCGGATACAAGGCTGAGCAGCAGGGCCGAGTTGGCACAGGACGACGAAGGCCATGAATTCGC
This sequence comes from Nitrospirota bacterium, assembly GCA_049325335.1. Taxonomy (GTDB): domain Bacteria; phylum Nitrospirota; class Nitrospiria; order 2-01-FULL-66-17; family 2-01-FULL-66-17; genus JBFLXB01. The sequence goes on from JBMOMC010000033.1 coordinate 229, forward strand.
GCTGTACAGTAAATCCGGCGGTTGTGTCGCGACAGTTCATGTTCTTATCTGGGGATATCTGAAACGCGAGCGGCCCACAGTGGGCAGCGCGCCGCCCGGCAACGGGGGGCGTGTCGTTTCAGAAGTCAGCAGCGGTCATAGTAGCCTTGGCGGCGGGATTGCCGTCAGCGCGAAGGACCAAAGAAACAGGACAGGGCAGCACCTTGTCAGACTCGGAGCTTGCGTAGCCTGCGCCCAGCGGGAAGGAAGCGCCGGCGTATGACGACCGTGCACGCCCTGGAGCAGGGTCTACTGGAAGAGATCGTCGCCCGCGGTAACCTGCAACGCGCATGGAAGCGTGTCAAGGCCAACAAGGGTGCGGCCGGATGTGATGCGGTGTCCGTGACGGAGTTTCCGGCATGGGCCCGCGAGCACTGGCCGGACATCAAGGCCCAATTGCTGGGCGGTGACTATCAACCGCAGGCGGTGCGGCGCGTGTGGATACCCAAGACCAATGGCGACCAAAGGCCACTGGGTATACCCACGATCGCCGACCGCGTCATCCAGCAAGCGATCGCGCAACAGCTCGGGCCTCAGTTGGAGGACGAGTTTAGCGACCTCAGTTATGGTTTCCGCCCGAACCGCAACGCCCACCAAGCCGTACGGAAGGTGCGCGACTACATCCGGGCGAAATACCGTATCGTGGTCGATATCGACTTGGCCGCTTTCTTCGACAGCGTCAATCACGATGTATTGATGCGGCTGCTCGGCCAACGCATCCGCGACAAGCGGGTGCTGCGGCTGATTGGCCGGTATCTTCGTGCTGGCGTCATCGAAAATGGCCAATGGCAAGCCACCACACGGGGCGTTC
>JBMOMC010000034.1:0-1071 GCA_049325335.1 Nitrospirota bacterium
CCTTTCCTTCGCCGCCGCTATTCCGGCGGCAGTCCACACAAGGATGGCAATACCGACCACGAGAGCGAAGCGAGCCAAGTGAGCTGGGTTCTTGAACTGGGTCCATTCCAGCTTGAGGCCGAACCGACAGCCCTTGGTGTCCCGAAGCTGCTCCTCAATCGCCATCCGCCGGTCGTAGTAGGCGACGAGTTTCTGTACCTCGCAGGTTAGGTCGGTGGCCAACCACCAAGGCTCCTTCGCGCCAGGCATCCACACCCCGACCACGCGGACCTGGACCACGCCGTCCTTTCTGAGAGCCACAGCGCCCAGGTCCACGACGCCTCCTGGCCGGAGACCCTGTCGCGCCAGGGAACGAGACCGCCGTTTCTTTGGTAGGTGGACGTGGACGTCGCTCATCAGACGAATGACGAAATGGAGCCGGAGCTCGAGCAGCAGCTTGAGCCAGCTCGCCCGGCGGAAGCCCCGGTCGCAGAGAATGATGGCGTTCAAGCCCGCTTTCTGAAGGACCATCTTCAGGAGACGAAGGAAGGTGTTCTCCTGTGAGTTCTGCGAGCGCCGAATCTTCCTCTTGTCGTAGGCCCCCGTGTGAACGGGGATGGCCCGCCGGTCGGTGAGGACAGAAGCGACCAGCATCCGAAGCGGATCGCGCCACTCGGTCCAGTCGATGGCGATGAGGAGCGTCTTCCCCAACTTCCCGGAGAGCGCGGCAAGAAGCTGCTGGGTGAGGAGGTGATCGGCAACGCGGCAGTTGCGCAACAGCCGATAGAAGCGATTGAGCGCACTGTCGAAACGGACGTCGAGCCATTCCGACAGGAGGGTGGCGATCTCCATCGAGCGGGCCGCCGATGCCTCGATGGTCGCGGCGACTATGAGGCCCAAGGTGGTGCGCTGGCTCTTGCGGAGAGGCTTCAACAACTGGGTCAAGATGGGGTACTTCTCAAACGGGCGCATGGCTGCTCCTGCTCTGGGGGTTGGCTTCGCAACCGCCGTCCACAGCAGGCGTCAGGCGCCCATTTCAAGCCCCATGCGTAAGTGATCGATTTTCCTGCGGGATTACTGACCTACGGTCAG
>JBMOMC010000035.1:0-1050 GCA_049325335.1 Nitrospirota bacterium
TGGGCATCCAGGGTCCGCTGACAGAATCGGGCGATGCTGGCCAGAATCTCGTCGGCGGTCTTGACCCAGACAAAGGGTTTGGGGGCCGCGTTCGTGACCTTCAGGAAGTCGGCAATGGCGCGTTCGAGTTCGCGCGTGCTCCGGTGGACGCCTCGCTTGAGTTGGCGTTCGGTCAGCAGGCCGAACCAGCGCTCCACTTGGTTGAGCCAAGAGCCGTGCGTGGGGGTGAAGTGCACGTGGTAGCGCGGGCGTTTGGCCAACCAGCGGCGAATGGTCGCCGTCTTGTGGGTGGCATAGTTGTCGACGATCAAGTGGCCCCCCAGGTCTGGGGGGACTTCCGCGTCGATCCGATCCAGAAATTTGCGAAACTCCACCGCCCGGTGCCGCCGATGGCACTGGCCCAGGACCCGGCCCGTGGCCACATCCAAGGCGGCGAAGAGCGAGGTGGTGCCGTGGCGGGTGTAGTCGTGGGTGCGCCGTTCCGCTTGGCCCGGGCGCAGCGGCAGCACCGGCTGCGTCCGATTCAGCGCCTGAATTTGGGCTTTCTCATCCACACACAGCACCAGGGCCTTGTCCGGCGGCTGCAGATACAGGCCCACAATATCGCGGACCTTCTCCACCAAGAGCGGGTCCTTCGAGAGTTGGAAGGTCTCGACTCGATGCGGGGCCAGGCCAAAGGCCCGCCAAATCCGATGGATCGTCGGGCGGCTCAGGCCGACGCGCTGCGCCATCGTGCGCGTACTCCAGTGCGTGGCCCCTTTCGGGGTCGACTCCAGGGTCAACGTCACCACGCGGTCCACCGCCGCATCGCTGACCGTGCGCGGGGCCCCGGGCCGCGGCTCATCGAGCAACCCCGCCACCCGCCGCTCGACAAACCGGGCGCGCCACTTGCCGACCATGGCCGCGGAGACCCGCAGGTCCCCCGCCACGGTCTGGTTGGGGACCCCGTCCGCGCAGCGGAGCACGATCTGGGCCCGGCGCGCCAACGCCTGGGCCGTCTTGCGCCGGCCGACATACCGTTGCAGGGTCTCACGTTCCTCCATACTCAAC
>JBMOMC010000036.1:0-1027 GCA_049325335.1 Nitrospirota bacterium
GAGGCAATAGAGATGCGGCGCAATAGGTCCACCACTTGATGGTCGTGGTCGTCCATGGTGGTGGTCATGCGTGAAGGCCACTGGGTGAAGATCAAGCCGTCGAGGGCGTTGTGTGGCATGTCGCCGAGCGAGTTCGGTGACCTGCTGGTGCGTCTCGCGCCGTTGGCCGAGGCCGACAAACGGGAGCGGGAGGACAGCATCCAGCGCCAGCGCGCGCCGGGTGCGGGCCGCAAGCCGCATCCGTTCTCGGTGCGGTTACTGGTGGCGCTCACGCATCTGCGTCAGGGGACCTCGGTGCGGGCGACGGCGGGGTTCTTCGATGTGCACGAGCGCTCGGTGCGGCGGTGGCGTGACGAGCTCGAGCGTCTGCTGGTCGCGCATGGGGTCGTGCCGCCAGGTGGTGGTGCGCCGTTGCGCACGCTCGGGGAGCTTGCCGAGTACCTGAGCGCCCAAGGGTCCGATGGGTACGTGATCATCGACGGCACTGACGTGCCGCGGCCCCGGCCCGGGACCTGGGCCAAGCAACGGCCGGCCTGGTCCGGGAAGTCCAAGCGTCACGCGGTCAAAGGCACGGTGGTGGCTGACCCCGACGGGAACCCGATCTGGTTCGAAGCGAACCCCTCGGGCGAGGGCCGCACCCAGGACATCACGATGCTGCGCTCGGGTGCGCTGCTCGGCGCACTGGGACTGGCCGGCATCGCGGTGCTGGCTGACCTCGGCTACCAGGGGCTGGGCGAGTCGATTCCAGGCGACGTCTACACGCCTCGACGCCGGCGGCCCCGACGACCGCTCACCCGAGACGACAAGCTCTACAACCATGCCCTCGCGCAGGCACGCATCCGCGTCGAGCACTCCATCGCCACGCTCAAACGATGGGGTGCGCTGCGGCACCATCGTCGACCTCCCCTCGCGCTCGACCGCACCGGTCAAGCCATCACCGTCCTCACATCCCTGCGCTGACCCGTCGCGCCCCGAACCCAGTCCACGACGTCCGAGCCACAATTGGGACGCGCCTCTAATAGGTCCC
>JBMOMC010000037.1:0-77486 GCA_049325335.1 Nitrospirota bacterium
CCCGACTTCGCTACTGTCCGTTTCATGCGGCTCCTCCTGTGTGTGCGTTGGGGATGTCTTCGCCGACACCCACTTCACCACATCAGGAGCCGCTACTCCAATCTCAACTAAGTTTAGGACGATCTCGTCCAGACGAATGGCGGTTCGGTACTCTCTGACTGCACCCTCCAAATCACCTTTCTTCGCAAGCGCTAGACCGCGATTCTCATGAGTAGCTACATCACTTGAGGAAGTGGCCGCGTTGTCCTTTTTCGATAAGGTGTGTTGGCCAGCACAACCTGAGAGAAAAACGTACACGATCATTACCACAGTAAGATTAAGATTTCTCATTTCTAATCTCCGACCTCGTATTGTGGCAATAAGATTTGTTTTTGAACCTCCCCACCAAACTGGACCAGCCCCTAAAATTCAACGTCCAGACTGAACCTTCTTTGTACATGTTTTTGGCACAGGTCGCTTGAGACCTCGTTGTCCCGCCTGATCCTCACTTCGTACGTAACACTCGCGTACTGGACAGTGGCTGGGGCTGATCGCCCCTTCTTGACCGGTTGGAACGGGTTGCTGTACGCCAGTTGCGTCGGGCATCCGCCAGACTGGGAGATCTGGCGCGTCTTGGATCGTAGCGGATTAGTCTGCGACGTGAGCGTCGGCAGCTTAGGCATACTGGACACGGAGTGTACTTTCCAGGACCTCCGCATCGTCGGGGATCGGCTCCCCGTGTTTTTTCAGACTCTGTAAATAGACCGCAATAGCGTCGCACGCCATCGAGCGGGCATCCTCGACCGTCGCGCCATAGGTCACACAACCCGGAAGCGATGGAACGATCACCGTGTATCCACCTTCAGGTTCCGGCCGCAACAGGATTCGGTACGACAACTCTCTCTTGGGTTTGCGGGATAGCACGGTTTTCCGACGTTTAGTGGCCATTTCTCGATCTCGCGTATGAGGTCCTTGGGCAAACCGCGCTGAGCAGTACGCGATTGATCGTAGCGGATTGCGCGGAACGTGGTCAAGCGCACGCTATCAAGCCGTTCGACAGCTATGCCGCTGTCACAAACACGTCATATTTCCGCCACGATGCTGTGATGCAGGGTTGGTATCGTGAGCCCCGTTGGACAGAGCGAACTCGGGCACGAAACCACGCGAGGGACTTATGTTGATTCAGCGAGCGCCGGATGTGAAGTCGTCGGAGATTACGCCACGGGCCGCGGTCATGGATCGGCGCGCGTTTCTGGAGTCTGCGGGACGACTCGCCCTCGTCGGCGCGGCCATGGGTGCGGTGCCTGGACTCTTGAGGCCCGTGTCGGCGTTTGCGGGCACCAAGTTGGACGGGGTCAACCCAGGACCGTTCGGGACCGACGAGGCCAGGACCTCGTATGCCAATGTGACGTCGTACAACAATTTTTACGAGTTCTCGACCGACAAGGAAGAACCCGCGGTGCTCGCCAAGGGGTTCAAGCCCAGACCGTGGACGCTCATGGTGGACGGTGAAGTGGCCCGGCCGGCGGCGTACGAGCTGAGCGACTTTATCAAACCCTACACCCTGGAAGAACGGGTCTACCGCCACCGGTGCGTGGAGGCGTGGTCCATGGTGATTCCGTGGGTGGGAATTCCGTTGCGTGACGTGATTGCGCGCGCGCAGCCCACGTCCAAGGCGCGTTACGTGGCGTTCACCACGTTGCACGATCCCGCGCGGATGCCGGGCCAGCGCCGGCCGGTACTGGACTGGCCGTACGTCGAAGGGCTGCGCGTGGACGAGGCCATGCACCCGCTGACCATCCTGGCGGTCGGGTTGTACGGCGAGACCCTGCCGAATCAGAACGGCGCGCCGCTTCGGTTGGTGGTGCCGTGGAAGTACGGCTTCAAGGGCATCAAGTCGATCGTGAAGATCTCGTTCACGCAGCAACAGCCGCCCACCACGTGGTCGGCTATGAATCCGCGCGAGTACGGGTTCTACGCGAACGTGAATCCTACGGTGGATCATCCGCGCTGGAGCCAGGCGAGCGAGCGGCGGATCGGCGAGTTTCGCAAGCGCAAGACCCTGTTGTTCAACGGCTACGCCGACCAGGTGGCGAACCTGTACACAGGCATGAACCTGGCCACCAATTTTTGAGCGAGAGGAGCGACGCGCATGTTGACTCGTGTGATGCCGAAAATCTTGGCTCTCCCCGCCCTGGGGCCGGCGGTCTTTTTGGTGTGCCTGGCTCCGCTCGCGTGGCTGCTGTGGCGCGGACTGACCGATGATCTCGGGGCGAACCCGATCGAGGCGCTCGTGCGCAGCACCGGACGATGGACCCTGATCTTTCTGCTGATCTCCTTGGCCGTGACGCCGGCCGGACGATTGCCGGGCGTCAACCGGATCGTTCGATTCCGGCGCCTGTTCGGGCTCTTCGCGTTTTTCTACGCGTGCCTGCACACCGCGACCTACGTCGGGGTCGATCAGTTTTTCGCGTGGCAGGATATTGTGGCTGACGTGATCAAGCGGCCGTTCATCACGATCGGCGTCGTGAGCTTCGCGGCCTTGGTGCCTTTGGCCGCGACCTCGACCAACGCCATGATCCGGCGCTTGGGTGGACGGCGCTGGAAGGTGCTGCACCGACTGGTGTATGCGATCGCGATCGGCGGGGTGGTTCACTATTTCTGGCTGGTCAAGGCCGACGTGCGCCAGCCCTTGATCTACGCCAGCCTGTTGACCGCGCTGCTGGGGATTCGGCTCTACATGACCACCGGGGTCATCGCTCGATCTCCCGGCCGCTCACCGAAATACACACAACCTGCCCACCTCTTCGATCCGTTCCTTCCACCCGCAATGTCGGTGCAGGTCGTAGACCTCGGACGGCGCGGCTCCCAGGTCGTTCCGGATCGCCTGGGAAAGCACGCGCGACGCGGTGGGTTTGATCGAGAGGCCGGAGCGCAGCACGGTGTAGGAGGCGGAGTCCAGCTCCCCGTCCGTGAGGACGAGTCGACGGCGCGCGTGGTCGAAGCGTAAGACGCCGATGATGTACCCGTACGGGATCATCAGGCAGACGCGGGCCCCGTCCGCGCCCATGAGCACGTTCGGCGCGTCATCCACGTCCGCGGCTTCGGGGTCCGACGTGGTTTGTTCGGTCAGCCCGATTTGCGAGAGGTCGTCGGCCTCGTACACGCAGAGATAGGCGTCGTAGCGCGTCACGAGTCCGAGACCGATGCCGGTGCCGACCGGCTCCAACCCATACCCTCTGGCGAACCGCTCCACGCCGAATTCCGCGGCCACGATCGCGTGACGCGACGGGTCGAGCGGCGTGGCCGCGTATGAGCGGGCGAAAAAATGCATTCGATGTTTCGGCGGGTCCGCGGCGGAACTTAAGATGACCGGCACGTCGCCGCCGAGTTGGTCGGCGCCGCGCCACATGCCGATGCTGCAATACGCGGCGTGGCACAAGACGCCGGGACGTCCGACGTGCGCGGCCAGGACCTCGGCCAATGGGCGTTGCTCAGCGATCGGCCTCATCACCGACTCCCCGTTCGATCGCGTACAACCAGAAGTCTTCTTCCGGAGCTTTGGAATGGACCCGGCCCCTCACCATGGCCTCGCGCCGCATCCCGAGCTTGTGCAGCACGCGCGCGGACGCCGGGTTGGCGATCTGGCAGCGCGCCTCGACGCGCCGCAACGCCATGTCGGAAAAACCGTACTCCACCACCGCGCGGCAGGCTTCGGTCATATACCCCTGGCCCCACATGGCTTGAACGATCCCGAACCCGATTTCCGCGACGCCCGCCTCAGGCTCCCACCGGATGAACCCGATCAGACCGATGACCTGCTCAAGATGTTTCGGCGCAATGCGCCACTGATTCGGAAGTCCGGTTCGAGCGGTCGGTTCCCCGTTGGAAGCCGCGTCAGCCTCCCCCTCGCCCGTCGGCTGCAAGATGAGCCGAGGGGTCTCCAGCCGCCTCGGCGTCCACGACATCGTCAGACGCCTGTCCATGAACGGTCATCTGCGGCGTTGCCGCTGCGCATCCGCTCCTCACGTACCCACCACGTACGCTCCGGTGCGGTGCTCGCGGCGCCTTGCATCTGACGCATTCCTGAACAGGCTCGAAAACTCGCGTATCCGGACAGGGCTCTACAGGCGCCGAAAGAGCGCGACCAGATCGCTGACGGCTTTCGCACGCTCTTGAAGTTGCGCGCCCAACGCGCGCGCTTCGTCCACGGCTTTGGACTTGTCCCCGCCCGCAGCCTCGAGGCGGAGCCGTTCGATCCGCGCATCGAGTTCCGCGAAATTCTGTTTGACGACCTGGTTGGTGTCGAACACGGGCGCGAGCGCGGCGCGGATCTGGTCGATTTGTGCGTGGAGCACCTCGGCCGGCAACTGCGCGGCGGACGCCGGATCGTAGATCGCGCGCAACGCCTGTCCCACGAACGCGTAGTATTTGCCCACGTCGGCCGCGGTTTTCAATAACAACGCCTTACCTTCATCAGTCATGATTTTTCTCCTGGGAGCGTGTTCCGGGAAAGCCGTCTGCGGCGTTGCCCCTTGCGCTCCGGTCCTCACGTACATGTCGCGTACGCTCCGGTCCGGTGCTCAGCGGCGCCTTGCATCCAGCCTTCCCGGAACACGCTCCTACGTTGGTTTCGGCGGTAGCGCCACCCGGATCGACAACTCCCGCAGTTGTTTGTCGTCCACCGGGCTCGGCGCGTTGGTCATGGGGCACACCGCCTTTTGGGTCTTGGGGAACGCAATCACGTCGCGGATCGATTCGGCGCCGACCAGCAACATCACCAGACGGTCCAGACCGAACGCGATTCCGCCGTGCGGCGGCGCGCCGTACTGGAGCGCGTCCAGCAGAAACCCGAACTTGGCGTCCGCGTCCTCTTTGCCGATCCCGAGCAACGAGAACATGCGCGACTGCACCTCTTGACGATGGATACGGATGCTGCCCCCCCCGATCTCCGAGCCGTTCAACACCATGTCGTACGCCTTGGCGCGCGCGACGCCGGGATCTGATTCGAGCTTCGGCACGTCCTCGTCCATGGGCTCGGTGAACGGATGGTGCATCGCGACCCAGCGCTTCTCCTCCGCGTCGTACTCGAGCAACGGGAAATCCAGCACCCAGAGGACATTGAACGTCGTGTCGTCGATCAACTTCAGCCGTCTGCCCAGCGACAGACGCAGCGCGCCCAACACCGCATGGGTAGTAGCCGGCGCGTCCGCCACGAACAACAGGAGGTCGCCAGGTTGTCCGTCCAGCGCACGGACCACCGCGTTCAATGTGGCCTCGTCGAAAAACTTGGCGATCGGCGACTCCACGCCCGAGGTCGTGACCTTGAGCCAGGCGAGGCCTTTGGCGCCGAGCGCCTTGGCCTCGTTGGTGATGTCGTCCAGCTCCTTGCGCGACCAGCCGGCTTGGCCCGAGGCATTGATCCCCTTGACCAGTCCGCCCTTGTCCACGGTCTGCCGGAACACCTGGAACGCGGCGGTCTTGACGAGCGCCGACACGTCGCGCAACTCCATGCCGAATCGCGTGTCCGGCTTATCCACCCCATAACGCGCCATGGCATCGGCGTAGGACAGGCGAGGGAACGGCCGCGGCAATGTCACGCCCTTGATCTCTGTGAACAAGGTCGCGATCATCTCTTCCATCAACGACAACACGTCCTCGCGGTCGATGAAGGACATCTCGATATCGACCTGCGTGAACTCGGGCTGTCGGTCCGCGCGCAGGTCCTCGTCGCGAAAACACTTCACGATCTGGTAGTAACGATCAAAGCCTGCCACCATCAACAACTGTTTGAAGAGCTGCGGCGATTGCGGGAGCGCGAAAAACTGACCCGGGTTCACGCGGCTCGGCACCAGGTAATCGCGCGCGCCCTCCGGCGTGCTTTTGGTGAGCACCGGGGTCTCCACGTCCAGAAATCCGTGCCCGTTGAGAAACGAGCGCACCAAGCTGGTCACGCGGTGACGCAGCAGAAAATGTTGTTGGATCTCGGGACGACGCAGGTCCAGGTAGCGATACTTGAGCCGCACGGTTTCGGCCACGTCGCCCGGCGCGTCGATCTGAAACGGCGGCGTCTTGGCCTCGTTGAGAATCGACAAGTGCGTGACCGCGACTTCGATCTGGCCCGTGGGGAGGTTGGCGTTCTCGGTTCCGGCCGGCCGCGCGGTCACCCGTCCCGTGACTTCCAACACGTATTCGCTGCGCACCTCGTGCGCCATCGCGGTGCCGCCCCGGGTTTCAGGCGTGACCACGATCTGCACCAAGCCGCTGCGATCGCGCACGTCGATGAACGCCAGCCCGCCGTGATCGCGCCGCCGATGCACCCACCCGACCACGGTCACGTCCTGTCCGATATGGCCGGCCCGCAGCTCCCCGCAGTAGTGCGTGCGTTTCATCCGATCACCGCGCCCCCGCGGCCGCGCGCCGCGGCGAGCCGTCGCGTTTTGCCGTTTTGGGCGCGTCGAAGGCCAGGGCCTTGAGCCGTTTGACCTCGCCCGGCGTCAGCAGCCTCGCCTCGCCGCGCGGCAGAGTCCCCAGCGGGATGCCCGCGTAGTGCGTGCGGATCAACTTCAACACGGAATGGTCCAATCGTTCCAACATAACGCGAATCTGCCGTTTCTTGCCCTCGTGCAAGGTAACCTCCAACCATTCGTTTTGCTCGGCCTGGCGCATCCGGCGCACGCGGCACGGCGCGGACCGTCCGGGCCCGAGATAGATCCCGCCCGCCTCCAACTTGGCGACGTTCTCGTCGGAAATTTTGCCCTTGATCTTCACGGCGTAGACTTTCGGCACCTCGCGGCTGGGGTGCATCAGTCCGTTGGCCAGTTCGCCGTCGTTGGTGAGCAACAGCAGTCCCTCGGTGTCGAAGTCCAACCGCCCGACCGGAAAGACGCGGCCGCGGAGGCCGCGAATCAAGTCCACGATCGTGGGACGTCCCTCGGGATCGCTCATGGTCGTGACGTACCCCTTGGGCTTATGCAGCATGGCGTAGACCAACGGGGTCTTGAACTGCAACAATTTGCCGCGGACTTTAATGTGGTCTTTGTCCGGATCGGCTTTGGTGCCGAGTTCGGTCGCCACGCGGCCGTTGATCGTGACCTCGCCGTCGAGGATCAATTGCTCGGACGCGCGTCGGGACGCGATTCCGGCGCGGGCCATCAGTTTTTGGAGGCGTTCTTCAGGCATGACCGAGGGCTGGATTCTGGCACACGGTCCAGGGCTTGTCAACGAAACCCAGCGCCTGTCCATGAACGGCCACCTGCTGCGTTGCCGCTGCACTTCCGGTGCTCACGTACGACCCAGTACGCTCCGCTCCGGTTCTCCGGCGCCTTGTGACCCACTTTCAAGAAATCCAATGGTGGAAATCCCCGGCGGGGGCATCTGACCCGTTCCTGAACAGGCGCTACCCGGTGTTACTCAAACACGCGTGAGCCCAGGTACATGCCGATCGCGCCGCAGGCGGCCACGTTCAGCGATTCCGCGCGGCGCTCGCGGATCGGAATGCGCACGCGATGATCGGCCAGCGCGAGTAGCTCGGTCGTCGGACCGGCGGCCTCGTTCCCAAGCGCGAACACTAACCGTTCCGACTGTTGTAGGCGGGACGGCGCATCGTCCCCGCGTACGTCCGCGACCGCCACATGATATCGGCGTTCCTTGAGCCGCGTGATCAGATTCAAATACGCGGGCGTCCGCCGCATCGTCACGGACAACACGGTTCCGCTGGACGCCTGCACGCTCTTGGGCGCGAGCGGGTCCGCACAACCCTCGCTGAGGATGACCAGCGAGTAGTCGAACGCGGCCGCGGTGCGGATGAGCGCGCCCACGTTACCCGGATCTTGAATCGCTTCGAGCGCCAGCACGCGCGGCCCCACGTCGCTCGGCAGGTGATCCGCGTACACGTCATCCGGTTGGCGGACGATGGCCACCGCGCCCTGCGGCGTCTTGGTCTGACAGATCGCGTCGAGCTGCCGCCGCGTGGCGGACCGCACGGGAACGCCCTCGCAGTCCGACGCGTGCTCCGCGATCATGATGAGTTCGACCACCGCGTCCGGGCGGCTCGTGAGCACCTGCTGAATCGCGCGATGCCCTTCGACCATGAACAGCCCCGCCGCCTGCCGCCCCTTCTTGTCGGCCAGGGACTTGTACTGTTTCATCAGCGAGGCGGTCAGCGGACGCGGCCCGCCCGATGTGCGCGACGCCCCGATGGGTCCGTCAGTCACGCGGCCCGCCGCTCACAATGCCATGAAAAATGTCGCGCCCTTGCCCACCTCGGCTTCGGCCCAGATGCGTCCGCCGTGGCGATGGATGATCCGCTGCACCGTGGCCAAACCGATACCGGTGCCCTCGAACTCCTCACGGGTATGGAGCCGCTGAAACGCGCCGAACAGCTTCTGACCGTAGGCCATATTAAACCCCGCGCCATTGTCCCGGACGAACAACACGGGCGCGCCGTCGCGCTCGGTCCGGCCGACTTCAATGGTCGCAGCCGGCACCTTGGAGGTGAACTTCCACGCGTTGCCGAGAAGGTTTTCCAGGACGATCCGCATCAGACGACGATCCGCCTCGGCGGTGAGGCCGTCGTGAATCGTGACGGTCACGCGCCGCGTCGGCTCGGCCCGTTGCAGATCCGCAGCCACCGTCCTGGCCAACGCGGACACGTCCAACGGCCGTCGCTCCATGTCGCTCCGGCCGATCCGGGCCAGGCTCAACAGGGCCTCGATCAGCTCCGCCATCCGGTTGGTCGCGGCGTGGACCCGCCGGAGCGCGGCCCGCCCCTGTTCGTCGAGCCGGTCGGAGTAATCGGCCAACAGAGCCTGGCTGAATCCGTTGATCGCCCGCAGCGGCCCGCGCAGGTCGTGGGAGACGGAGTAGCTGAAACTTTCCAACTCGGCGTTCGCCGCCTTGAGCTCCGACGTTCGTTGCGCGACCCGCTCCTCCAGGTCACGATTGAGTCTCTGGATCTCATCTTCCGCCCGCTTGCGCTCGGTGAGGTCAGTGATGAAGCCCTCCAAGAAGAGCAGATCGCCCGCGTCGGCAAAGACACCCTGCCCCCGCTCCCACACCCACCTTTCATCTCCGGCCGCGGTGCGAAGTCGATACACCAACTCGAAGGGTTGCCGCTTCGCCAGGGCCGCTTGGACGTCATCCCAGACCGGCTCCCGGTCGTCCGGGTGGATGAGCGTTCCATAGGCAATCTTCTTCTCAATGAAATCAGAGGCCGGGTAACCAGTGAGCACTAGCGCCCCATCGCTCATGAATTCCACGGTCCAATCCCGGTCGTTCCGGCAGCGGTAGACCGCGCCCGGAAGATTGCTCAAGAGAGTGGCGAAGGTTCTCCGACTCTCGCGCAGGGCTTCTTCCGCCCGCTTGCGGTCCGTGATATCGAGTCCAAAAGAGATCGTGCCGACCACCGCGTTCCCTTGGCGGACTTCATTGTTTCGCCACAGGATAAACCGTTCCTCTCCGGATTTCGTTTGTATCGGATTCTGGAATGTCTTGGGAGTTCCACCGGAGAGAATTCGATGAAACTCGTCCCAGACCAAGGGATACCGACTTTTCGGAACGATGACATCAAACCAGTTCTGGCCTCTCAGTTCCGCCTCCGTGTACCCCGTTAGCTCCGCGCCGGCGTGATTGAGCCTCCTGACACATCCGTCAACGTCCAATCGAACAACCAGGACATTGGCCGTCTGAATCAGGTTCTCGGAGTACATTTCAGCGTCACGTAAGACCTCCATCGAACGTTTAAAACCGCGAAAACTTGGGGCAACGTAGTAGAGACCAATCACCATGAGGAGGGAAATCACGAGCGCAACGGTTTCCGCTACGGGATCGATCGGGCGAGGGATCTCGCCTCTGCTCAACCCATACAGCGTGATGACCCGCCGCACCGCCATGAGTGAAATGGCCGATGCCACACAGACCCAGGCCGTCACCCAGCCGGTCACGCGGATCAGCCGGAACGCCAATGCCGCGGCCGTCACCTGCAGGACCGTGGAGATCGTCAGGATGACGCCAACCAACATGGAGCCTCGTCACCTCGGATGGGGCCTGCCGCTCGGATACTGGATCAGGAGCCTTGAGCTTCCGGGATTCGGTGACTGCAGCCCCTCCAGGCCTGGGGAGAGGAACCGAATAACGCCAGTCAAACTGTACGATATCGGGCGCGCGCGACGCAATACATCGCCGGGCGGCCCGTCTCTGGGAGACCGCCGCCCATGGAATAGCGACCCCGCCTGAGTACTGCATTCCGTATGGCGACCACTTCAGATGTCCCGCGATCGCAGGGTTCCATGCGGCTCACGGGGGGTGGAAGGTTCGCTCAGTAAAACTGTTCGTGGAAGATCGAATCCGGCGGCAGACCCGCGGCGAGCAGGACGGCTTTGGCGTCCTCCACCAGACCGCGCCCGCCGCACAGATACGCTTCGGAGCGCAGGGCTTCATCTCGCGTCAGCTCCTGGCGCAGCAGATCCGTGACCCGCCCCACGAACCCGTCCCACCGCGCCGGGAATGGTTGCGAGAGACAGTACCGGTAACCGAAGTTCGGGAGGCGCTTCACGAACTGGTCCAGTTCTTCCCGATAGAAAATATCGTGGACGTGTCGAAGCCCGAAGTACAGCCGCACGTTCCGCGAGGATCGGGCGTCCACAAGATGGCGCAGGATGGACATCATGGGCGCCACGCCGGTGCCGTTGGCGATGAGCAGGATATCCCGCGCCGATGTTTGCCGCAGCACGAAGTCGCCGTACGGACCGTCGAACCGTACCTGGTCGCCGGGCTCCAGCCGATGAATGTAATTGGACCCCCGCCCCCCGCTCACGGCCCGCACGCATACGGTGACGTGGTGTCGATCCGCCGGAGACGACGCCAGACTGTACGACCGACGGATGTGATCGAAGTCCGCAACCGTGAAGGAGAGATACTGTCCGGGGAGAAACGACATCACTTCCGGTTGAACAAGCCGGAACGAAACCTCCCGCACCTGATCGGCCAGGTGCCGACTTTCGAGCACCACGGCCTCGAATCCCGGACGGACGCCGGTTTCGCGCGCGCGCTCGGAGGACGCGGTGGTGGCCTCGCCGATTTCCACGTCGTGCATGACGCGGGTCATGCAGGCCAAGCGGTTCCTGACGAGGTCCGCGCCCACGCTCTCCAACGTACGCCGTTCGCGGGCGGACATGGGACCGAGGCCGTCGGGCGTGGCGGAGACGTCGATCACGCACGCGCCGCACGCGCCGGCCCGGCAACTGAACGTGATCCCCACGTCGTGCGCCTCGCACAGGTCCAGCAGATACTCGCCCGGCCCGCACGCGATCGACCGCCCCGACTGTCGAAACAACACCTTCGGCATCTACCCCTCCCTGGAAACCGGCGCCAGCGCATTGTCCTACGATCCCACGACGCGGCACGACCCACCACGCGCCCCGCTGATCAATCGCTCCTTCGCTTGGCGCGATAGGGCTTTGACCGCAACTTCCCGCTTCAGCGCATCGGACCGACTCGCGCAGGATTCCCGATACACCATCGTCACCGGTCGCCGGCTGCGAGTGTACCGGGACGCTGTGCCGTCCTGGTGTTGCGCCAGACGACGTTCCGCGTCGGTCGTGATCCCGGTGTAGAGCGACCGGTCGCGGCACCGGAGCAGATACAGCGTCCACGCCTGGCCGCTGCTCAACGAGGCAATCCAAGACGGCGACTCGGACCCGCCCACGACCAATCGGTTGACGACATCGGCCTCTCCCTCCGCAACGCCTAGTGAAGATTGAAGAGACTGAAGGGAGGCTCTTCTTTCGGAGGAGGCGGCTCGGGATGGATGAAACGAAACCCGCCCGGCTCGCGGTAATCCAGCGTGACCCCGTCCATCCGCGCCGCGCTGCGGGCTTCGGTCGCGATGGTCAGGCCCCCGGTCTCTTGCACTATGTCGTCCGGCCTCGCCGCGGATTCTAGCGTGATCCCAAACACGATCCGATCGTCGTCCCGGTCGATAATCGTCAAGCGCACCACCGGGTCTTCGGGATGCTCGGCGAGCAACTCGCTCAACTTGGCAAGCGCCGCGGGGGTGGCGATGACCATCGGACCGATGGCGATGTTGACAGAACCTCGCCGAAAAATCTACTCTCCCCCCGCCGCTCTTCGTAACATGACTGAGAACATCACGACGTCGGGGGATACTTCTGGTGTCGGGCTCTGCGCCGACTGCTTGCGCGCGCAACGGATCGACTCCGCGCGAGGCGCGACATTCTATCTCTGCGACCGCTCAGCCCGCGACCACACGTTCCAGAAATATCCGCGTCTGCCGGTCGTCCAATGCTCCGGCCATCTGGCGAAGAGCCTCGTCTAAGGTCCGTGGCCCGCGCCGAAATCGATGCGCCCACCAGGCTTCGCACCGGCCTGCACACGGCCCTCGCGCTCATGGCCTTCACCGCCAATTCGGTGCTGTGCCGCCTAGCGCTCGGGAACGGAGCCATCGACGCCGCAAGTTTTACCGGCATTCGATTAACGGCGGGCGCGGCAACGTTGTGGCTCCTGGTCCGCGTCGTCAACCGCGTCAACGACACGCGGCCGCGCGGTGATTGGGCGTCCGCCACGGCGCTGTTTCTCTACGCCATCGGTTTTTCCTTCGCGTATCTAAGCCTCAGCGCGGGAACCGGCGCGCTCGTGCTCTTCGGCGCGGTTCAAACCACGATGATCGTTGCCGGCCTGCGCTCCGGCGAACGTCCCCACCCTCTGCAATGGGTGGGACTGCTCGCGGCCGCCACGGGATTGGTCGCGCTGGTGTTTCCCGGCCTCACCGCCCCGTCGCCAACCGGTGCCGCGCTCATGACCATGGCTGGCGCGTCGTGGGGCGTGTACTCACTGCGAGGCCGGGGCGCGGCCGATCCCATCGCGGTCACCGCCGACAATTTCATGCGGTCGGTGCCGTTGGTGCTGCTCGTCGCCCTAGCAACGGTCCCGACCGCGCGCCTCTCCCCGCAGGGCGTCTGGCTCGCCATCTTATCCGGTTCGTTGGCCTCCGGGGTGGGCTACGTGCTCTGGTATGTCGCGCTGCAAGGCCTCACCGCCACGCGCGCCGCCACCGTGCAACTGGCCGTCCCCGTGCTGGTCGCGTTCGCCGGAATGATCGTGCTGGATGAAGCGTTCTCGCTACGCTTCATCGTCTCCGCCATCTTGATCCTCGGAGGCGTGAGTCTAACCCTGATCAGGCGCGAGCGATTGGAGCGAGAACGTACCGAGTAATCCTCCAACAGCTTGGGGAAACAGTGCAGAGGGCTTTTTCACGTCGTGCGGGATTCCGCCCTACCGGAAATAGTACTCCGACCCCAATCTTTCTCCGGCCGTCGGAGAATACCCGGCCTATGCTATGCGGCCTGGACTCGCGTGACCGGGCCGGCTATGGGCCGCTCTCCCTGGAAGATCGTGAGTCGATTGCGGCCTCCAGCTTTGGCACGATACATGGCCCGATCAGCAGCGACCAGCAGGCCGTCGACGCTCTCCCCGTGGTCAGGAAACGCGGCGAGCCCGATGCTCGCTGAAATTCGTATCGTCTCGCCGACCGGTAGTCCGTCGATCGTTTTGCGAATCGTCTCGGCCACCGCGCGGGCCTGATCCGTATCGGTACGAGGCAAAAACACCGCGAACTCGTCACCTCCAAGCCGGGCCACGATATCGGTTACGCGAAGGGACTGCGGGATAATGTCGGCGACTCGTCTTAGAATGGTATCTCCCGCGTGATGTCCCAGACGATCGTTGACGGCCTTAAACCCGTCGAGGTCCAGGAACAGGAGGGTTCCTTGTTCACCATATCGCCTGGCCAACGCCAGTTCGCGTTCCAATTCCTTGTGAAAATATTTGGGATTCATCAACCCGGTGAGGGGGTCTAGGGTCGCCTGTCGGGCGAGTTTCTTTTCGAGACGGTTTCGTATTGCGATGATCCGAATCCCGAAGAGGGACGCGCCGCTCATCAGCAGAAGTCGGGAAAACTCTGGGACCTCATGGGGAAATGTGATGATGAGATACGGAAGATGCAGGACCAGAAACCAAACAATCGCGCTCACACCAATCCTGGGCGTCATCCGGTGGGCCACGTACAGACCCAGGGCCAAGGCCGCCACATCATGGCTCTCGTGGATGTAGGGAAACACTGGATGGGCCACGACCGATTCCATGCCCGGCCACACCTCCACGAGGTCGCCGAGGGAGAACAGGGCCATGGCGCACAACACGCCAACCATACACCACCGTCGACTGTACGCGCGAGGCGCGGAGGCGCCTTTGTTTTCTTGGGTACCGTGTCGGCTGATCACCGGGACGTCTCGACTATGACCGATCTTCTTGAGTCCAACCGCACCGTAAGTCTAGCACACCTGAAAAAACGTGCCCCGAAGGGACCGGGCGGAGCGTGCGACATACCCCCGTCACCCTCTCGTATGCTGATCGGACCGAAGCGCGCACGTATTGATGCCACCCGGCCAGCGTGGGCGCGCTCATCCTATCCAAAGGCCGGGGGATCCTTGCCTGTGAGTCTCCCTTCCCTAAGCTGACCTAAAAGATTCGGGCCCCATCCTCTGGCGAGGACGGGGCCCTTGGCTCACGCGGCTTTCTTCTTATGATGGCGTTTCTCATGGTGTTCTTCAGTGGGCATCGGAGGAGCAAGCGTAGAGAGCTCGTAGCCGAAGAACACCACCCACCCGATCCCGCCCGAAATGGCGGCAAACGCGAACGCTACTGAACCCCAATCAACCATACGCTTCTCCCTCCGGTGTGGTCGGCTGCGCACAACACGCGGCCGCGAATCATGACCCGGAAGAGGCAAGCAAGAAGAAGACCCGCAATGCATAAATGTTGGTTATCAGCTTGAGTATAACCAAATCAATCACTTAGGAAATCAGCGTGCCGACGGAACAAGCCCTTGATGTGGCCCCGATTACCCTAATCGGTAGCGCGGTTCTCATTGTCCGTTTCTTATCTGTAATGTAATGGATGAGCATATCGTATGGTATTACCTTGGTCACCGTATGGCTTGGGGAGAACACGGTGTGGTCGCTCATCCCGGAGATCTCCACGCCCGCCAGTTCCAGGTCTTTGATCGCGGCGCGGAGTTCGTCCAGCGAATCCCAGACCTTGATGCCGATGTGGTACAAGCCCCGCCTCCGGCCCGGCGGCGGGCCCAGGACGGCGTCGACGTCCTAGACGATTTGTCATATCCGGGTAAATTTAAACGGGATGCGTGCACACACTCCGAAGGAGGACCAACGGGAACGTACATGGGCACCCCTCTTCGCGTTTTGATCGTCGAGGACTCGGAAGACGACGCGACCCTGCTCGTCCACGAGTTGCGGAACCAGTACGACGTGGCGTACGAGCTGGTCCAGACCGCCCAAGCCATGGCGGACGCACTGGAACGGCACACCTGGGACATTGTGATTTCGGATTACGACCTGCCGAATTTCAGCGCCCCCAAGGCGCTGGAACTCCTGAGAAACAGTGGGATCGACCTGCCATTCATCATTCTCTCAGGCTGCATCGGCGAAGATACCGCCGTCGCCGCAATGAAGGCCGGCGCGCATGACTCCCTGCTCAAGGGGAATCTGAAACGGTTGATTCCGAGTATCCAGAGGGAGTTACGCGAGGCCGATGTTCGGAGGGAGCGCAAGCGGCTTGACAGCACGTTTCGGGCCATCATGGAGTCGGCTCCGGACGCCATTGTACTGGTTAACCGCGAGGGTCGAATCGTTCTGCACAACCCTCAAACCGAGCGGCTGTTTGGATATTCACCGGACGAACTGCGCTCCCAACCCATTGAGATCTTGATTCCCGAGCGGCTTCGGGGTACCCACGTCGCTCACCGGACCAGCTACAGCAGCCATCCCAACCTACGACCGATGGGCGCCGGACGGGAACTGTATGGGCGGCGAAAAGACGGCAGCGAGTTTCCGGCCGAGATCAGCCTCAGTCCCGTACACACGGACGATGGAGCGTTGGTAATGAGCATCATTCGCGACATCACCGCGCGCAAGCAGGCCGAAGACTTGATACAGCACATCGCGTTTCATGACCCGCTCACGGACCTCCCGAACCGCAACCTGCTCAACGACCGTCTACTCGATGCGATTCGCCGGGACGAGGGGACGGGGCAGCCCATGGCGTTACTGCTCCTAGACCTGGACCGATTCAAAGAGGTCAACAATACCCTGGGCCATGACCACGGCGATCGGCTGTTACAGGAAGTCGGCCGGAGGTTGAAGGGCGCGTTGTATGAGCAGGATATGGTCGCGCGCCTTGGCGGGGACGAATTTGCGGTGTGGCTCCCGAAGATCGCGGACGGCAAGCACGTCACTCTGGTCATTCAGAAAATTCAGGAGGCGCTGAGGTCGCCGTTCATCCTTGAGAATATCCCCATCATCGTCGAGGCCAGCATCGGCGTCGCCATCTATCCCGATCATGGTGGCGGCGCCGAAACCCTGTTCCGCCGGGCGGACGTCGCCATGTACCAGGCCAAAAAATCCGGAAGCGGCTATGCCGTCTACAACCGCGACCAGGATCGGTACAACCCCATCCGGCTGGCGCTCATGGGCGAGCTACGCCATGCAATCGACCACAACGAGCTCCTGCTGCATTACCAGCCCAAGATCGGTCTGAAGACCCGAACCGTCGCCGGGGCGGAAGCGCTCGTCCGGTGGAAGCACCCGAACCGCAGGATGATCCCTCCGGATCAGTTTATCGGCCCGGCGGAACAGACCGGCCTGATCTACCCGCTCACCCACTGGGTCCTTCAGGCCGCGATGCGGCAGTGCGGCGAGTGGTGGCGGGCCGGGGTGAAGATGCCGGTGTCGGTCAACCTGTCCGCGAGAAATCTATCCGATCCGAAGTTACCCGGACAGGTCGCCGACCTGCTGCGTATGACCGGAGTCTCGCCGGACTGGATGACGTTCGAGATCACGGAAAGCGCCATCATGGCTGATCCGGCGCATGCGGAAAGAATTTTGAATACGCTCCAACAAATGGGGATCCGGATTTCTATCGATGATTTCGGCACCGGCTACTCCTCTTTGAGCTATCTCAGGAAACTTCCGGTAGACCGCCTCAAGGTGGACAAATCGTTCGTCCTCCATATGACGGAAAATGAAGGCGATGCGAAGATCGTGAGGTCCACCATCGATCTGGCCCATAACCTCGGTCTGAAGGTCGTAGCCGAGGGAGTCGAGACCCAAGAGGTTCTGGACCGACTCACGCACATGGGCTGCGACCTCGCGCAAGGCTACTACATGAGCAAACCACTCCCGGCCCATGAACTCACCCGCTGGCTGAAACATTCGCCGTGGGGACTGAAGCCTCCCGCCGCGGCGTAGTCAACTGATACGCCGCTGATCACACGTCCATCGGGGCCGAGCTCCGTCTTTCGTCGTTGCGCACGAGTGGTGTCCACGACACTCACGACAACGATTTCCCCGCCAATTGTCCATGATTGAGAACGGCGAAACATCGAGGGATCGGTTGGCAGTCTAGCCTTGCGCCGACTGCCAAGACGCTCAGCGGATCAAGGTGCGGCGCGACGTTCTACCTCGGCGAGCGCGCAGCCGGCGACCACCGGTTCCAGATATACACGCCCTCCAGCTACACGCGCAGCGGCTTGATCGGCGACAACACGGCCGCCGGGTCTTTCTGCCAGATCGCGGGGTCGGCGTCCACGTACAGTTCGACTTCGTTGCCGTCGGGATCGGCAAGGTATAGGCTCTGGCTCACGGTGTGGTCGCTCATCCCGGAGATCTCCACGCCCGCCTGTTCCAAGTCTTTGATCGCGGCGCGGAGTTCGTCCAGCGAATCCCCGACCTTGATGCCGATGTGGTACAAGCCCCGCCTCCGGCCCGGCGGCGGGCCCGGCGCGGCGCCGACTTCGATCAGCAGCAATTCGTGGTGCGTACGGCCGGACGTCAGCGCCGCCGCTTTCCCGTCGAAGATCCGCCCGACTTCCCGGAAACCCAGCAGGTCGCGATAGAACGCCAGCGAGCGCTGTAGATCTTGGACGTAAAAGACCACGTGTCCCAGGTAGTGAGCCTTCATTGATGCCTCATTCGGTCAGACGTTGACCTGCACCTTGTCCACACAAAACGACAGGACGAACCCTCATCCCGCGATAGCCACTATACTCCGGAGTCGGACCAGAAACCAAACCGGTTAAACCATGTAGTGTGTTCACAACTTGCCGCAAAGCTCTTGGAGCGCTAGGACCGTCCGCCAATTCCTCGTGGTGGCCGGCACCCCGAACGCTTTTTCAAAATACGCGTTGTTCAGCTTAGTTCTTCCGTACCCGTGAGGACAGTGCAGGAACACCACCTGCCCGACCAGCGCGGCCTGCTCTCCTGATTGGGCTGGAAGGGTGAAGTTCTGGAAACGGTTTGCTGAGACGGGCTCAAAGAGGAACGTGGCGTGAAACAACGTTTCGTCGCTGCCTGATCGTGGCCGCAGCGGACTAGACTTGGCCACGCGACTCAGGTCCTTGGCCGACAAGACCAAGACTTCCACCTCATGTCCGAAGTCCTTGGCGATCTGAGCGCGTAACGCCGCGGCGAGTTTACGTGGGGCCGACTGATTCGCGCGAAAGACCACGTTCCCGCTTTGCAGATAGCTCCGGACATCGTTGAACCCCAAGGCCTCACAGCTCTTCTGCAAATCCGCCATGCGGATTCGCTTTTGGCCCGAGACATTGATTCCTCGGAGTAAGGCCACGAACGTGGTCATGGGTCAGGGTTCAGGGGTTGGGGCTGAGTCGCGTCTCGAAGGCGATCTGCACGGTTTGCCCCTTATCGCTGATCCAGATCTGTCCATCCTGAAGGGTGCACTGTAAGTCCATATCGCGCTGCGCGAACGCGGCCAGAGCACGGCCGGCGTCGGCCGGAATGTTGGTGACCGTGAGGTTCTTCGAGCGTTCGAGCGTGGCGCGGCTTTGCTCCCACCACAAGTCCGCGCTTCGGCCACCGTAGGTGTAGATGACGACCTGCTTCGCGCGGCCGCAGGCTCTGCGAACACTTCTTTCATCCGGCTGGCCCACGTCGATCCATAGATCGATGGCGCCGGTCAGATCTTTCTGCCAGAGCGCGGGTTCGTCCTCGGTGCTCAAGCCTTTGCCAAAGGACAAGGCTTCGTGCGCGTGGCGGATAAAGGCCAGCACCCGCACCATCATGCGTTCATCGGTTTCGGAGGGATGCCGCGCGATGGTGAGGGCATGGTCCCCATAGTACGGGCGGTCCATGTCCGCGACGTGCAGCGCGACTTTATAAATCGTGGCGGTGAGGGCCATGGCGTCGCACGCTCATTCTGGGGCCGTGGCCTGCGCGTCCAACGCTTCCCAACGCGAGTAACAGACTGCCAGTTCCTTGGTCACCTGCTCCAAACGCGTTAACGTCGCGGTCACGATCGCACTCGGTTGTTGATAGAATGCGGCTTGGCCCATCTTGGCGTGAAGCTGGACTTGCTCGGTTTCAAGCAGATCGATTTTATTCGGAAGATCATTGAGTTCTCGCTGCTCTTTAAAGGAAAGCTTCTTTGATTTCTCTCCGCGTTTTTCTCGGGATGGCGCGGTTGCTGGGACCGATGCGGAGACTCGTGTCAGGGATTCCGGCGCTGGCGTGGCCTTACCCTGCTGATAGCGCAGCCAGTCGCTGTAGCCGCCCACGTACTCGCCGATCCTGCCCGTGCCTTCGAACACCAATGTGCTCGTGACCACGTTATCTAAGAACGCCCGGTCATGGCTCACCAGCAGCAACGTGCCCTGGTATTCGAGCAGGACTTCTTCGAGCAATTCGAGCGTCTCCACGTCCAGGTCGTTGGTGGGTTCGTCCATGACCAGAAGGTTCGCGGGTTGGGTGAAGAGTTTCGCCAGGAGCAGACGGTTGCGCTCGCCGCCCGAGAGCGTGCTCACGGGCGAGCGCAGGCGGTCCTGGGGAAACAGGAAATCCTGCAAGTACCCGGTCACGTGTCGCGTGCGGCCGTTCACCGTGACCATCTGGTTCTCCGCGCCCACGCTGTCCATGACCAGGGCCTTGGGATCGAGCTGGGCGCGCTGTTGATCAAAATACGCGACCTGCAAGTTGGTACCGCGATACAACCGGCCGCTGGTGGGTTCGAGTTCGCCCACGAGGAGCTTGATCAGGGTGGACTTGCCCGCGCCATTGGGGCCGATGAGTCCGATTCGGTCTCCGCGCATGATACGCGTGGTCAAGTCCCGGATGACCACCGTGTCCCCATACGTGAACGTCACGCCTTCGGCTTCGAACACGAGTTGCCCGGAGCGCTCCGCGTCATCCAATTTGAGTTTGGCCGTGCCCACCCGCTCGCGTCGTTGGCGTCGCTGCTCGCGCAAGGCCTCCAGCGCGCGCACACGGCCCTGGTTGCGGGTGCGGCGCGCCTTCACGCCCTGGCGAATCCACACCTCCTCTTGCGCAAGCTTCTTGTCGAACAAAGCGTTGTGGTGCGCTTCGACTTCAATCGCCTCGGCTTTTCGGACCAGGTAGTCGTCGTAATTCCCGGGCCATGAACTCAGTTGCCCACGATCCAACTCTACGATGCGCGTGGCCAAGCGTTTGAGAAACGCGCGATCGTGGCTTACAAACAAAACCGCGCCCGCGTAGCCCACGAGGAAGTCTTCCAGCCAGGTGATGGATTCGATGTCGAGGTGATTGGTGGGCTCGTCCAGCAGCAACACGTCGGGCTGGCACACCAGGGCGCGCGCGAGCATGGCGCGCCGACGGCGCCCACCCGACAGGGTCTGGATCGCGGCCTCGCCGTCCAGGGCCATGCGTTCCAACACGTCTTGCACGCGCTGCTCCAACTCCCACCCGTTGTGGGATTCCAACTGGTGCTGGAGTTCGGAGAGACGCTGCACCGCGGCCTCACTGTGCGTGTGCCCCAGTTCCGCGGCCGTGTGATGGTAGTCCGAGAGCAACCGGCCCGTCTCCGCCAACCCGGCCGCCACCACGTCGAACACGGTCTCATCGCTGTCCTGGGCCACGTCCTGCGCCAAGTGCGCGATGCGCGTGCCCGGCCTGACCCATACCGTGCCCGCGTCCGGTTTGACCTCCCCGCCCAGGATGCGCAGCAACGACGACTTGCCCTCGCCGTTTCTCCCGACCAAACACACCCGTTCCCCGCGCCGGACCTCCAGCGAGGCCCGTTCCAACAAGGGGCGTGGTCCATAGGCGAGCGAAACGTTATCGAGACGAATCAACGGCACGTGTGCACTGGAAGCCTGATCACGGAGGTCAGGAGCTCACCCCTTCTTGCGAACCGCGATCCCGTGCGGATCGTTGGGCGACTCGGCGCTCTGATCGCCGATCGGGATGATGAATTCGCGTTTGGCGGACTTGCCCCCGTCCTGAACCGACAACACGCTGACCCCCGGGGTCTTCCCCGCCATGTCGTGCGTGCCGGTGGCGGGTTTGGGACCACGCAGCGTCACGAACATGCGGTCCCCGCCCGGCGAGACGTCCAGGAGATCCGGGGCATCGCCCACGCCGTCGATCTTGCCGACGACCTTCCCTTCGGCGCTCAGCACCGCGACATTGTCGTCCGATCGATTCGCCACCCACACGTGGCGGCCCGCCAGGGCGACCCCGTGCGCGTCGCGCCCGGTCTCCGTCAACGCGGTCGAACCGATCAGCGCGTCCTTGGAGGCATCGAACACGTAAAATTTGCCGCCCGACTCCGAGCCGGAGTTGGCGTACATGCGTGTGCCGTCCGCGCTCCGCAACGTGCCGCACCCGTTGGCCTCGATGCCGTCTCGAACCTTACCGAAGGCCTTGGTCACCTTGGCCGGGGCGGCCTGATCCGCGGGGAAGACTACCACCGCGATGCCCCCTCCGCGCAGGGTGACGTAGGCTTTGGACGAATCCGCCGTGAACATCAGGCAGATCGGCGCGCGATCCGGAAATTCCACGGCATCCGCCAACTCGGGCGCCTGCTCCAGATCGAGCGCCCGTCCGAGCTTGAACGCGCCCTTGCCGTAGTCGGTCACGATCTCGGTCACCTTCTTGTCGTTCTGATTCGCGACCAATGCGCGCGCCCCGTCGGGCGACGGCAGCGCGGCGTGCGCCTGTTGCCCGAGGTCTTCATTGAAGACGACCTTGCGGTCGGACGCGCGCATGATGTAGACGTGGCCCGACGCCACGTTGGCGATCAACGCATAGTCATGTTTCGGCGAGAACAGGACCATGTGCGGCTTGGTCCCGCCCAGCGGCGCTAGATCCACGCGTTCGGGTTGCGCCTTCGCGTTCAGCTTGGCCCCGTCGTAGATGAGCAATGCGTTCGCGCCCTGGTCGAGCACCCAGAGCTCGTACGCGGTCTGGGCGCCTGCAGCGCCTGCCCAGGCGATCCACCCGAACGCGAACACCGAGAACATCAGAAGAGCAGATTGACGTGTCATACTCCCCTCCTGGTAAGAAGACCTATCAGTTTGGGTATCCTCGGCGACGGTATCCTCGTTGCTCCGCCGGGGACCAACCGCATTCGGACCAGGTCGGTGCGCGACCCGCGCTTGTGGCGCGAGACCGTCGTGATGCGGAACGCAGGAGGCGGGACCGCGTTACGACCTGACCCGCGTGATCGCGCCTTCCGAAGCCGAGCCGACCATGCCGGCGTATTTGGCGAACACGCCGGTCTTGTAGCGCGGCTCAGGGGATTTCCAAGACTTCAAGCGATTCTTTAACTCGTCGTCCGGGACTCCCACGTCCAGCCGGCGCTTGGTGATGTCGAACGTGATCATGTCCCCTTCGCGCACCGCGGCGATGGGACCGCCGACCGCGGCTTCCGGCGCCACGTGGCCCGCCATCAAGCCCTTGGTCGCGCCGGAGAATCGGCCGTCGGTCAGCAGGGCCACGCTGTTGCCCAGGCCCTCGCCCACGATCGCGGCGGTCACGCCCAGCATCTCGCGCATGCCGGGTCCGCCCCTGGGGCCTTCATAGCGGATGACGACCACGTCGTTCTCGCGAATCTGACGCTTGGTCACGGCCGCCATGGCATCTTCCTCCCGATCGAACACGCGGGCCGGACCGCGGTGCAGCAGGCGCTCATGACCCGCGACTTTCACTACGCAGCCTTCAGGCGCGAGGTTGCCCTTGAGGATCACCAGCCCGCCGGTTGGCTTGAGCGGCTTGTCCACCGGCGTCAGCACCACCTGGCCAGGGGTTTCCACCGCGCCCGCGGCTTCGTCCGCAATGGTCCGGCCGGTGGGCGTCAATTGCGCGCCGTCCAGGAATCCGGCCTTGACCAGACGTTGCGCGACTAATGGGATGCCCCCTGCGCGGTCCAGATCCGCGGCCACGTATTTCCCTCCGGGCTTTAAGTCCGCGATCAACGGCGTGCGGGCGCTCACGATGTCGAAGTCGTCGATCGTCAACGGAATGCCTGCCTCGCGCGCCATGGCCAGCAGGTGCAGGACGGCATTTGTCGAGCCTCCGGTCGCGGCCACGGACGCGATCGCGTTCTCGAACGCCTTGCGGGTGAGGATCTTGCTCGGCCGCAAATCGCGCTGCAACATGTCCATCACGATGTGACCGACTCTGATCCCGACCTGTTCCTTGCGAGGGTCAATCGCGGGCACGCTCGCCGTGTTCATCACCGACAGGCCGATGAACTCCATCACCGTAGCCATGGTGTTGGCCGTGAACTGCCCTCCGCACGCACCCGCGCCGGGGCAGGCCGAGTCTTCGAGCATTTTGAG
The DNA here is from genome assembly GCA_049325335.1 of Nitrospirota bacterium. GTDB lineage: Bacteria > Nitrospirota > Nitrospiria > 2-01-FULL-66-17 > 2-01-FULL-66-17 > JBFLXB01. Next base: position 23,690 of record JBMOMC010000037.1, read on the forward strand.
GTCCGCGTCGCTCATGCGGCCCGCCGCGTTCGCGCCCACGCCCTCGAACACGTCCTGAATGGTCACGTCCTTGCCATGAAACTGCCCCGGCTGGATCGACCCGCCGTAGAGCACGATCCCTGGCGTGTCGAGCCGGATCAACGCCATCGCGCCGGCCGGAATGGTCTTGTCACACCCCACCAGGACGATCATGGCGTCAAACAAGTAGCCCCGGCCCATGAGCTCGATCGAATCCGCAATGACCTCGCGGCTGATGAGCGAGGCCTTCATGCCCTCGGTGCCCATGGTCACGCCGTCGGACACGGACACGGTGTTGAACTCCATGGGCGTGCCGCCCGCCTCGCGGACTCCGCGTTTCACGTGCTGGGCCAGATCGCGCAGGCCGTAGTTGCACGGCATGGTTTCGGTCCAGGTATTGGCAATGCCCACGATGGGACGGGCCAAGTCTTTATCGGTAAAACCGATGCCCTTGAGCATGGCGCGGGCCGGGGCGCGATCGCGGCCATTGGTGATGGCGCGGCTGCGGGATTTGGGATCAACGGACATGGGTGCAAACTCCTTGGTCAGTGCGTGAGATCAGGCCATCAATGTGGGAGGATCATACCAAAGCCGCACGCTGGGGTGAAAGAGGGCCGCGCGGACGGCGGCCGCACGGGGTCATGGGATTCGACCGGATTTCATGGTGTTGACCGTGAATATGCGGTCGCTCAATCCCGTGTTCACCGCCACATTGCTCAGTTCAACCACCGTATGGCCCGGAGGATCCGCGGCGCGGACTTCTACCCGCTCCCACACCCAGGCGCCGCCGACCTGTTGCCACTCGATCGATTGCGTCTGGTCAACCCGCCCACCCGGCCCGCGGTACTCGATTTTCGCGATGGTCCAATTCACGGGCGACACCCAAAACCGCCGGAGCGCGTTCGGTTCCCCGTCAACGCGTTCATCAACGATGACGTACTCGACGCCGCCGAGCGGCTCGCGCCCGGCCACTGACCGTGCGGCCTTGCCCAAGAGGCGCGTGCCCAGTTGTTCAAACCCCAGCAGCATGTCGGTGTTGCGTTTGGGGCGCTGGACGTCCTGTCCGGCGATCGTGATCCGGAGCGCCTGGCGAAGGTCCGGCAAATAGAGCCACGCCTGCGAATCCCCAGCGCGTTCCGCCTGCCGAAGCAAAAACCCCTCGCCTTTGCGGTTCAGGGGCGCCTGCGTGACCAACAATGTCAGCCCGAGCAGACCGTCTTTCCCACGCTGATTTTTCCAATACAGTCGCAGCGCGGTGCGCCCGTCCCCGTGCGCGCCCGTCGACCGGATTTCCACGTCCGCGGTTTCGTCGTCGATGGCGTTGTCCTGGCCTCTGACCAATCGCACAATGTCATCGATACTGGGGTCCTGCCCCCATCCGATTACGGGCCCTACGACGACCGCGACGATGATCAGCCCGGTCAGAGCGCCCGCGCGTGCCGTCTCTCGAATAATGTTGCATCCCGAGCGAATCAATCGCCGCCTTTCAACGTGTCCGCGTCGTAATCAAGCGCGTCGTCCGCCTGCTCGCCCAACCCGGAGCGAAACGACCGTTCCATAGCGCGAAGACGCGCGAGGCGTTCATCATCCCCGTCCGAGTCGCGCCGGAGCAGCGCCCGGCACAAGGCCAACCCCCGTTGGAAATGCTCCGCCACCGTCTCATCCATCAGATGGCTCCAGGTCGTATACACCAGAAACTCGCAAAACGCCGCGGCCTCGGGATGCCGCGCGCCGATCGCAACCAACTCCCGATATGCCTCCGACGCCTCGTCCCCCACGCCGCCAACGAACCGCTCCTGCGCCGCGATCGCCGCGTCGAGATCTTCACCCAACTCCGTGGACTCCCGCACGCGACAAAACACCTGCCAGGCCACGATCGCCGGATCAAAATTCATCGTCGAATCCTCTCATCATGTCGATGACGTCACCAGGCTCTCGCGGCGGGCTTTCGCCGGCGCCTGCGTCCACCGGAACGGTTACGTCCTCCGCCCCACCGATGAATCCAGGAGACTCCGGATACCCTCGTTCAGCGGCCCCGACACGTCAATGGCGTTGGTCAGATGCGGCACGGTGTTGCAAGTGATCACGGCGCGACACCCCGTCGCGATCAGGGATTCGTACGCCTGTCCTGAAAACACGGCGTGCACGGCCAGGCACACCGGCGCGGCCAACCCCTGACCGAGAACGAGTCGCGCGGCCTCGGCCAGGGTGGATCCGGTGGAAATCACGTCGTCGATGAGGACCGGCGCGCGATCGCGGTACTCGCGCAGGTCCGGAGCCTCCAGACGAACCTCGCGGTCGCCCGCGCGCGTTTTGGCCAAGACCGCGTATGGCGCGTTCACCGCGTTCGCCACCGCGTGGACCCACTGGGCGCTCTCGGCATCGGGGCCGATCAACACGGGCGCGGGAACCTGGCGCGCGATCCATTGGGCCAACAGCGGCGCGGCGGTGACGACGCGGCTCGGAATCGTGTACACCTCGTCCAACGAGCCGTACCGGTGCAGGTGCGGGTCCACGGTCACCAGCCAATCCACATGCGACGAAAGCACCCGGGCGCAGTACCGCGACGTGACGCCCTCTCCCGTCTGAAACCGCGCGTCCTGCCGCATGTACGGCAAATACGGCGCGACCAGGCCGATACGCCCCGCGCCCAAATCCTTCGCCGTGGCCGCGACCCACAACAACGGCGCTAACTTTTCATCGGGTCCCGCCAAGTTCGCCACGATCACAACGTCTCGACCGCGCACCTCGGTCTCAAAACGGACGTACGTCTCGCCGTCGGGAAACCGCCGAAGCGTGATCGTTGCGGGATCACCCGCGATCGCGGCCACCTGCGCGGATAACTCGGGCAGGCCGAGGGACACGATTACCGGACGCACCATGGCTCCTCGATACCCACCCCGTCGGGCTGCGCGCCCGACGCCCGCTCCTCATCACACGACGGTTGATTGACCAACCCGAATCCCCCTCGTTATACTTTTCGGGCCATTGTGGGCCCACACTTTCCAGGCATCCACTGATGGACGAAACTGCAATCGGCATCTTGCTCGCCGAAGCCGAGTCGGCGGATATCGACGTCATCCGTCGATCCCTTATCGGCGGATCCATACACAATCCCCTGGTCGTCGCGCGGGACGGACAAGCGGCCCTCGATCTTTTGCGCGCTCGGTCCCACGAATTCGGCGTCGCCATTCTCGACATCCACCTCCCAAAGGTCGGCGGACTCGACGTCCTCCCCGAGGCCAAACGCCTCGACCCCGAGCTTGTCGTCATCATGCTGACCGGGAGAGCCTCGGTTCACACCGCGGTGCGGTCGCTGCGCCGCGAAGGCGCCTTCGACTACGTCCGAAAATCCAAAGGACATCTGCCGAATCTGGTGGAAGCGGTCCGTCTGGCGATCACGAAACGCGCCCTCAACCGGCATCACCCGTGGACTCCTTCGTCCGGCGGCGGTCACGAACGCATGGGGCATCGGCGCCTGCTCCAGGAACGCCTCCATCTGTCGAATCGAGAATGGGACGTCATTATCTGCCTGTGTCGCGGCGACACGAACAAGGAGATCGGCGCGCGCCTCTTGATCAGCGACCTCACGGTCAAAGGATACCTCAAACAGATCTACAAAAAAATGGGCGTCCACACCCGCGCCGCAGCGGTGTCAACCGCGTTGGCGCACACACCGCCGCCGGCCGACTCCATCGGCGTGACGCGCCCATTGCCCGCATAGGAACGCGTGCAACCGCACATATACATCGAAAAAGACCGCCGCCCGGCGTGATATCGTCGGAGTCCGGGAGGTTTCCGGGAGTCGGTAACCGTACCCAATGCGGGGGGGGGCACGTTGTTCGCACAATCGAGGTGACGCGGCAGGAGGGGTGCGCGGTATCCTCTTGATAGATACGGTTGGTGTCCCCAACGGGATTTGAACCCGTGTTATCGCCGTGAAAGGGCGGTGTCCTAGGCCGGGCTAGACGATGGGGACGCAACCTCGCTTGCGGAACCGAACGGAGGGCCAGGTTTCCCGGCCCGAGGCTCGGAGAGGATCTTGTCCTGCTATAAATTTGGTGAGCCGCCTGGGCCTCGAACCCAGGACACCCGCCTTAAAAGGGCGGTGCTCTACCAACTGAGCTAGCGGCTCACACTCCGTCAAAAGGTGGCGGATCGTATCAAAGGGGCGTCGAACGTGTCAAGCGCTAAACGCCAGCCGACGGACGATGGTTTGGTCGCGCTTCGAGCCGGTGGACACGATGTCGAGCGGGCATTTGACCAGTTCGGACAACCGCTCTAAGTATCGCTTGGCGTTGGCGGGTAAGTCGTCGTATCGCGTGATACCGACTGTGGGTTCCTTCCAGCCTGGCAGCGTTTCATAGATCGGCTCGCACCGCTCGTAATGCTCCGGCACCGCGGGCACGGAAGTCACCGTTCGACCGTTCAGGCGGTACCCGGTGCACACCTTAAGATCGCCGCAGTCATCCAAGACGTCCAACTTGGTGATGGCCAAGCCGGACAACCCGTTTAATCTGACCGCGTACCGCACCACCACGGCGTCGAACCATCCGCACCGACGCGGCCGACCGGTGGTGGCGCCAAACTCCTGACCGCGCGCCCGGAGCTCCGCGCCCCCGCGGTCGTCATGGAGCTCGGTGGGAAACGGCCCCTCGCCCACGCGGGTCGAATACGCTTTGGCCACGCCGAGCACCCGATTGATTCCGGCCGGCCCCACGCCGCTCCCGGTAACCGCCCCGCCCACCGTGGCGCTCGACGACGTGACGAATGGATACGTGCCGTGGTCGACGTCGAGCAAGGTTCCCTGCGCGCCTTCAAATAACACCCGCTGTCCGGACGCGATCGCGTCGTAAACGAGTTCCGAGGTGTCGACGATAAACGGCCGCAGGCGCTCGGCGTAGCCCAAATACGCGCCGCACACCGCGTCGAGTTCAAATCCCTTCACGCCGTATAACCGCCCCAACAGATAATTCATGTCGGTCAAACTGCGCGTCAGTTTCTGACGAAACAGGTCCGGGTCCGATAAATCCGCGATGCGCAGCCCGACGCGCGCCATCTTGTCGGCGTATGCGGGCCCGATCCCCCTGCCCGTGGTGCCGATCTTGCGCGCGCCCTTGTGTTTCTCGCTCTCTTTGTCGATGGCCTTATGGTACGGCATGATCAGGTGCGCCCGGTCGCTGACGAACAACCGGCCCGTCAGGTTCACGCCCCGCGCCGCCAGCCCGTCGATTTCTTCCAGCAGCGCCGCAGGGTCGATCACCACGCCGTTTCCGATCACGCAGGTTCTGCCCGCGTGCAGGATGCCCGATGGAACCAGGTGGAGCACGAATTGCTCCTGATCCACCACCACGGTATGCCCCGCGTTATGCCCACCCTGGTATCGCACGATCACGTCCGCCTCCGGAGAGAGCAGGTCCACGATCTTGCCCTTGCCTTCATCTCCCCATTGGGTTCCCAGTACTACGACAGCAGGCATACCATCCTCATCGGTTCCACGCGGCGAAAACAAAACGAGCCCTGGACGCCGGGCTCAGGGCTGCGTGTCGTCTGTAAGCGACGGTATGTTGCCTTGCGCCGCCTCCTAAAGTCAAGGCGCGGAGCCTCGTTCAAGGCTCCGCGCACCGCAAACGGCCGGGCAAAAAAAACCGGCGCGGATCGGCTCACCGATCCGCGCCGCTCGAGACACCTCGGACACGCCGTTAGTGCGCCGACGCCACCGCGACACCGGCATCAACGTCCGCCGTCAACGTAAAGTCCATGTTGACGGTTTTATCGCCGCTGAGGCTCACGGTCTTGGTCATGGTGGCGGTCGGGCTGGCCCACGCCTTCACCGTATATTCGCCGTCCGGGACATTGGCAATCGCGAAGCTGCCGTCCGCGCCCGTGGTCGCAAAATACGGGTTGTCCAACACCAGAATGAACCCGTGCATATGGCTATGAATGTGACAGAACAATTCCACCACGCCGGGGTTCTTGAACACCACGAACTTCTCGCGGCCCTTTTGATACAACCCCAAATCAAAGGGGTTGGACGGGGAAATTGAAAACGCGCTGTGGAACACCGAATCGCTGTTCGGGAAGTCCACCGTGGTTCCCTTCAACACCGCCATGACGTTCGGCGCAAACTGCAGGTTGATGTGATTCATCTCCGGACGTTTGTCCGGCGCCTTGAACGCGCCGTTCACACCCTCCAGATACACCACGATATTCGAGGCGCCCTCCTTCCCCGCCACGCGCGCCTTCCCGCTGACGGTGCCCGCCTCCGCCGCCTGCGCCGCCGCCAACACCACCGCCGCCAACACTCCTGCCATTCCGTACCCGCGTTTCATCACAAGGCCTCCTTGTCTATATTGTCCCATCACGACCGTGGCGGAAGTTGCGGAGGAACGATCTGGGGCAAATCACCCGTGAGTGTATTGAGGAACGCCACCAGGTCCTTCTGCTCCGCGTCGGTTAAGTTGAGCGGAATGATCTTGGGGCTCTTATTCGAATGCGAGCCGCCCCCCTTATTGTAAAACGCCACCACCTCATCGAGTGTTTCGAACACGCCGGTGTGCATGTACGGCGCGGTCATCGAAATGTTCCGCAGCGAGGGCACTTTAAACGCGCCCTTGTCTTTCGGATCTTTGGTGACTTCAAAGCGCCCATGGTCCTCGGCCAGCGGCCCCTCTTGCGGAACCCCGAGGTTTTGGAAGCTGCTGTCCGTGAAGTTCGGGCCGTTGTGGCACTGCGTACACGCAGCCTTGCTGATAAACATAGTCAATCCGCGTTTTTCTTGATCGGTCAGGGCCTTCTTGTCACCCTTGGCGTATCGGTCAAACTTCGACTCGCCCGTCACGATGGTGCGCTCAAACGAGGCGATAGCCATCCCAATGGTCTTCATGCTAGGGGGACCGCCGAAGACTTCCTTGAACTTCTCGCTGTAGAAGGGGATGCTCGTCACTTCACTGATCATCTGCTTGGGATCCGAGTTCATTTCCCGCGACGCGACGATCGGGCCGGTCGCCTGATCTTCCATGGTCGCAGCCCGTCCGTCCCAAAACTGCGCCGTGTTGTACGCGATATTGATGACGGTCGGAGAGTGCCGCCCCAGTTCCTTCTCATCCCCAAAGCCCAACGAACGGGGCAATCCGTCGCTGTATCCGAAACTCGGACTGTGGCAGGTCGCGCACGACCAGTGGTCGTTCGCCGACAACCTGGGATCGAAGAACAGCATCTTGCCCAACTCGATCTTGGCGGGCGTCTGCGGGTTGTCCGCTGGAATCGGAACCGCCGGCAACGGCCCCAAGTCTCCGGGAAGCGCTGTCATTTGATCCAATGTGGATAGAGAAATCAGCGCTCGGCGCGCTTTTTTGACCTTCGAGTCGCCCACCGACTCCGCCTGAAGCACCGACGACATCGCCACAACGGACGCGATGAGTCCCGCGCCACCGACGAACCATTTCCCCATTGTTCGTGCCTTCATACTCGCTCCTCCATGGATGACGGACCACGACCCGACCCAACGGGCGATAAAGATAACAGCCGTCGTATTGCTGTCAAGAACTTCGCGGAACGCGACGGCGTGTGATTGGGGAAACCGGCAAACTCGTCAGCCGCGAGCGCGGCCGCCGACGGCGCGGTCGATGAGTGTCCAGAGCGCCGGGCGTCCTTCTCCCGTCTGCGAGGAGACGAAGACGACGGCGTCGCGGTCGGCCAAGCCGAACGCCGCGGCAATCCGCTCTTGCGCGGCACGACGATGGCCGCGGGGAACCTGATCGGCCTTGGTCGCGACCACGATTTCCGGCACGCCGTACGACGCCAGCCACCGATGCATGACGGCGTCCAGGTCGGTCGGGGGATGCCGCGCGTCCACCAGCAGCACCACCGCGCGCAGCGTGTCCCGTTGGGACACATACGCCTCGATGAACGATCGCCACGAGCGTTGCACCGCCTGAGGCACCTTGGCGTACCCGTACCCCGGAAGATCGACGAAGAATGCCGTCTTGTTCACGGCGAAAAAGTTGATCGTTTGCGTCTTGCCCGGCGTGGCGCTGACCTTGGCCAAACGCTTCCGCCCCAACAAGGCGTTCAACAACGACGACTTGCCCACGTTCGAGCGGCCGACAAACGCCACCTCCGGCCATCCCGTTCCGGGAAAGTCCTTGGGATGCACGCACGCACGCACGAATTCCGCGTCACGAACCGCCATACACGCTCCGCCCTTCGACCCCATCGGGAGAAATCCGGAGCGCACTGTAGCGGAGCGTCCGTTTGAGTGTCAATCGTCGTGGGACGATTCGTCCCGCGATTGACTTCAATTTTTCATTTGGTGTAGAGTTCCGCCGCGCGAGGGAGCCCGCCGTGTCGATCGAATTTGACGCCAAGTACGAGAAGGCCTCACGACTGTTCGACGCGGGCCGCTATCCCGAAGCGGAAGATCTGTACCTCAAGTTAATTGAAGCCGGCGGACACGGGTACGCCGACATCTACAACCGCCTCGGACTCATCACCGCGTTTCAGGGCCAGATCGAAACCGCGGCCGAATGGTTCCTCAAAGCGGTGCAAGCCAATCCGCGGTACACCGAAGCTTGTCTCAATCTCGCAGTGGCGTACGCCGACCTCAGTCGGTATGACGACGCGCAGCAAGCGTACTCTGACGCCGCCCGGCTCGTGAAGGAGGCGCCACGCGCGACCGACTTTTACGTCCGGGGACGGCTCGCGAACGAACACGTCGCGCTCGGAGACCGCTACGTGAACCTCGGATTGCACGACGAAGCGCTCGATGAGTACCGCAAGGCGCTGGGCCTCTGCCCCACCTTCCCCGACGTCATCACCAAAGTGGGAATGGTCCTGCGGGAGCAGGGCGCGTACGACGAAGCCATCCGCGTGTTTCTCCGGGCCAAAGAAGTCTCCCCCGGGTATGTGCCCGCGACCATCCACCTCGGCATTACCTACTACATGAGCGGGTTCCCCGACCTCGCGCGCGAAGAGTGGGAGTCGATCCCCGCGGACTCCATCGACGGCGATCACCCCGCGCTGTACCTGTCGTTGGCCCAAAAAGTCTGCCTGGACCCCGGGGTCGCCCCGTAGCCGACGTGCGCGGGCAGCCTGCCTCCGTCGGCGTCACCACCTCCCCGACGCCAACCCCGCTTCTTCGCATCAGTGACCTGACCGTTGAGTTTCCGACCGCGGCCGGACCCGCGCGCGCCGTCAACCTCGTGAACATCGACGTGGCTCGCGGCGAGGTCTTGGGCGTGGTCGGCGAATCAGGCTGCGGCAAGAGCATGACCGCGTTGGCCGTGCTCAGATTGATCCCTCCCCCCGGTCGGATCTCGGGGGGCCGCATTCTGCTCGACGGCCAAGACCTCCGCTCGCTCCCGCCCATCGCGCTGCAGGCAATCCGCGGCAAACGGATCGCCATGATTTTTCAAGAGCCCATGACCGCGCTCAACCCGGTGTTGACGGTCGGCGATCAAATCGCGGAAATGCTTCGTCGTCACGTACGGCACACCCGCGCCGACGCCAGAACCCGGACGATCGAATTGCTCCGACTGGTCGGGATTCCCGCTCCGGAAAGGCGGTGGACCGAGTACCCCCATCAACTCAGCGGGGGTATGCGTCAGCGGGTGATGATCGCGATGGCCATTTCGTGCGATCCCGATATTGTGTTTGCCGACGAACCGACCACCGCGCTCGACGTCACGGTTCAAGCCCAAATCCTCGGTTTGTTGCGCGATCTTCGCGAGCGGCTCGGCATGGCGATGGTCTTTATCTCGCACAACCTCGGCGTCATTGCCCAAGTGGCGCACCGTGTCGCGGTCATGTACGCCGGACGGATCGTCGAAGAAGCCACCACGCAGACCCTCTTTACGCAGCCCCTCCACCCGTACACCCAGGGGTTGCTCGCCTCGTTGCCGCCCGCAGACCTTCGAGCCGGTCGGCTGCACCGGCTCGAAGCCATCACGGGCGTGGTGCCCGCGTTAGGTGCGATCCCCACTGGCTGCGCCTTCACCCCGCGCTGCCCGTATGCCGAGGTGCGCTGCGTGACCGACCCGCCGTTCGTCGATTCCGGGGACGCGCACCGGACCCGCTGTTGGCTCGTGGAGCGCGCGCCGTGACGCCCGCATCGGATCGATCCCCGTCGACGGCGACCGGCACCGACGTCCTGTTGGAGGTCGACGGACTCGCCAAATATTTCCCGGTGCGATCCAGTGCGCTCGGCCTGAGCCGGGCGCAGCGCGTGCACGCGGTGGACGGCGTGTCGTTTCACATCAACCGGGGTGAGGTGCTGGGCTTGGTCGGCGAATCCGGCTGCGGGAAATCCACCACCGGCCGTCTGATCCTGCGATTAATCGACCCGTCGGCCGGGTCGATTCGATTTCTCGGCGAAGACCTGCTGTCCGCGCCAGCGGCGCGGATGAAGGGGTTGCGCCGGCACCTGCAGATCGTGTTTCAGGATCCGTTTTCCTCGCTCAACCCCCGGATGCGGATCGGGACGATTCTTGAAGAACCGTTGGTGGTCCACGGACTGGGGTCTCGTACCGAACGCGCCGACGCGGTTCGCGGCATCCTGGAAAAAGTCGGGTTGTCCGCCGATGCGCTCACCAGGTATCCCCACGAGTTCAGCGGCGGCCAACGCCAACGCGTCGGCATCGCCCGCGCGCTGATTCTCAACCCGCAACTCGTGGTCGCGGACGAACCCGTCTCGTCGCTGGACGTGTCCATCCAGGCCCAGATTATCAATTTGCTCCAAGACCTTCAGCGCGCCTATCGCCTCTCGCTCCTCTTCATCGCGCACGACTTGGTGATGGTCCGCCACATCAGCGATCGCGTGGCCGTGATGTATCTGGGGCGGATCGTGGAACTGGCGTCCTCCGACGCGTTGTTCGCGCGCCCGCGCCATCCCTACACGCAAGCACTCATCGCGGCGATCCCGACCACGGCCCCCGGCGTCGCGCCACGCGCCACGCTCCTCGACGGCGACCCGCCGAGCCCTATTAACCTCCCGACCGGATGCCGGTTCTATTCGCGCTGTCCCAAACGCATCCCCGAGTGCCGGCAGGTCGATCCCCAGTTGACGCAGATCGCCGATGGCCACTCCGTGGCGTGTATCCTGCCCGACGCGAACACCTGACGAACTACGGAGAGGTCGGCGAGGTCTCGCCGCTCAAATGCATCGCGGCGTTCACGGCGGTCAACGTTTCGGCCGCGACCGCGCGCGCGCGGTCGCGGCCGATTTTGATCGCGCGGTCGATCTGGGCGGGGTCCTGCTCCAGCGCAGCGCGCCGCTCCCAGATCGGCCGCATACGACCGACCACGCCGTCGGCCAACGCCGATTTGCAGTCGATGCACCCGATCGCGGCGGTGCGGCATTCAGTATTGACCCGGTCGATGACGGCGGCGGGAGAAAACACCTTGTGCAGGTCGAACACCGGGCACACGTCCGGATTGCCGGGATCGCTGCGCCGCTTGCGCGCGGGATCGGTCACCATCGTCTTGAGCTTCTCCCGCACGGTCGGTTCGGGGTCGGACAGGTAAATCGCGTTATTGTAGCTTTTGCTCATCTTGCGCCCGTCGGTTCCCGGCAACTTGGCCGCCGGGGTCAACAGCGCCTTGGGCTCTGGAAAGACCTCCCCGTAAATGTGATTGAAGCGGCGGGCGATCTCGCGGGTAATCTCCAGGTGCGGCAGTTGGTCCTGCCCCACCGGCACCGCGTCGGCCCGATACAGCAAGATGTCCGCGGATTGGAGCACCGGATACCCCATGAAGCCGTAACTGGTCATGTCACGGTCGGCCAATTGCTCCTGCTGTTCTTTGTACGTTGGATTGCGTTCCAGCCACGGGACCGGCACGATCATCGACAGCAGCAGGTGGAGCACCGCGTGGTCCGGGACGGATGACTGCACGAAAACCGTGGACCGGCTCGGATCCAATCCCGCCGCGAGCCAGTCAATGAGCAGATCCCTGGTGAACGAGCGGATGCGCGTGGTCTCGGCATAGTTGGTGGACACCGCGTGCCAATCCGCCACCATGAAAAAACACTCGTGGGTATCCTGGAGCGAGACCCAGTTCGCGAGCGCACCCATGTAATTGCCGAGGTGCAACCGCCCGCTGGGCTGCATCCCGCTCAGAATCCGAGGCCGAGCCGCCATCCGCGCTCCTTGTTTGACTTCGCCATCCAACCGCCTCGCGGCGGCTTCGCCGCGCAGACTCCGCGTTCCATGGGCTCGCCGCGAACGGACACGTTCACAGAATCACGTTCATCAACACCGCATGGATCGAACCCAGAATCCGTTGGACCACGTGCAGCGGATCCAGAAAGACCAGCAATAGTACGATCAGCATTCCGTAGGGTTCAAGGCCCGCCACCCGGCGGGATCCCTGCTCCGGCAACAGGCCGACCAGGACCCGACCGCCGTCGAGCGGCGGGATCGGCAACAGATTAAACAACATCAAGAACAGGTTGATGACCACGCTGTAGACCAACATCTCCGCGATCGGCTCTGCGACCTGAAACCCGGACCCTCCCCCATCGAGTCCCGAGAAACCGGGTCCGGCAACCGCGACCAACGCCCGCAGCGCCAGACTGGAGACCACGGCCAGGCCGAGGTTGGTGAGCGGCCCCGCCGCCGCCACCCACACCATGTCCGCTTTGGGGCGACGCAGATTCATAAAATTCACGGGCACGGGTTTGGCGTAACCGAAAACCGGTCCGGGTTGCCCCGCCAACAACAGCGGACCGGCGTACAACATCAGGGGAAGGAAGATCGTACCGAACGGGTCGATGTGGGCCAGCGGGTTGAGTGTGAGCCGCCCGAGATACTTGGCGGTCGGATCGCCCTTGCGATCCGCCACGTAGCCGTGCGCGGCTTCGTGAAACGTAATGGCCAACAGGATCGGCAACGCGACCACGGATATCCCGTGGATGATCGGCGCTAGGTCGCCCATGTTACAACGCGGGGACGAACCGGCCGTTTCGAATCTGGATCCACGAGAATCGGCGTTGCGCCTCGCCGTCCGAACCGAACCCGGTCAGACCGCTGACGCCAACGTCGCCGGCCGTCTTGGTCAACTCCTCGCGCAGCCGCTCGCCGGTGGTCGCTCCGCTCTTGATCCCCCGCACCAAGGTCGCGGCGGCATCGTACGCCAGCGCCGCGAACACGTCGGGCGCGGCGCGATACCGCGCGCGGTAGAGCTTCACGAACCGCTGCACCGCCGGGTCTTGCGAGTCGACGAAAAACGCGTCGGCGAACACCGCGTCCTCGACGTGTTTGCCGCCGTTCTTGACCACCACGCGATCGTTCCATCCGCTACTGCCCACGAGCGGCACCGCGATGTCGAAAAACCGTAGTTGCGCCGCGACCAACCCCACGGTCTCCGCGTCGCCGGGAAGAAACGCCGCGTCGAATCCCGGCACGTACACGGGTTCCTTCGGCGGCGCTGGCTCCGTGCCGGGCGCGTTGGGCGGCGCCTTCGGCGCAACGGCTTCCGCCGGCAAGGTCTCCATCCTCCCTTCTTGTTTGAGGTCCTCTTCCTTGAGCGCCTTGATCTCGCGCCCAAAATCCACGGCGCCGGGTTCATACGTCGCGGAGACCACCACCCGTCCCTGCCGCCGCGCCACCTCGTCGGCGAACGCCGCCGCGATGTCCTGCGAATACCGGTCGCGCGGCGACAACACGACAAACCGCTTCATCCCCAAATGCTCGATCGCGTATTGCGCGGCCGCCGCGGCTTCGGCCTTCGCGGTCAGCGCGGTTCGGAATAGGTACCGATTCTGGGGCATGACGCCGGTTGCGGTGGGACTGATCGCCGGAATCTTCCACGAGGACGCGCGGGACGTCACCGCCATGGCCTCCCGGCTCAACACCGGCCCGAGGATGCCCACGCACCGAACCTCCCGACAGGTCTCGTCCAACACCGCGCCCAGCCGGGTCGCGTCTCCGCCGTAGTCCCGGGCGGCCAACGCCACCGGCAACTCCGATCCGGCGCCGCGCTCCACGTCGATCGCCAATTGCGCGCCGCGCAGGATACTGGTGGCGTACGGTTGCAGCGCGCCCTGGTATGGGAGCGGCGCCACGATCACGTACTTGGCTGCGCGCAGGCGGGCCCGGTTCGCCTCGACGGTTTGACGCGCCTCCGCGGCCGATTCGTGGGCGGGAAACGCGGCCAACAACGCCTTGAGCACCCGATCCTGATCAAACAGATCACCCGAGGCGCCGTAGAGTTGCCCCGCGCGAACCAGCGCCGCGTCGGCCGGAAATCGTCCCGCGAACGCCGCGGCCACGTCCTCGAGTTGACGCGGATCATCGGCTTTCGCCACCACCTCGCGGACGCGCGCGTCGAGTGCGGTCCGGGCGTCCCCTTCCTCCGTCAACACGCGCGCGTCCATGAGCCACGTGACTGCGCGCGGAAGATCTCGGCTGTCCGCGGCCAAGGTGCTCAACGCGTCATAGGCGTGCCGACGCAGTTCGGGCGCCGCGTCAGAAGCCGCCACCGCGGAGAGCGCTATCTCGGCCTGCCGACGATTTCCCGCGCCCGCGTACGCCAACCCCAGATCCAGTCGAGCGCGATCCGCGTAGTCGCTGTCCGGCGCCTTGTCCACGACCTCGGCCAACAACGCGACGGCCTGCGGGTATTCTCGGTCATTGAGGTGAAGGCGGCCCCGGATGGTCAACGCTTCCGCCCGAAACCCGCTGACCGGATAGGCCTGCAGAAAGCGATCAAGCTGGGCCGCGCCGTCGATCAGATCGCCGGCGTCCAACGCGGCTTTGGCCCGCGTAAACGCGCTGCGCTCCTGGGAAGTGGGCGGCGGGGTGACGCCCTGCGCCGAACTCGGAAGGCCGGTGATAAGATGGAGGGCCGCCACGAGCCCGAACATACCGAAACTCACGGCGGCCCGACGGTGGAAACCCGTCACGACAGGAGTCTTCAATCCTCTCTAATCGCGGCGTCAAACCCACGCCGGAGTGTGGTGAGGGTTATACGAGAACCTCCACTCAAAATCAAGGCGCCCGGCGCGGAGGCAATTGACACCGGCCGCACCCTACGTTACTGTTCGGGCCAAATGTCGCGCCGAATTCTTGTGCGACGATGCGTGGTCTGGCTGGCCTGGCTCGGCGCGTGCGGGATGGTTCCCGACGCGTCCGCCGCGGCCACCGCCGAGGCGTTGATGCGGACGGCCGCGGCCTGCGACCAGCGACTCCACGCGTCGGAACAACTCCAACGCCTTCGGTCCTCCTGGCAACGCTGCATCAAGCGGTACGCGGACGTGGTCGCGGCGGGCGGCAGGACGGCAGACGCCCATGCCGCGCTCACCCGGCAAGCCGACCTGGCGCGGGAGCTCGCGCGGCGGTCGCAACGACGCGACGATTCGCGGGAAGCGGACCGCCTGCGCGAACTCCTCCGGCGCGCGCGCGCGGCCGAGGCCCCGACCTCGGTCCGGGTGGTGATCGACCCCGGTCACGGCGGCAAGGACCCGGGCACCATCAGCGCCCGCGGCGTCCAAGAAAAGGACGTCGTGCTCGACGTCGCGATTCGTCTCCGCAAACTGTTGGAACCCCACGACCGGGTCACGCCCTTGTTGACCCGCCGCGGGGACGAATTCGTCTCGCTGGAAGATCGCGCCGCGTTCGTACGAACGCGGGAAGCCGACCTGTTCGTCTCCATCCACGCGAACTCCAGTCCGCGGCGCGAGGCCAGGGGCTTGGAGGTCTACGTGGTAGGGCACGCCAGCGACGCCGACGCCGACGCCACCGCGGCCAGGGAGAACGACGTACCGGGACGCGGCACCGCGGACGTCGGCGCCTTGGTCCAAGACATGCTCGGCGACCTCTCGAACAGTAAACGCGACGAACGTTCGCTCGAGTTGGCGCACAGGCTTCAACAAACCATGGTCCAGCGGGTCGGACGGGACTACGATATCGTGGATCTCGGGATCAAACGCGCGCCGTTTTACGTACTGCTCCATTCCGGCGTGCCAAGCATCCTGTCGGAGTTGGCGTTCCTGAGCAACCCGGACGACGCCACCCGCCTCACGCAACCGACGTTTCGTCAACGCATCGCCGACGCGCTTGCAGCCGGCATCCTGGACTTCGCCGCGTCCACGGTGCTCGCGCAATCGAACTGACCTCGCCGTTCACATGCCGGTGCTGCGTTTGGTCATTGAATACGACGGGACCAACTACCACGGCTGGCAACGACAAGCCGTGGCCGCGACCATTCAAGGGACGATCGAGGCGGCAATCGCGCGCATCGGCGGCAAACGCGCCGTCGTCACGGGCGCGGGTCGCACCGACGCGGGCGTCCACGCCGAAGCCCAGGTCGCGCACGTGCAGACCCGGGCCGCGCTCGACCCCGCAACTTGGCGGCGCGCGCTCAACGCGGTGCTGCCCGATGACGTCAAGGTCCGCTCCGTCGAATACGCGCCGCCCGGGTTCCACGCCCGGTTCTCCGCGGTCGGCAAACGGTATCGGTATCGCCTGCTCAACCGCCCGACGCCTTCGCCTCTTGAGCGGCGCACGGCCTGGCACGTCCCGCAACCGCTGAACCTGGTCGCGATGCGGCGCGCGGCCTCGGCGCTCATCGGCCGCCGCGATTTTCGGACATTCCAAGGCGCCGACTCCGCGCACGGCGAGGGCCATGACACGGTCTGCACCCTCTCGCGCTGCGCGATCCGAATGCGGGGCGAGATCGTCGCCATCGAGGTTGACGGCGATCGATTCCTCAAATACATGGTGCGCAACATCGTAGGCACGCTGGTGGAAATCGGGCTCGGTCGGAGGGCGGCCAGCGGAATGTCTGATCTCTTAGCCTCGGGCGATCGGCGCCTAGCTGGGATCACCGCCCCCGCTCACGGTTTAACGTTGGTAGAGGTCTACTACGAGCGCCCGCGTCCCCGCGCGCACCGCAGCGCCCGGCGGTGACCCGGTCGCTCCTTGTTATCGACCGTTGGCTTGGAAAGTGTACCGGATGATCGCTTCGCGGTCCGCGGCGGCAAGATCGGAAAACGTGACCGCGATCTCGTAGAACGCGCCGGACGGGCGCGCCAACAGCCGCTGACGCACCACTTCCCCGACCGCGCGAATGGAGACCGGCGCTTCGCCGGGCAACACCAGCGCCAGGTCCAAATATTGTCCCTCGTCGATCGGGTCTCCACTCGAAAACCGCACGCCGGACCCGCTCAGGTTAATGCGTTGAGGCTGAAGCGCCGGCGTCTGTTCGCCCGATTCCAGCCGGGCCAGCAACCGATCCACCTTGCGCTCGATCCGATCCAACGCCGCGCGAACCGGGTCGTCCTCGAGATGGAACGCCTCCCGCTCGGTCTGCGTGATCGACTGCACGCCGCCCCGCCCGACCGGCTTAAACCCGAAGGGGATGAGCACGTCCACGCGGCGATACAGCCGCTTGTCTTCTTTAGTGTCCATACGCTCTGGCCTCCGGATTCTGCACGTCCGCCGACGCGTCGACGGCCGGCAACCGCACCGTGAACACGGTCCGCCCGGGCCGCGTCTGCACGTTGATCTCGCCCCGGTGCGCGCGGATCATCCCGTAACACAACGAGAGCCCCAAGCCCGTGCCGCGCCCCACTTCTTTGGTCGTAAAAAACGGGTCGAAGATCTTCGACAGATTCTCGTTCGATATCCCGTGGCCCGAATCCGCCACCTCCACTTCCACGGCGCGCGCAACGGAGCGGGTGCGCACTTCCAGGGTCCCGCGCTCGCTCATCGCGTCGTACCCGTTGTTGATCAGGTTCACCAGCACCTGAGCCAGCTGTCCCGCGTCTCCGAACACCCACTGCGGCGTCGGCTCCGTCTCGGTGCGCACCTCGATTTCGGGGCGCGTCACGCGTTGGGGCAGGATCGACGTGACGTCGGAGACGATGCGGTTACAGTCCACCACCGCCAGATCAAGCGGCTGGGGCCTGGAGAACCGCAAGAGGCTCTCGACAATGCCTTTGGCCGCATTCGCGCCCTCCGCCATCGCGGTCATCACGCGCCGCTCTTCCGCGTCGCGCAACGTCTCCTTGAGCAGGTGCGAGTAGGCCACTAAGGGGACCAGTTTGTTGTTGAGTTCGTGCGCGACGCCCGCCACCAACGTCCCCAGCGCGGCGAGTTTTTCCTGCTGGAACGCTTGGCGCTGCGCGGCCTCGATTTCCCGG
Source organism: Nitrospirota bacterium (assembly GCA_049325335.1). Lineage (GTDB taxonomy): Bacteria > Nitrospirota > Nitrospiria > 2-01-FULL-66-17 > 2-01-FULL-66-17 > JBFLXB01. Next base: position 41,850 of record JBMOMC010000037.1, read on the forward strand.
GTTTTGGCGTGCACCTTGGATTCGAGCGAGTGGTTGAGGTTCGCCAACTCGGCGCGCACGCTCGCGAACGCGAGGAGGTGCCCCACCACGGTCGCGAGCACGGCAAACACCGCCTCGTGGTCCTTACTGAAAAACCCCTTGTCCGGGTGACTCAAATTCAGCACGCCGATCACCTGATCCCCGGAAAACAACGGGAAGCAGAGCAACGAGCGGACCGCGGGCGAGCGAGCGAGAAACCGCGCGTCGCGGCGGGTGTCGTTGACCCGCACCGGCCGCGCCTCGCGCGCCACCATCCCCGCGATCCCTTCGCCGATCGCAAAGGACCGCCGGGGCTCGCTCGAGGCCCCGGACGCGGCGCCGGATCCTGACACGTTCAACAGCCGCTCGCGCCGCCGATCCAGGAGCATCACGGAACACGAGTGCAGCCCCAGTTCCTCGGTCAGCACCGTCACCACCCCGTCCCCGATCGACGCGAGGTCGAACACCCCGGAGAGCGTTCGTGCCAAGCGCTGGACGATCGCGAGCGCAGCGGCGAGATCGGGCGGTTCGGCCCGCGCCGCGCGCGCGGCGCGGGCGGTCGGTTCCGCGGTCCGATGCGCGCGTTGGGAACTCGATGAACGGCCGTCGGACGCGGCGGGCGTGCGCGGAGGATGAGTCATCGGTCGAGAAACTTGGGCTGTCGTTTTTCGAGAAACGCGGTCACGCCCTCGCGTTTGTCCGCGCTCTCGCACACCTGGCCGAACAGTTCGGACTCGAGCGCCTGGCCGTCGGCCAGGGACCGCCCGATGCCCTCGCGGATCGCGCGCATCGCGGCGCGAACCGCCACCGCGCTTTTGCCCGCGATTTTCTTGGCGAGCCCCTGCGCCTGCTTGACCACCTCACCGTCCGGCACCACCTTGTTCACCAAGCCGATCGCCTTGGCCTCGGTTCCGGGAATCTTGTCCCCGGTGAGAATCAACTCGATCGCTTTGGCTTGCCCAACCAGACGCACCAATCGCTGCGTCCCACCGAAGCCGGGGATGATGCCCAAGTCAATTTCGGGTTGTCCCATGCGCACGCGTTCGCCCGCCACGCGCAGGTGGCAGGCCATGGCCAACTCCATGCCGCCGCCCAGGCAGAACAGGCCGTTGATCGCGGCGATCACCGGCTTGTCCATCCGTTCGATCTGGTCGAAGATGCGTTGGCCGCGCGCCGTGAGTTCGCGGCCTTTCGCGGCGTCCGCGATCCCCGCCACTTCCTGGATGTCCGCCCCGGAAATGAAGAGTTGCCCCGCCCCCGTGAACACCACGGCCTTCACGGCCTGATCCGCGGCCAGTTCGCGAAAGACGTCCTCGATTTCCGTCATCACCGGACTGCTCAACGCATTGGCCGGCGGGTTGCTAAACGTCACCGTCGCGACGCGATCCTCGGTGGTCACCGTCAGATACTGCCGTGGCATGCGACTCCTCCTTGAGTCCCTCAATACGTGAAAAATCCTCGCTTGGCCTTGACGCCCAAAAAGCCCGCGGCCACCATGCGTTTGAGCATCGGGGCGGGCCAGAACCGGGGGCCGATCGCGCGGGTCAATCGCTCCATTTCATTGAGCACCACGTCCAACCCGACGTGGTCGGCGTAATGCAGGGGTCCGCCCTTGTCCTGCGGAAACCCGGTCCCCGCCATCATGGCCACGTCGATGTCCGAAGCCGTGGCCACGCCCTCCTGAAGGCAGATCACGGCTTCGTTGATCAACGGCAGCAACACGCGGTTGGGCGTGCACTCGGTCCCGCGAATCCCGGTCTGCTTCTGCACGTCCGCGAGGAGCCGCGACAACGCGCCGGCGTCGTTGCGCTCGTCGTATGCGAAGATGCCCGCGCCGGACTTGGCGCCCATGCGCCCGGCCTTGACCATCGCCGCCAACATCGCGGCGGGCGTCATGCGCGGCCCGAACGAATCGTACAACACGTCCGCGACCTTGGCCGCCACATCGAGGCCGATCATGTCGGTCAGCGCGAACGGTCCCATGGGCATGCCCAACGCGACCAAGGCCGCGTCCAGGCGTTTGGCTTCGTCGAGCGCGGCTTCGGGCTTTTCGATCTCCTGTAGCGCCATGGCCGCTTCGTTGAGATACGGCATCAACAGGCGGTTCACCAGAAACCCCGCGCACTCCTGCACGCGCACCGGAATCTTGCGCAGGCTTTCCGCGAACGCGACCGCGTCATCCACGGTTTCCGACGACGTCGCCATCCCGGGGATGACTTCAACCAGCTTCATCACGTGCGCCGGGTTGAAGAAATGGATGCCCACCACCTTTTCCGGGTGTTTGCGGCCCGCCGCGAGCGCGGAAATGGGCAAGGACGACGTGTTGGTCGCGAGGATCGCGTTGTCCGGGCAGGCGGCCTCGGCCTCCGCGAACACGCGCCGTTTGATGGCCATATCCTCGAATACCGCCTCGATGACCAGGTCCACGTCGCCGAAGCCCGCGTAGTCCACGGCCCCCGAGACGAGCGCCATCTTCTGCTCCATCTCGTGCGCGGTCATCTTGCCCTTGTCCACGCGGCTCTGGTAGATCTTGCGGACCATGGACAACCCGCGTTCGACCGAATCGGGTTTGATGTCCTTGAGGATCACGGGCAACCCCGAATACGAGATGGTCTGAGCAATTTGCGCGCCCATGGTTCCCGCGCCGATCACCGCCGCCTTATAGATGTACATATCGCCTCCTCATCTGAATGCCCCGCAACCGGTTACCTGGCGAACCGGCCCACAACGTTCCGACGTTACTTTCGTTCCAACACCATGGCCGCGCCGATGCCCCCACCCACGCACATGCTCGCGACGCCAAGATGCAGATTCCGCCGCTTCATCTCGCGGAGCACGGTGATCGCGAGCCGCGTGCCGGTCATGCCCACCGGGTGGCCCAGCGCAATCGCGCCCCCGTTGACGTTCACGATGTCGCGATTTAAGCCCAGTTTCCGCTCCACGGCCAGGTACTGGGCCGCGAACGCCTCGTTGATCTCAAAGAGCTGAATATCGGACAAGGACAATTTGGCTTTTTTGAGCGCCAGCGGGATCGCCTCGGCCGGTCCGATCCCCATCCGCTCCGGCGCGACCCCGACAAAGGCGTACGAGCGGATGTATCCCAGCGGCTCGTACCCGAGCGCGCGAGCCCGCTCCGCCGACATCACCAGCGTGGCGGCCGCGCCGTCGTTGAGGGAACAGGAGTTGCCGGGCGTAACAGTCCCCCCCTCCTTAAACACGGTGGGGTACAGCGCGAGTTGCTGCTCGGTGAGCGCGGCATTCGGTCCTTCGTCCTGCGCGAACGGCTCGGGCGTGACCTCCTTGCCCGCCATCTTCTTGGGCACCGAGACGGTCACGATTTCGTCCTTGAATTTGCCTTCCCGCACCGCGCGGAACGCCCGCTTGTGCGAGAGTAACGCAAACCTGTCTTGTTCATCCCGGGTGACTTTGAACTCCTCGGCCAAATTCTCCGCAGTGTACCCCATGATCATGCCGCAGAACCCGTCGGTCAATCCCTCCCAAATGCTGTCGATGAACGAGCCGTGTTTGAGCCGCTTGCCCCACCGCATGTCGCGCGACACGAACGGCGCCTGGCTCATGCTCTCGGTGCCGCCCACGATCTGCACGTCCGCGTCGCCGGCCTGGATGGCCTGGTACGCGTTGACCAGCGATTGCAGCCCCGAGGAGCAGTTGCGCTGGACCGTGTACGCCGGCACCGTGATCGGCAGACCCGCGTACAACGCGATGTTGCGCGCCATGTTGGTCGCGTCGGAGTGTTGGCCCACGCAGCCGAAGATCACCTCGTCCACCGCGTCGGGCGCGATCTTGGTGCGCTCGATCACGGCCTTGACCACGGCCGCGCCCATGGCATGGGCGGTCACATCTTTCAGGGCCCCGCCGAAATTCCCGATCGGGGTGCGAACCCCGTCAACAATGACTACGTCCTTCATACGCGCTCCAGGCTGTTATCCCACCAGGGCATGACGCTTCTTGCGTTCCTCGTCCAGCAGTACGCGGCGCAACACCTTCCCCACGATGGTCCGGGGCAACTCGGAACGGAATTCCACGGCCTTGGGCACCTTAAATTTCGCCAGTTCCCGCCCGCAGTACGCGACGAGTTCCTCTTCGGTCGCGGTTTCGCCCTCCCGAAGGACCACGTACGCCTTGATCATCTCGCCCATGAATTCTTCCGGTACGCCGACCACCACCGCGTCCTTGACCTTAGGGTGCCGGAACAGAACCTCCTCGATGTCGCGCGGGTACACATTTTCGCCCTTGGTCTTGATCATGTCCTTCTTGCGATCCACGATCGTGAAATACCCGTCAACGTCCATGGTCGCGATATCCCCGGTGTACAGCCACCCGTTGCGCAACACGCCGGCGGTTTCGTCGGGCCGCCGCCAATACCCCTTCATGACCTGGGGCCCGCGGATGACCAATTCGCCGGATTCACCGACCGGCATCTCGCGCGTTCCCGTCTCCACGTCCATAACTGTAGCCTCGGTATCGGGCAACGGCAACCCGATGGTGCCCTTGATCCGCCGCCCGAAGATCGGGTTCACGTGCGTGACCGGCGAGGCCTCGCTCAACCCGAAGCCCTCTACCACCTTGCCGCCCGTCAACGCCTCGAACCGTTCCTGCACCTCCACGTGCAGCGGGCCCGCGCCGCTGATGCAGATCCGGATACACGACAGATCGTACCGCCCCACGTCCGGAAAATTGTTGATCGCCACGTACATGGCCTGCACACCCATAAAAATCGTGACGCGCGATTTCACGATGGCGCGCAACACGTCTTTGGTCGCAAAACGCGGGAGCAACACGATCAACCCGCCGGTGGCGATCGCCAAGTTCATGCAGGCCGTCATCCCGTACACGTGAAAAAACGGAATCACGCCCAGGAACACTTCCGCTCCATCGCGCAGGGACGGCATCCACGCGCGGCACTGCAGGGTGTTGGCGACCAGGTTGCGGTGCGTGAGCATCACGCCCTTGGGCACGCCGGTGGTGCCGCCCGTGTATTGCAGCAGGGCCAAATCGTCCGGCGCGACCTCAACATCCGGGGCCTCATCGCGTCCCGACGCCAGCAGGGATTGCCAATCATACACGGGCGGAGTCTTGGGCACGGAGACACTCGTACCTTCGCGCCACGCCTTGAGCGGGTAGAGGATGGCCAAATACCACGGCAGCGCGTCCCGGACCGAGGTCACGATGACGGCCTCCAATCCCGCGCTCGCTCGCACCGCCTCGACCCGCGGGTAAAACAGATCGAGCGCCACGATCACCCGCGCCTCCGCGTCTCGGACCTGCTGTTCAATCTCCCGCTCCACGTACAACGGATTGACCTCGACCACCACGGCCCCGAGCTTGAGCGCGCCGTAATAGGCGATGACGGCTTGCGGCGCGTTGGGCAACATCACCGCCACCCGATCCCCTTTGCGGACGCCCAGCCCGGCGAGCGCGTGCGCGAATCGGTTGGCGGCGCGGTCCAACTGAAGATAGGTGAGGCGTCGTCCGTAAAAATCCAACGCGGGGCGCGCGGGATACTTCTCAGCCGAGGCGGCCAAGAACCGGTGCAGGGGCACGGCGGGGTACTGGAGGGAGCCGGGAATCCCCGGCTCGTAGGAATCGACCCAGCGCGGGATCATGCAACCCCGCCGCGTGGAAACCGCACAGGTTGCACGCCCGGTCGGGCCATACGGAGGCTCTGAATCACGTCCCTATGGTTCCCAGCATCCCCGACAAGTCTTCCTCGACCCGGGATCGATGGCGCGACAAATAGCGAAACGGTATACCCAGCATCCCCCGTCTCGTCGCCGCTCGTGGCTGACTCTAGCCCAGGGGATACCCGTTGTCAAGAAATCGGGACGTCGCGGCGCCGCCGCGGGCGCGGTTGCGCTGGACTTTCCGTTGAGCCGGCTATACGATCAGTTGCGTGGCGACCGCACTCGATAAAGGCACGTTGCTCATCGCGGGTCCCGGCCTGTACGACCCCAACTTCCGCCAATCCGTGATTCTGCTCTGCGAGCACAACGACCGCGGCAGCATGGGCCTGGTCATCAACCGGCCGACGGAACTGGTGCTCACCGAGGCCGTCCACCAACTCTCCGGGACCGACCGCGACGACGTCATCTACTCGGGCGGGCCCGTCCAACCCGATCACCTGCTGATCCTGATTCGCTCCGACGCGGCGCCGCCCTCGTCCCACCATGTGTTCGGCGACGTGTACCTGGGCACGGATCTGCCGACGCTCAAGTCGTTACTGGACCCGAATACCGCCCGCGAGGCCGCGCCGGATGCCGCCGAACCCCACCCGATGCCGACGGAATCCGCGTTTCGCGGCTACGCCGGGTACGCCGGATGGTCGCAGGGGCAACTCGACGCGGAGATGGCAACGGATTCCTGGATCGTCGCGCCGGCGGATTCCAAATGGATCTTCGACGCGGATCCCAAAATCGTCTGGCCGGAGTTGATGCGCGCGTTGGGCCCGCGCCACGCCAAATACGCCACCATGCCGCGCGATCCGGGATTAAACTGACCGACGCTCAGCAGTAATGATTAGGGCACGCCCAGTCGCCGGGAGACGGTGACTACAGCCACCCCAACGCTTCCAGCTTCTTGATCACCTTCAGCGCGCACTGCTCTACACTCTCTTGGCTCGTGCGCAGCGTGACTTCGGGGTTGAGCGGCGCTTCGTAGGGATCGTCGATGCCCGTGAACTGTTTGAGCTCACCGGCCCGCGCCTTGCGGTACAGCCCCTTCACGTCGCGCGACTCGCACACATCGAGCGGGCACTCGGCGTAGACCTCCACGAACCGCCCCACCATCTTGCGCACCTCGTCGCGCACCCCGCGGTACGGCGAGATCGCGGCCGCGATGTTGGGCACCCCATGTTTGGTCAACACGTGGCAGACCCAGCCGATGCGACGGATATTGGTGTCGCGATCCTCGCGGCTGAACCCAAGGCCCTTGCTCAGGTGCGTGCGCACCACGTCGCCGTCCAGAATTTCCACCTCTCGCCCCATCCGCTGCCGTAACAATTCCGCCAGACGATGCGCCACCGTGGTCTTGCCCGCGCCGGACAGGCCGGTGAACCAAATGGTAAAGCCCTTCTCCCCCACTCTGGTGGACACCGTTATTTGCTCCTTTCGTGTGATCAGAATGAGTCGCTGACGTCTCGAACTCGCGCCGATTGGCGCGGCCTCATCACAGCCGGATGGATGTGTCCCCACGGGCTCATTGGCCGGACGTGCCACCACAACGCACGGAAGAGAGACCCGATGACGTCCATGTCCGCTCGGATCATGCCGCGACACAACCTGGCCAATACAACGATCGTAAACACCGGCACGAACGCAACCCAGTGGTACGCCGAAGCGTGCTTACGCATAAAGTAGATCCAGTTTCGCGTTCGGTAGTACGCCGTGATGGGATTGAGCCCCTTCCCTGAGCTGGCCTCACCCTTGTGGTACACGATTGCGGAGGGCGCGCACACGACCCGATAGCCGACACGCCTGCCCCGAAAACACCAATCCACCTCGTCGTAGTACGCAAAAAACACCTCATCCAATAAGCCGACCTTCTCGATAAACTCACGCGACACCAGTAACGAGCACCCGACCACGTAATCCACGTCGCGCGGCTTCATGTCAGTCTCACGGTCCGGCTGTCCGGTTGCGATGCGCCGCCGATTAAACCACAAACTCTGCGACTCGCCGCACGAGTACACGAGGTGACGGTCAGGTTCACACAGCACCTTCGGCCCCACGACCCCGATGGTTCGATCCCCACCCGCAACGCGGGTGAGTTCGGTGAGCACATCGGGATCAACAATCGTATCGTTGTTGAGGATCAAGACGTAGTCGGCGCCCCGGCGCAAGGCCCAGTGAATGCCCGCGTTGTTCCCACCCGCGTAGCCGAGATTGCTCCCCGTTTCGATCACATCCAGTCCGGGAAAGCGCCCCGCGAGCACCTCCGGCGAGCCGTCGGTGGAGCCGTTGTCGACGACGACCGCCGTGAACCGGGGGTAGCGAAGACGCTGGACCGACTCCACGCACCGAATCGTGTCGTCGCAACGATTCCAATTCAAAACAATGACGATGACAAGCGGCACGTGCTCCTCGGCCCTCACGACGCGGAGGCTTTCGGACACGGCGGTGGCGATGCCGCCCAAAAGAGCAGCGCGCGGACGAGGTCCCTCCCCGCCCCTTTCATGCCTGAAGAATACCGGTGATAGCGCAGCGTCAGCAGCTCCCGAACCACCATGGGGAAACGGGACAACGGTCGGCTGGACATCAGCGCCCTCGCCCGGAGGTGCCGCACCTTCGCACGAAACAGGGCCAGAACGGGATGCGTCGGCGACTCCAAGACCGCCGCCAAACGGTCGCATGCCATCTGGTATCGATCGGCGTAGGCAACGAAGTCGTGATCCCATTTTCCGACGTACGCGCGGGGATCCGCCCAGGCATCGGAGACGGCCGCCCGCACCATCTCGAAGACACTCGTCTCGCGTTCGCGCTTCATCTTCATCGCACCGATCTGCTGCCCGCCGTGCTGCCGGTAATCAATCAGTGGATCGGGAATGATGGCCAAGTCGGCGACGGCGGAGATCAGCAAGGCCATCCACGCATCGTGCATCCAATCCGCGGGAATGGGGAGAATCAACTTGCGGAAGTCCGAGCGAAACACCGCCGTGGCACCGGTCACCACGTTTTCCTTGAGGAGCACCTCCAAGCCGCGCCCATCCCGTACCAACCGCCGCTGAGCGGCATCAAACCCCACAGCCTCCCACAGGCGATAGCCCAGGGGGCAAAGCGAGTCATCCACCACCTCGCCATCGGTGAACACCGCCCCGACATCGGGCGACATCGAGAACGCCGCAACAATCCGCTCCAGCTTCTCAAGCCGCCACACGTCGTCCTGATCCGACAACGCGATCAGATCGCCTTCACACCGTTGGATTGCCTGCTCGAAATTCTTGGTGGAACCGAGAGCCGTCGGATTGAGGAAGAGACGGACCGGAAACGGCGCGTGAGACGCGAAGGCCCGAACGATGGCGACCGTGTCGTCGGTCGAGCCGTCGTCGCAGACCACCAGCTCGTGGGGCGTGAGCGTTTGCGCCGCGAGGCTCTCGAGCTGCTCCGCGAGGTACCGGCGACCGTTGTACGTGGCCAACGCGACGGACACGCGCCCGCCCTGAGGAGCCCGCTCGGCTCCGGCCGCCCTCTTAGATTCTGAAGCTAAAATCCGTCTTCTCGAGCGTCAGGTTGGGACTGTAATACGGATCGCCGGCGTCGAAGACGCGCTTCCAGCGCGTCTTCATCAACGCGATCTCCCGGTCCAGCCGCGCTCGCTCCTCCGGTTTGTCGTCATGCCCCCGGCTCACGGACTCGTGGTGATAGAGCTCGGCGTACGGGGTATAGACGACCAGGTAGCCCTTGTCCCGAATCCTCAGGCAGAGATCCACGTCGTTGAACGAATGCGAGAACGCCTCGTCGAAGCCGCCCACCTCGTCGAAGACCGTCCGCCGCATCATCATGCACGCCGCGGTGACCGCGGTCAGGTTCTGAATGATGTTGATCCGTCCCATGTACCCCCGGGCCGACCGGGGATAGTGCTTGTGCGCGTGGTCCGCAACACCCCAGTAGCCAACGATCGTCCCGGCGTGCTGAATGGTATCGTTCGGGTAGTACAGCTTAGCTCCCACGGCCCCCACGTCGTCCCGCTGCGCGAATTCCAACATGGCGTCGAGCCACTCGGGGTTGATCACCTCGGTGTCATTGTTCAGAAACACCAGATAGTCCGAGTCCGTGCCGCGAACCGCGAAGTTGTTGACGGCGGAAAAATTGAAGGGCTGGTCATACCGCGCCACCCGGACCTTGGCGTGATCCGTGACGCGGTCGAAATACGCCAACGTCTCCGGCTCCCGACTTCCGTTGTCGACGATCAGGATCGTGAAGACCTCATGACGCGTCTTGGCGAGCACGGACGACACGCAGCGCTCCAGCAGATGGAGCTTGTCTCTGGTGGGCACGATGATGGTGACATGCTGGCCCGGCCGCACGCGATACTTGACGCGGTAACTTCCCAGCGCGTCGCCGTCCAGGACCTCCGCGTCCAGGCCGCGGCGAGTCAGGTGCTCCGCGATGGCCCGTTTCGCGGCGGAGACGGCATACGGCTTCACCTTCACCCCGGCCGCGGTCGATGCCGTGGCCGCCCGCCAGTGATACAGCACCTTGGGAATCCGCCGGATCGCCTGCGTCTTCTCAACCGCGCGCAGCAGCAGGTCGTAGTCCTGCGCCCCGTCATATCCCTCGCGAAACCCGCCCAACTCGTCCAGGATCCGCTTCCTCACCACCGCGAAATGACACAGGTAGTTATAGGACAGGAACGTGTCCGGCGCCCACCCTGACTTGAACTCCGGATCATATCGCCTGGTGCCCGAGGCCGGCACCTTATCTTCGTCGGAGTAGATGATGTCCGTGGGCGAGCCCTGATTGAGCAGCTTGACGACTTCGTGCAACGCAAACGGCGCGAGCATATCATCGTGGTCCAGAAACCCCACGTACTCTCCGGACGCTAGCCGCAACGCTTCGTTCGCGTTGCCGGCGATCCCGCGGTTCTTGTCCAGCCGCAGGAATTTGACTCTGGGTTCCCTGCCCGTGAACGCCTCGATGATTTCCCTCACGTACGGCTGATCGGATCCCCCGTCGACGATGCACAGCTCCCAGCGGTCGTAGAGCTGATCGGCCACGGATTCGAGACAGCGGGTCAGGGCATACCGCGTGGGATTGAACACCGGCGTCACCAGGCTGACCAGCGGCCGGTACGACCAGGCCGTGGACTCCGCCCGCATCGTCGGGAATTCAGCGCGCGTCGGCTCATGCTTCGTGATCCAAAATCGATATGGCCAGTACTCCATGTACACGAAATTGACCAACCCATGCTCGATGATTTTTCTGGCCTTCGCGTCCACCCAACTGTAAACAGCTCGTCTCCCCGAATGAAGAGGGAGCAGCGTATCCCGTACCCGGTGGTACTTCCTCACGAGAACACGGGTCAGTTTGTAATGGATCCGATTCAATTCCGAGTCTCGATTCGCCAGCGCGGACTCCAACGCGGCCACTCGCTGCGCAAGCGCCTTCTCTGACGTGAGTCGTGCGTCAATCTCGTGCCGAAAATAGGCCGAAAACTCGGTAAATGTCCGGCGAACCTGTTCGACCGGGTTCTGAAATCCTGGATCGGAAACCCGTACGGCGTTTCGCGCGATGTCGTCCAACATCCGGTGCAGGTGAACGACATCATCCGGCGCCTGTTCCGCCAACAGCTCCTCGCGTGGGGACGCGTTATGCCGAAGGTCCGGCCTGAGAAACCCCTGCATGTCCTTCCGAAGTTGGGAATCGTCCTGCAGCCACAAAACGCCGAGCCCAGCCGCGCACCGCCTCAACTCAGGCTCCCAGTCGCTCATCAACCGGTCGAATGACACAAACACCGTCGGAACACCTCGAACCGCATCCAACGCGGCCAGATTCGCCGTCAACCAAAGGCCCCACGACTTCTCGAACGGGAATCCGTCGCGCCGCTTCAACGACTTCGCGACATCAAGCGGATTGCGGACGACATAGACACAAGATAACGAGATGCCCAACTCCGCCAACACATCCTTCCAAAGCGGAAGGATGAGCGTGGTCCGGGGATCCTTCCATGCCCATAACGGCCGTGGGCCGAACTGGGTGCGAACCAACCTCACTAATTCATCTCGGAAGTCCTTGACCTCCGGTGATCGCTCCCATCCCGCTGGAAGCAAGCCGACCGTGTGCCATCTCCGTCCAAATCTCGCGAGAATTCTGTCGTGCAAGTCGACGACATCGCGTCGCTCAAACACCCCTTCTTGATTGTCAGGAACCGGCGGTAGAAGCTCCCTCTCTTCTCCAAGATAGGCCCCGAGAAGATTGACCGCCCGCGAGACCACCGACGTGCCGCTCCGGTGCATGCCGAGAATACACACGGCTCGCGGCGACCTCTTAGAGTCCATCAACTCCTCATGACCCCGCCCGCCGCCACTCATATCGCGATCCTCGCCATTTACGTCGGTTCCGCAACCTGCTGCCAGCGCTTATCCGCTACGACGACTCTTCACATCCGAGTCTGAAAGAGCATTGACCGTCCAATGATGCGACAGCAAACACAATCCTTCCGCTTTGTATGCCGTTGATCGGACTGTGAACGAGGCGGCATCATGTCGCACTGCGATACGACCCACTGCACTGCTCTCGAAGAACGCCACCCTGAGTCTATACGTGCCTGGGAGCACGATCGAGTCCGGATAGTGAAGCACCAATTCATAGACTCCCGGCATGAAAGGGAGCGGCATGCCGTCTCGTTTGGTGTTGAGACCGCAAACGTTGATCCGTTCGCGGTTGAGAATCGCGACAGCTCCCACGATGCCCGGATATTCCTTGGTAAGCCGATATGACACGCACACTGTGAACGATTCCCCGAACCCGAGTTCCGAAACAACCTCCCCTCCCTTATTTCTAACAACGACCTGTTCAATCGAAACGACGGATTCCCCGTCATGCATAACGGTCTTGTCCTCGCGGCCCGCGGCAGCCGACTCCGCCATGACATCCGCGTAGGAGTCGGTGACGGAAACCACATCACCTTCCGCCCGGACCATCCCGTGATCGAGCCAGAGTGCCCGCGTGCAGAAATTCCGAATAACGTGAATCTGGTGGCTCACCAATACGATAGTCCGGCCTGATCGTTGAAATGACTTGAGTCGTTCAACGCATTTCAACTGGAATGCGATGTCGCCCACCGCCAGGGCCTCGTCGATGACGAGAATATCTGGGTCCACACTGATCGCGGTCGAGAAGGCCAACCGGACGAACATGCCGCTGGAGTAGTGCTTGACCGGTTGATCGATAAACTCCCCGATGTCGGCGAACGCTTCAATGTCGGCAATTCGCCGGTTCATCTCGGCCCTCTTGAGCCCCATGAGCGCGCCGGTCATGTAGACGTTGTCTCGCCCGCTGAATTCCGGATGAAAACCCGCGCCCAGTTCCAGAAGCGACGCCACCCTGCCGTTCACCTGGACGTTTCCGCTCGTTGGACGGATCACACCGCACAGAATCTTCAGCAGAGTACTTTTCCCACTGCCATTATGTCCGACAATACCAAGGGTCTCGCCTTGCTCAACCGCAACTGACACCCCGTTCAGGGCAGCAAACTCCTTCCGCGCCCCTGCGCTCTTCAGGCCCAGAAGTTGAAACAGGCGATCTTTCGGTGAGCGATACAGTCGATAGACCTTCCTGAGATCCTGAACGTCGAGCGCCGTCGGCATGAGCGTTATAGGACGTCCGTAAACTGCGGTTTCAGCTTTCTAAATACCCCGCCCCCAAGAGCAAACACCCCCATCCCCAACGCCGCGAGATAGGCGATTCCATTGACGTCAAACGATCCGGTGCCCAACAGCGCGGCGCGGTACCCGTCCACGACGTAGATCATCGGGTTCAACGCGTACAAAGCCTTGAGCGATTGCGGCACGAGTGTGTGGTCGTAGACGATCGGGGTGAGGAAGAACCAAATATTCACGAACACGCCGACAACCTGGCCGATGTCCCGCAGGAACACGTTCAATGCCGACAACAGCCATGAGATGCCTAATGAAAATACCATGAGGACTGCCAAGTACGGCGCAATCAGCACAATGTGCCCCGAGACCTCGTGCCCAGAAATCGCCAAGAGAGCCACCAGCAACATGAGCCCGATTAAATGGGTGATGACCGACGCCAAGACCCTCACAATCGAAAGCAGCTCCGACGGGAAGACCATCTTCTTGATTACGGCAGCCTGCTCGAGCACCGCATCCGACGACCGACCCAACACCTCCGCGAACATCATCCAGGGCAACAATCCTGCGATCAGCCACACCGCGTAATTCGTCCCCGCGTACTCCCCGCCCAACCGCATCTTGAGCACGACGGAAAAAACGAAATAATAGATGAGCAGTTGGATCAGAGGATGAATCACGGACCAGAACACGCCGAGAAGCGATCCGACGTACCGTTTGCGCAGATCGAGTACCACCAAACTCCGAATCATGTAACTGTTCTGCTTCAACAGCCTAAGCAAGGCTCCGATCCGTCGAAAGGGGTTCATGCCGGAGGATCTCGCTCAAATGCAGTAGACATGTCGTCCCTCACACTCCAACCTTCATAATCCTCGACGCGTCCACGCCGACAGCGCTCAACACCCTGACCGATTCCTCCGCGTTCGAATCGACCACAATCACATGGTCGAATGTAAGCGACGACACAGTTTCCGGCCCCAGAATAGGCCGCCCACACAGGGCCTGCCCTGCCTTACCGTCACACACGATCGCCGCGACATCTAAATGAGCTTCTTGAAGAGACAGCAGCGCGATCTCCGCAAGATCGCCTTTACCGTAGAGGACCACGGACCTTGCACCTGCCGCTTTCATTCCATCAAACGTCTTGGTCATACTCTTCCTTGCTTCCCGATAAAAGAAATATGACTCTTGGATGTACTGGAAGGCTAGGCTCGTCTTCTGCGCAATACCCGATGGGGTCAACTCGTAGCGGAGACGATGCGGTTTGAGATTGACGACTTTGATAAGGCCTTTCTTCGTTAGGCGCCGAACATAGAGGTTAGTTAAACCCAGCGCCACACCAAGCCGTTGGCTCAATGTCCGCTGAGTCAGGTCCCCGCCCTTGGACACCTCGTCGAGGATCCGAAACACGTGTACGTTGTCGCCCTGTTTCATTAGCTAAGCCCAGATCACCAGGCGTTCATTCTCTGAACATCTAGAATCTCAAAAAGGCCGCAACAAGACGGCCTGTATATCGCATTGTTCATCTGATGAACAACAAAATGCGTAGCATTATTCCATTGACGACGTCAAGGAATGACATCGTGCGGTTTCGGCGCCATCAGACGGCTGTCTCACGGAAGTCGATGCGGTTAGCGTGCCTGGCGATGCCCATCCCGACGGATGGCCGAAAACGGCTTCACTAAGATTTCTGAAAAATTATCACATCCTGGAAGAAGACTCCAGGCACTTCCTTCCAGTTCCCGGGGAAGCGTTGTACCAACCCTATCCCCGCCTCAGAAATAA
Organism: Nitrospirota bacterium; assembly: GCA_049325335.1. GTDB lineage: Bacteria > Nitrospirota > Nitrospiria > 2-01-FULL-66-17 > 2-01-FULL-66-17 > JBFLXB01. The sequence goes on from JBMOMC010000037.1 coordinate 56,986, forward strand.
GGCGGTTCAGTCCGTTCTCTGTTACACCCACAGCACTTTCCGGAACTGTCGCCCACGCGGGATGAAACCAGTCATTCGAGCCATAAGCCGGTTGATCAAACACCCATTTGCCTTGCGAAGTCATATGATACCGTCCCGTTGCTTTGGACCTTGCATCTAGGCCCTTCTCGTAAATCTCATCCAACAGGAAGAACGTGATTATCGCTTTGCCTCCAGGCTTAAGCACACGACCCACTTCCTTGAAATAGAATAAAGCGTCTTCTTCATTGAGGTGCGTCCAGGTCGATAACGCCGTGACCAGATCGAAGCTAGCAGGCTTTACTGGCCAACCTACCCTCTCGCTTTTCTGGGACGGTGTATAAGCCGGGTTACTGATGTCCAGATGTATGAACTCAAAAGCCGCAGAGGGGAAATGATTCCGGCAAAACTCAATCTCCCTTTTCACGACGTCAATTCCCACGTAGCGCCCATGAGTCCCGAGAAAAGGTTCACTCGCTATCCCCAACAATCCGGTTCCACACCCTACGTCTAGAATCGAATTATCCACTTTACGGTCCACGTGCAAATACATTAGGGTCTGGAAAATTCCGACGACGTGCGCCCATTCAGCATATGAGTACTTACCACCCCGTCTATTGTCTTCCGTTGGAATCAACCGAATATTCTTTGTCCTACGGACATGATTTCTATCTAAAGGAACATAAAAGCGGTCAAGAAGTTTGTACAGGTCAATTCCTAACGCCTTGAGGCCACGCTCGACGACATGTCTCAATTCATTCCCCTCGTTTTATTTGTCCGCTATTGAGCGAGTTCTAACCCATTCATACAGCTCACGATCCAAGTGATTGTATTCTTCGACGACTCCTAGAGTTTCTTTTTCCAGCCACGCTCTCGGCTGTGTGGTTACGTTGAGATTCGGGATCTGGTGCCGACGCCATCCACTCCGGTTTCCGATGACTCTCACCACATCACTCATTTCTTCGACAGTCCCGATGACACCAAAGTACTTCTCAACATTCTCCTTCGCCCTCTGTATAGCCTCCCTACTATCCACGATTTCGCCCGGTCTAGTCTTGATTCCCGCAAGAATTCTCGTCATCTGATTATTGGTCATTTCCGTATAGCGTCCGGCAACGAATTGCGTCAACGATAGCCCTTCCTTCACCAAAGCGAACAATGGCGACCGTGGCGTTCGCCCAACATGATGGTACAAGGAGACCACTCGCTCGACCGGGTCGCGAAGAATCGTAGCGTAGATGGGTGGTGTATCCAGGGTTTGGTGAAGACCGAACGAGAAATGTCCGTAGACTATCCGGATCGCTGGTCGGTTCCGATGGAAGGCCTCTGCTAATTGCGCCCGCTGTGCGTCGACGTCGCCATCCGGGCCCGGGTACCAGAACAGACGCTGATTGTCACGATACTCGGCCTCGACGACAGATCGGAACGATGTTCCGGCGCACTTCGGAATATGGCAAAACAGCAGGGGATCGCCCTTCCACACGCCATTTCTCCTGGCAAACCTTTTAATTTCTGACCACCAACGATTCATGTCTCTTTAAGACGCGGCTCCAGACTGTCCGACAGACATGTGGAGACCACTGGACTTCACCCAGTCGTACAGTCCGATGTCGAGCGCATTATGTTCGACAATCGCCTGACGCGTTTCGTGATCGATTTGAGTCGGGCTGTCCGGTTTGACGTTCAACACGGGAATCGAATGGTGACGCCACGCTAGCCGGCGAGCGAGGGCGGCCAAGACCTCGTCCATCGACTCGACGGTTCCGATGACACAGAAATATTTCCGGACGTTCTCCTTGGCCAGATCCAACCACTTTTCGTCATAGGCCACCCCTCCAGGTAGCGCCGGCACGCCGGCAAGGGTTCTCGTCATGTGGTTGCTCGCCATTCCCGCGAAGGCTTTTAACGAAAGCCCTCCCTTGATTCGGTCAAAAAACGGAGACTGAAGATCGCGCCCAAAATGATGGTACAGCGAGATCACGCGAGCCACCGGCTCACGCACGATCGTTGCGTAGACAGGAGGGATGTCCAGGAAGCGATGCATGCCGAACGCAAAGTGCCCATAGATGATTTGAATGTCCCTGCGAATCCGTTGAAACCGCTCAATGAACTCTGCGCTGGGCGTCGGGAGATTCAGTTCCTCCTGCTTGTACACAAACAGTCGCTGCTTCGGTTTGTATTCGGCCTCGATGACCGCACGGAAGGACGTGCCAGCGCATTTCGGAATATGGCAAAAAAGCAATGGGTCCACGCGCCGCAAACCGCTGAGACGAACGATTCTTCTGAGAGCGGAGGTCAATGCCGCCTAGCGTTTTCGGGAAACACGGGAACTGGCGCCGACGAGACGGCAGTCAGGACGTGGACGGACGACCTCACGCGCCTGGCCGGATGCCCGACCGAAATCACTGCAGGATCTTCTTGAGGCGCTTTTTCGCGCCGTTCAACATGCGCCCCAAGCGTGTCGCATAGCCCTGTTCCCAGCGTTCAGACGTCTGGGGCATGGATTCTAGATCGATCTGTAGCAGTTGGGTCGTCAAGTTGGTGGTGACATTGGGAAACAGAATCGGCAAGGTCGCTATTGTTTCGGGGCGATATTTGATCGACTTGAATCGCGAGTGGGTGACGACGAACATCAACGTGTCGATTCCCATGGATTGTGCGAGGTGCTGGGCTGCCGTGATTTCCTCGTCGCTATCGTTGAATTCGAAGAGGATATATTTCCACATGATGTTCTGTTTCTTCCCAGCCACCGTCTTGGGGATGTCCTTCATGAACCGAATCACTTCGTCCACGTTGCCGCCAATCCGATACTGTGCATAACTCTTCTGGAACACGCCGTCGCACGACACCACGATCTCGTCGATGAACTCCCCGGCAGTGGCCTTCCCATAGTCAAAGTTCCCGTTCGTGATCACCCGCTGTCGTGTTTCGGGGTACGAATCTCTGGCCGTTCTCACGAACTCCGCAAACCGCGGGTGCATTAACGGATCGCCCTGACCGCAGTACTCGATCTCACCGACCGTATACGAGTTCTTTCGAAGACTCTTAAGCAAACCGTCGAACGCTTCGATTTCCATCAAGAACGGCTTAGCTCTCGTTTGTCGCTGTGTCTTATTGGAACAACACGGGCACTCAAGGTTACAGGCGAGCGACGGCTCCAGTTGTATCTTGCGGATCTTCCTCTGACTCAGGTTGTCGGAGAACGGCTCGTTCGTTCGGAGCCAGGCGCAGCTATTGCAGACCTCGCCCCACGGCACCACCCCGGCCGAAAGCGTCGCCCGCATGTGGGTGTACTGATCGTTGGTCAGGACCTTCTGGATATCCCACGAAGGGTCAAGGTGGGCGACCGTTCCAAGGAGGACCTGCTCTCCCTTGTCGCAATCGCACGGAATGTCGCCGTTGCTCCTGACGTAGATCGTTTCGAGAATCTCACAATTCACGGCAAGTCCTTGAAAGTCTTACGTATATTAGACTTACCTGGGGTATTTTCGCAACATATGGGAGAGACAGTTACTTACTCGTACTTCATCCACTCACACGGATGGCCAACACCCCATCCAGGAAATCGGGGCTACCTCACCACAGTTGAGACACACCATACTTTCTGCGTGGTAGGCACGACGCCTCGACAACGAGTCCGCAGAATGCATCCCGAGAGCGCCTTCTGGTGAAGGTCGCGGTCTGCGCCGGCCGTCAGGTACGCAGAGGCCCCCACGCGGCGATCCTCCAAGTGCGCTATGGTCGTCGCCGCAGCCAAATTGTCTTCACGGGTTAGCGACATGTGGTTTTCCCCCTTCTAATTACCAGGAGTTTGGCTTAGGGCGCCTAACTTCAACATGATGCCAACGGTCCTTTTCTTACGGCACATCGAACACCTCCACCAGCGCAATTCCGGTGGTGCCCCCGACGCCGCTAACCACGACCGAATACGGCCCCGGCGGTAACGTCACCAGCAACGCCGCTTCGTTACCGCAGTTCGGCGGTTGTGCCGTTTGTCCAGGGTTCGGCATACAGGGGTCCTTTCCGGTCGCTGAAATCTGCGCCGAGTTCCCACAAGAGGCGGCAGGGCTTCCGCATAGAAGATCCGTGGTCTGCCAATTGTCGTTCTGGGCGATGGTCGTGCCTGCCGACACCAGCCGCATCGTCGGATTTACTAGTGTCCCCGGCACGTTGAAGGGCGCGCCGCTCATAGACGGCCCCCGCGCCCGGATCAACACCTGCTTGCTGCCGGTCCCCGAAGGACCGATGATGAAGCCGCCGTTTAACAACCCAGCCGGTGCCGTGACTACCGTACCGCGAGTGGAGATATTGACGAGCTTTAACTGAGATCCAGTGTCCGCCTCAAATGCCTCCACCAACGCAATCCCAGTGGTACCGCTAACACCGCTCACCACTACTGAATACGGTCCTGGCGGCAACGTCACCAGAAGCGCAGCTTCATTCGCGCAACCTGGGGGAGGGGTAGTCTGCCCAGGGTTCGGCACACACGGGTCCCGTCCCGTGGCAGTGATCTGTGCCGCGTTGCCGCATGTGGTCGCTGGACTCAGACACAGCGGGTCAGTAATCTGCCAATTGTCATTCTGCGCAATTGTTGTTCCCGCTGACACCAGGCGCATCGTAGGATTGGTTAACGTACCCGGCACATTAAATGGCGCACCACCCATGGAGGGTCCGCGCGCCCGGATCAAAACCTGTTTAGTGCCGCCGTTTGCAGCGCCGATAATGAACCCTCCGTTCAGAGATCCCCCGGCCGCAGAGACCACCGCCCCCCTCGTGGAAATATTCAGGAGCTTGGCGCCCGTGGCGGGACTAGCGGTCACGTCGATAGGCGACGTACTACATAATGTGTTGTTACCTTCCGCGTTCGCTTCAGAAATTACCCCGCCACTGTCAGCCATACCACAGACGTAGTAGGTACCGGCCGGAGTTGTATACGACACTGTGACCAGGGTCGTGGCGCTGTTGCTCGAAGCCGCGACCAAAGAGCTGATCGAGCGCAGCGGAGACAGGGCTATGTCATCGGTTCCTCCGTAAAGCGCATCCACCGACAGATGCAACGCGATCGTAAACGTCCCTGCATTCGAGCCCCCTTGATTCTGGACCGTGTTGGACACGGATAGGGGGCCGCCTTGCGGCACAGCCGTTGACAGCGGAGTGACCGCGCTCATTACTAAATCTGGTGGAGAAATCACAACAGTAACCGTGGTGGTGTGTACTTCACCAGCCGCCGTACCGCGGATCACCACCGGATAACTACCGATCGCAATGCTCGGCTGCGCGGATATCGTCAGCGTCGATGTCGCGGTACCGCTAGCCGGTACCGTTACCGTCGTAGGGATGAAACTGCCAGCCAGATTCGCGTCCATGGCACCGAGCGTCAACGCTACCGATCCGGAAAACGCACCTTGAGACGTTACCGTTACAGCATACGTGGTAGACCCGCCCGCGGTGACGGCCTGACTTACTGGAGCTGCCGTTACCGTGAAATTGGAAAGCAGTGCCCGCTGGACGTTCAAACGGCCGCCAGTCGTAGTTCGACCAGTTAAAGCGGGAATCGGATCGACGGTTGACAGAATAGCGTCCCTTACCTGTGTAAGCGTGTAAGACGGAAACTGCGACAGAATAAGTGCCGCCGCACCGGACACGTGGGGTGCGGCGCTCGACGTCCCGTTGACGGAGAGGTATCGCGAGGGGTCGCAAAGTCCGCAGGATCCCGTGGGCACGGTGGAGAGGATTGCTGAGCCCGGAGCACCAAGGTCGACAGTGCTGGAACCGTAGTTGGAGAAACTCGCAAGCTGATCGTTTCGGGTCGTCGCAGACACGCAGATCACATTAGGCTGTGTGGACACGCACGGGTAGTCGGGGGTGACGTCGTTATTCGTCCCGTTGTTCCCCGCCGCCACGACAACAAGCACCCCGGCGGAATTTGCGTATGCAATCGCGTCTTCAAGGGCTTGCGAGTAACAGCCGACGCCATTACAACCCCAACTGGCATTGATAATCCGCACACCCATATTCGCCGCATACAGAATTGCATCGACCGCATCGCTGGTCAGCCCGTTTCCGCCGGCATCCAGAAACTTAAGCGGCATGACCCTAGCCTGCCAAGCCACACCCGTGACGCCGACCCCATTGTTCCCAACCGCAGCTATGATCCCAGCGGTATGGCTCCCATGACCGCCGTCATCGGAAGGATTGCTGTCGTTATTGACGAAGTCCCAGCCACGATAGTCGTCGATATACCCGTTGCCGTCGTCGTCGATCCCGTTGCCGATAATCTCGCCCGGATTGACCCAAAGGTTGGCCGCAAGATCGGGATGCGTGAGATCCATGCCGCTGTCGATATCCGCAACCACGACACTCGGACTCCCGACCTGACTGTCCCACGCCTCGGGCGCGTCAATGTCCGCGTCGACCGTCCCGCCCGCCTGCCCAATGTTGTGCAGGCCCCACAAACTTGAGAACAGTGGGTCGTTGGGAATAATCCGGGCTTGATAGATAATGTTGGGTTCCGCGTATTCGACATCGGGATTCTGCCGGTATCGTTGCAAGAGCGTTTCCATCGACTCTCCTCGCCGTGCTCTCACCCGATCGATTCCGATCTCATGAATCTCGGCGATCACGTCCACGTCTTCCCTAACGTGGGTCAGCCGCTTATTAGCCAGTGGTACGGGTTTCTTAAATTTGACCAACACCTCACCCGGCATCTGAGCCGGACCGCCTATTCGTGCAACGGGACCTCGACTGGAATCGGATTCCGCATCCGCTATCGCCGATGATGCAGGAAGCCAGAGAAACGACAGAAGGAACGCGCTGACAAACAACGCCATTCCGGAGTGACTCCCCCCAAAGCGCCGCCAAGCGATCAATCTATCCATATCCCTCCTGAGCCATATAGGCCTCACCACGGTGTAGGAGACCTAGAATAGAATCGGGGTCAGTGGCGATCCCAATTGCCACTGACCCCGATTCCATGTGGTCAGAATGCAATACCCCCAAACACTCTCTACTAAGGCGTTATCTCAAAAACCTCAAAGAGAGCCAACCCTTGAGTATTCCCGACACCACTGACCACGACATTGTATCCAGCAGGCGGTAGGGTCAGCAACACCGCAGCCTCGTTGGCACAATTCGGTGGGGCCACCGTCTGAAGGGGATTCGGGACACAAGGATCTAATCCGGTTGCCACGATATCCGCTGCATTCCCGCAGGCAACTGCCGGGGTTAGGCAGAGAGGATCTGTTGTCTGCCAATTGTCATTCTGCGCGATGGTAACGCCAAGCCTCACCACCCTCAGCGTGGGATTTGTAAGTGTTCCCGGCACGTTAAATGGCGCACCGCTCATCGACGGACCTCGCGCTCGGATCAACACCTGTTTGTTGCCAGAACCTGCACCAATAATGAACCCGCCATGCATCAAATTGGGCGATGCCTGGACCATTCCTCTCGTTGAAATGTTGCGTATCTTTGGTGCCGTTGTCCCATCCACGTCGAACACCTCGAATAACCCTATTCCGGTACCGTTACTCACACCGGACAGCACGACTGAATATGGACCTGGGGGCAATGTAACTAGTAATGCGGCCTCGTTCGCACACCCAGGTGGTGCCACTGCTTGGCCGGGGTTGGGTTGGCAGGGATCTTTCAAGGTCGCCGTTATCTGCGCGGCATTCCCACACGCCGTTAGCGGGCTAAGACACAACGGGTCCGTCGTCTGCCAGTTATCATTTTGGGCAATCGTGGTGCCCGCAGAAACCAGGCGGATCGTTGGATTAACCAAAGTACCCGATATATTAAACGGCGCTCCGCTAAGCGACGGTCCACGCCCGCGAATCAATAACGTCTTTGGCAAACTTCCCGAGAGAATGAATCCACCGTTCATCCCATTCGGGGGCAACAATACCGGAGCACGGGTCGAGATATTGATCAGCCGCGAGATGTCTCCGACATTCGCTGCCGCTGACGCGCTATTGTTCGCAGTTGTGGTTTCGCTTTCAGCGCCCGCTACACTGGCGGTGTTGCCCATCATCCCTACTGTTGCTGTTGAGGTAATCACCAAAGTAATGGTCACACTATTCCCAGCGCCAGGCGCGATGGTTCCTAAGCTACAGGTAAAAATACCTCCTGACGGAGCACCACACGTCCCCTGGGTTGTGACTACGGACACAAAGGTTCCATTTGCCGGCGGAGGCAGTGTATTTGTCAGCGTGACCCCCGTCGCCGTGTCGGGACCATTATTCGTCACCGTAATTGTAAACGTAACGTTCGCCCCAATCTCAACCGGCGTGGGTGCCGCCGTCTGAGTAACCACCAAATCCGTCGTTATAGTCTGTGGCAGCACGGAGGTAGTCGTGGACGCGGTGTTGTTACTGGACACTGGATCGGTCGTGGTGGATGAGACGCTGGCCGGGTTCGTGATCGTGCTTGGCGCCGACGGCGTGACCGTGACCACGAGCGTGACGGTCGCGCTGCCTGGGTAGTTCACCGTACCCAGATTACAGGTCACGGTGGCGGTCCCCACGCAACCGGTGCCCTGGCTCGGAGTCGCCGAGGTAAACGTCACTCCCGCCGGCAATGTGTCGGTCACCGTGACAGCCGCGGCATTGGCCGGACCGTTGTTTGTTACGGTGATCGAGTACGTGAGGGTACCGTTGACCGACACCGGGTCCGGCGAATCCGTCTTCGTGATCGACAGATCCGCTTGGTTCGCGGGAGCATTCACCGTGGTCGTCCCCGGCGCGCTGTTGTTCGCCGTGTTCGGATCCGTTTCGTTCGCCGTCACGCTCGCGGTGTTGCTTAACGTCCCCGCCGCGGTCGGCGTGACCACGATCGTGACCGTGGCGCTTGCGCCGTTGATCAACGTGCCGAGGGTGCACGAGACCGTGGTGGTCCCGGTGCAACTTCCTTGCGTGGTCGACGACGAGACGAACGTGGCCCCGGCCGGCAACGGGTCGGTCATCACCACGTTGGTCGCGGAGTTGGGCCCGTTGTTGGTGACCGTGATCGTGTAGGTGAGGTTCTGACCGACCAAGACTGGATCCGGTGCATCGGTCTTGGTGATCGACACATCGGCCTGCGCGGTCACGGTGGTGGAGGCGGACATGCTATTGTTCCCTGGGACCGGGTCCGAGACCGCACTGGTCACGCTCGCCGTGTTGTTCAACGTTCCCGAGACCGTGGGGGTCACCACGATGGTCACCGTGGCGCTGGCCCCGTTTCCAAGGATTCCCAACGAACACGTTACGGTACTGGTGCCGCTGCAGCTCCCCTGGCTCGGGGTCGAAGAGACCCACGTTGCCCCAACCGGCAACGGGTCGCTCACCGTTACGCTAGTGGCGCTGTTCGGTCCCAAGTTCGTGACGGTGATGGTATACGTTAGGTTTTGGCCCACCAACACAGGATCAGGCGAGTCCGTCTTGTTCAGCGCCAGGTCCGCGGACAAGCCGTTCACCGTAGTCGAGGTCGTCGCGCTGTTGTTGCCCGACACCGGGTCAGACTCCGAGGCCGTTGCGCTGGCGGTGTTGCTCAGGGTCGGGTTCGCGACGGTCGGCGTGACGACGATTGTCACGGTGGCGCTGGCGGCATTGGCCAGGGTTCCGAGGCTGCACGTGACCGTGGCGGTTCCACTACAGGTTCCTTGCGACGGCGTGGTCGACACCCAGGTCACGCCCGCAGGAAGCGTATCGGTCACGGATACCCCGGTCGCGGAGTTCGGGCCGTTGTTGGTCACGGTAATCGTATACGTCAGGTTACTCCCCACCAGCACGGGATCGGGCGAATCGGTCTTAGTCACCGAGAGGTTCGCCGCGGGGTTCACCGTGGTGGTCGTGGTCCAACTGTTGTTGCCCGGAGTCGGATCTGTCACGCTGCTGGCCACGCTCGCGGTGTTGCTGAGGGTGCCCACGGCCGCGGCCCCCGGCGTCACCACGATCGTGACCGTGGCGGTCGCAGCATTGGCTACCGTGCCGAGGGCGCACGTGATGGTGGTGGTGCCGCTGCAGCTCCCTTGTGACGGCGTGGCCGAGACCAGGACCACGTTGGCGGGGAAGGTGTCGGTCACGGTCACGCCGGTCGCCGAACTCGGACCGTTGTTGGTCACGGTGATGCTGTACGTCAGGTTTTGGCCGGCCAGCACCGGATCAGGCGAATCGCTCTTGATGATAGACAGGTTCGCCGCCGGGTTCACCGTGGTGCCGGTGGTGGAACTGTTGTTGCTGGTGTTGGGGTCACTCACGCTGCTGGTCACGGTGGCGGTGTTGCTCAACGTGCCTGCGGCCGCGGCCGTGGGCGTCACGACAATCGTCACCGTGGCGCTCGCGGCGTTGTTCAGCGTCCCGATGGAACAGGTGATCGTCGTGGTCCCGCTGCAGGTCCCTTGCGATGGGGTGGCCGAGACCAACGCGACGTTGGCCGGCAACACATCCGTGACCGTGACACCCGTGGCCGAACTCGGCCCCGCGTTGTTCACGGTAATCGTGTAGGTCAGATTCTGCCCGGCCAACACCGGATCAGGGGAATCGCTCTTGATGATCGACAGATTCGCGGACGGAGTCACCGTAGTGGTCGTGGTGGACGTATTGTTAGCCGGCGCACTTTCGGTCGATGTGCTCGACACGATCGCGGTGTTAGTGAGCGTTCCGCCTTGGAGCGGCCGAACCACAATAGTCGCCACTCTGGTTGCACCGTTGCTCATTGCGCCGATGGTGCACGTGACGGTCCCGCCCGACATGGTGCAGTTGGTCTGCGATGCCGGGGGGGCCGCAGTCCCCCACGTCGCGGAGACAAACGTCACGGTGGCGGGCAGGGTATCCGTTATCTTCACGCCCGAGGCGGAATTCGGTCCGAGATTGGTCACCGTCAGGGTGTACGTCAGGTCGTTTCCGGCTACGACCGGGTCCGGACTGTCGGTCTTGACGATCCTCAAATCCGTCCCGGTGCTCCCGTTGTAGTCGTCACAATCGTCGATGTCCGTGTCCTGGTCGTGATCGTCATCCCAGTCGTCGTAGTTCGACTTGGAGTGACTGCGAATCCGCCCGTGGGAGCTCGATCCGGCGCCCGCGTGCCCCTTCCAATACAACGCCCATTTGTCATCCCGAGTCCCCGTCTCCGCCGACTGGAAGTACACGGCCCAACGGTACTGGATCCGCTGCTGATCCACGCCCAAGATGCCGTTCGGTGCCGGGTCCTCGTCGACGCGGCCGTCCATGTCGTTGTCGATTCCATCCGCCGGATCTTCATCCACTCCGCCCTGGTTGTCTTCGTCGACACCGGAATAAAACGGACCGGTCACGATACAGGGATTCCCCACGGTCGGCAGTTCGTTCAGCGGCGCCTCCAAGGGCCCCTTGAGCACGCAATTCTTGGTCAACTGCCCTTCGCTGAAGCCCGGCACAGAAGGTCCGGCTCCGATGTAGAATCCGGTTGAGTAATCGATGGCAAAATTCCCACCGGTCCGATAATCCTGTTCCGTGAGGAAATACTGCACGATTGATCCTGTCACATCGCGTAACCCAACCCGGACGCGGAAGGCGATGTCGTCGCCCTCGTACCACCCCCTTACGCTGGACGCGGACCATCCGTTCATGGGGTTTGAGCCGCTGGCCCAGGACGAGGACCCGTCATAGTTACAGTTGCCCCGGTCCTTGGAACAGCCTTGGAGCAAGTAGTGCGGACCGTCGATAAACGTGGTGGTGGCAAGAACCGTGCTGGGGCTGGCCGCGGCGCGAACATTGGCGGTCATGATCCCGTTATACGCGGTTGCCGGTCCCCCGTCCACGATATAAAAATAGGTGAACGCGCCCACGCTGTCCGCCACCACGGTGTCGCTGCTAGGATGCTCTCCCGGCGAGTCCACGCCGTCCCCGTTCATGATCTGCCCGTCCACGCGGACGATCTCGACGATCAGGCTGGCCCCGGGCGTGAACCCGGTCCCGTAGAGCACGGCGGTGTCGCCCATGGTGTACTCGGGCTGGTTCGCGGACACGGACGGTTGCGCGTGGGCCGACGCGGCCAGGCCCAGATGAACGATCAGCGCTCCCGTGATCGCGACGACGGATTTGACCATGTTCGACAACATACGACCTCTCCCTGGTTTGTTACCGCGTGATTCGGGGTGAACGGGTTGGTCTAAAAAACACGACGACCGACGAAACACGGACCTTCGTCGGTCGTTCAAGGAACGGAATAGGGATAGACGGGTGGCGCGGGGTGCGACGCGCATCATCAACTTCCTTCGTCTTTTTCGCCCCCCACCAACCTCCGTGGTTTGGGCGATCCTTGATGGGCGCCGAATACAACACGGCGCAGATAACTTGTGAACGGGCGTATTAGAGAGCAATTTTCGTTCCCGGGAATAATCAGGCGTCAACCATAGAAAAATAGTTTTATATTTCAATAAAGTCTGAAACCAGCACGATCAAACACGGATCAGGCCGTTGGCAGACCTGGTGCTACAAAGGGAAATTATTTGCCACAGAAAGACACTGGGATGGAGTGTGGAACGGACATTTGTTTGTTTGTCGCGGACCGTGCGTCCCAGTCAGATGGTAACACCAACCCATGCTCCGGTTTCCCACACGGATTCTGTATAGTGGCGCTATGAACAGCGTGACCCGCCTGCTCCAGACCTCTCTATGGCCGTTGGGGCTCCTCGCCGCGGTGTTGTACGTCCCGTTCCTCGCCCACCCGTTCCAGTACGATGATACCCACACCATTGTGGAAAACAGCGCGTTGCACCAACCTGATGCGTGGCGCGCCGCCCTCACCGGGACCCTGCATTCTAGCGGGGAGGTGCAGGGCGGCCACTATCGGCCATTGACGTATCTGAGCTACTGGCTGACGATCCAACTGGCCGGTCTCGCGCCGGCGGCGTTCCAGGGCGTGAATCTGGTCCTGCACCTTCTGACGGCCTGGTTGCTGATGATCCTGGTCAAGGACGTGACCGCGGATCGTCGCGTCGCGGTCCTGACCGGGGCCGTGTTCGCGTTGCACCCGGCCGTGAGCGAGGCCGTGTTGTATACGTCCGCGCGCGCGACCCTCCTCTCGTGCCTGTTCATCTCGACGTCGCTGGTCTGTTACGTCCGGGCGCGGCGTGAATCGGGGATCGGATGGTGGACGGGCTGGGCCGGATTCGGCGTTGCGGCGGTGTTGTCTAAGGAGTCCGGCGTGGTGCTGCCGCTCTTGTGTGCGGCGATCGATCCGTTGGTCATTCCGCGTAACGCGCCGCCCGGCCGTTGGGCCCGTTGGGGACCGCATGCGGCCGCGTGGGGCGCGCTCGCCGCGTTCACCGCCCGGCTGGGATTGTGGCAACATGCGGCCGCGACATGGGCCGCGCCCGACGCCCTCGCGCAGTATGTCGGCGCCGTGGCGAACCAGATCGCCGCGATTGGCCTCGCGATCCGATTGTTTCTGGTCCCGTGGCCGCTCACCGTGGACCACCTCTTGCCCACGTGGCCCGATCCGGCCGCGGTCGGCCTGGCGGCATTGGCAGGATTGTGCGCCGCGGCCGGGGCGGTCGGGCTCGCGTCACAACGCCCCGCGATTCAACGCGCCGGGTTCTGGGCGTTATGGGTGGTGATCATCGCGTTACCCACCACGCTCTGGCCGCTCAACGTCTCCTTTCAAGAACACCGCGCGTATCTGCAACATGCGGGACTGGCCGCGTTGGCGGCGTCGGGCCTCGTCCGACTGTGGGATGCGGGCGCGCTGAAACCCCGAGTTGCCGCGGCGCTCGCGGCCGTCATCGTCACCGCGTGGGGGTGGCTCATCGTCGAACAAGGTCGCACGTGGAGCGACCCGGTCCGACTCTGGGATCACGCGCGCCGCGTGGCGCCCGCCTCGTTCCGGGCCCACACCAACGCGGGATTGGCGTTGGCCGCGGCGAACCGTTGGGAGGACGCCTCGACCGCGTTGTCCTCGGCGCTTTCGCTCAACCCGGATTACCCCCCCGCCCTGGCGGCGCGCGGCGTGGCGGCTCAGCGCCTGGGCCGACTCGACCGGGCGCGAGCGGATTACGAACGCGCGGCGAGTTTACGGCCCGACTACGTGCCGGCCCTGTTTAACCTCGGCCTGCTCACCCAGACCGCGAACGAGCCGGGCCCTGCGGAACAGTGGTACCGCCGCGCCCTGGCTGTCAACCCGCTCCACCACGACAGCCTGCTGAACCTGAGCGCGCTGCTCATCACGCAAGGGCGGATCAACGAGGCCGACCCGTTGTTATCGACCGCGCGCCGCGTGTCGCCGCGGTCTCCCGAGGCCCTGTACTACTCCGGCGTCATCGCCGAGCAGCGTGGCGGCGACGCGCGCAGGTTGTACCGGGCCGCCGTGGACGCGGCGCGCGCCGCGGGCAAAACCGCCTTGGCCGACGACGCGCAGGCGCGGCTCGCAACCTTGCAGGCCGACGGCCCACGTGGCGACGGCCCACGTTGACAGCGCAACCGTCGTCCCCGTATCGTGACGCGACCGTCGAGGACGATGATGCGTAAACGCTGGGAGCACCGCCCCTACAACCCGGATGTGGTTGCCGCCCTCACCCAGGGCCTCGGCATCCGTCGCACCACGGCTCGGATTCTCGCCGGTCGCAAACTGGAGTCGATCGACGCGGCGCGTCGGTTCCTGGCGCCGTCCGCCGCGGATCTGCACGACCCCTATCTGCTGACCGGGATGGATCGCGCGGTCGAGCGCATCGAACGCGCCATGGCCGCGCGCGAACGCATCTTGGTCGCGGGCGACTACGACGTGGACGGCGTGACCGCCACCACCTTGTACCTGGAACTGTTCGCCTGGCTCGGCACGCGGGTCGCGTATCGCATCCCGCACCGTCTCACCGAAGGGTACGGTTTGACCGAGGCCGGCGTGCGAGCCGCGCACGAACAAGGCGTCTCCCTGCTCATCACGGCTGATTGCGGCACCACCGCGCACGGCCCGATCGAACTGGCCAACGGTCTCGGCATCGACGTGATCGTGACCGACCACCACGAGCCGCAGGATCGGGTTCCGCCCGCGTACGCGTTGCTGAACCCGCACCTCCCGGGTTCGACGTATCCGGAAAAGGTGCTGTGCGCGGTCGGGATCGCGTTTAAGGTCGCGCAGGCCCTGCTCGGCCGCCAGCGCAGCCTGCTTGGTATCGACGACCGCCTCGCCTCGGTCCTCGACCTCGTCGCGCTCGGCACGGTGGCGGACGTGGCGCCGTTGCGCGGCGAGAACCGGTACTTGGTGGCCGAGGGGTTGCGCGCGTTGAGCGCGGGTCGCCGGGTGGGTGTGGCCGCGCTCAAGTCCGTGTGCGGACTGGACGGCAAACGCGTGGACGCGGGCATGGTGGGCTTTCAACTCGGCCCGCGCATCAACGCGGTAGGCCGTCTCGCCCAGGCCCACTCCGGCGTGACCCTGCTGACCACGACCGATTTGGACACGGCGATCGCGGCCGCGCGCGAACTCGACGCGGCCAACCAAGAACGGCGTCGCATCGAGGAAGCCATGCTGGAAGGCGCGATCGCGAAGGTCGAACGCGAGTCGGACGTGGACCGCGCGCGCTCCATTGTGGTGGCCGACGAGGCATGGCACCCCGGCGTGATCGGGATCATCGCCTCGCGTCTGGTGGACCGCCGGCACCGTCCGGCAGTCGTGATCGCGGTGGGACCCGACGGCACGGGCAAAGGCTCGGGCCGCGGCATTCCCGGACTGCACCTGACCCGCGCCTTGGAGGAATGCCGCGACCTGTTCGAGGGGTTCGGGGGGCACGCGGCCGCGGCCGGTCTCACGATTCGGGCGGAGCGGATTCCCGCGTTCCGCGAACGATTCGAAGCCGTGGTGGCCGCGGCGATGACTCCGGAGACGTCGCAGCCGATCCTGTCGCTGGACGATGAGGTCGATCTTGCGGACGTCACCTTCCCCTTGATCGACGAGCTCTCCCGCCTCGCACCCTTTGGGATGGGGAACCCCGAACCGTTGCTCTCCAGTCGCGGGCTCGCTCCGCGCGGGGCCCGCATCGTGGGCAACAATCACCTGAAGTTACTGGTCCGTCAGGCGAACGCCGCGACGTTTGACGCCATCGGCTTCGGCCTCGGACACCTGTTGCCCACGGACCCCAGCCCCATCGACCTTGCCTACTCCGCGCGGGTGGACTCATGGCAGGGACAGGACCGCATCCAACTGCGTCTGAAAGATCTCCGTCCGAGCCAGTCCGGCTCGTAGCGGGTCCGACCCAACGGCAAGTCATCCGGACTCCCGCGGGCGCGGGCATGGCGACCGATGCCGTCGCGGTTTTCCCCGCCATCGACTCCGGCCCAGTCGATCGATATAATGAATCTATGGCGTCCACCCACCCTGAATCAGCCGCCGCGTCGATCGACGACATCATCGCCAACATCACGGCCTACAACCCCCAGGCGCCGGTGGACGTGTTGCGCCGCGCGTACGACGTCTCGGCCAAGGCGCACGACGGCCAATTACGCAAGTCCGGCGAGCCGTATGTGATGCACCCGCTCGCGGTCGCGGAGATCCTCACCGCGCTTCGGATGGACGTGCCCTCGATCGTCGCGGGCCTGCTGCACGACACGGTCGAAGACACCCTGATGCCGCGCGAAACCATCGAGCAGCAGTTCGGCGCCGACGTGATGAAACTCGTGGACGGCGTCACCAAGATCGGCAAAATTCGGTTCAAGAGCTACGAAGAAAAGCAGGCTGAAAATTTCCGCAAGATGATCTTGTCCATGGCCGAGGACATCCGCGTGGTCCTCATCAAACTGGCCGACCGCCTGCACAACATGCGCACCTTGAGCGTGCTGCGCCCGGACAAACAACAACGCATCGCGCGCGAAACCATCGAAATCTACGCGCCCCTGGCCAACCGGCTCGGCATCGGCTGGATGAAAAACGAGTTGGAAGATCTGTGCTTCAAGTACCTGAAGTCAGAGGCGCACCAAGATTTGGTGGGCAAGGTCGCCAAACAGCTCGCGGAACGGCAGCGCTACGTGGACTCGGTCATCGAGAAGGTCAAAGCCGCCATGGCCGAATACGGATTCGTCGGCACGGTCTTTGGCCGTCCCAAACACCTGTACGGCATTTACTCCAAGATGGAACGGCGCGAGATCCCGTTCGAAGAAGTCTACGACCTCATCGGCATCCGCATCATCGCCGACACCAAGCTCGCCTGCTACGGCATCCTGGGCATGATCCACTCGCTCTGGAAACCCGTGCCCGGACGTTTTAAGGATTACATCGGCGTCCCCAAGTCCAACCTCTATCAGTCGTTGCACACCACCGTGGTCGGTCCGCAGGGCGAGCACGTGGAGTTTCAGATCCGCACCGAAGAGATGCACCGCATCGCGGAAGAAGGCATCGCGGCGCACTGGCGGTACAAAGAACACGGGCAGATCGACGAAAAGGACAATCGGCTGTTCGCGTGGCTGCGACAACTCGTGGAATGGCAGAAAGACCTGACCGACAACCGTCAGTTCCTCAACTCGATCAAGATGGACCTGTTCACCGACGTGATCTACGTGTTCACGCCCAAGGGCGACGTGATCGAGTTGGTCAAGGGCGCCACACCGATCGATCTGGCCTACGCGGTGCACACCGAGGTGGGGCACCACTGTACCGGCGCCAAGATCAACGGCAAGCTCGCTCCGCTCAAGAGCGTGATCAAAAGCGGCGACACGGTGGAGATCGTCACCTCCCCCAACCAGACCCCGTCCAAAGACTGGCTCAAGATCGCCAAAACGCCCAAGGCCAAGACCCGCATCAAACACTGGATCAAACTCGAAGAGCACAAGCAGGGGCTGGAAATCGGCCGACGCCTCTTGGAGCGCGAGTTGCGGCGCAACCACCTCAGCCCCAACGAAGTGTTCAAGTCCGAGACCTTGCTGTCGGTGGCGACCGACAGCGGACTGGCCTCGGTCGATGACCTGCTGGTTGCGCTCAGCTACGGCCGTGTGTCGATCAATCACGTTCTCAATCGTCTGCTCCCGGAATCCACGCTCAAAGAAGGGCTCACCGACAAGCTCCTGACCACCATCGGCAAGCAGCCGCGCGGCGTGACGATCAAGGGCGTCAACGACATCATGATCAACCTGGCCAAGTGCTGCAATCCGGTGCCGGGCGACAAGATCCTGGGATTCATCACGCGCGGCCGCGGACTATCCATCCACGCCGCGGACTGCCCGAACGTGGACGAACTGGACTACGACCGAGACCGGATCGTGGAAGTGGATTGGGACATCAAAAACATTGCGACCCACCCGGTCAAGGTCTCGGTCATCACGCAAGACCGTCCCGGTATGCTCGCCAAAATTTCCGCCGCCATCAGCGCGGGCGACGCCAACATCAGCCACGCCGAAGTCACCACCACGGACGAGAAAAAGGCCGTGTTCCACTTCGTGGTCGAGGTACGGGACACCAGCCACCTCGACAAGGTATTTAAAGGCATCGGAGCGGTGGAAGGCGTGATCCAGTGCCGCCGCGCCCGCCGAGGCTAAGACGACCGATCGGAAATACCACAATGAGTTACTCGCCGATAGGCTATTCCCTTGTATGACGGCCCGAACAACGGAGCGAGGAACCCGTCGCCCCCCATCCCGATTGAAGAAGCGGCCTGCGCCCTTTGCGGTAGTGTTGAGCGCACGCTTGCTTATAGTGGGTTTGAGCCGTATGCGGTCGTGCGTTGCAGCACATGCGGCTTCTATTACCTTTCACCTCGACCGACGCCTGACGCGCTACGGCAACTCTATGACGACGACCGCTACTTCGAAGGAGAGGGCAACGGCTATATAAGCTACGACGAACAGGAAACGGCGTTGAGAGCCACGTTCTCTGGCCTACTCCGGCACATGCAAACACATGGGCTGACCGGCGGAGCTTTGTTGGATATTGGCTGCGGGTACGGCTATCTCCTTGAACAGGCCAAGGGATTGTATCGGATCCGAATTGGGACTGATTTTTCTTCGCGAGCGGTCAAACGCGCTGGCGCTGTGGCCGATCGAGTCTACAAGGGGGGACTTGACCGCGTTCCTCAGGAAGAGCGGTTC
Source organism: Nitrospirota bacterium (assembly GCA_049325335.1). Classification (GTDB taxonomy): domain Bacteria; phylum Nitrospirota; class Nitrospiria; order 2-01-FULL-66-17; family 2-01-FULL-66-17; genus JBFLXB01. The sequence continues at coordinate 76,026 of JBMOMC010000037.1, forward strand.
GACTGTGTTGTTGCACTCCACGTCATTGAACATCTCGTGGATCCGAGCCGGTTTGTGGCACAGGCCATCCGTCACCTGACGCCTACCGGTGCCCTGGTGGTCGCAACGCCGGATATGAATAGCTTCTGGCGGCGTCTCATGGGCCGCCGGTGGCCGTCGTTTAAAATTCCCGAACACGTCCAGTTCTTCAACCGGCAGACCCTGACCACTCTGCTCAAGAGCGCCGGCCTCGCCGATGTGCGTCCGATTCCGTACCCCCATGCCTTCCCCCTTTCATTGGTCGCGTCCAAACTGCATTGGCGTGTCCCTCCGGCCCTCGGTCAGCTCACCGTATGGCTTCCAGCCACAACCGTCGCAGTCGTCGGACGAATCTCCCGTGGCTGAGACCAGCATCCCGCCCCCGTTATTTTCCGTGGTGGTACCAGTCTACTGCGAGGCCTCTTGTTTGGAGACTTCCCTAGACGCCATTGCTCGTGAAGCAGGAACGCTCAACGAACGATTCGAAATCATTGTGGTGGATGATGGTTCGACCGATGATACGTGGGCGGTGTTGCATAGGATCTCGATCCGTTTGCCTTTCGTAGGTGGGATCAGCTTCAGCAGGAATTTCGGTAAGGACGCGGCGATTGCGGCTGGCATCGAGTCGGCCCGGGGACAGGCGGTCATCGTCATGGACGCGGACTTACAACACCCCCCCGAGCTCATTCCCGTCATGCTGCGTCTTTGGCGGGAATCTGGGGCTGACGTCGTGGACGCAGTAAAAACTTACTCGAACCGGGAGTCGCTGGCAAAGCGACTGCGGGCCATGATCTTCTACACTCTACTGAGCAGATTGTCTGCGTACGACCTGACGGGCTCATCGGATTATAAGCTCTTGGATCGGCGTGTCGTCGACGCCTGGTTACGCTTGGATGAGCGCAGCCTCTTTTTTCGGGGACTCACGGCCTGGATGGGATTCCGGCACGTTCGGGTTCCGTTCATCGTACCGGAACGGGTTAGCGGTCAGACACGATGGAGCGTCTATCGGCTGATTAAACTCGCGGCCACGGCTGTAACCGCATTTTCATCGCTGCCACTCCATCTGATTACGATCACGGGCATAGGGTTTTTTGCCTTTGCTGTCGTACTCGGTATTCAGACCCTTCTTGTTAAGTTTCATGGTGATGCGGTGAGTGGATTCGCCACTGTCATCATCCTCTTACTCATAATCGGAAGTGCGTTAATGATCGGATTGGGAATTATCGGAGAATATTTATCTCGGATTTACATCGAGGTCAAACACCGACCGCGGTACATAGTCGCAGCGACAATGAGTGCCTCAGGAATAAATCCATCGAGTCAATCCCATTTTTAGTTGAGATTCGATCGCGGCTCCTGTGTGATCCCTATGCTGCGTGCACGGTGGTCTCGGTGGCCGAGGCCGCTCGCCGGAGCAAGGCGGCCCGCAACTGGGGCAAGGCC
>JBMOMC010000038.1:0-72940 GCA_049325335.1 Nitrospirota bacterium
GAGTTGTTCGGCGGCGCTCGCTTCGTTTGCGAGCCCCGCCGAGCGCGGCCTCTCACGCGCGCAACAACTCGCTGAGCTCGCGCCCCGTTCGGTGGACGGTTGCGAGCGAAGCGAGCGTCCACCGAACATAGTATTAGACGACACCCGTGTCGTCTTTAATTACGACAGCGGTTCACGTATAATCCTCTCTCTCAAGAAAGTCAATCACTTCTGGAGGGCCCGGCCATGATGTCGCCTTATAAGACGACGGATTCGGGAACTTTACAGAAACCACGATTGCTTGATCGCCTACGGGACGCGATCCGGGTGCGGCATTACAGTATCCGGACCGAGCAGGCCTACACCCACTGGGTGCGGCGGTTCATTTTCTTCCACAACAAGCGACACCCAGACGAGATGGGGCGTCCTGAGATCGAGGCGTTCCTGACGCATCTGGCGGTCGAGGGCCATGTGGCTGCGTCCACCCAGAACCAGGCGCTCAACGCGATCGTCTTCCTGTACAAAGAGGTCCTTAAGCGGGAAGTGGGGCAGTTTGAGAAGATGGTGTGGGCCAAACGCAGCCAACGCGTGCCGGTGGTGTTGACGATCTCAGAGGTGACGACGGTGCTCAACCACATTGAGGGCGTGGCCGCCCTGATGGCTCGCTTGCTATATGGGTCGGGCCTACGCCTGATGGAATGTTGCCAACTGCGCGTGAAGGATCTGGATTTTGATTATCGGCAAATCACCGTGCGAGACGGTAAGGGCGCGAAGGACCGCGTGACCATGCTTCCTGCCTCACTGGTCGAGCCGATCAAGGGGCATCTCCCAAGCGTCAAAGCGCTCCACGAACGTGATCTGGCCGAGGGGTTCGGCGCCGTGTATTTGCCGAATGCGCTTGAACGCAAGTATCCGAACGCGAACCGCGAGTGGGGCTGGCAGTATGTGTTCCCGGCGTCCCATCGATCGGTCGATCCACGGTCGGGCGTGACCCGCCGCCACCACGTCGATCCTTCGGTGGCGCAACGGGCGGTCCGGCGGGCCGTGCGGTTGGCCGGGCTCACGAAGCCCGCCACCTGCCACACGTTTCGGCACTCGTTCGCCACTCATCTGCTTGCCAGTGGGTCGGATATCCGAACCGTGCAAGAGTTGCTCGGCCATCAAGACGTGAGTACGACGATGATCTATACCCACGTGCTCAAGCAGGGTGGACTGGGTGTGAAGAGCCCGTTGGATCTCGTCTAATCAGGACGGTTCTTGTTTCGACCCTTTGTTGGGGAGATTGCGGTGAGCGGGATCACGTCGCGGCAACTCAAGGCGTTGTGGGCGCTATCGCATCGCGCGGGGTTGGATGATGCCGCGTTGCACGCGTTGGTGGCGTCGCGGACCGGTCGTGCGTCGGTGCGTGAGCTGCTGCAACGTGAGGCGGGGGCGCTGATCGAGGAGTTGGCGGCCGCGGTGGAAGGGCGGCCGGTGGTGGTCACACGGCCGGGGGCGGCCACGCGGGCGCAGGAGGCCATGTTGGCGCGGTTGGCCGACGAGATGCGGTGGCCGCCGGAGCGGTTGCCCGCGCTCGCGCGGCGTATGTACGGGGCGCGGGCGATCGGGGAATTGACCGTGAAGCAGGCGTCGGGGCTGATCGAGGCGTTAAAGGCGATGGCGACGCGAGCGGCGTGAACACGGTTGGTCGGCCAGCCGGTTGACCGGCCAACGCCCTCGTGTGTTATCGGCCGCGCGGCGGCGGGGTGTGGGAGGTTTGAAACCGTTGTTCTTCGCGCGCGACCCGTTCCAAGTGTTCGGTCAGGTTTTGGCACGGCACGCAGAGGCGCGCAAAGGGTTCGGCCTTGAGCCGGGCGATGGGGATGGCGCGGCGGCAGGCGTCGCAGACCCCGTAGCTGCGCGCGTCCATTCGGCGAAACGCTTCGGCGATGTCTTTGTAGGTGCGGTAGCGCATTTCCAGCAGTGCGTAGTCCACGCCCTCGCCCAGGTCCTTGGCGGCCAGATCTTCCACGTCCATGACCAGGTCGGGCTCTCGCGCGCCCGGGGTGGAGAGGCGGCGCCCGAGTTGCGTTTCGATGTCGCGCACCGTGCGCTCGCGCACGCCATGCAGCAGGGCCAGGAGTTCGTTGCGTCGTTGGGGACTGATGCGGGGACGCGTCATGACGTAACTTCGTCGGCGCGCCGGTCGCCCGGCCGCCTGGACCCGACGGCGTGCCCGTTGTGGCGGGGCGTGCGGATCACGGTGCTGGCTTGCGGGCCCTTGTTGCCGTCGGTTTCCACGTACCGCACGGTTTCCCCGACTTCGAGGTGATCAAACGCCTCGTGCAATACGCTGTGGCGGTGAAAATAAATGTCGCGGCCGTCCGGGGTTTCGAGGAACCCGTAGTCTTCCACCGGGAAAAGGCGGCTGACCCGGGCTTCGGGCTGCGCCGCAGGACGGGGGACGACGGCGTCGATGCGCTGTTGCCGTCGGCGGTCGCGCAGGCGGCGGCGGGCCGCGTCGAACGCGTCGCGGATCGCCACGTACAGATCCTCATGGCTCTCGCGTTTGATGACGAGTTCGGCGCCCGGGATGGTCACATCGATCCGCACGTGATACAGCACGCCGTGGTGCTGGTGTTTGTGCGGTTTTTCCACCAGGATCCGGCACCCGATGATCTGGTTGTCGACGGTTTCAAGCCGCGCCGCCTTCTCCTGAATCGTGGCTTTGGCCGCGTCCGACAGCGACATGTTGCGCACGGTGATTTGCAGCGGATGTTTCATGCGGGACTCCTTTGGTGACGGCCGCGCGCGCCGCGACCTCGTGGATGCCGTTGACGGCTTCACCGTACCAGACCCGGGCGGCGGAGCAGCAGCCCTCGCCGGAGGGAGGGCGACGACGCAAGAGGGGGATCATCTCTCCCTGAAAATAGGTAGGCGGCCCGGAGTCGATGCCGCAGGGGGTGGGCGATGGTCGGACGCACCACCCCCCATTTGGGGGGTTCCAATTTAAGGGGAGACGCGTCCACAATATCCCTCCGAATCTCCCTCCTGCGAGGTCACTCGCAACGACAGACAGGCGTGAATGTCGGTTGGCTCACCATGGGCGACGAGAACGGGTGGTGTCCCGTTCGCTGAGGAGGCGGTGACATGGACGTAACGCTTGATCGAGCGGAACGCGCGCACGACGGGATCTCCACTGCGGCCCGCGCGGACCACGGGCTCGCACGCCTGGAGGCGCCCCGCGCGGGCGACGACGTCTTCGGCGCGCTGGCGCGCGAGTGCGCCGTGGCCGAGGAGCGCCGGGTCATCGCGGGTGAATTACACGACGGGGTGGCGCAATCGGTGGCCGCGCTGAGCGTTCAGGCGGCCACCGTGCATTCCCTGTTGGCGCGGGGCGCCGTCGCGGGCGCGCGGCGCGAACTGGCCGCGATGCGGGAGGTGATCGCGGACGCGGACCACGACGTGCGGCGGATGCTCGCGGAGTTGCGCACCGTGCCGGCGGCGTATCACGGGTCGTTCGCGGGGGCGCTGGACGAGCAGATCGCCGCGTTCGGCCGGCGCACCGGGCTGCGCGTCGAGCTGACCGGCAAGGCCCGTCTGGCCGCGTTGTCGGCAGGCCAGCAGGCCGAGGTGTTTCGGATCATCCGGGAAGCGCTGGCCAATGTCCGGAAACACGCGGGGGCGCGCCGCGTTCGGATCGCGTGTGAACGGGACAACGGCCGGTGCGTGGTGCGGATCACGGACGACGGGGTGGGGTTCGATCCCGCGGCCATGAGCGAGTCGGACGGCCGGTCCGTGGGCACGTCGATGTTGCGCGAACGCGCGGCCAAGGCGCGCGGCCGGTTGACCATCGAGTCGCGGCCGGGGCGGGGGACGACGGTGAGCGTGTCGGTGCCGGTTGCCGCGGCCGACGAGCGGAGCGCGTGATGAGCCCCACGCGTTCGCGCGAGCGCCGGATCACGGCGTTGGTGGTGGATGACCACACGTTGCTGCGCAAAGGGCTCGTGACCCTGCTCACCGACCGCGGGATCGAGGTCGTGGGCGAGGCCAAGGACGGGCGATCCGGCATCGAGCAGGCCGTCGCGCTTAGGCCGGACGTCATTTTGATGGACGTGAACATGCCGGCGTGCGGGGGCATCGAAGCGACCCGCGCCATTTACGAGGGGCTGCCCGACTCGCGGGTGCTGATGTTGACCGTCTCGGATGACGACGAGCACTTGTTCGCCGCGGTGAAGGCGGGTGCCCGGGGGTACGTGCTCAAGACCGTGGACCCCGACGAATTAGTGAACGCGATCGAACGGGTGGTGAACGGCGAGGCCGTCATTCCGCACCACATGGCCTTGAAGTTCGTGCACCAGTTCGCGGCCATGGCTCGGGGTCGGGTCTCACCGATGGCCGGAGCAACCCAAATGTTGACCACGCGCGAGGAGGATATTTTGCGTCAGTTGGCCAACGGCGCGACGAATAAAGAAATTGCTAGAGTTCTCGTCATTTCGGAGCATACGGTTAAGATTCACTTAAAGAATATTCTCAAGAAATTACGCGTGAGTAACCGCACGCAGGCCGCGATCTACGCGCAACGACACGGGCTGGTGTCGGCCGCGACGCCGGCCGTGTCCAAGGACTCGAGACCAGGAGGGGCCTTGCGTGCGCCGGACCGCCATCGGGAGCCCTCCGGTTCGAGGTAGGGTGATCCCTCGATTGTTCCGGTCGGATCGACTGAAGGGGGCATGGCGTTTTTGTCGGGTGGGTGGTACACATGAGCGGTGAGCCACGGGCTCGCCGGCTTAGGGTGATGGGATACCGGAAAGGAGCATATGCGGACGGAATCTGCCTGTGAGGTGCCTGCCAAGAATCTGTCGGACGCCGAGGCGCGACGCCTCATGGGAGGGGGGACGACCATTGCGGTAGTGGGGTGTTCGACGAATCCGGAAAAGCCGGCGCACTTCGTGCCCAAGTACTTGCAGGAGCAGGGGTACACCATTATCCCGGTGAATCCCACGGCGACCGGCGAAATTTTGGGGAAGACCGTGTACCCGTCGCTGCGCGCAGTGCCGGTACCGGTGGATATCGTGGACATCTTCAGGCCGGCCGCGGACGTGCCTCCGATCGTGGAGGAGGCGATCGCGATCAAGGCCCAGGCCGTCTGGATGCAGGAAGGTATCGTGCACAACGCCGCGGCCGACCGCGCCCGGGCCGCGGGGCTGCAGGTGGTGATGAACAAGTGTATGAAGAAAGTCCACGCGGGGCAGTCGGGAGCGTGAGTATCCGCTGGGAACGTTTATGAGGGCGGTTTTCCACAGAAAAGGAGGGCATGATGGCGGACGCAAAAACACTTGAGGTGGGGGAAATTGAAAAGACGTCGGCAAAACGGGACGAATCGTTATGGACGAGCCTGGCAAAGCTCGAACGCGACATGGAGCGGATGGTCGAGGGGTTCTGGGGACGGTCGTTCCCGTTGGCGCGGGATGTCGAGCGCTTCTTGGGATTGCCGGCCATCCGTGAGATGCCGGTGGAAATGTACGACGACAAGGATGATCTGGTGGTGAAAGCGGAACTGCCCGGCGTGACCAAGCAGGACCTGGAGGTGACGCTCGCGGACAACCGCCTGACCATCTCGGCCGAGAAAAAGCGCGAAACCGAGAAGCGGGAAAAGGGTCGGTACATGGCTGAAGTGGGTTATGGACGCTGCGTGCGAACCCTTGAGCTGCCGGTCGGGATCGTTCCCGACAAGGCCAAAGCCTCGCTGAAGAATGGTCAGTTGGAGATTCGGCTTCCTCGGACCGAGGATGCCAAACGCCGCGAGGTGAAAATCAGCGTGGAGTAGGGATCGTGGAGGGCTTCTCCGCTTCTGCGGAGGGGCGATGCGCATGCCGTGCCGTCTGGCACGGGGCAGGGTCTCGGCGCGGGAGGCCGCGCGTAGCGCACGACGCACGCGAGGGGGGAGGGACATGAGCGTCACGAAGCGGCTGAAAGAGTATCTTGACGAGAACGGGGCCGGATACGAGGTGATCGAACACCCGCCGACGCTCAGCGCTCCGGCCACCGCCGAGGCGCTCCACGTTCCGGGGAAAACCGTGGCCAAGGTGGTAATGATCAAGGACGGCCCGGACGACGTGATGACCGTGCTGCCCGCGAGCTTGAAGGTGGACGTGCTGCGCATCCAGGAAGTGCTCGGCCACCGGTGGAACCGTCGCATCCGGCTGGCCACGGAATCCGAGTTCGCCAAGTTGTTTCCCGACTGCGAAGTGGGGATGATGCCGCCGTTCGGTAATCTGTACGGCCTGGACGTGGTGGTGGACTCCTCGCTGACCGAGGACGAGGCGATCGTGTTCCCGGCCGGCAATTCCCGCGAATCGATCCGCATGCGGTACGACGATTACGAGCGGCTGGTCATCCCGCGCGTGGTGGATTTCGGGTCGAACGTGTTGGGTCGCTGAGCCCACAACGGGCCGGTCGATTCGGTCGAGGCAACCGATCGTTCCACGGGCCTCTTGAGCGATCTACTAAAATCGTTCGGCGAGGCTGTCGAGATCCTCAAGCCCGTTGACCGGGCTGCACAACACGCTGTTGCGGGAGTTGCTGGCCGGCAGGTAGTAGTACATCCTGCCGATGTGCCGAACCACCATCTTTTGGAGCCGGAGCTTAGCGAGGGCCGGATTCGCGGGCTCGCCGAAGAAGCGCGGATCCATGCGCGCGGAGGACACCACGGCGGTGCGGTCCGTGTCGCGCCACGAGAACGCATACCGCCACGACCTCCCTCGGATGTACATGTCTTGGTCCGTCAGCGCGATCAGGACCGCATCGTGTTCCGTCGCCGGTGTCGCGTGGCGCCGCCTGACCAGGTCGAGGAGCGCTTCGGCGATCACCTGTTCGCGGTCCCAGTCGAACGGGCTGTCTTCGCCTTCGAAACTGACGCTGGGCAACACGGTGGCGGTGATGTGGTAGCGCCCGCGGTACAAGTCCGCCAGACGGAACGCTTCCTCGCGTGGGAAATCCCCCACCGGTGCGAAATAGATCGGACCGCTTCCAGTCAGCGCAGGCGCGGGTCCGGCTGGCAGGTCCTTGTCGAGGCAATCCACGTCGTTCAGCGCGTCGAGCGCGAGGCGACGAATCTCTTCTGCATGGGGCGGTCCTTCGAAGTAGCTCAGTCGGACGATTTCATAGAGTCCCTCTTTCCCCCAGTCCGTGGCCACCTCGGCGTATGGATAGGCGCCGGGCGCGATGGCGCCGGCTCTGAGCCGCGCGGCCTCGTACTGTCCGATGACGCACCGCAGATCCAGATAGGGACTGTGGATCACGAAGATCAGGGCGAGGAATCCGGCCGCCGCGGCATAGTTCGTGGCGGCGAACCGAGGGCCGTGGCGCGGACCGACCACGGAAGCGATCAGGTATCCGAACGCGTATAAGGCGAGCATCGTCACGCACAGGATTTCGGTCACCGCGGACCACGTCCAGGCCGATCGCATCGCGTCATCAGTGATCCAATAGCCGTAGAGAGCCAACCCTACGGGCAAGATCGCGGTCGTGGCGGTTCGTCCGGCGTGAACCCATCGATGCAGCGGATCGCCGGTTCTTCCCTCCGGGTACGACGCGTTGAGCCCCAGCACGGCCAGGAGGGCGACCGGGAGGATCAATGGCGCCCCTGAACCGTGCCAAGGCGGAGCCAGCAGCGCGAGCGACATGGACGCCGTGAAGGCCAGCAGTGCGACCGCCAAAACCGGGAGCAACCACGGCAAGTTTCGCGCCCCCCGTTCGTACACCCGATGGAGCGCCGGTTCATAGGTTCGGCACATGATGACGCCGAGTCCGAAGGACAACGCGTTGATCGGGTTGAGCGCGATGTCGGATTGATCGCGATACGGGACCTGTTGTGCGGCGATGAACCAGATGATCACGAACAGGATCTGTCCCACGACGGCATAGGTCAGCGCCGTCCATGCCGCGATCACCGCGGTGAACACCGTTTGCCACGCGGTTCGGCACACCAGGGGGTACGGCAACCGCCACGAGCCGACGGTCAACGCGGCGCGCACCAACGAACTCAGCACGATGCCGGCCGCGGCCATGGCGACAGTGAACGGGATCAACACGGCCGGGGCTCGTCCGGGGGAGTCGATGGCGCCGCCGACGTGGACCGCGAGCGGGGCGAGGAGCAGGCCGAACAGCCCTGCGTAGGCCCAGATTCGGAGGTCGCGAACCGCGACGAGCGTCAGTTGCAAAAAGAGTGGAACGCCGACGGCCAGGGTGTACCAGAGCGTGCGCGACGCATAATCATCGCCGACCACCCTCGGTAACAGGACGAGCAGCGCGCTCTGGCCCAGCGCGATTCCCGCGATGCACACCGCGTATCGTCGATCGAATGCGCCCATTGGGTCTCCGGCTCCGTCGGAATGCGCGTAAAGTATAGCCGCAACCCCGTGGGAGCGCGTCTACGGCCCGCACTCCGAACGAGGGGGGCGCGGCGGGACGTTGCGACACGAGAGCCGGAGCAGCCGAGGAAAACTGTGGACGAACGCGTGACAATACGCGACCGACCAAGGGGAAACCATCCCGGACGAATCGATCGTGCGAAGCGCTTGGACCGCGACGCGTTCGACCCGAAGGCCGCGCCGCCCGGGATCGCGAACATGGAGCAGGCCACGGTCGTCCCTTCCCAACCCGAGGCATGGAGAACCATGCTGGAGGGCACGATCAGAAACACGTACCACGCCCCGGCGTCGAAGGTTTAGGCGACGCGTTTGTGTTCCGGGTTCCCGTTCCGGCTGTCCGCGATCTGCGGTGCGCACGTGTTGACCCAGGTGACAATTACCCACGCGGCGGCGGCAACGATCGCGATCACGAAGGCCCAGTTGTAGACTGGTTGTCCGCCTTTACCGAGCAGCGGGCCGAGCCCCAACAACGCGACGTGGTACGCGAGCGGCAGCACCACCAACACGGCAACCGGAACCACTATTGCACGGAACGGGCCGAGCCATTTCCAGTCGTCGGATTGATCCGCCGCGATCTGCCGGGCACCGAAGAAGATCGTGACCAGGGCCGCGCCGTACCCGATGAACTGCACGAGATTCGACGCCCGGAATTTCCCGATCGTGGCTTCCCGAAAGAGGGGGATCTGTCCGAGAATCGCGGCGAACACGGCCGCCAACGCGACGGCCACGCCGTATTGCATTATCCATCTCTTGGTGTGCATGTTTGCTCCCTCGCGTGTGTCCCGCCCTCGATCGGACGGCGAACGGGTGCGCCGACTAACCAGAGGGAGAACGTTGGCAAGCATAGCATACTGCGTCGGGGCTGTCGTTGTGAGTCGGGGCCTGAACGTGTGATACGGTTCAGTCGATACGTTCAAGGAGTCGATGATGGAACAGCCATGACGATCGAGCCGATCGGGAAGCCCCCACCGAGTCGGCTCGTTTATGCCGCTTTCTTGAGTCGTGGCCGGGGGTGCCCGTTGGGCGCGGCGTTGGCCCGGGGCGAAGCGGGGGAACGTCCCCATGCGGCCTTGATCTCTTGTTCGGCCCGGAGCCAATCTTCGACGTGGTGTCCGTGGACCCGGCCGCGCTGCTCAAAGAGTTGGTAGGCGCGTTCGGTGATCTTGACGTGGAGCGGGAAATCGTGGGGTGCTGACGCAGACTGTTGGCGGCTCATGCGAGCGATCCTCCCTGGTGAGTCGTGACAACCCTGCCGCCGCGTCGCGCGGCGGCGGACAACGGAAGGAAATGTACCACGCTTTGTCGGAAACGCCACCACGAACCCGCGGTCCCGATCGGCTCCGGAGGGCGTGGGCGGTTACAGCGACCGGTTTTGCGCCAGCAACATCGTGGCATCCTCCGCCGGGAGCGGCGGACTGAAAAAGTACCCTTGGATCTCGTCGCATTTGAGCGCCCGAAGGAATTCCAACTGCTCGGCGGTTTCCACGCCCTCCGCGACCGTTTTGAGGTTGAGGTGCTGGGCCATGGTGACGACCGCTCGGACGATCCCGGCGTCGTTGGAGTCCGTGGTGATGTGTTGGATAAACGACCGATCGATTTTGAGTTTGTGGATGGGAAAATGTTTCAGGTAGCTCAAGGACGAATAACCGGTGCCGAAATCGTCGATCGAGATGCCGACGCCCATCGCGGCCAATGCGCGAAGCGGGACCAACGCCTTCTCCACGTTCTGCAACAGGCTCTCGGTCAGTTCCAGTTCCAGGCCGCTCGGATCCAGATCCGCCTGTTTGAGCGCGAGTTCCACGGTGTTGACGATGTCTTGTTGTTGGAATTGGCGCGCCGAGAGGTTGACGGAGACGCGCAGATCCCGGTGTCCGGCGGCGCGCCACCGTTTGGTTTGCGCGCACACGTCGTGAAGAAACCGACGCCCCATTGGGATGATCAACCCGGTTTCCTCCGCCAACGGGATAAACTGCGAGGGGGACACCATGCCCAATTCCGGGTGTTTCCAGCGCATCAGCGCTTCCATGCCGATCACCCGCCGCGTCGAGAGGTCAACCAGCGGTTGATAGTAGGGCAGGAACTCCTCGCGTTCGAGTCCGTACCGTAACGATTGGTCCAAGGCCAGCCACTCGGAGATTTTGGCGTTCATCTCCGCGAGGTAGAAGTTGTAGTGGTTTCGGCCCTGTTCCTTGGAGCGATACATCGCGATGTCGGTTTTTCTGAGCAGGGACTCCGCATCGGTCCCGTCGTCCGGACAAATGCTGATACCGATGCTCGCCGAGGTGAACAACTCGTGGGCGCCGACCCGAAACGGTTTGCCGAAGCGATCTACGACTTTCTGGGCGAGCACCGCGATATCGTTGGTCTGCGCCACGTCGGCCAAGATGATGGCGAACTCGTCTCCGCCCAGACGCGCCACGGTGTCCCCGTCGCGCACGCAGCTAAGTAACCGGGCCGCCACCTCCTGCAACAGGAGATCTCCCACGCTGTGTCCCAAGGTGTCGTTGATGCGCTTGAAGTGGTCGAGATCCAGAAACAAGACGGCGACCAGACGCGTATGCCAGGGAATGCGCGAGGTCGCCTGGTTCAGGCGGTCGAAGAACAGGGCGCGGTTGGGCAGTCCCGTCAACTCGTCGTGAAAGGCTTTGAACTCGACCCGACTCAAATACCCACGGAGAATATCCGTCTGCGTGAGGATTCCCACCACCCGCTGCTCGTGGTCCGTGACCGCGATGCGTCGGATGCCGCGTGAGCCGAGGATCTTTCCCGCGTCGTCCAACGACGACCCGGCGTGCACCGTAATTAAGGGGCTGGACATGATGTCGGACGCCACGGCGGGGACGGCCTGCCCGGTCAAGGAACACCCCGTGATTTTGACGATGTCGCGTTCGCTGATCATGCCCACGGGCTTGCTGTCTCGGCATACCACGAGGCAGGAGATCTTGTGCGCGAGCATGGCGGAGACGGCGTCGGCCACCGCCGCATGATGGTCGATCGATCGGACATCCTTCGTCATAAAATCGCTGACGACGAGTCCATTCATGGCAAGGCCTCCACGCCGGGCGTCCTCACTAGGTCATGCGGTGTTGTGGGCTCGACAGGCCCAATTTGCTTATCGGCCGGGCGGGACAAATTCTTTAGCGCTGGGCTTCGCTTGTGTTTTTCCCCGGAACTCGGTAGTCTGCACCGGTCTCAACCCTGGGCCGTTCCAACGGTCCAGCGGAATGCGCGCACAGACCAAGGAGGCGAGTATGCAGACCTATCAACGCGCCGGTGAACCGGTGACCGCAACGGACGAGCCCAATGCCCGCGAAACGCTGCGTCGCGCGTTCGAGTCCACCTACCGGTGGTCCCCGGAGTTCAAGGGATTTCAGGCTCGGCTGTCGGTGTGGGAAGCGGGCAAACGATCGGAAGGGACCGTCCGCGTGGAATTGCCGGAAACCATTGCCGTCACGCTGTCGGACCCGGACGCGCAGAAATGGGCCGAGGGGCAGATCGGCATGATGGCCGTGCACCGCGGACACCGCGCATTCGACCAGGCCGACGGCCGCCATACGCTCACGCTCGGGGAGGACGACGGGCATCCGCTGGGACGGCTGCTGCTGATTCACGGCGACGGCATGAGCTCGCGGTACCGGGTGCTTGCCGATCAGATCCGCCAGATCAACCGGAGCATGGGGCCGGTGCGGTTCACCATCAACGTGGAAGACTCGGCGGCCACCTCAGACGGCCGGCGACTGACCACGCGCTACACCGTGTACTATTTCAACCCGCAGGACGGGTCGATCAAACAGGTGGACAGCATCACCGATATCCACGCGGTGGTGAACGGCGTGTATCTGCCCGGCACGCGGCGCGTCATCGGCGCGGAGAACGGTGCGGTGCGGGTGCGGGTGATGGAGTTCAGCGGGCATCAACTCATCTAAGGAGGCGCGGCGGAGCGATGCGTTGTTCGAAGTGCCAGTGGACGGCCGTATCATTTGATTTGGAATCACGAACGTGGCGGTGCAAGCGCTGCCACGCCGAGGTGAAGGACTCGGGCGGGCCGGGGTTCACAAGCTCGGCGACGGCCGCTGCGCCCAAGAAACCGGCGGCCTCGCGTGCCGTGACCGTGGGCAAGGCCAAACCCGCGGCCAAGAAACAACCGGCTCGGGCCGCGGCGAGACTGGTAGCACGGAAGTCCTCGGCGCGGAAGAAACGATGAGCGCGGTCACGATCTACCACAACCCGCGCTGCGGCACCTCGCGCAAAACGTTGGACCTGATCCGCGCCAAAGGGATCGAACCGACCATCATTGAGTACCTCAAGACGCCAGTGTCCGCGTCCGAACTCGATCGCATCCTCTCGCTGCTCAAGATGGAACCGCGGGACCTAATGCGGAAAAAAGAAGACGAGTACAAGACTCTCAAGTTGGACCGGTCGGACCTCACGCGGAAAGAGCTCATCAACGCGATGGTTCAACATCCGATCTTAATCGAGCGGCCGATCGTTTTGTCCAAGGGCAAAGCCGCGCTGGGCCGTCCTCCGGAGAACGTGACCGCGATCCTTTAACAAAACCGGCGCAAGGACCGCGAGGATCCCTGCGCCGGTGGCGAAGATTGGTTCGAGTCCTTACCCGCCCATCTGCATGAACAGCCCGGTCCCGTGCGAGGATGAGGCCATGAAAAAGAGCATCGGGATGGACAGCATCACGTTCACGCGCGACGCGAGGAACGCCTTGCGCGCGGCCGCGGCCTTCTCTTCGGGCTTGGCCGGTTTTAAGCCCAACACCAACTTTTGATTCGGCCAGATGATGCCCCACACGTTGAAGAGCATGATCGTGCCGAGCCACGCGCCCATCCCGATGATGGCATCCGGGCCTTGCAGCGTGAACGCGCTGACCAAACGAGGGCCCAGTAAGCCCGCGCCGAAAATCCATGTGGCCAACGCGGCCCACCGGAACCAAAAGAGGGCGCGCGGCACCAGATGTTTAAACGCCTCGGCTTTGGCTTCGGGCGAAACGGATTTCAGAAACGGCACCTGCACGGCGTTGAAGTAGTACAGCAACCCGATCCAGGTAATACCCGCCAGGAAGTGGCCCCAACGAAAGATGATCGAGATTCCTTGCATGTCGGCGTCCTCCCTCAGACCAACGCGTTGACGAGAAGGTATAACACTAAGGTCAACGCAAAACCGAGGCCGATGGTGGTCGGCAGCGAATCGAGTGGATTCGTCATACGAACGTCCTCCTGTAGGTATCGGTATGACGCGAAGGTCCGTCTCGCGTCCATCATAGATCAACCGCCGGTATCATAGTCAGGGGCATGCCGTAAGTCAACGGTCGGGTATGATCCTGGTGTCGAGCGGTCGGCGCCGGCCTGACTCTGTCAAGCAACGCAATGTGATATGCTACGCCCGCGAATGCCAGGCGCGGGCCGCACCCGCATTGCCACGGGATCATGACCACACCGCTGACTGAACACGACGCGTCCGTGCACGCCGACTCGCCCCCAATCGAAGCGGAACCCATCCGGCCGTCCGGTCTCGCGCAGCGCGTGGCGTGGGCGTTGCTGCGGGGCGTCCAATGTGGCGTCACGATGATCCCCCTGCGCGCGGCGTTGTGGATCGCGCGTCGGTTGGGCGACATCGCGTATTACGCGGTCTACCCGCGGACCGCGATTGCGTTGACGCAGATCGCGGACGCCATGCCGGATCTGTCGCGGTCGCGACAACGGGCGATCATTCGCGAGATGTACCGGCAGTTCGCGCAAGGCGTGGTGGAGTTCCTCCGACTGCCGCACACGGTGGCGACCGGCCGGCTCGATCAATTGGTCGCGGTGGACGGGGAAGACATGGTGCGCAAGGCGTATGCGCAAGGCAAGGGCCTGCTCATTCTGACCGCACACTACGGCAATTTCGAATTGCTGTCCACGTTTTTTGCGGCCCATGGGTACCAGGTCAACCTGGTCACGCGCCGTCTGAAGAACGGCGCTCTCGATCGGTTCTGGGCCGAGCAACGCCGTCGGCTCAAGATTCGCGCGATCTTCAAAGAGCAGTCGCTCAAGGAAGTCATCGCCCGGTTGCGGCGCAACGAGGCCATGGGCTATGTCCTGGATCAGAACATGGGACTTGGCCAGGGCGTGTTCGTGGATTTCTTCGGCCGCCCCGCATGTACGCTCGGCGTGGTGGCGGTGCTGGCCAAACGGTTCGACAGCCCCGTGATCCCGGTGTTCATCGCGAGAGATCGACACGACCCCACGCGCCACCGCATCGTGTTCGAGCCGCCCGTGCCGTTCGAGAGCCGAGCCGGGGACAAATCGGACGCGGATATCGTGGACAACACCCAGCGCTACACCGCGATCATCGAACGCCGCGTGCGTGACCGGCCGGACCACTGGATCTGGATCCATAAACGCTGGAAGACGAGGCCGCCGCAAAAAACGGGATAGGGGCATGGCCGAAGCGTTGATCCCCAAACACGGCGGGTACCGCAAACTTAAAAGCTTTCAGGTGGCGCAGCTCTCGTTATGATGTCCCGGTGCGGTTTCGTGAGCGCTACATTGCCGTGGCGACGGCGCTTTTGGACCGCCAGATCGCGGCGCAAGCCAAGAGCTTTGAAACCCAAGGCGGGTTCACTGAACGGCTGTACCGGACGCGCTCTGCGAATAGAAGTTGGCGGTAGCAGTGCTCTCCGTCTTGCATTGCCCCGCGGTCTTATGGCACCATCCCGGTGTTCGGTACGGTCTGGCATGCATATAGAAGGAGCCCGTCGTGATTCAAGTTGCGCGTCGTTTCGTGGGAACGGTTCATTTTTTTCAAGGACCGTCCAAGAGTAATCCGGTCGCCTTGTACGCCCGCAAGCAGGGGGCGGATTTTGTGATCGCGGCGGTCATCGAGCCGTGGAACACGGTGTTGGGGGCCGGCCCGACCATCAATAAGGCGGCAGGCAATTTCGAGATCAATTGGAAGGCGCAGCCGATCCCCGCGGAGCAGTACTCGGGGCCGCATTGGGAAGAGGGGATCAAGGCCGAGAAACCCGCGCCGCCTCCCAAACCGGCGGCGCCGGCTCCGGCAGCGGGAACGGCCGCCGCGCCGGCTCAGTCAGCTCCGGCGCCGGCAGCACCGCCTGCCGCAGAATCGCCGGCGTCCTAGCGCGATCGTGAGGTTACCCGCGCCATTCGCTCGGCGAGTACGCGTGGACAGTGAGCGCATGAATCGCGCCTTGCATTTCTTCGTGCAGAACCTGATGCACCAGACGCCGGCGGTCCAGGGCATTGAGTCCCTCGAACTTGGACGACACCACGTCCACGGCGAAGTGTCCGCCGCCCATGCGCGCGCCCGCATGGCCCGCGTGTTTCCAGGATTCGTCTTCGACCGCCACGTGGACCGCGTCCAGGTCTTTGAGGAGTTTTTGTTCGATCATGGTTTTGGTGGCGTGAGATCGTGTCGTCATAGGGGCGGTTGATCGAGGAGAATGTTGGCCGCAGCGTACCGCGATTGGGGGGCGCGCTGCAAGTTCGCAAAGGAGGCGATGATGCCGGCAGGTGAATCCGAATACAAAGGCAATCCCATGCTCGTGTTGACCCAGGGACCAGAAGACCGATTTCCGTTTCAGTTCGGCCTCAAAAAGGCCAAACTGATTTTGGAGCACCTGGATGACATCAAGGCTTTTGTCGCCAAGCACTCCAAGTAAGCCGCGCATGAAACCGCATCGCGCGCCGCGCCTCTCGGTGCATCCCGACAATCCGCAGGGCCGTCACATCGCCCGTGCGGTCGAGGGGCTCAAGAACGGGGGGATCATCGTATACCCCACCGACACGGTCTACGGCCTGGGCTGCGACATCACCCAGCGGGACGCCATCGATCGGATCATCAAGATCAAGGGCCGCGACCCGAAGAAGCCGATGTCGTTCGTGTGCGCCGACCTCACGCACATCAGCCAGTACGCGAGCGTGTCTGATTTCGCGTACAAGATCCTCAAACGGCATCTGCCGGGACCCTACACGTTCGTGCTGCCGGCCAGCCGCGACACACCCAAGATCCTGCAATCCAAACAACGCACCGTGGGCATCCGCATTCCCGACCACCCGGTGCCGCTCGCGTTGGTCAAAGAACTCGGCGAACCCTTGCTCTCCACCAGCGCGAACCGGACCAGCGAGGAGACGGTGTCCGATCCGGACGATCTGGAAGATCAATTCGGACACGACGTGGATTACATCGTGGAATGCGGGCCGCTGCCGGTGATGCCGTCGAGCGTGATTTCGCTGGTGGATGATCGGGTGGAGATTCTTCGAGAGGGGGCGGGCGACGTCGAGCCCTTCCGCGCCCTGGCGTAGAGCCTGTCCATGAGCGGTCATCTACGGCGTTGTCACTTCGGCTTCGCGTCCTCACGTACGACTCAGTACGCTGCGGTGCGAACCCTCGTTCCGCCTTACGACCCACCTTTAGAAATCACAATGTCGGAAGTCCCCGAAGGGGGCATCTGACGCGCTCCTGAACTGGCTCCGCTCCGCGACTGATGCGGAGCGGAGCCAGACCGCAAACTTTACAAGTGCATTTGCCGTCATTCCCACGGAGGTGGGAATCCAGGGGCCTTAGCTTACCCGCCCGTGCTTTTCTAATAAACTTCTTACCATCTTTCCTTTTTCTTCGTACGGCGGTCGCGACAGGTCTTCGATCGTGCAGGGGATGCGGTAGGTCCAGTTGTGTGGGCCGACCGTGGCGGGGACGTTGATTTGGTCGTCGTGGCCGAACACGTCTTGGAAGGGGAGGAGCACCAGGCCGGAGCCGGAGCTAAAGATACGGTCCAGGATCATTTGGTGCCAGTCGTCGGTGAAGGCGTGGGGCTGCATCGCGCCGGCGCGTTCCGCCTCGTCGGGATCGAACAACTCCAGGAATGCCTCGCGCTCCCAGTCCTCGGCGGTTTTCCACCAGACTGACAGGGTGGTGGTGTCGTGGGTGCCGGTGGTGGCCATCGACGCGAACGGGTAGTCCGATGGATCGCGGTACACGCCGTCGTCTCGCTCCCAGCGCAGGACTTTGTGGCCCGCGATGCCCATCCGTCCCAGCGTCGCGCGCACAAATGGCGGGATCAGGCCCAGGTCTTCCGCGATCGGTACGGACTTCCCGCGTTCTTCCGCGATCATGGTGAGGAAGACTTCGCCTCGTCGAATTTGTTCGGGTTCCTCGGTCGGTTCGAATCGCGATGTCTCGCCTTTGGCCATCATCCAGACGCGAAACAGTCCCACCACGTGGTCGATGCGCACGAGGTCGAACCACTCGCGGACGATCCGCATGCGCTGCCGCCACCACGGGAACTTTGCGGCCTCGACCACGGACCAGCGAAATAAGGGCAACCCCCAATCCTGTTCTGGGTAAGCGGGCTCCACGGGCGCGCCGATGCTGTGCGTGAGGTCGAAGTCGCCTTGGCGCGACCACACGTCCGCGCTGTCTCGGCTGACCAGAAACGGCAGGTCGCCCGCGATCTTGATGCCCAGGCGCTCGGCTTCGCGTCGCACGGCTTGCCACTGCTCCCACAACGCCCACTGCTGGTACTGGATGTACAGCAGGTCCTTGAAGTGCTCCACGTCCACGCGGGCGAGCGCGTCGGACGCAGCCTGTTTCTGTCGGTCGGGCCACTCGGACCAGTCGCGGTGCTGGTGTAAGGTCTTGAGCACGCGGAATCTGGCGAAGGGAGTCAACCACTTGGAATTGGCTTCGCGAAAATCCCGGAACGCCTGGCCGCGGTCGCTGTACGGACCCCCGTGTTTGGTGAGAAAGTCGGCGAATGCGGCGCGCAGCACGCGGTCTTTGAACTCTCGCACCGCCCGAAACTGCACGCGATCCTCGCGGCGCCAGGCGGCCAAATCACGCGTCGCGTGCTCGTCGGACAACAGCCCTTGGGCGGTTGGTGACTCCGCCGCGTCTTCCCACTGATCGAGCGCCAGGTAGATCGGGTCCGAGGCCAGGCCGCTCAACGCTTGATAGGGACACGTCTCGCCGGGCCCCATCTCGTTCATGGGGAGGAGTTGGACCACTCCGAACCCGCACTGCTTCATCCACACCATGAATGCGGGTAGGTCGCCGAAGTCGCCGATGCCCCCGTTGCGTTCGGATCGCAACGCGGACAGTGGGACCATGACGCCGGCCGTTTTTCGGGGCAGGAAGGGGAGCGGGAATTCGATGGGGCTCACGGCAGACATCCTCCGAGGGGCGAATGTTTGTAACAGGAACCGATCTGCGCTGCAAGTCGAGTCTCCGTGCAGGGTACGGTCGTGGACTACAGTTCCCTCCCCCCTTGCGGGGGAGGGGTAGCCGTGTGCGATGCGCTCACCCGTTGATTGAATAACCGCGCGTCACGTTGGTATGATGGGTTTCGCGTCGTGCCCGCGTGAACTGAGAGAGTGCAGATGAGCGATCGACGTCCCATTCCCCCCGAATCCCGATCTCCGCGGTCTTCCGCGTCCGACGAGTCCCTGTTGGGACTGATCGACCGGTGTCTTGCGTCGTTGCCGGAGAACGATCCGAAACAGAAGTGGCTGTACCGCATCCGTCACTTGGTGCTCCAGGACGAGCGCGCGCGGCGCGACGCCGAGACCGAGTCCCAGAAACTCAAAGGTGTGGTCGAGAAACTCACGGCGCCGGCCAACCGAATCGGCATCGTGGTCGGCGTGCCTGGAGCCGATGTTGTCCGCGTGGTGGTTGGCGGCGCGGAATACTGGGCGGGAGTTGATCCCCGACTCGCATGCGGCGACATCAAGATCGGGGTGCAGGTCCTGGTCAACGAAGCGTTTGCGGTCATCAAGGTGCTGGGGTACGAGTCCGGCGGTCCCGCGCTCCGAGTGGTGGACGCGCTCGCGGACGGCCGCATCCGCATCGGGCAGGAGGCGGGCGGGCAGTCGTCGTTCGTGATCCGAAGCGCGGACCTCGTCGGGGTAGAGATTCACGCCGGGGACGAGGTGCGCGTGGATTCGAGCCATCGCGTGGCCATCGAGCGCCTGGAGACCAAGGGCAGCCGCGACCGCGTGTTGGACGAGACGCCGGACGTGACGTGGGAGCAGATCGGCGGGCAACGCGAAGCCATTGCCGCGATCCGAAAATCCATCGAAGCGCCGCTCCTGCACGCGGACACGTTCGCGCGGTTTCAGTTCTCGCCGCCCAAGGGATTCCTGCTGTTCGGCCCTCCGGGCTGCGGCAAAACCATGATCGGTAAGGCCACGGCTGCGAGCCTGGCTGCGTCATTGGCCGCCGGCGCGCAAGGCGAGCAAGGCGAGAATGAGAAGGTACGCGGCGCGTTCCTGCACGTGAAAGGTCCCGAGATTCTCAACATGTGGCTGGGCGAGTCCGAGCGCCTGGTTCGCGACCTGTTCGCGCAGGCGCGCGCGCGGCGCAAGGCCGGCCTGTTGCCCGTGATCTTTATCGACGAAGCCGAGTCTATTCTGGGCACGCGGCGATCCGTGCGTGCGCTGAACATCGCCAACACATTGGTTCCCATGTTTTGCGCGGAGATGGACGGGGTCTCGTCGCTGCGCGACGTGGTGATCATCCTGGCGTCCAACCGGCCCGATTTGATCGACCCCGCGATTCTGCGTCCGGGCCGCATCGATCGCAAGATCAAGGTGACGCGGCCGGGGCGTGAGGATGCCGCCGAAATTTTCAAGCTCCATCTTGGAACCGTGCCGGTTGATCCCACTCTCGTGAAGGAACATGGCGACGAAGCAACGGCCCGCACCGCACTCGCAACCGTGGCGACCGACCAGGTGTTTGGGCGCAGCGCAGCGAATCGGGTGCTCGCAGTCCGCCTGCGCAGCGGGCTACGCGAGACCTTATATCGCGGCGACGTAGTCAGCGGCGCCATTCTCGCCGCGATCGTCCAGCGCGCCAAGGAACGTGCGATCGAACGCGCCGTGGGCGGGGATCAGACGGCAGGAGTTGGCGTCGAGGATTTGACCGCAGCGATCGACGCGGAATTTTCTCAGGGCGAGATTTTACCTCCCGACGACACCGCGGATGAGTGGTTGAAATTACTGGACCATGACCCACAACACGTGGTGGGCGTATCTTCCTTCCGTGCCGGGCGGGAAGGTGCTGAACGCCCCGTGCACGTTATCGTGTAAGAGCCTGATGTCTTCGTCCTCCAATTCCGACTCTCCCGCCGTTGGCCTGATGGGTATCGAGACCGAGTACGGCGTCACGCGGGACGGGGTGGGGGAGGTGGACCACGTCGTGGAGTCCATGGAACTGGTGCGGGCCTATTTGGACCGTCCGTTTCGGCGGCAGTGGAATTACCGGGGCGAGAATCCGCACCGCGACGCGCGCGGGTTCAGCGTGGACCGGTTGGAGCAGGACGCGGAGGAAGACGAGTTCGTGGCGCGCGAGGCGTCGCGCAAGTTTTCGTTCGCGGACATGAAGAGCGACCTGGTTCTGGCGAACGGCGCGCGGTTTTACAACGACCACACGCATCCCGAGTACTCCACGCCGGAGTGCCGGTCGCTTCGCGATCTGGTGGCGCACGACCGGGCCGGGGAGTCGATCGTGTGGGAGGCGGTGCGACGCCGCAACCAACGGCTCGAAGCCGCGGGCAAACTCGGCGACGTGTCGGTCTACAAGAACAATACGGATTTTCACGGCCACAGCTACGGATGCCACGACAACTATCTGATGCCAAGGAGCGTGCCGTTCGAGCGGATCGCGGCCGGGCTGATTCCGTTTTTGATCTCCCGCCAAGTCTTCGCTGGCGCGGGCAAGGTGGGCGTGGAGTCGGGGAGCAGGCATACGCCCCAGGGCTACCAGCTCTCGCAGCGCGCCGATTTTATGGAGACCGAGTTGAGCGTGAACACCATGCACAACCGGCCCATCGTGAACACGCGCGACGAACCCCACGCCGACCCGTCGCGATTCCGGCGATTGCACTTGATCCTGGGCGACGCGAACATGTGTGAGTACGCCACGGCGCTGAAGGTGGGAACCACGCGCGCGGTATTGGAATTGATCGCGCGCCATGCGGCGCCTGACGTGGCAGTCGCAAAACCGGTATTCGCGGCCAGGGCCATTTCGCTGGATCCCGAGTTGAAGGCGACGGTCGGGTTGCGTGACGGGCGGCTGATGAGTGGCCTGGAACTCCAACAGGCGTACCTTGATGCGGCACGACGACATCTCGCGGGCCTTGATCAAGAAACCGATTGGCTACTCGGCGAGTGGGAATCCACCTTGGTTGCGTTGAGCCGCGATCGGTCGTCCTTGCGAGGGCGAATTGATTGGATCACTAAGCGGTGGCTGCTGGACACATTCGCCGAAGACGCCCATGTCGCGTGGGATGATCCGTGGCTGACCAGCCTTGATCTGGCATACCATCATCTGGACCCGGAACGTGGGTTGTTTCGGGGATTGGAAGCGGAAGGTGCGACGGCGAGCGTCGCAACTCTCGAATCGGTTGATCGCGCGGTCCGCGAAGCGCCGAGCGACACTCGTGCCGCGATTCGCGGGTTGTGCGTGACGCGGTTCGGGAATGAGGTGGAATCCGTGCAGTGGGAACGCGTCACCGCGACGGACGGCGCGGTGTTGGATCTGAATGGTCTCGTGGACCCCGACGACGTGGCGCAGATATACGCCGTACTCCGCGAAGCACCAAGCCTCGCGGATGCAATCCGCGCGGTTCAGCAACCCTTGGCACAACGAGGTCACGCATGATGAACATGGATACGGAACGTCGCGAACGGCCGCTGGACCCGACGCCCAAACCCCGGGAAGAGGAACAGGGGCCAAAGCGTCCTGACGTGGGCTCGCCGGAGCGGGACAATCTAATGAAGCGGATGAGACAAGTCGATCCCAAACAGGCGGAGCGTTATCGGCAGCGAACCGGCGAGTAGTGCTGTTTCGTAGGGGCGCACCGCGTGCGCCCGATGTTTGTCCGGACCGAAGGCGGGCGCACGCGGTGCGCCCCTACGAGAAAGGGAATCGGTGCGAGGGGATTTTCTCGAAGTGTTGAAGTCGAATGGCTATGCGTGGACGCCGCAAGTGACGGGCGGGGTGGTCAATCCCGCGGCGATTACGCACGGGACCACGGTGATCGCGATGAAGTATCGCGACGGGGTCATTGTCGCGGGGGATCGGCGGGCGACCGCGGGTAATGTGGTGATGCACGATCGGACCGAGAAGGTGCTGGATCTGGATCGGCACAGCGTGCTGGCGATCGCGGGGGTGCCGGCCACCGCGTTTGAGATGGCGCGGGTGCTCGATCACTCGTTCAAGTACTATCGCCGCAGCCAGCTCCAGGATTTGAGTCTGGAAGGCAAGTTGCGCGCGTTGTCCAAGCTTCTACGTGAAAACGTGCCCATGGCGGTGCAGGGCATCGGCGCGGTGGCGCCGATCTTTGCCGGGTACGACCTCGACACCAACGCGGCCAAGATCTTTTTCTACGACATCTTGGGCGCGGAGTTCGAAGGCGTGGAGTACGCGGTGTCGGGGTCCGGGTCGCCAACGATCCGCGGCATCGTGTATTACCTGCACCGCTGGGGACCGCAACGCGTGGCTGACCTCGTTGCGAATGACGCGACCGTGTTGGCGCTCCGACTGTTGGATAGCGCCGCGGAGTTCGACTCCGCCACTGGCGGGGTCAAGGGCACGGACGGCTTGTATCCCGTGGTGAAATTGATCACGCGAGACGGGATCACGCCGGTACCGGTGGACCATCTCCGTCGGTTGTACGCCGATCAGGTGGAGGCGCGAGATGTTTGAGGAGCCGTACCGCTGGACCGAGGCGGTCGGCAACCGCCGCGCGTACGTTGACGCGCAGTTCGCGCAAGGCAGCCCGGTGGCGGCGTTGTCGTACCGCGACGGCGTGGTACTGGCCACGTTTCAACGTGGGATTCCCAAACTCTACGAGGTCTACGACCGCATTGCCTTGGGCGGTCTCGGTCATCCCGCGGATCTGGAATCCTTGCGCGCGGCCGCGTTGGACATGGCGCACGTGGAGGGGTTCAATCGCTCGCCGTCGGACGTGACCGCCATGCGCCTGGTCAAGTACGGCCTCGCGCCCATCGCCAAACGCGCGTACGAGGAATTGTTTCGGGCTCCGCTGCTCGCGCGGGTGCTGTTGGCGCAGGTCGGGGCCACGCGTGCGCAGGATGTCTTGGTGACATTGGATTATGACGGCGGGTTCGAAACCGTATCGGGGCGCGCGGCCGTGGCGCCCTCGTCCGAAGCGTCCCTGGCCATGCTCGCCCGGTTGGACGCGGCCGGGCCGTGGGACGACGCGCCGCTCGCGCAGGCGTTGCCCGCCGCGCTGCGAGCCTGGGCCGTGGGGGACCTCGCGCAGTCCTCGGACGTTGCCGCGCCCGCTCCGGACGATGCGCGGCTGACCGAACACCTCAAGGCGTGCTGCGCGGACCGGCGGATCGAAGTCGCGGTGCTGGATCGCGCGCTGCCGGGAAGTTCCAAGTACCGGGCGCTCTCGCCGGACGAAGTCTCGCAGACACTCGTTCCTTGGCTGGGCGAGGCGGCGCGTTAGCGCCGGCGTCCCGTGCTCGACCGCATCGTCGGCGTTGAAACCGAGTACGGCGTTCTGGCGCACGCCGACAACCGGTTTCGCGCGCCCGAACGCATCGCCCACCGCGTGCGCGACGTGGTGTTTCACGAACAGCGGCGCGGGGTGATCGACCTTCACCACCGCGATTACGACGAACCCGTGGGCAACGGCGGGTTCCTGCTCAACGCGGGCCGGCTGTACGTGGACATGGGGCACATCGAGTACGCGAGCCCGGAGTGCGCCACGCTCGCGGACGCGGTGGCGTACGAACGTGCGGGCGATCTGATCGTGCAGCGCGCGTTGGAGGCCGCGGGTTTGGCCGACGAGGCGTCGATGATCAAGAACAACATCGACCACGAAACCGACGCCACGTTCGGGTCTCACGAAAACTACCTGGTGCGCCGGTCATTCCCGTTCACGCGGGAAGGGCTCAATCGCCTGGTGCCGTTTTTGGTCACGCGCCAGATTTTCGCCGGGGCTGGACGGGTCGGGGCCGCGCGCTCCGCATCGGGGCTGGTGCGAATCGGCGAAGACGCGGAGCGGCCCGACGTGGATTTTCAGATCGCGCAGCGGTCCGACCATATCGTCAATGAGTTTTTCCAGTGGGTGCAGGGCAATCGGGCGATTGTGAACACGCGCGACGAGCCGCTCGCGGACCCCGAGAAATATCGACGCATTCATTTGCTGCTGGGCGATTCGAACCTGTGCGAGGTCGCCATGGCGCTCAAGATTGGCACGACCTCGCTGGTATTGCGGTTGATCGAGGATCACGCGTGTCCGGACGACCTGGCGTTGACCGACGCGGTGGACGCGCTGCACGCGATCTCGCGCGATCCCGAGCGGCGATGGCTGGTGGAGTTGGAGGACGGACGCACCATGTCCGCGATCGACGTGCAGGAGCGGTACGCGGAGGCTGCGCGGGCGCGGTATTTCGGGCGGGACGAGGAAATGGATTGGGTGCTCGATGAGTGGGAGCGCGTGCTGGTTGATCTGCGCGGCGACTACGACGCGCTGGTTGGGCGGGTGGATTGGGCGTCCAAACTCTGGCTCTTAGAACACTTCCGGCGCGCGGAAGGACTCCACTGGCACGACCGGTGGATCAAGAGTCTGGATCTGGCGTACCACAACCTTGAGCCGTCGCGCGGACTGTATTTTGCGTTGGCGGACGAGGGGCGGGTGCGTCGGTACGTCACGGACGAAGCGGCAGACCTGGCCGCGGACAACCCCCCGCGGAACACGCGCGCGTTCGGCCGGGGCGAAGCCATTCGCCGGATGATGGCCGGCGACGCGCGCTACGTCATCACCTGGTCGGGCCTGATGGTCGAGGGCAAGCCGCCGTTGCGAATGCCGGATCCGTTCAAGACGTATACGGACGCGGTCGCCGCCCAACTCGGCGCGGCCTGACGGCAGCAGGTTGCTGAAAAAGTCCGTCTGCTGCGTTCTCGTTCGTCGGAACTCCTCGCGTACGACTCAGTACGCTCCGGGTTCCTCCTCACTGCAGCCTTGCGGCCGGAGCTTTTTGAGCAGCCTGTTAGAACCTAGGATATTAGAACCGGTAGCCTACGGACATTCCGATCCCTGGATACGCCCCCCGCATGCGCGAGTAGATCAGTTCCCAGTGCAGGGCCTTGGGGCGATCGAGGCGAGTGACGCGGCCCACGCTCAAGGCGTAGTAGTTGCGAGAGGCTAAGGTGTCGTCTCCTGATTGGCCGTGCAGGTCAAATCCCAGCCGTCCGGCGACGAACATATCGGGAAATCGTTTCACCGGACGCGATTCGACGGCCCAGTACACGGGAAGAAAACTGAAGGCGTTTGAGTCGGCCTGAGATTGAAAAAGGTCTAGGTCGATTCCCGGGCCGCCAAGGAGGTCGTAGGGCAACGGCGCGCGCATCTCGGCAGAAACCCCGACCCCGATCCGCGATCGGTCTCCACGCCGGTAAGCGATCGTCGAACGCACTACATACTCGCGTTGTTCGATCGTGAGGCTGGTTGGGGTTCCCGGCGCGGTTTGGGGGCTGGTGGCAGGCTGCGTGGGCGGACTTGCCGTAGGGGCCGGACTCGGCGTCGTCGCCGGCGGCGGTGTCTGGGGTTCCGCGGCCCATCCCGCTGCGGCGAGGATCCATACGCTGAAAGTCAGGGATGCGGCGGTTGAGAGGGAGGACCGCGTGATGACACACCCGCGATTTGTCCAGTGCATTGAGCCGATAACGGTTCCTGTGTCGGTCACGAACAATACGAGCGAAGGCCCTCCTGCTTGGACATCGAGCCCCGCGAAAATCATCCCAGACTAGCACAGTTGATGGCGTGTTGGATAGGTGCCCTCTCGGCGTGTTCGTCCTTGAGGACGCGCAGCTCCGGTGTTATAATCGCGCGCTTTCGACGGTTGATCATCCCTGGAAATGGATACGATACGCCTGTCTTCTCAGCGATGGAACGGCGCTCGCGGGCCGCGACGGATCGTGTGCCTCACGCCGGAAAGCGCGGACATTCTGTACGCGCTTGGCGCGGGGGAGCGCGTGGTCGGCGTCAGCGGGTACACCGTGACGCCGCCGGAGGCTCGCCGAAAACCCAAAGTGGGGGCGTATACCACGGTGGATATTGATCGGGTGACGGCGCTCGAACCGGATCTGGTGGTCGCGTATTCGGATTTGCAGGCCGACGTCACCGCGGCGCTGACCAGGCGCGGCGCGACCGTGTTGCACCTGAACCAACGCACGTTCGACGGCTTGTGCCATGCCGTGGAACTGCTGGGAGGCGTGGTCGGGGAACCGGACGCCGCCGTCGAATTGATCGGTCGCATCCGCGGCGAGTGCGCGTCGGCCAGCCGGGCCGCGCGGTCGTTGCCGCGACGGCCGAGAGTGTACTTTGAGGAGTGGGACGATCCCTTGATTTCCGGTATTGGGTGGGTCAGCGAAGCGGTGGCCATCGCGGGCGGCGACGACGTGTTCGCGGATCTGAATCGCTCCGGCGCTGCGCGCGAGCGGGTGGTGTCCGCGGATGAGGTGCGCCGCCGCGACCCGGACATCGTGTTCGCGTCATGGTGCGGCAAAAAAGTCCGGACCGAACGGATCGCGGCGCGGCCGGGCTGGCAAGACATCGCGGCGATTCGCGACGGACACGTCTACGAGATCAAGTCCGCGTATATTCTTCAGCCGGGTCCCAGCGTGTTGACCGGGGTGCGCCAGATGGCGGATCGCATCGCGGCGTGGTCGACCGGCGCTCCGGGAGCGGCGCGTCCCTCGTGAGCCGGTCCGCGATCATCACCGCCTCAGGACTCGTCAAGCGGTTCGGCAAAACCGCGGCGGTGGACGGCCTGTCCCTCGAAATGTACGAGGGCGAGGTCTTCGGCCTACTCGGTCCCAACGGCGCGGGCAAAACCACCACGATGCGCATGCTCATTACGTTGCTCCGGCCCGATGCCGGCGAGATCGTGGTGGGCGGGTGCCGGGTGCGGGATGAGGCGGAGCGCGTACGGAGTCTGATCGGCTATATTCCGCAGGAGCGCGCCATCGATCGCGCGCTCACGGGGCGCGAGCACCTCGCGTTGTTCGCGGATTTGTACCACCTGCCAAAAGCCGAAGGCCGCGAACGGTCCCGATGGGCGTTGAAGATGGTGGACCTGGAGGACCGCGCGGACGAGGTGGTCATGAATTACTCCGGTGGGATGAAGAAACGCCTGGAGATCGCGTGCGGGTTGATCCATCGTCCCAAGATTCTGTTCCTGGACGAGCCCACCTTAGGGCTCGACGTGGAGAGTCGGACCTTGATCTGGCGGCATATCCGCGAGCTCAAATCACAGGGCATGACCATGGTGATGAGCACGAATTACTTGGATGAGGCGGATCAGTTGTGCGACCGCATCGCGATCATCGCGCAGGGCAAGTTGGCTGCGCTGGGAACCCCGCGCCAACTCAAAGAGAGCCTGCAGGGCGATGTGTTGTCGCTCACGCCCGAAGGGGCGGACACGGCGTCGCTCGAACGCCTGGCGATCGCGCTCAAAGGGTTGGAGGGCGTGGTGAACGTGGTGCGCCGCGAAGGCTCGCTCGAACTTCGGGTCACGCCGTCTCGCGCGATTCTCAACCGTGTGTTGGATGCGGTGGCCACGCAGGGTGCTCGCTTGGAGGCCATTCAGTACACGAGGCCGAGCCTGGAGAAGGTGTTTATCCACTACACGGGGCGGCAGATCAAGGACGAGTGGGCGTAGTAAGTGATTGAGCCGGTGACCGGGGGAACCGGGGAACCGGAGAAAACACGAACAGGACACACGATGTCTCCATATCTTCAAGAAACCATGGCCATGACACGGCGTTGGTTCCAGCGATTTCGCCGCGAGCCCATGAGCATTATTTTCGGGCTGACCCAGCCGGTGTTGTGGCTGGTGTTGTTCGGCAATCTGTTTCGTAGCGCCACCGCGATACCGGGCATGCAGGCGCCGAGCTACATCGCGTTCATGACCGGAGGGGTGGTGGTAATGACGGTGCTCAACAGCGGATTGGCCGGCGGGATCGAATTGCTCTTCGACAAGGAGAACGGGTTTCTGGAGCGCCTGATGGCCTCGCCGATCAAACGCAGTTCGCTGATCATCAGCCGGTTTCTGTTCGTCACTGCTCTCACCGGCTTGCAAGCGTTGATGATTCTGGGCATGGCGTTTCTGTTCGGCGTGGTGCCGGCAACCGGGTGGATGGGCGTGGCGCTGATTCTTGTGATCGGGATGATGCTCGGCATCGGGTTTACCGCGATTTCGCTCGGCCTCGCGTTTTCCATGAAGGGACACGGCGGGTTTTTCGCCTTGTTGGGGTTCATCACCTTGCCGTTGATCTTTATGAGCAGTGCGCTCGCGCCGTTGGAGAGCATGCCGACGTGGCTGGCGGTGATCGCGCAGCTCAACCCGATGACGTACGCCATCGACGCGGTGCGTGGACTGATTCTCACCGGATGGCACATTCACATCGTCAAGGTCTTGGTGATTTTGGCGGTGTTCGACGCGGCGTGTCTGGCGTGGAGTAATCGCATCCTGCTACGCGGCATGCGCTAGCGCGGGGAGCCGTCCGTGCGCGGGTGTTCGCGGCGTGGTTGGCGCGCATCGCCCCTGAGCAGGCTTCAAACCGGGTAGAACGGAGGCGACGCCATGCCGAACGAGAACCTGGACCGGTCTCGGGGACGCAGGTGGAGGGCGCCGGGGCCGCGGCCAATGCAGGCGGCATCGCGGCCGGCGGCAACGCCACGATCAACAACTACCACTACAAGACTACCCAGGTCCGTGGCTATATGCGGGACAAGGGCCCCTTGGCGTACAAAGGCATGGGGAATCCCGTCCACTCCTGGGACACGGCGCTTAAGGGGGAAATTGCGGTCAGTGACTTGCGAGAGCTGCTGCTGAATGACTCCGTGCAGCACGAGACGTTGATCCATCAACCCAAGAGAGTCTCCGTGAAGGGGTTGCTGTATCCGAGCGCATTGCTGGTCTCCGGGTGGTGGGAGTCTCGGATCAAGTAACTCGAAGGCACGACCTGGCGAAACGGGATTCAGGAATGGCTGTTCAGCGGATTTCATTCTTGGGGACCGTCGTGGGACTTTACCTGGGATTTTGAGCGTCGGGAACCGGAGGCGAGTAAACCGTCGTTCGTGGCCAAACTCGGGGACGGGGATGAAGCCAATTCCATTCCGGTCATCATCCCGGCGGACAAAGCGAAACGGCTCGCTGAAAAATTCCAAGAACGCGGCCACGAAATCCATGTCGGCGTGAGCGGCGTGATGGCGACGGTTGACGGCGTGTTGTGCCATCGCAGCCATTGTCCCGACGCCAAACGCCTCGGCCTAGTGGGCGGCATTCTGGATTTTTGTCTCTGGCTCCAACCCGGGGAGGACGAACATAAGATCCGTCTCGATCGACAGAAGCCCGAGATCTATTCCGGCTACCTCTGGGAAGTGCCTGGCGCCGAAGGAATGGGTGAAAGAAGGCGCCGCGTTGGAACTCAACGACGTGTATTTCGTCTGGGAGCATACGAATTTCGCCGATCAAGACTCGGTCCGGTACAACCTGGACAGCCTCGAACATAAGGAACGATATCTCCGGACGCAGCACGATCACGGCGAGTTCGTGTTGCTCCAAAAATCCTCGCTGCTGGTCCATGGCTCGCCCATTTGGAGCAAACAAGAATTTTACGACTTCTTCCTGCAAAAGGACGAGGATATTTAGCGCGCCTTCGCCTCACCGCCGAAGGCGAATCTCGAAAAGCTTGGGCCAGTACTTCCCGGTGACGAAGAGCCGGTTGTGCTCCGCGTCGTAGGCGATGCCGTTGAGGACATCGACCGCGGCCGTGCGATCGGCGGCGGGCAGGAGTCCGCGCAGATCAACGCGGCCCG
Organism: Nitrospirota bacterium; assembly: GCA_049325335.1. Taxonomy (GTDB): domain Bacteria; phylum Nitrospirota; class Nitrospiria; order 2-01-FULL-66-17; family 2-01-FULL-66-17; genus JBFLXB01. The sequence continues at coordinate 30,265 of JBMOMC010000038.1, forward strand.
TCACCAGACCGGATTGCGGCGCGATGATCACGATGTCGTCGCTCCGCCACACGTTGGCGTAGATCTCGCCGTTGACGAATTCCAGCTCGTTCAGCTTGCCGACCGGCTGACCGTTGTCCGTGACCGTGACGCGACCGGTCTCATCAAACGTAACGGGATCGAAAAACCGCAAATCGGCGGTGCCGTCGCTCATGATCAGCCGGCTCCGATCGTGCGTGAGCCCCCACCCTTCACCGGGATAAGCGACCGTGCCTTGCGGCACAAACGTGTCGAGGTCGTAGCGAAACCCCACGCGTGATTGCCACGTCAACTGGATCAGTTGGTTCCCCCAGTCGGCGAGCCCTTCGGCAAAATGTTCCTCCGCCACCGGGCGCCTCTGGAGGACCTCGCCCGTTTCCAAACGGACTTTTCTCAGACTCGATTGCCCGTTGAGCCCGGTGCTCTCGAACAAGAATCCGTCGCGATAGAGCAGGCCCTGGGTGAATGCCGTGGGGTCGTGGGGATACACCTTGACGACCTCGTACCCATATCGCGGAGATTCGGCCGTACGCGAGGGGCCCGGGGCTTGGCGCGTCCCGGTCTGGAACCAGAGCACGAACGCCGCGCCGACTACTCCGACCGCCAACACGGCCGTCAGCGCCCGGTGGCGGGAATTCTTCCGCGTCGTTGGTCGGCGCGGGACAGGCCGCCTGACGCGCGAGTGTTTCGCCATGTGGGGATTGTACACGGAGCGACGAACTCCGGGCGGCGCTTGTCAACCGAACGCCGAGGCCACCCAGTCACCGAGCAGATACGTCACCGTCACCACCGCCAGCCCGATTCCCACGAGTTGGGCGATCACGGGGAGCGGGGAGAGTTGCTTGCGCTGGTGAATCGCACGTGGAGCCCGACGGTCAGGCCGAATGAATGCCGGTACCGATGCCCCTGCCACTCTTACAAATGGGACGGTAAACGATGTGGAAAGAGGGCGTTTTCAGTAATCAGATGCCGTTGAACTCCGCCCACACCACGGTATGGTCGGACGCTTTGGGCGCGCGGCGGGGTTCGATATCGACCGCCACTTCCTTGCATTTGGAGACGAGAGGAGGGGTGGCGAGAATATGGTCGATTCTCCAGCCCTTGTTCTTTTCAATGTTGTCCGGCCGTAAGTAATCCCAGAAGGTGAATTGCTGCCGGTCGGGGTAGAGCGCCCGGAACGTGTCCACGAATCCCCACGCCACCGTGTCCTTATACGCCTTGCGCGCGTCTTCGTGAAAACACACGTGTTTGAGGTGCTTCTCGGGGCTATGCACGTCGATGGGTTCAGGCGCCACGTTCAGATCGCCCAACCAGATGGCCGGACGGTCGGGCGAGAGATATTTCTTAAAGTAAATTTTTAATCGTTTAAACCACTCCAATTTGTACGCATACTTAGGGGAGTCGATCTCAAAACCCTGCGGCACGTATGTGTTGATGATGGGGATGCCCCGCACCACCACGCGCGCGAGGCGCGCTTCGTCGGGCGGTTCGCCGTTGTCCAAGCCGAAGGAGATCTCGTCGAAGGGATCTTTACTGAACACCGCGACCCCGTTGTACGCCTTCATCCCGCGATACGCGATGTGGTAGCCGGTCTCCTTGAGCGCGGCTTCCGGGAACTCGCTGTCCTGCACCTTGGTCTCCTGGAGGCACAGGACGTCGGGTTGGTGTTCCGCCAGCCAGGTAGTCACGGCGTTGAGGCGCATGCGGACCGAATTGACATTGAACGTGGCGATTTTCATGGGAGTGTATCGTAGCAGGTTGGCGGAATCAGGGCAACTAACGTGAGGACGTCATTCCCGAGAAGGCGGGAGTCCGGCGCGCTGTCGCCTGCAAGAAGTTCCTAATAATCCATAATTTCGATTGACTTCGCTCATCCTAATTCTCTACATTTAGTGGAAGGGTCTCGGAATTCCATGTTCATGGCTGGTTCAGTCGGCCCGCGCGTCCGCGGCCATACAGACAGTGGTATATCGTGGCGTGCCCGTCTACTGCCGGGCCTGGCGTTCGCGTGTCTGGTCGGACTTGGTTTCGGCATTGCAGCGCCTCCATCCGTCGCGGCTGGAACGGATGTCTCGTCTGACGTCGGGAACCGACTAGACGCGGAGCTCCAGACCCTTCGTGGCACCGCGGATGCGATCCTGAGCGATCTCAGGGCGGGAGGGACCGGCTCATCCGGCTTGGACGCGTTGCGCGGGAGCGCGGACCGGGTGCGCGCGTTGGACACGCTCGTGCGCGGTCGGTTCGGTCGCGTCGAGGCCACGCTTCGCGAACATTCCGCGTCGTCAGCGCTCTTGGGGCGCCGCGATGCGGCCGCGGCTGCGTACGAGGCCGCGGCCGATGCGGTCCTGGCCTCGCTCTCCGCGTTGGACGCCGCGTCCCGTGGGGACCGCGCTGTGCTGACGGGTGTTTTGGAGCGGTTGATCAACGCATTGGCCGACGTGACGCCGTCCCAGGAAGACCGACGTCCGCTTGGGATCGATCTGCCGTATCATCCGCTCGACCTGCCCACGGTCTCGCCGCGCAGGACCCCGACTGTAACGCCGGCATATCTTGCCGCATCGTTAGTCGCCCCGGCGCCCGAAGACCTGGCGGGGACGACGTCCGATGCCGTTGCGGCGCAGGCCGAGGCCTCCGGATACGATCCCATCGCCTTGTTTGAGTTCGTCCAGCAGTCCATCGACACCGAGTTTTACGACGGCGTGCTCAAGGGCGCGGACGGCGCGCTGCGCGAGCGGCGCGCCAATGACGCGGATCAAGCCGTGCTGCTGGTCGCGCTGCTGCGCGCGGCCGGGACGCCCGCGCGGTTCGTGCACGGCGTCATCGAAATTTCGGCCGAGCAGGCCGCGGCGTGGACCTCCGTGGGGTCTGCGCAACGCGCCGCCGACCTCTTTGGGCGCGCCGGGATTCCGTACGAGCCGGTTCGGCGCGGCGGGGGCATCGGCGCGTTCAGGATCGAGCACACGTGGGTGGAAGCCTACGTGTCCTACGGCAACTACCGCGGCGCGCCGTTGGACACCGGGGGCAAGGCGTGGGTTGCGCTCGACCCGTCGTTCAAAGCCTATCGGTACGAAACCGGCCTCGACGTCCTTGGGGAGATGGGATTCAGCGCCGATGCCTTGGCCACGGAGTACTTAGCGCAGCCGCAAACGATGGATCCAGTGGCCGTGTTACGCGCGCGGATCACCGAGTATCTGACCGCGAATCGGCCGGGCGCGTCGATCGACCAGGCCATGGGCCGCCGGGTGTTGGACGAGCCGCGCGCGGGATTGCTGCCGAACACGTTGCCGTACGCCACCGTGGCCGTGACCGACGAATTTGCGGCCCTGCCTACCGAGCGGACACATCGCGTGCGTGTGCGCGCGGCCGCGGATAACGGGGACGCGTTCGACGTGACGTTGCCCGCGTCGGAATTCGTCGGGCATCGCATCACGCTCTCGTATGTGCCCGCCACGGTCGAGGACCATGTCGCGGTCAACGCGTTCTTGCGGCTGGACAACACGCCCGCGTACTTGGTGGCGCTGCGCCCAGTGCTCAAGGTGGACGGGGTGGTGCGCGCGGCCGGAGAGCGGTCGGTCCGGATGGGCGCATACCATGACCTGACCATTGAACTGCACGGGACGCGCGGGTCCGCGGAAACCACGGACTCCTTGCTCGCGGGGGGGTACTACGCGCTGGGATTCGGCTCCCACGCGGCCGCGTACACGCCGTCGTCGGAGCCGTCCCCCCGGGACACCGAGCCGCCGGCCGGCGACCTGTTGTTCCAAATGGCCTCCGAGTACCTTGACGCCTGGAATCGGGCCGAGGAGGATTTGGCCGCGATGACGCGCGTGGCCGTGGTGCGGCCGCTGCCGTCGGTTGTGATGGTGGGCAGCGTGTACGGCCGGACAGTCCTGTTCGGTCGTCCCCAGACCGTTGATTGGCGCGGGGTGTTTGTGGACGCCAATTTTCGCGCGAGCGACGCGATCCCCGCGGGCAACGACGCGACACGCGCGGGGGCGTTCTTACGATTGTCCGGTCTGGCCGGCTCCGTGCTTGAGCGCTCGGTGTTGGCCCAGAAACTCGGGGCCGAGGCCGTCTCCACGGTGTCACTGATTCAGTCCGCGCGCGCAAACGGGGAGCCAATCGAAGAGATCGACGCGTCGAACGCGTCGGTCATCGCGTCGCTGAGTACGTCGGACAACGTGAAGGCCGAGGTGACCGACGCGGTGAATCGCGGCTGGCGCGTGACGATTCCGCGGTCGGATCTGATCCGCGATCGATTCCACGGCATCGGCTACATCGTGCGCGATCCCGCGTCAGGCGGCGCCGGGTATTTCATTTCCGGCTCATTGGCGGGCGGGATCACCATCAACGACGCGCGAAATTGGGTGGAGCAGGCGTACGCCGATGCGCTCCATTTTGCGTACACGCCGCCGCCCAATCCGGATCCCACCGCCGCGCTATACATCTTTAAGGTCGCCATCAGCAACAACCAGAACGGAATCGCGGGCGAGCCCGCGGAGAGCCCGTTGTTTGTGTGGGTGCTCGACCGGGACGGGCGGCCGGTGATGGGCGCGGACGTGACGTTCCAGATCGTCTCCGGGGGCGGCCAATTCGACGCGGCGGGCGCGCAGAGCGTGACCGCGACGACGGACTATCTCGGCATCGCGGCCGCAACGCCGATCTGGGGCCGTCACACCGCCGACGCGCCGTTCTACCTGATGGCGAATGCAGGCGATCCCCAGCCCACGCAAGTGGGACACAATCTGGTCACCGCCCGGGTGCAGGGTTCGGGGGGGCACATTCCGCTTTCTGCGCCGTTCCAGGCGTTTGCCTACCCCGGCGAACCGCACCATATTCGCAAGGTGTTGGGGGAAGGGAATCAATCGCTCGCTGGCACGGCCGCTGGTACGTTGCGGGCGCGAGTGGAAGATCAATACGACAACACGATCTCCAATATCGACGTCCTGTTCCGGGTCGTACCGGCCGAACCCCGGGTGGGCGCCGCTCTGCCCTCGAGCGCGCAGAACATGGTCGTCTACTCCCAAGATCCGCCCTGTCCGAACGAGAATCCCGTGATCGGCGACTGCGGGGGCGTGGCGTCCCTCGCGGTGACCACGTCCGTATTCGGGGCCTCGGTCGAGACGATCCTGGGCGATACCATTGCGACCAGGTATGGCGTGCAAGCATCGGTGCCGTCCGCGCCCGGGGTGGCCGCCGAGACGTTCGCGCTATTTGCGGTCGGCCGACGGGATTACGACGCCCCCGGGTACGCGCCGCCCACGCTGATGATGTCGCAACTGTCTCTGGTCAATGACCGCGGCGAGTTGCTCAACAGCGCCAAGGTCGGGACCTCGTTCGCGCGACCGTTGGGCGTGGCGTTGTACCTGATCGAGGATCGCTTCCTCATGGTCCCGACCGGGGCGCCGTGCGGACCCAATGAAACGGACCCGCCGTGTTATGAAGTGCGGTCGTTGGCGACCAGCCGCATCCGTCCCGTCGATATTCAGCGCACGGGGCCGGATATCACATACCCCACGGTGACGCCGGACGCAGTTTCGGTTCCGAAACAAAGTGAGACCGCCAATATCGCTTTCAACGCAATTGCCGGTGGTGGCAGTGTGGTCCCACCGGTGCAGAATGCGCCGGGCCACGGCCTGGGCCAGGGCCGGTACGAGGCCGTGCTGACGGTCGGATCGAATCCCGTGCTCAACCGGGTCGAGGTGGACGCCACCGCAACCATTTGGTTGCCGGACATCAACCTGCACGCATCCAGCGCCGCCGGAACCGTGACTCCAAGACTCGTCACCATGCGGCCGGGCCAAGACTTCCTGGGATTGGTCAACCACGATCCCTTGCAACCCAGATTCGGCGGCAATCCGTTGACCGTCACGCACGAAGTCTTTGGGGTCCGCGCGACCATCCCGACGCCTCCCGTGGCGTTGATCGGTCCCAGTGGGCTGGTGGCCTTCGACGCGGACGTGAACTACTTGATCGAGCCGGCGGGCTACGCGGCGCAGACCGCGGACGTGGATCTTTTCGAGGTGAAGACCGGCGCGCCGGATGAGTGGCTCGGATACGTGGTGGGCGACCATGCGTCCGGCGCGGGCGCCGGCACGATTCTCCAGGGCATGTTCTTCAATCCGGCCAAGCGGTATCGCGCCAAGGTGGTGTTGAACCGAGGCAGCGAGGTTGAGCTCGCCAGCGGCCTGGAATCGCTGGACGCGTACTTGCGCGAGCCCCTGCGGTTGGATTTCGGGTCCAAGAAGCACGCGGAGGAGCAACACCGACAGAAGAAGGAACGGGATCTGGCCGCGATCTTCCAGGCCGAGAAAGCCGCGTTGGTCGGCGTGATCCAGCAGGGGCTGATCGAAGGGGCGGCGTGCGGGATTCCCACCGGCGCGCCGATCGCGATTATCGAGCAAGGCAGCGGCGCCTGTTTTTGGAAGGACAGGTTCGCGACCGACCCGGTGGGCACGTGCGCGGCGTTTCAGCCCGAAGTGAGCGATCACGACTACGAAGTGTTCGTGCCCTCCGCGTACATGCCGGGCACCGACACCTCGGGCGCGGCGTGTCTGGTCAATCATCTCAACAAGGCCGGGCAAGATTCGGAACTCGCGGACGTGACGTTTTTCCCGATGTCGAAGGAGGATTTCGAGCGCGGGCGGCTCAACGTCATGCCGCCGGTCGTGCCGGGCGGATCGGATCCCACCGGCGACCTGGGCCTGGGCCGACAGTCGCTCCTGCTCAAATGGCTGCTGGAAGGCGAGTACGTCACCGGCATCGCCGGGTTGTCCGTTCCCGCGGTCGGCGGGCAGGTACGGCCGTTGGACGCGATTCTCGAAGACCTGCGAACCACGCCGTACATGGACGGCGAGCCCACCGGCATCCCGCGGTTGGAAGGCCACGAGTGGGCGGCGCTGCAGGAGTTCAACCTGTTCAAGTCCGGCGCGCACCTGCGCCTCAAGGGCCAAGCCGTTGATCAACGCAGCGGCCTCTTCGAGCGGCTCCAGAAGGAAGTGCACGACGTGGCCAAGGCCGGGATCAGGGCCGTGATGGCGCGGCTCGCGACCGACGAGCGCGCGAATCGGCGGCTGTTCATCGCGCGTCCGGAGTACAACTCGGGTGCGGGCTGCCTGACCGGGACCGAGGACCCCTCGCGGCCGCGGCCGCCCGCGAGTCTGTTCCCCAAGCGGTGCGACTCGTTCGAGGAGCACGTGGCCTCCACAGCGGTCAAGAGTCTGCGTGACGGATATGGACTCTTCACGCCCGAACAGACAGCTATGATCTACAACCTGTACCGCGTGAAAGCCGACGCGACGTGCGCCGCCCCCGGCTGCACCACCCGAATCATGGATGAAGCGGAAGCCAACCGGTTCGTGGCGAGCGCGTACGACTTAATCCGGCAGGTGAGCGCCGACACGGAAGCGATCTACCTCTCAACGGTCGGCAACGACTCGGCCAACGCGGTCCAGCGCGCGGCCAATTTGTCCACCGCCCGGACCAAGGCCTTGGAGGCGCAAGCCACGGTGAAGCGCACGCCCACGACCCGGGTGCTCAACGCCAGCGTGTTGTCGTTCGAGAACGTCGAGGTCGCGCAGGACAGCGACGCTACCAACGGGGTGACGCCCCCCCGGCACGTCGTCCCGGTCGTCGATTTCGGCGAGCGATTCCTCGACGTGGCCCGCACCGTGAGCGGCAGCCCGATTCTCGACCCCAACGGCGACGAACAACCCTTGATGAAGACCGCGCTCCCGGGCGATCAGACCCGCTACGTGCGAGCCTTGCTCGATCCGAATCATACGATTCGTCAGTGTGAGCCCACGGCCAACTTCACGGGTTTTTACGCGCATCCGCTCACGTTCAGCGATCCCGGGACCATTCCGTCGCTGCCGGATCAGCCGCCGTTGCCGGGATCGTTTCCCGCGCCGCCGCAGGAGTGTCTGGATCATCCGGCCCCGCGCCTGCGCGTGGACAAGACCGTTAATGGGCAACCGGATATCAAAGTGGCGCCCGGGACCGAGGTGTCGATCGTCAACAAGGTGACCAACACCGGGGCGGTCCCCCTCACCGGGGTGACCCTCACGGATCTGTTGACGAACAGGACCTACGGGCCGATCTCCTTGGCGCCCGGATCGAGCCGCGTGTTTCCCGCCGCGCGGTTTACGCCCACGCAATTCGGAAAAGAATTAATCGGTCCCACCGAGGCCGTCGGCTTCATCGCGGCCGGGGGCGTCGTGCAAGCATGGGACAGCGTGGTGATCGACGTGATGGCGCCGCCGTGCGACAACGCCATCGTGCTATTGAGTCCGGACCCGAATCCGTACAACCCGACGAACGGCGATCCGGTGTCCGAGGTCATGCAGGGGGGCTCGTTGTACCGGCATTACCGCGTGCTGGACGCGCGCACCGGGGCGCCCATTGCCACTGCCACGGTCGGGTTGCTCGTGAACGGTGCGGCCCAGACCGCGCAGACGGACGCGGACGGGTACATGATCCACACGCTCGTTCCGGATGAGACCGATCCCTTGGGACTGAAGATCGAGGCCGGGGCCATCGGCGCGCCAGGCACGACGGTGCCGGTGGTATTGGTCAGCGTCAACGGCAACCCCAGCACGTGCGGACAGCGCTTTGACGCGACGGTGAATCCCCGCGAATTTACCCGCGCGATCAAGGCGGGATCGAGCATGAAGCTGGCGGCTTCGTTCGCCGCGATGACGGTCAACGGCAAAGAAGGCTTCGGCATGGATCTGAGCCTCGACGGCACGCCGGCCGGGGATACCAAGCTGACCTTCGGTCGCACGAACAACGTGGAACTGGGTGTGGGGGTCAAGGCCACCGCGGCCAAATTCCGTGTGAAGTTGATCGGCACGGCGTCGCTGGCCAACGTGGGAGTCAGCGCGGGCGCTTCGGGATTTCTCATGCTGAGCGACAAATACGAGTTTCCGTTCCCATTGAATCTGGACAGCACGTTGGCGCTCGGCCACCTGTTCCTCGGGACATTGAGTCTGGCGTCCAACAGCATGAATCCAGCATTGGGCGGACCAGTCACGGCACGGTTGCTGGACGAGGTCTACAACCGGTTCTTGGGCGTGGACGCGTATCGCGTGTCGTACGGTCCGTCGATGGGGCTCAAGGTCACGGCGGGAGGGAGCCTCACCGGGCCGGTCGTGAATCTGCAAAGGACCGGCATTCCCTTGCTCCAAGACGTCGGGCTGCGCATCGGGGTGGAGGGATCGGTGGACGCGGCGGTGACCGCGGCGTTTACCATGAAGCCCCCTAAAAATGAGTTCGTGACCAGCGTGGAGTACAACGCGGCCGCGAACATCTCGGGCGGGTTGGACGTCGGGAAACTCAGGTCGCTTCCTAATGCCCCCAAGCCGTCCGCGATCGCCAAGACCGTGGATGACGTGAAGTTTCGTTTCAACGGCGGCATTTCCGGCAGCATCAAGTTCGCGACGACCATCGACACGGCCGCGAGTCCGCTGGAACTCAAAAAAGTGGAGGTGTCGATCTCCGGCCAGAAAGGCTTCGGGTACAAACTGCCGTTCGGTCAGCAAGCCGGGGCTGACGTGTCGGCGCTCGGGTACACCGACTCTACCGAGTTCGCGGTGACCGACCCGGCCAAGATCGATGAAGCGGTCACGACCATCACCACCATTCAACTGCTCGCCCCGCTGTACGCGAGCCCGGTCACCACGGAACTGATCGGCCCCTCGTTGTTGGGCGAGCGGATCGCGGAACTGGTTCGTCTGTTCGACCAGTATGAAGACAAGCGAGAGCGAGGACAAGGCGTGGAACTCCCCGTGGGCTTGGAAGGCGCGCTGTTCGGAACCGGGCTGGAGGGCGAAGTGGCGCTCAAGTTGGATCGGAGCGTTGAGTACGCGACGGAAAAGGGCGCGGTGCGGGACGGACAGAAGTTCAAACTCGAAACCTACGACAAGAATGATCCGCTCGTGCCTCCATCAGGCATGCCGGTGGTCGAGTCGATTGTGGATCAAATGATCTCGGCCATCAGCCATGAAATCGTCTCCGCGTTCACGCGCGTGGTGAGCGCGATCGTGCCCAATCCCACGAATCCGTTCTCGATGATTCCCGTACGATTTTCGCCGTCGGGCGCGGATCTCACGATCAACAATGCGGCCGAGCCGCAAGCCTTTAACGTGGACTTATTGGCCTACAAGTATCAGCCGATCTCCGGGCCGGTGGGGCCCATTGTTCAGGATCCGTCGGACGCCGCCGGGCCCGGCGACAAGCCGCACTTCGGGGTGGGCGGATTTTTCCAGTACGGCCCGTATGGGAAAACGCTGGCCGCGGCCGCGACATTGACCATTTATTACGAGCCGTACGAGGTGGCGAGCCTGGATGAGTCGTCGCTGGCCATCTATAAGTGGAACACCGCGGCGTTGGACTGGGAGTATGTGGGCGGGACGGTTACGCCCATCGGGACGGGACTCTTCGGCAGCGTGACCGCGCAAATCAATGCGCTGGGCCTGTACACCCTGGCGCCGGCCATGCCCAGCGGGAAATTCGGGTACACGGCGACGGCCACGGTCTCGTCCGGCCAGCCCGCGACCACGACGGTCCATTACACCAGTCAGTCGCTCCGGATGAATCACGGCGGCGCGGTGCCCGACGGCACACTGTTCACCGTGCTCACGTCGTGGCCGGATGCCAGCGCCGTGGTGCCGTTCGGGACCGTGACTACGCCGGATGAGGACCTGTTGACCGACGGTGTGCAGGTGCGGTCTCAGAGCGGGGTGATCCGGTTCACCGCGGAGTATCCGGGCGCGTTTGGGGCGGTGCGCGTGTTGGCGTATCCGACCGAAGGCACGGCGTTCGGTGAACAGATGATGGTGTACCCATGAGGGAGCGGAGCGTGATGACCGGACAGTGGATCTGGCGCGTCGCCTTGGCCGCGATCGTCCTGCTGGGGGTGGCGGATGTGCGAGCGGCGGTGGCGGAGCGTACGGGACGGGCGGTGGCGGAGGTCGGGAATCAGTCCATCGCGGTGGAGACGTTTGAAGCACGCCTGGCCGCGGAACGCAAACGGGCGGTGGCGGAGAATCGGGTCGACGCGTTCGGCTCGCCCGCTAAACGGAAACTGCTCGATCAATTGGTCGAGACCAAGCTGTTTGCGATCAACGCGCGTGCCGCCGGGCTGGATCAGCGGCCCGACGTGAAGCGCAAGATCGAAGAGGCGGTGGACGATGTGCTGGCGCGAGCCATGAGGGACGATGTGGCGGCGTCCCTTGATCTCAGTCAACCGGCTCTTCGCGCCTATTACGACGCGCATCCCGGCGAGTTCGAGGTGCCTGGACGGGTACGGGCGCGTCACGTGGTGGTCAAGACGCGCCCCGAGGCCGTGGCCCTGCTTGGGAAGTTGAAACGGGGCGCGGACGTTGCGGCGTTGGCGCGGGAGCAAAACATCGACTCCACGCGCGAGAGCGGGGGCGACCTGGGCTGGGTGAAGCGCGGCGTGATGGTGGCGCCGTTCGAGACCGCGTTGTTCGCATTGCACGCGGGCGAGCTCAGCCCGGTGGTACAGACCTCCTACGGGTTTCATGTGATCAAGGCCGAGGAAATCGAATCACCCAAGCCCAAGCCGTTCGACGCGGTTGCGGGGGAAATTCGTGAGACGCTCATCGCGAAGGACGTCGAGCGGTTGCGGGCCGAGTTGGCGACGCGTCACCGGGTCACGGTTCACGAAGAGGCACTCAAATCCATCCGCTGATGCGAGCGATTCTCGTTGGGGCGCTGCTGACCGGGGTGTGGCACTTGCCCGCCGCGGTTAACGCGGCCGAGTTCGGCGCGGACCAGCCGGTCACGTCGCTAACCCTGATCGCCAGCGACGATGTGCGGGCCGTGGTGCGGTTCGGCCACGGGCCGCAACTCACGATCGCGGTGGGCGATCGCGTGGGCCAAACGCGCGCCGAGGTGCGTGAAATCGCGCCGGGCCGGGTGGTGCTCGATGACGCGGCCACGGAAACGAGTGGACGGATCAATCGAGCCGTCGTGGTGTTGAGCGAAGGCACACCGGGTGGCACGCGGTATACGTCCGATCCCGGTACGGTGCCGCCGAAGGCCGTCAAGCCGGTGGTGACCGCGCCGCCGGGAACGGATCGAGGGAACACGAGCGGACGGTGATGTCACGCACTGCATTACATAGGGCTCAGGCTCCACGGCGCGCGCTTCGGGCCGCGCTCGCCGGATGGCTCACGGCCGTCTCGTGGCTCACGTTCGCCGGGTCGGCATCCGCCCAGAGCCTCTATGCCAAAACCGTGGAGGATCGCAGCCACGTCACCGTGATGGAGTTCGGCGGCGTGTACGATCGCCAACCCGAGGCCAACCGAACGTATGAACAGGCGGTTCGGGAGGCCATCGCCAAGGAATTCTTCCGCACGCACGCGGACGACTACGATATGCTCGTGACGTTCACGCGGTTCCCGTACGCCCTGGGCACGGACGGCGAGGGCCTGCGGGTGGGTGGACGGTACTACAGCATCAAGAACGACGTGCAAGGCATCGGACTCGACCTGTTCGACTACTCCGCGCAGGCGGGCAGTCGCGGCAGACTGCAGGGCTACATCGACATGGGGCAGATCGACTCACGCGCCGCGGACCCCACGGATCCTTCGTTCGAGGAGACCTTATCGGTCCTGGCGCACGAGTTCGCCCACCGTTGGTCCGCCTTCGCCGCGTTTCAGGACGCGGGCGGGGCCAGGAGCATGGCGTTGTTGGGCCGCGACGGCGCGCACTGGAGTTTTCTCCTCAACAGCCAGAACTCGGTGATGTACGGCAACGAGTGGCGGGACAACGGCGACGGCACGTTCACCGCGGTCGGCCGTTCGCGCAGTTTCTACAGTCCACTGGATCTATATCTGATGGGCATGTTGGACCGCAGCCAGGTCCCGCCGTTTACGCTGATCGACAGCCCGGACGTTGAGCCGGATCGTTTGCCCGAGGTCGGCGCCACGATCACGGGCACGGCGCGAACCGTCACAATCGACGACGTGATCGCGGCGCTCGGCGAGCGCGTGCCTTCGGCGGCCAACGCGCCGAAGCGGTTCAAACTGGGGTTCATCTTCCTGGTGCGTCCAGGCGAAACCGCGGACGGCTTGGAACTGTCTCGCATCAACGCGATTCGCGACGGGTTCGCCACGCGGATGGTGATTCTGACGGGCGGGAAGTTGATCGCGGAAGTGTATCCGGACGCATTGCCGGCCGCGCCCGACTCGCCGCCCGCAGTGCTTCCGCCGTCGAGCGGAGCGCGGAGTACGCCTACAGACCTGGTGCAGGGCGTGGACTGGCTCCTCGCGCAGCAGGCCCAAGACGGCGCGTTCCGCGATACCCAGGCCACCGCGGTGCGTGATACCGCGAACGTGCTGGACCTGCTGCGCGAGATTCCTTCCACATATCTGTCGCATCAGCGCGGCCTGGCGTGGTTGACCTCGCTGACCGCGGCGGACAACGTGGATACGGTGTCGCGCCGAACCCTCGCGTTGTCGCCACAGTACGCGGCGCCTGACGCCACGTTCCTGATCGAAGCCGAGAACGCCTTGGGAGGCTGGGGCTTGCGGCGCGGGTATCTCAGCGACCCGCTCGACACGGCCTTGGCCTTGCGCGCGTTGGCGGACGTGGGTCAGGCGTCCGGCCTGCTCGGCCGCCGGATCGATGTGGAGATTCGCGGCACGCGCTACCTCGGGGTTCAGCCCGATATCGGTCTGCTCCTGTCGACGCAAAACGAGGACGGAGGCTGGGGCCTCAAACCCGGCGCGTCCAGCTCGATTCTCGCCACCGCCGCGGTCATGCGATTGGGCGAGCGTTACGCCGACTCGCACCTGAATGCGGCGTTGGCGTCCGCGTTCGCGTGGTTGTCCGCGCAACAACGTGCCGACGGCGGATTCGGCGACCACGCCAGCACGCCTTATGAAACCGCCGAGGCCGCGCTGATCCTGCTGAAAACCACGTTCCCCAAAGCGAGCCTGATCGCGGCGCTCGACTATCTGCGCGGCACACAACTCGCGGACGGGAGTTGGAACGAGAGCGTGTACCAGACCGCGTTGGCGATCCGCGCGCTGAAGACCGCCGAACTGCCGAACGCGTCGGTAAGCGCGTCGCAGATCGTCATGATGCCCGCGAGTCCGGTCGAGGGGCAAGCGGTCGCGCTCCGCGTCCACGTGGCGAACGACGGGGTTCAAGAGTTCCGCGATGTGGTCGTGCGGATCTTCGACGGCGACCCGGCCGCGGGCGGCGCGCTGATCGGGAGCGACGTGACGATCCCCCTGTTGCCGCCCCTGGCCCAGGTTCCCGTCGAGGTGGTCTGGGACACCACGGGATTGGCTGGCGAGCACCGGATCGTGGTCGTGGTGGACCCGGACAACGCGATCGTGGAGTACAACGAGGCGGATAACCGCGCCGAGAAGACGATCGTGGTTCGCACGCCGCCGGTGGAACCGGACCTAGCGGTCGTGACCGCGGATCTCGCGTTCTTGCCGGTGTTCCTGCAGACGATTCCACAGTCCGAGATCTTGTCCGTCCGCGTCACCAACAACGGCCAGACCGCGGCGAGCGGGGTCGTGCTCCGCGTGTACGACGGCGATCCCGCGACGACCGGCGTTCAGGTCGGCGAGACGACGGTTGACGTGCCGGGTCGCGGCCATGCCCCCGCGTCGGTGTCGTTCGATGTCACGCGAACCGGCAGCCACCGGTATTGGGTGGTGCTCGATCCGACCAACGCCATCGTCGAAGCCGACGAGACCAACAACCGGGCGGCCATCACTTTGCCGGTGCAGAGCACGCTCGACTTCTTCGTGAACCCGGCCAGCGTGACATTGTCGCAAAGTCCGATCGCGCTCGGTACGAATCTGGTGGTGTCCGCCACGGTCGGCAACTCCGGAACCACGGACGCCTTCGGCGTGCAGCTTCGGGTGAGCCTGGACGATCCGGCCGGAGCGATCGACCTGGGCACGCAGACACTCGACCTGCCGTCCGGCGCCATGCGACCCGTATCCATCACGTGGCGCACGAGCCGGGCGGTCACCGGAGCGCCGGTGGTGATACGGATCGACGCGGATGACCGGTTCCCGGAAAACTCCGAGGCGAACAACGCGGCGAGCGTTCCGCTGACCGTGCAAGGCTCGACCGCGCCCAATCTCCGGGTGGCGTATCAGGACCTTGTGGTCAGCGCGCCGACTGATCAAGGCGGCACCGCAACCATCTCGGTGCCGGTCTCCAATAACGGCTTCGCGGACGCGACCAACGTGGATGTGGTGTTCTACGAGGGCGCGCCAGAGGCCGGCGGCGTAGCCATCGGCGCGACGCAGCGGATCACGAGTCTGGCGCCCGGGGCGCAGACGCTGGTCTCCACCACATGGGGACCGATCCAGGCCGCGGGCACGCGGCTCATCACCGTGGTCGTGGATCCGGTAAATGCCCTGTCGGAGTTCGACGAGGAGGACAATTCTGCGTTCGTGACCGCGATCGTACGGTCGCGGCCCGACTTGTCCGTGACGGGTGCGAGCCTCGCCTTCTCGCCCGCGTTTCCCAGGGCGGGTGACGTGGTGGCCATCACCGCGTCGGTTTCCAATCTCGGCGACCAGCCCGCTTCGAACGTCCGCGCGAGGTTCTTCGACGGCGATCCGGCTTCCGGCGGCGCGCAGATCGGCACGGATCAGGTCATCGCAACGATTCCCGGACTCGGCCAAGGCCAGGTACAGGCGGCCTACACCGCGTCCGATTTGGGGACTCGCGCGATCTGGGTGCAGGTGGACCCGCTGAACGAGATCGTGGAACAAAGCGAGGCAAATAACAACGCGTCCAAGACGCTCGGCGTGCAGGACGCGTCCTTGTATTTCTCCAACGTGTATTTTTCGCCCAACGGCGACGGCGTGCAGGACTCCACGGACCTGTTCTTCCGCCTGGACGGCGCGCAGTCCGTCTCGTCGGTGCGAATCTTGAATCGTCACGGCGGACTCGTTCAGACCGCGTCCATGCCCACCCCTGCGCCGTCCTCCGGCAGCGTGCCGTGGGACGGGACCGATGACCTCGGCAAGGTCGTGGCGGACGGGGAGTACACGTTCGTACTGGTCGCGCCGGACGGCCGGGATCTGGCGTCGGCCCGAGCCGTGGTGGACAACAACGCGTTGTCGGTCATGGACGCGTTCGGTACCAAGTACCTGTTGGAAAACAACCTGACCTGCCAACGCCGGATCTTGATCGGTGACGGGTACGTGGTGCCGTATTACGAGGCGGGATGGCTGGCGGACGATACCGGCCTGGTGACCTGGGTGCCGACCATGGCGGTCACTACGTTTTATCACTGGAGCATTTTTGGGACGTACACCATCTATGCGTTCTCCGAGGAGCCGGTCGGCGTGTACGTGACCGCGCCGGACGGCGCATCGCGACGCGTCACGCCGGATAGTTGGGCGATTCATCAACCAGCGGGTGACGGCACGCAGATCCTTGACGTGAAAATCTCCCCGGATCAACAGAAAGTGTTGATCGCCACGTACCGGTATCGGATCAACGGGTACCCGTACGGCGGGTACAACCAGTTCCAGGTGACGAGCCCCGTCGAGTACTGGGTGGTCAATATCGATGGGTCCGGATTGGTCCGGGTGGTGAGCGCGAGCGGATCGACGGCTACCGCACAGTGGGCGCCTGACAGCACGAAATTTTTGTTCTACAACTATGATCGCAACAGCGCGGACCACGCGAACATCCATATTGTGGCGGCCGATGGCAGCGGGGAAACGAGCTTTGTGTGGCGCGATCCCGCGATCAATGACCAGAGCTTTAACCATGCCGCGTGGTCCAAGGACGGCAGTCGGGTATTGTACTCGGTGCTCGATGTGCAGCCGGCGACGGCCCCGGTCTACGCGAACCGGGTGTACGCCGTAAACCCGGACGGCACCGGCAAGGTCGTGGTCGGCACGTCGGAGATTTACGGGTTCGGCAACCTCTACGGCGTCATATGGCTCGCGAACGATCGTTTCGCCATGCCCACGCAGGGCGTGATGACGCCGGACGGCTACTTCACATACGGTAACATGGAGTACGGCCTGTGGCTATTCTCCACCACCGGTGATGCGCCGCAGCCGTTGACTCCCGGCATCTCGAATATCAGCGGGGAAATCGCGCCATCACCGGACCAGCGATCCATCGCCTTTGTGGGATACGGCTGCGGTGTCAACTGCGACGGCGGTGGCAATCAAACGTCGACCGGCATTTGGCGCGTGGGCGTCGAAGGCCGGCCCGAACAAGTGTACGCGCCGACGCCTGATAACCAGGGGATCGGCTTCTTGAAGTGGTCTCCGGACGGATCGCGTCTGGCGTTTCGCGAGATTGTGATCACCCACGTTGAATATTGCGATGACGGCGAGGGCGGCGAGTACTTCTGCGGGCAAGGCTTCCCGGCCGCCGGCATCATCGACCTGGCTGATCGCTCCACGAATCTGATTCCTCTCTCGCCCCCCGGTGAACGGTATTCGTGGAGCGATTTCCAGATCCTCGGCCTGTTCCCGGAAGGCGACACCGTGCTCATTCGAGATCCGGCCAGTCTGACGGCCTGGAGTCCGTCGGTCGGGCGACAAACGATTCTTCCGGTTGACGCCTACACCTGGCTGAACGACGCGCGATTCACGCCGTCGGGCAAGTACCTCCTCTACGGATCGAGGCGCGAATCGTTTGACGCGTCCGCGCCCTGTTGGAAGGGATCGTACAGCGTGGATACGTTCGCCATGACCTCGCTGCTGAACCTGACCGCGCAGATGACGTTCCAGCGCCAGGGCTCGCAGATCGTGATCCGCGGGATCGCGGAGGACCGAAACTTTGCGGACTACCGGTTGGAGTACGCGCCGGTCACGGCGCCCACGGCGTGGTCGCCGATCGGCGAGCCCAGCGAGGTGCCGGTGATCAACGGCGAATTGGGCCGATGGATTCCGCCGTCCGAAGGCGCGTTCTTCGTGCGGCTACTCGCGCGCGATCGGGCCGGCAACCTGGCGCAGGCGAGAAAGCGCATCACCTGGGGGCTGGCGCCGAGCATCACCAATGTGACGGTGACGCCGCGCATGTTTTCGCCCAACAACGACGGCAGCGGCGACTCGGTGACCATCAACTATCTGGTCCTGGGCCCCGTGCACCTGGAGTTTGCGATCTACGACGGGGCCGACCGGTTGGTGCGCACGATCACGCAGGATCACGCGGTCATCGGGCCCGCATCCATTGCCTGGGACGGCCGCGATGACGCCGGAAATTTCGTAACCGATGGCGGGTACCGGATCCACGTGATGGATTTTGATTTCTTCGTGACCGCGGACAGTACGCCGCCCAGCACGGCGTTGGCGATCGGCAACGGGTTCCATACCGTGCCGGATCGCTACGAGTGCAGTGACTCGGGCGGCGCTCGCGTCTGCGCCCTGCGTCCCGGGCCCCTGGTGGAAGAGCCGTACCGGCTGTTGACCGGTCACGCCGTGGATGCCGAGTTGGCGCACTGGACCCTGGAAGTCGGGGAGGGCGTAAATCCGTCGGCCTGGACTGTGGTCGATGAAGGCACCGGAGACGCGGCGCTCCGCGACGCACGCGGCAACATCTTCACCCCGGTCCAAGACGCGGTGCTGCGCCGTATCGAACGATCGGAAGAGGCGGTAAACCGCAAGTATCGATTAACCGCGGTGGATCAGGCCGGAAACCGCAGCGTTACGCTCGCGGATCTTGCGCCCGAGGAAGTCATCCTGTACGCGTGGGACTCCCTGGCCGTGTCCACCGAGCGGATACTGGAGCAAACCCCTGGTTCGCATCTGCTCTCCATTGAGCAGACTGTGCGCGCGCCATTGTCCAGTCTCGTGGTCCAGTACCGATTGTTGGGCACCACGCTGTGGGTGGACGGCGCCGCGGTCTCGTTGCCGGGACCGCGCGTTAATCTGCCGTGGAACAACAGCGGCCTGGTCCCGGGCAGGACCTACCAGGTGCGCGTGGTGGGGACTGATCTGGACGGTCGCCAACTCGTCTCGAACATGATGGCGATCCATTCCAACCTGTTCGTGATGACGGGGATCGACGACGAAACCCAGGTCACGCAAGGGATCGCGAGCCTGGTGGATACGCTCACCGAAGTCCGTTTAGTGACGGCCGTGGGCGCTGAAGCGGACATCGGAACCAGCGTGCTCACCGCGCCGATTCCGATCGACATTGCGATCGCGGTCAACACCTCTAAATTGTGCGAGGACAGAATTCCGTCGATCCCGGTCCGATACCGCGGCGTGGGCGCGAGCGGGACGGTGTACTACTCCAATACCTTGGTGGCCCAAGGCCGGTGTCCCGGGTTGATGGGCGGGGGGTTGGGGGTGGACGGCGCGTTGCGCCTCGAGGCGCGGACATACCCCGCGCCCGCGTGCGGCGCGCCCACGCCGGGATCCGTGCAGATCACGCTGAGCAGCACCGGTTTGGTGATGGACGCCACGTTGGCGGTGCAGAGCGAGCCCAACGGGCCATTGGTGGATATTCCGGTCAGCGGGTTGCCGTTCCAGACTCAAATCGACACGCGCACCAGACCCGAAGGCACGTACCTGGTACGCGCGCACGGGCGGCTGTTCCGGTCCGATGGCGACACGGCGGACGTGAGCGCCACCGCGCGGTTTATCGTGGACCGCGTGGCGCCGACCGCGGCGATCACGTATCCGGCAACGAACCAACTCTTATGTCCGATCATCACGACCGATCGCCCGGTCGTGGCGATTGAAGGCATCGCAGAGGACGCGAACTTCGACCACTATGAAGTCGAATTCGGCGTCGGCGAGTCGCCGACGCAGTGGAGCCCGATTACGCAGGCCGCGGGCCAGACAATTGATACGCGGGCGCCGCGGCGCGGTATCTTGGCGAACTGGGACGTGACCGGCCTACCGGGCGGTACGTACACGCTGCGGTTGAACGTCTACGACCAGGGCGGGAATCTCGTGTGCGTCACCGTGACGTTTACGCTAGCCGATCCAATGCGCGTCTCGAACGTCACCCCTGATCGACGACTGTTCTCGCCCAACGGAGACGGGGTGTACGATTCGATCGCCGTCGCGTACCAATTGAACAAGACCGCGAGCGTGCAGGCCCGCGTGTACCCGGTGGTCAACGGACAGGTCGGGGCCATGCCGGTGCGAAGCTTGCTCAACAACGTGCAGGAAGCCGAAGGAACCTCGTCGGTGATCTGGGACGGCGCCACGGATGTTGGGGCGCGCGCGCCGGACGGCGTGTACGCGGTGGTCGTAACCGCAACCGACGCGTGCGGTGTGATCGCGAGCGCGAGCGCGCAGGTCGAGGTGGATGCCACGCCGCCCGACGCGGCCATCGAATCGCCCCTGACAACGGACGTGTTACCCGTCATCGTGGAAGTTCTGGGGATTGCGACCGACGCGCACTTTGAGCGCTACCGGTTGGAGGTGTGGCCCGACGCGGATCCTGCGTCGGTCCGGTTGGTCGCGGGCACGGGTACGCAGGTCCGCTCAGGACGCCTGGGAATGTGGAACACGTTGGGCCGCGGCGGCGCGTATACGCTCCGGCTCACCGTGACGGATTTCGCGGGCAATCATCGGGAGTCGACCGTGTCGGTCATGGTGTCGCAGCTCGATCCGCTGATCAGCAGCCTGGCCGCGACCCCGGCGTTATTCTCGCCCAACGGGGACGGCCGACTGGATACCGTGGTCGCGGAGTACGGACTCACCGAGGACGCGGTGGTCGTCATCGACGTGCTGGACGCCGCAGATGCCGTCATCGGAACGTTGGTCGATGCTACCGCGTTACGCGGTATCGCGCAGGCGAACTGGAACGGCCTGAGCGACGCGGGCGCGCCTGCGCCGGACGGCACGTATCGCATTCGCCTCCGGGCAACCGGAGTGGCAGACCCCACGCGCACGCAAACCGAGACGGTCCGGGTCGTGATCGACGCGACCCCGCCCACGGTGACGCCGACAACGCCTGCTGACAATACGTTCCTGGCCTCGGCTCCGGTTCTCGCCGGGACGCTTAGCGATCTCAACTTGGAGCGGTACGAAATCACCTACGGCGGGAACGGGCCGCGATTGGTCTTCGACGAGGGAACGGACAACCGAGACGGGGTCACGTTCGGACCGCTGGCCGGCCTTTCGGATGGGCCATACAGTCTGACGTGGTCGGCCACGGATCTCGCGGGGAACGCGACCGAGCGCACCACCGCCTTTACGCTGGACACTACGTCACCCGCGGTCACGCTGACCGCGCCGTCCGACAACGCGGTGGTGGGCGGCACGGTCTCGAACGTGGAAGTTCGGGGCTCGGCCGGGGATGTCAACCTTGCGGAGTGGACCCTGAGAGTTGGGGCGGGAACTGATCCGGCCACGTGGACCACGTTGGCGAGCGGGACCGCCGAGCCCGCAAGCGATCTCTTGGTCACCTGGGACACGACATCGGTGCCTGACGGGACGTACACATTGTCGCTGATCGCGACGGATCGCGCCGGCACGTCCGCGGAAACGCGTCGTGCCGTGGTCGTGGACAATACGGCGCCCACCGCGAACCTCAGCTATCCAATCGATGGCGCCACGATCAGCACGCGGGTGAATCTGGTCGGGACCGCGATGGACGAGCACTTTGTCTCGGCGCTCATCGAAATTTCCGCAGGCGACTCGGGCTCGGCGTTCCAATTCGCGCCCATGGCCGTCCTGTCTCAGGCCGTGGATGACGATGAGTTGACGTCGTGGGGAACGGGAACGTGGCCGGCCGACGGCACGTACACGCTGCGGTTGACGGTGCAAGACACGGTCGGCCTGACCACGGCCCGCTCGATAACCGTGCACCTCGACACGCAACCGCCTGACCCGCCGATTGACCTGACCGCCCAGGTGGAAACCCGGGATGACGTGCGCCTGATCTGGACCGCGAGTCCGAGCTTGGACGCCATCGGCTACTACGTGTATCGCGGCGGGGCGAGGATCACCGCTGCGCCCGTGGTGGGGACCACCTATCTGGATCAGGACCTGTCCGACGGGGCGCACCGCTACACGGTGACCGCGGTGGACCAGGGCGGCCTGGAGAGCGAGCCATCCAACGAAGCCCGAGTGGCCGTGGACCTGACGCCGCCGGCGGTACGGATTGCCACGCCGACCAACAACGCAGTGGTCGGCGGCCTGGTCGATATCCGCGGCATTGCGGCCAGCGATGACTTTCGGGAGTATCGGATCCTGGTAGGCGACGGGGTTGCTCCCGCGAGCTTCACGTTGGTGCGACGTTCGCCCGTGCCGGTGACGAACGGGACATTGTCCGAGTGGGATTCCGTGGGCCGGTCCGAGAGTTCCTTGGTGACCATCCGGCTGGAAGCCGAGGATTTGGCGGGCAATGTTGGGATGCACCAGATCGCGGTCACGATCGATAACCTGCCGCCCGCCGCGCCGACCATCATATCCGCCGCGGCGACGGGGTCCGATATCGCGGTGGAGTGGTCCGCGAATACGGAGACGGATCTGGCAGGCTACCTGCTCTACAACAACGACGTGGTGGCGAACGTGCGTCGGATCGTGACCGGCAGCGTCACGCCGTACCTGCTGTCAGCGACGACATTCGCGGACCTGGGATTGCCGGACGGGACGTACCGCTACGTGGTGTTCGCCTTGGACCAGGCCGGGAACTACAGCGACCCCTCCAACACGATGACGGTAACGGTCGAAACCCGTCCGCCGAGGGCCACGATCGTCTCGCCGGCGACCGGGACGCGGACCCAGACCGCAGTCACGCTCGTGGCGACATCGCCGGATCAGGATGTGGCGTCCGTGCAGTTCCAGTTCAGGGCCGAGGCCGAGGTCACGTGGACGGACCTGGGCGCGCCGAGGGCGTTTACCCCGTACCAAACGGTTTGGGATCCGACCGGCTTGCCCTATGGGAGCTATCAGTTCCGCGCCGTGGCGACCGACGTGAACATTAACACCGATCCCGCGCCGCCCGAGATCACGATCATCCACCAGGATCTCACTCCGCCTGGGGCGCCCACGGGCCTGGCGGCGCGCGTAACCGAAAGCAACTTGGATCTGACGTGGGCCGCCAACAATGAGACGGACCTGGCCGGGTATCATGTGTACCTCGTCGTGCCGGGGTCTGCGCCGATGCGGATCACACCGAGCCCCGTACTGCAACCGTTGTTGAACCGTCCCGATATGAGCGACGAGAACTACACGTTCACGGTCACGGCGGTGGACAGCAGCGGCAACGAGAGCGCGCCGTCGAGCCCGGCCCAGGCGCGTGTGTATGTGGTCGGGTTGTCCGCTCCCGAGGCGTGCGTCACCGGCACGGAAACCGTGGTCACCGGGACCGGTGTGACGCCGGGCAGTGTCGTGACGTTGTACCGCGAAGATCCGGCGGGAGGGGTGTTGATCGGCACCGCGACGGCGGGCACCGACGGATCGGTCCAATTTGCGGGCGTGATCCTTCCGCCAGGGCCGCAGCCGTTGTCCGCCCAGGCCATTGACCCGGCCGGGAACGTGAGCCGACGAGCCGTGAGCACGACCGTGGAACTCGCGCCGATTCCCGGCGCGCCGACCGGGCTGGCAGCCGGCGTGGCAGGATACGACGTGTCGTTGACCTGGGACCCTGGTGGTCCCTCGGTCAGCGGGTACCACGTGTTCCGAGGCGCCACGCCGTTGGTCATCGGAACAACGCCCATCAGGGTGGCGGGTTCGCCGTTGGCGTCATCGTGGAGCAACTATTCCTACTACGGCCCCTCCCGGGCGTGGGACGAATCCTTGTCCACGTTCTGGATTCCGGCATCTTGGGATCCGGCTCCAGTCTGGCAGGTTGATTTCTACCAGTCCCACCTGGTGGCCGGCATTCGCCTGCAATGGTATAGCGACGCCTCGATGGTGTACGGGCCGATCAGTTTCAACGTGCAGGCGTGGAGCCATGACACGTGGATCACGGTCCAGACCTTCACCGGCGGCGCGCCGGCCGATAACGTGGTTGTGTTCCCGAGTCCGATCGAGACGATCCGGCTGCGGGTGGTGATGACGACCTGGCAGTACAGTCCCGCGTATCTCTACCTGGCTGAAGCGCAGATCTTGGGCCCCAATTACCTGGTGACGGGAACATCGTTCACGGATCCCGGCGTGCCCGATGGGCAACACGCGTACCGATTGGTCGCGGTCAATGCGTGCAGCGTGGAGGGACCGGCCAGCGAACTCACGACGGCGGTCGGCGACGTAACGGCGCCCGGTGCGCCGATCGATTTGACGGCGACAGCGACGGGTTCGGACGTCGCGCTCTCCTGGACGACGCCGGCTGATCCCGACGTGGCGGGGTATATCGTGTACCGCGACGTCGGCGGTGCGTGGACCAGGCTTAACCCCACGCCGGTGCCGGCTATGAACTACGTCGATCCCGTGCTTCCCAACGGGACCTATCGGTATCGGGTGATTGCCGTGGACACGGTCGGTAACCAGAGCGCGCCATCGAACGAGGCGCAGGCGTCCGTCAATGTCCCGTTGCCGAGTGGGCCGCTCGCATTGGCCGTGACCGCGCCGCTCGGCGGCGGACGTCTGGATCTGGCGTGGTCGCCCGGCGATCCGACTCAGTCGATCTTGGGATACCGTGTGTATCGATCAACCGTCGCGGGCGGACCATACGTTGACGTTGGGCAGAGCGTCGCAACGACGTACGCGGACCAGACCGTCACCAACGGCACGACCTACTACTATGTGGTGCGCGCCGCGGATGCGGCCGGTAACGAAAGCGCCGCGTCCAACGAGTCGAGCGGCACGCCGCGCGATACGCTGACCCCTGAACCTCCGGTACTGCTGTTCCCGACCGATGCCGCTCATCCGATCATTGTGACGGATGATGTGACGTTGGTCGGCGGGACCGCTGAACCGGGCGCGGTGGTCCGGCTGTTGAACGAGGGTATTTCACTGGGCGCGACCACCGCCCTGTCGGCGCATGACGTGGAGACGGTCGCCTTGCCGACCTTTCCGAACGGCGCGGTCGCGGTGTCGGCTGCTGACGCTCAGGTGGCGTATTTCGGCTGGCACGACGGGGCCTCG
The DNA here is from genome assembly GCA_049325335.1 of Nitrospirota bacterium. GTDB lineage: Bacteria > Nitrospirota > Nitrospiria > 2-01-FULL-66-17 > 2-01-FULL-66-17 > JBFLXB01. Next base: position 55,314 of record JBMOMC010000038.1, read on the forward strand.
GCCTATGTCCTGACTATCGTCAATGCGGACTCGGGCGACGTGACGTACGTGGCTGCGGCGGCGGACGGATCCAGCCCGGTGTTCACGCCGGACGGATCCCGCATCGCGTACGCCCGGTACGACGGGGCCGGGCCCTCAGGGTATGGACTGTTCGTCTATGATCTGGGCACGGGCTCTATTTCACGGGAGTCGGATCTGCCGGGAGGGATGTCTGATCCGGCATTTTCATCAGACGGCGACAAACTGGCGTTCTCCTACAACTCGCAAATTTGGGCCGTGGACCTGACCGCGGCGTCTCCGGACGCCGACCAGGTCACGAGCGAGCCTGATTCCACGTATACACCATTGTGGTCGAACGACGGAGCAACGATCTTCTACATCACGTACGCGGACACGGCGTGGGCATTGCGCCGGTTGGATACGGCAACGGGTATCGCAACCGACGTGGCCTTCCAGGTGGGGACCAGCCGGTTCAGTTTATCGCGAGACGGGGCCACGTTGGCGTACGAGTCGGTGCAAAGCGGCCGGCCGGAATTGTGGCTGTACGACGTGGCCTCCGGCGCGCAGACTCCGGTTCCGCCGGGAGACGAGGGGCGGTACGCGCCGTTGCTGGCCGCGGACGGCGCGTCGATCGTGTACATCAGCGAACCGTCCGGTGAGCCATTCCAGCTTCGGCGGCTCGACCCGGCAACCGGGGCGAGCGAGCTCTTGGCGACCGACTCGGGAGGTAACCCACCGTCGTGGACCGCCGGCGGCTCGTTACTCATGCCGCGCGACAACACTTTGCTGCACGTCCGGACCGCGGGATCCTTCCAGTTCAACGGCGTAGGCCTTGCCGCCGGGGACAACGTGTTCAGCGCGATCGCAATCGATGCCGCGGGGAATCCCAGCGCGCCGGCCGACCCCATCACGGTGACGTTGGATGTGTCGGCCCGTCCCGACCTGGCGGTGACGACCGCCGACGTGTTCGCGTATCCGCTCATGCCCACGCCCACCGAACGCGTTCGGGTGGCCGCCACGATCCGCAACGCCGGCGCGTCCGCCGCGACCAACGTCGAAGTCGTCTTGTACGCGCTCGCGCCGTCCGGCGCACTCGCGCAGATCGGCCCGCTCCGGACCATTCCGGCTTTGGCGCCCGGTGCATCGTCGGTGGTCTCGGCTGACTGGCTCTCGCCCGCAACGGGCGGACGGTATACGTTGGTGGTAGTTGTGGACCCGGTCGGCACTATCGCTGAAGTCTCCGAGACCAACAACACGGCGCGTCGCGACGTGTTGTTGGTCTCGGCCGGAGGCGCGCCCACGGTGTCGGTGAGAACCGACCATACGAGTTATTCGCCGTCCGGCAGGGTCTACGCGTTCGTGGAGGCCGCTAACCCGGGCGTGGCGGCGGATTTTGATCTAGAGGTCACGATCGAAGACGAAGCGGGCTTTACCGCCGCCACATTGCTGCGCCAGCGGCTGGCCGGATTCGGATACGCCGTCCGATCCTTTGCGGTGGATTGGAGCGCCGTCGGGGTGTACGGCGGGGCCTATCGCGCGCGGGCACGGCTCGTTCCCGCGAGCGGTCCCGCAATCGAGGCCGCGGCCGCATTTGTGATCGAGACCGACGCGCAGGCCGCGGCATCCGTATCCACGGATCGCAGCCTGTATCAGGCGGGCGACCTGGTGTCGATCTCCGGGCTGGTCCGCAATACGAGCGTGAACGCGGATCTCGCAGACCTGGTCGCGGTGATCGAGGTGATTGATGCGGGCGGCACGGTGGTTTCGCGCACCGAGCAGGCCGTGGCACGACTGTTGTTGGGCGGGCAAGCCCGCGTTCAGGCACAGTGGGCCTCGCGGCCCGGCGTATTGACCGCGCGTCTGAGGGTCATGGGCCCGTCCGGCGACCTGGCCGCGGCGTCGGCCCCGTTCTCGGTGTTGGGCGTGGTGCGTCTGGAAGGACAGGTTCTGGCCACCCCGGCCGTGATCGCCATCGGCGAGGCGTTTACCATTGCGGCGTCGGCATCCAACTCCGGCACGTTGGATGCGAACGCGGTGGCGCTTCGACTGCGAGTGGCGTCGGCCGGATCGCAGGCCGTGGTACGGACATTCGACCGGGTTGTGGACCTGCCCGCAGGCTCTTCACGGCCCTGGCAGGTGGGGAGCGACGCCGCTGGTCTGGCGCCTGGTGCGTACACCGTGACCCTTGAGGCGGTCGGAACCTCGGTGCAGTCCCTGGCAAACGGCGCGCTGAATGTGGCGGATCGCGTCGCGCCCACGGTTTCGATCCTGACGCCGAGTGCCGGCGCGTTCTCTAACGCCGACGTTGCGTTCTCCGCCCGGGCGGCGGACGATGCTTCGGGCGTTGACCGGGTTGAATACCGGGTCGATAACGGTCCGTGGACTCGGTTGCCGATCGCCGATTTGGCGTTCGGACGATACGCAACCCTGTTCCCCGGCTCGCCGACCACCGAGGGAGCCCACACCCTGACGGTTCGTGCGTTCGACAACGCGGGGAACGGGGACGAGACCTCGTCGTCTGATGCCAACCCGGTGTCCGTCGTGTTTACGATCGACGTGACCCCGCCGAGTATTGACATCGCAGGCGTGGTCGATGGCGTCACGTACGGCTCGGCTGTCACGCCCATGATCGCGGTCACGGACGCGAATCTCGCGACGCAGAGCACCCTGCTCAACGGCGCGGCGTTCACGAGCGGGACCCAGATCGGTAACGAGGGGTCGCACGTCTTGACCGTCACGGCCACAGACTTGGCGGGGAACGCGTCGAGCCGCGAGATGCGGTTCGTGATCAGCGCAACAAGCAATCAGCCGCCCACGGCGCTCGACGATCACTACGACGTCCAGGAAGGAGCCGCCCTGGGGTCATTGCCGCCCGGCGTGTTGGCTAATGATCTCGATGCCGACGATCCCACGAGTTCGCTGGTCGCGGTCATGGTGACGCCCCCCGCGAACGGGACGTTCACGCTTGGATCGGATGGTGGATTTGCCTATGGGCCTAACCCCGGATTTTCGGGCACGGACCAGTTCATCTACCGCGCGCAGGACCCGCATGGGGCGCAGAGCAACCTCGCGGTCGTGACCATCACGGTCATTCCGAATCCGCGGTTCACGCTGAGGGCCTCGGCTGCCCCGCTCAGGGGCTCGCTGGTCGTTGAGCCGGCTGGAACCCCGGCGATCTGCGTGGTCGGGGACCTGTGCTTCACGTACAACGCCGGTCAGCAAGTGACGCTGACGGTGGCCGCCGCAACGGGATTTGTTTTCACGGGGTGGACCGGCGACTGCGCGGGCCAGGATAACCCATGCCTGCTGACCATGGACGCGGACCAGAACGCGACCGCGCAATTGAACGCGATCCCGGCGGCGAACGCGGGCCCGGATCAGACCGTGCAGGTGACGAATACCGTGACATTGGACGGCGGCGCCTCGACCGATGCGGACGGCGACTCCTTGACGTTTGAGTGGTCGGTTGTGTCGCGACCGGTCGGTAGTGCGGCGGTTCTGTCGGACTCGATCGCGGTGAATCCCGCGTTTTATGTGGATCGCCCCGGCGCGTACGTTCTGTCGCTGGTCGTGCGCGACGGGGTGTCCGCGAGCGAGCCGGATACGGTAACGATCACCACCACGAATTCCGCGCCCGTGGCCAACGCGGGTCCCGATCAAACCGCCCGCGTGACCGACACCGTGCGTTTAGACGGCGGGGGATCGAGCGACGTGGACGGCGATCCGTTGGCGTTCCGGTGGACGATCACCGCGATGCCGCTCGGGAGCCTGGCAACGCTCTCTGATCCGAGCGTGGTTGCGCCGACGTTCCGCGTGGATTTGCCGGGTGAGTACGTGGTCGAACTGGTCGTCCATGACGGCGCCGTGGACAGCGCGCCGGACGGAATCCGAATCAGCACCGAGAACACGGCGCCGGTCGCGATCGCGCGGGCCAGCGGTCCGGTTCGGGTCGCGGAGACCGTATTGCTGGACGGCGGCGATTCGTTCGACGTGGACGGCGACCCACTGACTTTCCGTTGGGCCCTGACCGTGCGGCCCGCGGATAGCGCGGCGGTCTTGTCGGATGCGACGGCGGTAGCGCCCACGTTTGTTGCGGATGTGGCTGGTGCGTACGTGGCGCAGTTGATCGTCACCGACGGCGCGGTGGACAGCCCGCCGGTCACGGTGAGCGTCACGACCGAGAACACGCTGCCGGTGGCCGACGCGGGCCCGGATCAGACCGTGCCGGTCGGCGCGACGGCGACGCTCGACGGAGCCGGTTCATTTGACGCGGATGGGAATTCGTTGACCTACCGGTGGGCGCTGACCGTGCAGCCGGCCGGAAGCGCGGCGGTCTTGTCTGATCCCACGGCTCCGTCGCCGAGCTTTGTGGTTGATCGGTCGGGGACTTACGTGGCGCAGTTGATCGTCAACGATGGCACGGTGGAGAGCGCGCCCGACACGGTGACGCTTACCACCGTGAACTCCGCCCCCGTAGCCAATGCCGGAGCTGATCAAACCGTGGCGGTGGGGAGCGTAGTCCAACTGGACGGCGGGGGATCCTCCGACGCGGATGGGGACGCGCTCACGTACCAATGGGCGCTCACGGTCCAACCTGCGGGCAGCACCGCCGCGATTTCCGATCCGTCCGCGACGCGTCCGACGTTCACCGCGGATCAGGCCGGAACGTACGTCGCGCAACTCATGGTCGGCGACGGACTCCTCACCAGCTCGCCGGACACCGTGACCATTACAGCCACAAGCGCGCCATCACCGTGCAAGGACGACGAGGACGAGTGGGATGGAACGGATCATGACAAGGACGATCATGGGAACGGGACCGGTCACGACAAGAACGACCACAAGGGTAAATATCACAAGGGCCGGCACCAAGATTGCGACCCCGAGCGCCGCGTGGATCTCGCACTCGCGGACCTAGATGCGCCGGAGACCACCAACGCATGCCAACAACGCGCTCGGATTTACTTAACGGTCCATAATCTGGGCAACCGGACCGAACAGGCTATGGTGACCTTATACAAGGACGGTCAGCTGGTTAAGGTTTGGACCGACGTGAAGATTTCTCCCAAAAAGGATCATGGGGAGGACCCGAAGGTAAAATTCACGTACGACTACGCGCCAAAGGAAGATGGGGGAAAGACCGTCACCTGGACCGCGACGGTCACGGTGGCCGGAGATATCGACCTAGTCAACAACACGGCCGGACCGGACCACACCAGGGGCAAGAGCTGTCAGCCCGATAAGCCACACGATCGTGACAAGGACCAATCAACCGATCATCACGAGAAATGGTAGTCGTTGCGCGGAACGCCCGCTCATTTGAATCTGGGGAGAAGCGTCGAAGGTCTATGCGAGATCATGTCGATCCGGTCGTGATATCGCCTTGACGCTGATGCGCGAAACATTCGGGGCAAATGCCGTGGCTGAACGCGGCCTCGGTGTGATCGTGTAAATACACTTCAAGTTGATCCCAGGATCCCGCGTCGTTTCGGATTTTCTTACACCAGGCGCAAATAGGGATCATGCCGCGAAGAGTTTTGATTTCGTGGAGCGACTGTTCGAGCTGCTCGATAAGGGTGCCTTTGACCTCTTCCCCTCGTGTACGCTCCACCAACACCGCAGCCAGGACCAAGGCCGTGACTGCCAGCACGCCGATGAACGTTTGTAGCAACAAGAGGGACTCATACAGCGTGTTCTGGACAAATGGGCCGTGATGGTGAACCGTGCCCCAAATAGCGATTCCCGACATCAACACCAGGCCGGCCGTGGCGCCGTGTTGCCCGAAGCGGAATGTCGCCAACACTAGGAGGGGAACGGTTATATAGGCCAGGGCGCTTGTGAGGGACTGCCACGGGCTCCATCCGCCGAAAATCAAGAGCCCCACGCTGACTAGGAGCACTGTCAGGAGACCGGTTTCGACGAGACGCCACGGGTCGGCGGCGATCCGGGGCGGCTGGTTCCAGATCAGAAGAAACGGGGTAACGACGAGGATTCCGACGGTGTCTCCGAGCCACCAGGTCCACCAGTCGAATCCAAACTTAGACAACGGGGCAAACCCGGCCAGAACCATGGTGGCGACCCCGACAGTGGAGGCCACAACGCATATGAGCGGCGCGATCCACACAAACTGGAACACGTGTCCGGCCCGATCAAATAAGCCGTTGCGACCGATCCAGTGCCGTAACAGGACGGCCCCCAGCAGGGCTTGCATGGTGGATCCGGCGGCGATGCCGGACGATACCGCGAGGTGCGTACGCAAAGAAAACGTGTTGGTGGGGTCGAAGAAATCCCAGAAATTGGCCAAAAACGCTCCGACCCAGATGCCGGGCCAGACGCGGTACCCAACGAGCAGGACCGCGGCCAACGCGATCCCCGAGGGTGGCCATACCGCCGTGGCCTTATATTCCGGCGGTAACGCCAGGGTCAGTCCGAGTCGTGCCGTGGCCACATAAATGGCTGCCGTGGCGAACAGGACAACGACGGGTTTCAACCGAGAAAACAACCTCAGTAGTCGCGACATGACGGTATTCTCCGCGATTGTTAGCGCGTCGGCCCGGCGTCCTTTTTAACGACGATTGAACCTACAACAACGTCGGCGAGAAACGTGAGAAGGGCTGGGACATCGTGCGAGGAACAGTGAATCAATTCATGGTCATGACGGGCGTTGCATGGAGGTGGCGGCCGACTCAAGGCAGTCCTCCTCAGAGAGGGTGAGGCGCACCGTATTATAGTGGACGGCGTCTCGTGAGCTCAAGCCTCAGGCGAGGACAATGGACCAGTTACCGGTTCAGATAACGCCCTCGCGGAACAGTCCGTGTTCCTTTACGCCGCCAAGCGATCCGGCCGCCAGGCCAGACCCAGCATGAGGATGCGCCGCAGCAGCGCGTCGTACGAGAGGCGGACGGCCTTCGCGGACTCGGCGAAATCTTCGCCGTGGCCGATTTGGGGATTGGGGTTGGCTTCGAGGATGTAGACGTGGCCCTGCGCGTCAAGGCGCAGGTCCATGCGCGCGTACCCGGACAGGCCCAACACGCGATAGACGCGTTTGGCCAAGTGTTGGATGCGGTCGGGGAGGCCTTCGGGGAGGTCCGCGGCCACGCCTGACGCAATGCCGTACTTTTTCTGGTACGCCAGGCTCCATTTCACGCGCTGGGTGGCGATACGCGGGGCGTCATCTGGCATATGGCTCAGGTCTAACTCCCACACCGGGAACACCTGCAGCTTGTCGTTGCCCATCACGCCGACGTAGAGTTCGCGGCCTTCGATGTAGCGCTCCACGATCGCGGGCGTCTTCACGTGGTGGTGGATGAACGCCACGCGTTCGCGGAGCTTGTCGTCATCGGTCACGATCGAGGCTTGTGAGATCCCGAGCGAGGCTTCTTCGCACACGGATTTGACGATCAAGGGGAACTCCAGACGTTTGGGACGCAGGGGTTTGCGGCCGACCGGCACGACGATAAAATCGGGAAACGGGATACGGTGGTACGAGAGGACCTTTTTGGAAAGGCCCTTGTCGCGCGCAAGCATCAAGCCGCGCGGGTTGCACCCCGTATAGGGGATGCCCATCAGTTCGAGGAACGAGACCACGTTCTGATCCCACAACACCACGTCGTTGAATTCTTCGAGCAGGTTGAACGCGATGTCGGGGTGGAATTCCTCGATCGACCGGCGCAACAGACCCAGGTCGCTGCGCACGCCGAGCGGCAGCACGGTATGTCCCATCCCGCGCAGGGTCGCCACGACCTCGTATTCGGTTTTCCACTCCGCCGCGTCCAGATCCGCGCCGCCGGCCGTCTCCGGCGGGATCAGATCTTCGTGCATCAACGCGACGATGCGCAGCTTCTTCATAAGGCTACGCGGTGGCGCCCGCTATGCAGGTAGTTCATGGTCTGGACGGTCAGTAGGATGAGGAAATCCAGCTTCACCTCTTCGGGCGTTCCGGCGACCCGCAGGTCCAGTTCGCGACAGCGCGTGATCATGGATTCGACGACCTTATCGATCGTGTATTGGTACGCGCCCGTCCATTCCGCCACGAGGCGTCGCGCCTCTTTACGGATGCGCGCGATGAACGCGGCTGCCCGCATGCCGTTGTGCGAGACCGTGTCGGCGGTGAAGAGTCGCTTGAGGTCCTGGTCGTAAAAGTGCGGATGTTCCAGCCCGTAGTGCGCGCGCCGCGCTTCATAGTGCTCGCGCAGGGTCTTGGTCAACGTCGGGAGGGGGTCCACCGTGTCCGTACGCGTTACCAGCGGCTGCGCCCCGGCCAGATCGCACATGAGGGCGTCCATGTATTCGAGTTTCTTGAGCGCGGGCCATCCCGCGTACTGCGCGCGCCAATCAGATCGCGGGTTGAGCCACACCGCGAATGTCTCCGCGAAGTCTTCGTCCGGGTGGCTCTGCGCGTACCACAGGTCTAAGTGGAGGACGAACCGCTTGCTATAGGGTTTGGGCGTGTAATAGCGGGGGTACGGGACGTTGGATCGTCCGAACAACTGTTTGCGTCGGGCGCGCAGCCGCAAACGGTACGCGTTTTCGATGGCATGCCCCACTTCGTGACGCAGAATCCTCATGCACCAATCGTGTGTTCCGCCTTCAACTTCAAGCATTTGTTGTAGTTCAAGTTTGGCGAGACGGGGATGGACCAGATAGAACGGGACCGCGATGCCGGGAATGCCGTCGGGCGTAAACCATTCATCCGAAATCCACACGTGCGGACGAAACACCAGGCCGCGCGCGGCCAACTCCTCGGCCAGTTGTTCAAGGCGCGGGACCAACGGGCTGTGCTCGATCGTCAGGTGCAGGTCGCACAGGCGCAGGTCGAGCAGGTGGTCGTCGCTCCAGGATACCCACTCGGGTTCAGGTTTGGCGTCGGTCGCGTCCATCCGCACTGGTGCGCGTGGTACGCGGTGAAGGGTAGCAGGTTCCGTGAGAATTGGGGAAACCTGCGTTGACAGGCGCGCAGACGCTGCTATCGTGGTGCCGTAGGAGTGGGATGTCCTGATGAATTCTGAGCCCCGTCCGATTCCCTTTGTTCGCGACACTGACGAGACCACCATCGGTATGGCCGATGCGTCGCCCAAACGCCGGTTGGATCGACGGGAACGCAGCCTCGCGTGCCTGGTGGTGATTGCCGGGCTGTCGATCGGAGAAAAAATCGCGCTGTCGAAAGACCGGATGGTGATCGGACGCCACACGGACTCGGATATTTGCTTCGACGACGCCCTGGTGTCTCGCCAACACGCGGAAATCCTGACCCGACCCGACGGGACCGCGGTGTTGCGGGACTTGGACAGCCGTAACGGCACCTTGTGCAACGATCAGCGGATCACCGAACGCGTGCTGCGGGACGGCGACGTGATGTGGATCGGCCGGTCCGTGCTTAAGTACCTGGCGCCGGACAGCGCGGAAAGCATGTACGTGAGCGTGATGGCGGACCGCGCGCGCCTGGACGGACTCACCGGGCTCGTGAACCGGCGCACGTTCCAGGAGTATCTTGAGCGCTTGGTCGCGCGTTGCCGGAACCTGCACGAACCCATGTCGGTGGTCCTCATCGACGTGGACCATTTCAAACGCGTCAACGACACCTGGGGTCACCTGGCCGGGGACGCGGTGTTGAAGGAACTGGCCGGGTTGCTCAAAACCACGGTGCGCCCCACCGACCTCTTGGCCCGGTACGGCGGGGAGGAATTGGGCCTCGTGGTGCCGTACACCACGGCCGTGGAGGCGCTGGTGGTCGCGGAACGCATGCGGACCACGGTGGCGACGCACGAATTCACGTTCGACGGACACCCGATCCCTGTCACCATCAGCCTCGGCGTGGCGGATCTGCTCGATCACATCGAACGCGCCGAGGCCTTGCTCCAATCCGCGGATCAGGCGTTGTATGCGGCCAAACAGACGGGGCGGAATCGGACCGTCTGCTCGGCCGAGACGTAGCCTCGTTCCCCGACAAGCAAACCCCGCTGGCACGCAGCGCTTGACCCGGCGGGCCTCCGCGGTCTATTCTCCCGCAACACCGCGCGCGACGAGACGACGAAACCGATTGATTCCCGATGCCCAACCGCCAAAAACGACCGATCAATAAGCTCTTTATCGCCAATCGCGGCGAGATCGCGTGCCGGACCATCCGCACCTGCATGGAGATGGGGATTAAGTCCGTGGTGGGCTATTCGGACTGCGATGCGCTCTCGTACCACGTGCGCCTCGCGGACGAGGCCGTGCACCTGGGACCGTCGCCGGCCAAACTCAGCTACCTGGACATCGGCAAGGTGATTGACGCGGCGCGGAACACGCGCTGCGACGCAGTGTTCCCTGGGTACGGGTTTTTGTCCGAAAACCCCGAGTTCGGGCAAGCCTGCCTCGACGCGGGGTTGATCTTCGTGGGGCCCAGCCCGGACGTGATCGGACGCATGGGCGATAAGATCGCGACCAAGACCACGCTGGAATCCGCCGGGGTGCCGGTAATTCCTGGGCTCACGAACGCCACCTCGGCCAAACAGATCACGGACTTCGGCACTAAAGTCGGCTGGCCCATCATCATTAAAGCGGTGGCGGGCGGGGGCGGGCGCGGCATGGTGCGCGTGGACGGCCCGCAGCAGGCGGCCAAGGCCCTGGAACAGGCCGTGTCCATCGCGGGCAAGCTCTTTGCCTCCTCGGGGGTGTACGCGGAAAAGTACATCCGCAACGCCCGCCACATCGAGTTTCAATTCCTGGGCGATCGCTACGGCCACGTCATCCACCTTGGCGAACGCGAATGTTCGATCCAACGGCGGCATCAAAAGCTCGTGGAGGAAGCCCCGTCCTCGCTGTTGACCGAGGAACTGCGCCGGGAGATGGGCGAGGTGGCGGTCAAGGCCATGAAGCAGATCGGCTACGTGACCGCGGGCACGCTGGAGTTCTTAGTGGACGCGGACATGCGCTACTACGCGATCGAGGTCAACCCGCGCATCCAGGTGGAGCACACGGTCACCGAGATGGTCGCCGGACTCGACTTGATCCGCCTGATGATTCGTACCGCGGCGGGCCAGGCGCTCACGGTGCAACAAGACGATATCGTGCTGCGCAGCCACGCGATCCAGTGCCGGGTGAACGCGGAGGATCCCAAGAACCAGTTCGCGCCGTCGTACGGCAAGGTGACCTACCTGCGCCAGGTGAGCGGGCCGTTCGTGCGGGCGGACACCGGGATTTACCAAGGGTGGGAGATTCCGCCGTATTACGACTCGTTGATCACCAAGATCTGCTCGTTGGCCAAGGACCGGCCCACCGCGATCGAACGCATGTGGCGGGCGCTCTGCGAGTACGAGCTCTGGGGCGTGAAAACCACGATCCCATTGCTCAAGCAGATCATGCTGCACCCGGATTTCGTGGCCGGTCGCTTCGACACGGATTTTATCGAGCGGCACCTCGACACGTTGACCAATTACGTGGAAGAGGAAGACGAGCTGCTTCGGATCGCCCGCTTCGTGGCGGAAATTTCCGCGATCGGAAAGAACCCGTATTGCCGTTGAGCGCAATGACATGAAGCCCGCGATGATCCATCCTAATTTGAGCCCCAAGGAAAACCTCGCGATCCTGCGGCGCGACCCGCGCGTGTATTTCACCAACACCGGGCCACGCGACACCGGGCAGAGCGATTTTAAGAACCGGCACACGCTGCACGATCTGATCAAGCTCGCCCCGATGTACAACCGGAGCGGGTATTTCTCGATCGAAAACCACGGCGGTGCGCGCTTTCACCAAAATCTCCTCCAAAACAAGATCGACCCGTTCGAGGAGGCCGCGCTCTGGAAAGAGCGCATGCCGGACGTGATGACCCAGACCTTGGTCCGCTCGACCAATCTGTGGGGCTACCGCATGTATCCGCGCAACGTGGTGGCGCTGTCGGTCAAGGCGTTTCTCCCCTACGTGGACGTGTGGCGGTGCTTTGACTTTCTCAATTACGTGCCCAACATGATCCCGATCGCGGAAGAGGTCATGAAGGGCGGGAAACTCTTCGAGCCCGCAATCTCGTTTTCGGTATCCGACGATTGCACCAACGCCTACTACCTCAAAGTCACCAAGGAGATCTTGGCGATCACGGGCGGCAGCAAAGAGATCATCCTGTGCATCAAGGACATGGCGGGAGTCGGATCACCCAAGCGGATCGCCTCGCTGGTCGACGCGATTCTGCAAAAACACCCGTCATTGGTGATCCATTATCACCGCCACACCACCGACGGCTTGGCCGTGCCCGCGTTGGCGGCCGCGGCCAAGGCCGGCGTGAAAATCCTGGATGTGACCGATGATCCGTTCACGCGCTACTACGGTCACGCGCCGGTGCGGTCGGTCAACGCCTTGTTGCAGGAGCAGGGGATTCAGACCCGCCTCGACCTGCCGGCCGTGGACGAGTCCGCCACCGTGGTGACGGATTTTATCGGCCACTACCAGGAATTCGAGTCGCAGTTCCGCGGGTTCTCGTACAAGGTTACCGAGCACCGGATGCCGGGCGGGGCGTTTCCCAGTTCGTTCGAGCAGGCCAGCAAAGGGGACTTTCTGCACCTGATGCCGCATATTCTCCGCGGGATGAGCTACGGTAATCAATTCATCAAGTACTTCGACGTCACCCCGGGCTCGCAGATCACGTGGACCACGTGGGTGGGCATCGTGCAGTTTCACTATAAAGAGGGCGGGTACAAGGCGGTTGAATCGCTCCTAGGATTGTGCGAGCAATTTATCGCGGTCCGCCAACGCCTGGAAAAACTCAGCGCGGATGAACGTGAACGCCTGTTGGGTCTGTACGCGCACGCCACCGACGACCTCAAGAGCCTGTTGTTGGGCCGATACGGGCCGCTGCCGTTCGGCTGGCCCGCGGACTGGGTGTACCAATCGGTCTTCGGGGAGGCCTGGCGCGACAAGATCAAAAAGGAGCGGATTGAAGCGTCGCCCCTGGCCAAGAAGAGGGCCGAAGACCTGTCAGCCGTTCAGCGCGAATTGGAAGGCAAACTGGGACGGCACGCCACGCCGTCCGAACTGGTCTTGTATCTGCAGCATCCGGGCGCGGCTGCGGATTTTTTGGCGTTCCGCCGCAAGTTTGGCGACACCTCGTTGCTGCCCACGCCGGTGTGGTTGGACGGGCTCAAAGGGGTGGGGCACGAAGTACGCTTCGAGCACCAAGGGAAGCCCGCGACCATCAAACTCGTTTCGATCGGCGCCGAGGTCAACGGCATGCGGCACATGGTGTTGGCCGTGAACAACACGATGCACGTGTTCCCGGTGGAGATGCCCTCGCACAAGGATCGCCTCAAAGTCTCGGTGCGTATGGCCGATTCGTCGGTCACAGGCGAGATCGGCTCCCCCATGATGGGCAATGTCTGGCGCATCGGAGACAAGGACCGGGTCCTCAAGGTGGGCGACATCGTGAGGGAAGGGCAAGAGATCATGAATCTCGAAGCCATGAAGATCGAAACCGCGATCCTCTCACCCATGCACGGCGTGATCAAAGAGATCCTGGTCAAACTCAACGAAGCCGTGGTGGATAAGCAGTTACTCATGGTGCTGGGCGACGTCCCATGGCCGGCGACGAAACGTAAACCGGCTGCGGCAAAACATACGAAGAAATCCTAAAACACGCGGAAAAGGAACCTGTTCATGACCGATTCGAGTCCCAACCCGAACTACACCGAATTGACCGACGACGCGCTGCTGGCGCTGCTCTCCACCGAGGAAGACCGTGTGCCGCGCGCCGCGGTGGACGAAATCATCGCCCGCGGCCCCCGGATGGTGCATCCGCTCACCTGGCTGGCGATGGATCCGTCCAATTGGCAGGCGGAAGGCCCGGCATGGTGGGCCCCGATCCACGCCACGTATCTTTTGAGCGCGATCGGCGGCGAAGACGCGTTCATGGGACTGCTCGTGGCCGCGGATCACGCCGAGGCCGCTGATTGCGAGTGGGTGTTGACCGCGCTTCCGGCCATGTTCGGTCGGCAGGGCGCGAGTATCCGCCCGTACCTCTCGGAGCGGGTCCGCGATCGGGGCCGCGATCCCATGTCCCGCGCCACCATGGCCGAGTGCCTGGCCGCCACGACCATGAGTGATCCATCCGGTTCGGACGACGTGTTCGAGGAATTGGGCGCCCTGTTCCATGACGAGACCCATGAAACGTTCAAGGCCGTGCTCGGGGGCGTGCTCATGGATTTTCAGCGCGAGGAATACCGAGACGCCGTGCTCGCCCACGCGCGCGAGCTCTCAACCGGCGTAGACACGGCCGAAGCCGACGTGGTTCCCTACACGCAGGCCGATGTGGAACGCGCATTCAGCGCGGATGCCACGCCGGATCTCCGTTCGTACACCGCGGATTGGCTCGCGTTTTATTCGCCGGACGAAATCGCCGGTCGGCAAGCCGCCTGGGCCAAGGAAGACGCCGAGGCCGACAACGTGGACGTCGAGCTGGGCCCGGAGGAGTGGGAACCCGGATTTGTTCCCCAAGTGATCCGGCCCCATCCCAAAATCGGGCGTAACGACCCGTGCCGATGTGGAAGCGGTAGGAAGTACAAGAAGTGTTGCCTGGAAGCCGACTCGATGTTCGAAGACCTGAACCTGATCGGCCCCTGAGCGAGGGAACCAATCGGGCCCATCCCGCGTTGAAGGTCGTGAATCTTGTCGTCAAGCGGGTGGGCGATTGTCGCCCATTTCATGTGTCCAAGAAAAGAGAGGCCGCTCACTTACTGAGCGGCATTCTCTTGATGCCGAACGCCCAGCGCTGAGAGGCGCGCGCAGTATGCGCGTCCGCTCCAGCGCATGGTTCGGCCACCCTGCGGAACCCGCTCAACCCGAAGGAGGTTGACCCGGGAGAGTGAACAGGCGCGAGGCGTGAAACACAGTCAGCACTTGAACTGCGCTCTCCGTGACGCGATAAACGATGCGGTAGTTTCCGAAGATAACTTCCCTCACGGTCTTCTGGCTCAATTCGGGGACGATGCGTCCTGATAAGGGGAACGCCGAAAGGCGGTCGACGGCTTCGACGATCTGTTCTGCAACATACGCCCCGTATCGCTCGGAGTCGTGCGATGTATGCTCGGACCGCCTCCACGTCGCCGATCGCCTGAGGGGTCCAGACGATGGGCGTCAACGGGTCAGCCGTGCCTTGGCTTGTGCGTGGGGCACCGTCTCACCGGCGTCGGCTTGAGCGAGTCCCCGCTCCACCTTCGCGAGAAAATAGAGGCGCTCCATGGCGTCTTCAACGGTCGCATCGGACGGCAATTGTTGAACGGCTTCCAGGACCTTCTGTTTCGCGGTAGCGGGGGCCATCGGCGTTTGCTCCCTTCATTTCACGGTAGGAGTACGTGTGTGAGTAAAATCTTACACGTCTACGGCTACTCCTTGCAAGGAATGATGGGGCCGAACGTGCTACTAACCGGCGCGGCGCTTAATGTCGCGTCCGGTTGCTCAAAACCCATGCTGGACCCAACGGACTGAGCTTCCCCTCGAATTTCGTCTTCCAAGGATCACGTACAATGGACGTCACCTTGGAGGCAAAGAGGATCAAGATCCCGAAACAGGAATACACAGCCCCGTTCAAGGAACAGGCGGTCAAACGGGTTGCCGATGTCGGCAGTATCGGGCGAGTGGCCGAGGAACTCGGGGTGGTTGAGCAGACCTTACGCAATTGGGTGAAGGCGGCCAAAGCCGGCAAGCTCAATCCGGCCGGGGCGAAAGCGATCACGCCGGAGCAGATGGAGCTGTCCCGCCTGCGGGCGGAGAACGCCCGGATCAAGTTGGAGTGCGACATCTTAAAAAAAGCGACGGCGTACTTCGCGAAGGATGCGCTGTGAAGTACGCCGGGATGGACACGGAGCGCTGTCACTTTCCCCTGCTGGCGATGTGTGCGGCCCTGTCGGTCAGCCCGAGTGTGGCTACCGGGCCTGGCGGCGCGGGGGCACACCGCACCGCCAACGCCTGACCGACGCCCAACTGCTGGCCCTGCTCCGGGCGATTCATGCCGAACTGAAGGGCGCCTACGGCAGCCCACGGATGCTCGCCGAACTCCGGGGCCGGGGCTTCGCGGCGAGCAAGGCCCGAGTGGAACGCCTGATGCGGGCGCATGGCCTGCGGGGTCGGCACAAGCGCCGCTACAAGGCCACGACGGATTCGAAACACACGCTGCCGGTGGCAGACAACCGGCTGGCGCGGGACTTCACGCCGACGGCGCCCCATCGCGTCTGGACGGCCGATATCACCTACCTCTGGACCGATGAAGGCTGGCTGTACCTGGCCGTCGTGCTCGACCTCTTTAACCGGGAGGTCGTGGGCTGGGCGCTCCAGCCGCGGATGACGGCGGACATCGTGGCCGAGGCCCTGACCATGGCGACGGGCCGCCGCCAGTTTGCCGCGGGGCTGCTGCACCACTCCGATCGGGGCAGCCAGTACGCCAGTCGGCCGTTCCAGGACCAGTTGGCTGGCTACGGCATGATTTGCTCCATGAGTCGCAAGGGTAACTGCTGGGACAACGCGCCCACCGAGAGTTTCGTCAACAGCTTGAAGAACGAGCGGGTGCACGGCACTCGCTACGCCACCCGGCAGGCGGCTGCGGCCGACGTGTTTAACTACATCGAGGTGTTTTACAACCGCACCCGCCGCCATTCCACCCTCGGGTACAAGTCGCCCATCCAGTTTATGGATGCCTGGATCAGGGCTCAGCATAGGGGAAACCTGGTAGCATGAAACCGACCCTCTGGAAGACGAAAACCCAGGGGAACCTCAAGGTCCACATGACGGCCAACGTCGCGCTTGAGGCGCCGAGGGGCGCGCAGCGACCCGAAGGTCGCTCTCGAAGCGTTTGTTGAGCCTATTCTGCACCGCGAGAGCCGGCAAACGCAGTATAAACGCCAAGACCAATAGACGTGCTACCAACAAGAAAGCGACCGATACGACGAGAACCACGAGCGCCCGCCAGCACTGGCGCGATCGAACTCGCCCCTATGGCATAGGCGCTGTCAGTGATTGCTGCGATTGCGACAAAGAGCGCGCCGAGCATCATCGTTTGAAACATTGGCGGCACCTCTGGGTTTAAAAACTGGGGCAAGAACGCAGCGAAGAAAACCGTTGTTTTCGGATTGAACAAGGCGACGATGACACCATCACGGAAGATGCGACCAGGACTTGCGGCCTGAGGCATAGGAGCCGAAACCTCGGTATGTGCTTCGCGCAGCATTTGCACACCGAGATAAACGAGGTAGAAGGCTCCCACGTACTTAACGACCATGAAGGCCGACGAGGAAACTGCAAACAGTGCCGCGAGGCCAACAGAGGCGGCCAGTGCATTCCCCAGGTTGCCGAGAGCGACCCCGGCTACCGAAATCAGTCCCGAGGAGCGACCTTGAATGAGACTGCGCGTAACGATATAGAACACGCCCGGACCGGGTGTGACCGCGAGCACCACACTCGCAAACAGGAACGCAGAGAAAGGCGGCCAAGATGGTAATAGAGTCATCGTCGTCTCAACTGATAGGCCCAACATATGATAGGCCCAACGCCCGGCGCTGAGGAGCGCGCCCGCTAAGGGCGCGTCGCCTCCAGCGCTTTGTTGGGCAAGCCGTGATTTGCCACTTCTCGAATGTGAACCGACACCCTCCACCAAAGGAGGAGACTATAGG